>SVJH01000021.1 GCA_015069095.1 Oscillospiraceae bacterium | reverse complement strand
TCAAGTCGAGGTTCTCGACCGAAATCCCCGCGTTTTTGGTTCTTTATTCGCCAAAAGAACCCGTCGGAGACATGAAAGTAAACTAACGATTTTATGTTGAAATAATTTTGTGAAAAACGGAATGTCGAAAATCGCCATTTCCTACAACAATAGCAAAAACACCCAAGAAATACGGGAGGGGACAGAGCCCCTCCCCTACAATATTAATAAAAATACCCAAGTAACTTTAAAATTACTTGGGTTGTTTTTTATCCCTAAGAACAACGCACTTAAGTGGAGTTTTTTACGTTTAAAAGTACAAAATTTACAAAAGTACATTTGTTTTGAATTTTTTGAAAAATATTTATTATTTTATCGAAAAAATATTCATATAAACTGCGATTTACAGTTGAAAAATAAAACCTTTTATGATATAATAAACTGATTATATTTTGATATTTTTACGAGGTGGAAAAAGTGGCAGATGAAAAAAGCAATAAAATGGGCACTATGCCAATGCTTAAACTCATTTTAAATATGTCTCTTCCGGCTATGTTTTCAATGCTTATAATGTCGCTTTATAATATAGTAGACAGTATATTTGTTTCGCAAATAAGCGGCGATGCTCTAACAAGCGTGTCGCTCGCGTATCCTATGCAAATGATGATAGTTGCATTTTCAGTAGGTACGGGTGTTGGTGCAAATTCACTTATATCAAGAAGACTTGGCGAAAGGAAACAGGACGAAGCAAATTTAGCAGCAGCGCACGGCATAGTATTAGCGGTTGCAACATGGATAATTTTTGTTATTGCAGGACTGTTTTTATCAGGACCATTTATAAAAATGTGTTCTTCGCCATCTACAAGTGATGTAATTATAAAAGATGCAAAAACTTACCTTACAATTGTAATGGTATTTTCGATAGGTGCATTTTATGCAACAAGTGTTGAAAAAATAGTTCAGGCAACAGGTAATATGTTTTATCCTATGATGTTTCAACTTATAGGTGCAATTTCAAACATAATACTTGACCCGATATTTATATTCGGATATTTTGGTATTCCGAAAATGGGAGTTGCAGGTGCTGCAACAGCAACAGTAATAGGTCAGATTATATCTGCTGTTTATGCGTATTATGTTGTAAAAAGAAAGGATTTTCACGTTAGTTTTTCATTTAAAAACTTTAAATTGGATTTCAAAATTATAAAAAATATATATCAGGTAGGTATTCCTGCCATTCTTATGCAAAGTATAGCATCTGTTCTTACAACATTTTTAAATATGATACTTATTACACTTAGTGAAGTTGCAGTTGCGGTACTTGGTATTTACTTTAAACTTCAGTCATTTGTATTTATGCCTGTATTCGGCTTGAATCAAGGTGTAATGCCTATTATGGGATATAACTTTGGTGCAAGAAACAAAATGCGACTTATGGACTGCTATAAAAAAGCAATTCTTATTGCGCTAATAATAATGATTGTCGGAACAGTTTTATTTATGACAATTCCTCATATTCTTTTATCGATATTTAATGCGAATAAAGAAATGATGGAAATAGGTATTCCGGCACTTAGAATAATTTGTATAAACTTTATACCGGCAGCACTTGGAATTATGTCATCAACACTTTTCCAGGCGGTCGGCAAAGGAACATACAGTTTGTGTGTTTCAGTATTAAGACAACTTGTCATAATACTTCCTGTGGCATATTATCTGTCACAATTTGGCGTTAGTGCAACATGGTTAGCATTTCCGATTGCAGAGATTCTATCACTTATCGTCTGCATAGGACTTGTAATCAATTTATATAATACAAGGATAAAAACTTTGCAGGAGGCTTAAAAATGAATATTACACAAAAGATTATCAAAGACCATTTAGTTTCAGGTAATATGGTAGCAGGCGAGGAAATTGCTATCAGAATAGACCAGACACTTACTCAGGATTCAACAGGTACAATGGCGTATCTTGAATTTGAAGCAATGGGTATTCCAAGAGTAAAAACAAAAAGATCAGTAGCATATATTGACCACAATACATTACAGTCAGGTTTTGAAAATGCTGACGACCAGAAATTTATACAGACAGTAACTAAAAAACACGGAATTTATTTTTCAAGACCTGGTAATGGTATTTGCCATCAGGTACATCTTGAAAGATTTGGTATTCCTGGTCAGACATTACTTGGTTCTGACAGCCATACACCAACAGGCGGCGGTATTGGTATGCTTGCAATAGGTGCAGGTGGACTTGATGTTGCTGTTGCAATGGGCGGCGGCGCATATTATATTACAATGCCAAAAGTTGTTAAAGTTAACCTTGTTGGAAAATTAAACAAATGGGTTGCTGCAAAAGATATTATTTTAGAAGTACTTAGAATTTTAACTGTAAAAGGCGGCGTAGGAAAAGTAATTGAATACACAGGCGAAGGCGTAAAAACACTCACTGTTCCTGAACGTTCAACAATTACAAATATGGGTGCTGAACTTGGCGCAACAACAAGTATTTTCCCAAGTGATGAAGTTACAAAATCATTCCTTAAAGCACAAGGCAGAGAAGAAGATTTTGTTGAAATTAAAGCAGACGAAGATGCAGTATACGACGAAGAAATCACAATAGACTTATCTAAACTTGTTCCGCTTGCTGCAAAACCTCATATGCCTGACAATGTAGATACAGTTAAAAATATCGGTAAAATAAAAGTTGACCAGGTAGCAATCGGAAGTTGTACAAACTCATCATATATGGATATGATGAAAGTTGCAAGAATACTTAAAGGTAAAACAGTTCACGAAGATGTAAGTTTGGTAATTGCACCGGGTTCAAAACAGGTATTTAATATGATTAGCGAAAACGGCGCTCTTGCTGATATGATAGCTGCAGGTGCAAGAATACTTGAATCTGCTTGCGGTCCTTGTATCGGTATGGGACAGTCTCCAAAAACAAATGCTGTTTCACTTAGAACATTTAACAGAAACTTTGAAGGAAGAAGCGGTACAGCATCGGCTCAGGTTTATCTTGTAAGCCCTGAAACTGCTGCACTAAGTGCAATTACAGGCTATCTTACAGACCCAACAGAACTTGAATTTTCAAATCACGTTGATATGCCTGAAAAATTCCTTATAAACGATAATATGGTAGTTGCTCCTGCTAAAGAAGGCGACGATGTTGAAGTTATAAAAGGACCAAACATCAAAGAATTCCCAGTTAACACAAAAATGGGCGATGAAATAGTTGGAAAATCACTTATTAAAGTTGAAGATAACATTACAACAGACCACATTATGCCATCAAATGCAAAACTACTTCCATATCGCTCAAATATTCCTTATTTGTCATCTTTCTGTTTAGCTCCTTGTGATGATAAATTCTCACAGCGTGCAAAAGAAAACGGCGGCGGATTTATTATTGCAGGTTCTAACTACGGACAAGGTTCATCAAGAGAACATGCGGCTCTTGTTCCGCTTTATCTTGGAATTAAAGGCGTAATTGCAAAATCATTTGCAAGAATTCATATGGCAAACCTTATAAATTCAGGTATACTTCCAATGACATTTACAAATGAAGCTGATTATGATAAAATAGATATGTATGATGAATTAAAAATCGAAAATGCTGCAAAAAATGTTATGGAATGTGATGAAATAATCGTTAAAAACATTACAAAAGGTGAGGAGTATAAAGTAAACATCGCACTTTCAGACCGTCAAAGAGAAATGATGGTGCTTGGCGGATTACTTAACTACACAAGAGAAACAAGTAAATAATACTACACATATAGGAGGAAAATATAATGGAAAACAGCATTAAAATTGCAATGGAAAAATTTGAAAAACTACTTAGAAATCAACTTGAAAGAGTAGAAAGAATAAATGCGGAAAAAGAATTTGTAGATTACGAAAAACTTGATAAACTTATAATCGGCGTTGTAGGTGGCGACGGAATAGGTCCTGCAATTACAAAAGAAGCACACAGAATTTTGGAATTCTTATTAGAAGACAAAGTAAAAGCAGGCAAGGTTGAATTTAAAGTTATAGACGGTCTTACAATTGAAAACAGAGTTGCTTGCGGAAAAGCAATTCCTGATGATGTCCTTTGCGAACTTAAAAAATGCCATGTTATTTTAAAAGGTCCTACAACAACACCAAGAGCAGGCGATGAATGGCCAAATATCGAAAGTGCAAACGTTGCAATGAGAAAAGAACTTGACCTTTTTGCAAACGTACGTCCTGTAAGAGTTCCGGAAAAAGGTATAGACTGGACTTTCTATCGTGAAAATACAGAAGGAAGTTACGCTCTTGGAAGCGACGGTGTTCACGTTACAGATGACCTTGCAATGGACTTTTGCGTTGCTACAACAGAAGGATGCGAAAGAATTGCACGCGCTGCATTTGAATACGCTAAAAAAACAGGCAAGAAAAGAGTTACTGCAGTTACAAAAGCAAACGTTGTTAAAACAACAGACGGTAAGTTCTTAAATATTTGTCAGGAGGTTGCTAAAGATTACCCTGGCATTGAACTTGATGACTGGTATATTGATATTATGACAGCAAAACTTGTTGACGAAAAAAGAAGAACACAATTTGAAGTGCTTGTTCTTCCTAACCTTTACGGCGATATTTTAACTGACGAAGCAGCAGAATTCCAAGGTGGTGTAGGTACTGCAGGAAGTGCAAACATCGGTAAAAAATATGCTATGTTTGAAGCAATTCACGGAAGTGCTCCAAGAATGGTTAAAGAAGGCAGAGATAAATACGCTGACCCTTGCAGCATTATAAGAGCAGGTGTTATGCTTTTAGACCATATTGGCGAAAGCGACAAAGCAAGAAAACTTGAAGAAGCACTTGATATTTGTATGTTTAAAGAAAAGAAACTTGTAATGACAGGCAGAGATACAGGTGCAACAGGTGAAGAATTTGCCAACTACATTATGGAAACAATAAAAAGTCTATAAAAAATGAAAAACTAAGCTGACAGAATTTATCCAAAAATAAACAGATTTCTGTTTAAATAAATAAATGCGGAGGCATAAAATTGAAGGAAAAGAATGTTCCTGAGGTAGTTGCAAAAAGACTACCCAGATATTATCGTTATCTCGATGACCTTTTAAAAAAGAATGTTTATAGAATTTCATCGGGAGAACTTAGCAAAAAAATGGGAGTAACAGCATCCCAAATCCGTCAGGATTTCAATTTTTTCGGAGGTTTCGGTCAGCAGGGCTACGGATACAATGTGGAACTTTTAAGAAATGAAATAGCATCAATATTAGGTATTGACAAAAGTGTAAGCACAATTTTAATAGGTGCGGGATACCTCGGTCATGCACTTGCAAACCATGCAAACTTTGAAAAAAGAGGTTTTCAACTTATTGGGATTTTTGATATTGACAAAGATACAATAGGTACAAAAATACATGGTATAGAAGTATATGATAACGACCGTTTAAAAGATTTTATTAAAGAAAATAAACCTGAAATTGCTATATTGACAGTTCCTAAAAAAGTAGCAAACGATATTGCAAAACAACTTATCGACTATGGTATAAAAGGAATATGGAATTTTTCATATGCCGAAATTGAACTTGATTCAGATGTTCCAATAGAAAATGTTCATTTGTCAGATAGTCTTATGACATTATCATACAAGATAAAATAAGTAAGAGGTGAAACGATGCCGGTATATAAAATCGCGGGGATGAATGTAAAAATGAATCCCAAATATAAAACTTTAAAAACTCAAAGCGAAGCGTATATATGCGATGAAGAAAATATCGACTTTGAACTTTACATTTCAGATGAATTTTTAAATGAGCAACAAAAGGAAAATCCACATCTTACGCTTGACGATTGTGAATATATTTTTTATGGTTCGCTCTTTTATGAAAAATGCTTGGATTATAACTGTTTTTTACTTCATTCATCTGCAGTTGCAAAAGATAATAATGCGTATTTGTTCTCGGCATCAAGCGGTACGGGTAAATCTACCCACACATCACTATGGCTTAAGAATTTTGAAGATGCATTTATTATAAATGACGATAAACCTGCAATTAAAATTGAAGATGATGGAATTTACGTTTACGGAACGCCGTTTTCAGGGAAAACTGACCAGAATAAAAATGTAAAAGTTCCGCTTAAATCAATATGCATTTTAGAGCGTGGAATAGAAAATAAAATCGAAAAAGTAAAAGCATCAGATGCAGTACTGCCAATACTTAATCAGACAATAAGACCTGAAGATAAAATGGCAAATTTAATGGCACTTGTAATTGAGACTTTAAAAAATACGAATGTGTACAGACTTTATTGCAATATAAGCGATGAAGCAGCAATGTTATCATTTAGTACAATGAGTAAAGGAGAAATTTAAATGAATATTAAAAAAGGATTTTTACTTAGTGAAATTGACGATACCGGTGTAGTTGTAGCAACGGGAAAACTTTCCAAAACATTTAACTCAATGGTAACACTAAATGAAAGCGGAATTATGCTTTGGAAAAAACTTGAAACAGGTGCAACAGAAGGCGAACTTATAGAAGCACTTATGAAAGAATATTCTATTGACGAAAAAACAGCAACTGAGGACTTACAGACATTTTTAAATACTCTAAAAGGAGCCGATATAATTGAAAACTGTTAGTTTCTCGATTGAAAAAATTTATCCTGCAATGCAGGCAGTTCTTGAAAGTGGCGGAGAATTTAAAATGATTGCAACAGGCACAAGTATGATGCCACTGCTTAGAAACGGCGAGGATACAATTGTTTTAATAAAACAAGGAAGCCGACTAAAAAAATATGATGTCCCTCTTTATAGAAGAAGCGACGGAAGTTTTGTTTTGCACAGAATTATAAAAGTAAAAAAAGATTCATACGTTATGTGCGGAGATCATCAGTATGTTAAAGAATACGGAATAACATATAACGATGTTGTTGCGGTGCTTAAAGGTTTTTATAAAGATGGAAAATACATAAGTTGCGATGATTTTTCATATAAATGCTATTGTGTATTCTGGACATATTCAAGACCTTTAAGAAAATTTATAAGAAGAGTAAAAAACAAGTTAAAAAGAATGTTCAAAAAATAAAAGTATCCCTTAAGTGAGTGCGTGTTAGGGATTTTTGAAAAAGGCTCCCTTGCCTAAAGGGAGCTGTCGAGCAAATGCGAGACTGAGGGATTGTGTCTATAGTAATTTTAATAATTACAATCCCTCCACCACTAATGTGGTCCCCCGTCTACGTTCCACTTCGGTCGGCGATAAGCGTTTGCCACTGGCAAACATCGCCCTTTACACAAGGGAGGCTTTACGGGACGTCGTTTCGCGCCGTCCCCTACAATATTCAAGCAATAAAAATAACCGAGTGATTTATTTTCACTCGGTTTTATTTTATCCTTAAGACCAACCCACTTATGGGATGCTTTTTTATTTACAGAAATTTTCAATATAACTGTCAATTGCCTGTGTTATAATTTTTACTGCTTCATCTGCACCCTGAACTTCATTTACAGCAGTTTCTTTGTTTTCAAGCGCCTTGTATACTTTAAAAAAGTGAGTCATTTCGTCAAAAATGTGTTTTGGGAGCTGAGAAATATCTGTGTAAATATTGTATGTTGGGTCGCCAAACGGAATTGCAATAATTTTTTCGTCGCATCTTCCGTTGTCAATCATTGTAATAACGCCAATCGGATAGCATCTTACAAGCGTTAAAGGCTCAATACTTTCACTGCAAAGAAGAAGTACATCAAGCGGGTCGTTATCATCACCGTAAGTACGCGGAATAAATCCGTAGTTTGAAGGGTAATGTGTTGATGTATAAAGTATTCTGTCAAGCATAATGTAGCCTGTTTCTTTGTCAAGTTCGTATTTTTTCTTACTGCCCTTTGTAATTTCCACAACGCACATAAAATCGTTTGGAGTTATTCTTTTTGGGCTTATATCGTGCCATATATTGCTCATTTTTATCACCTTGTTTAATTTTTTCTTAGTATTATATTACAAAACAAAAAAATAATCAAGTATTATTTTAAAAAACCTCTTTGGAATTTTCCAAAGAGGTTTTTTGTTACTTAAATTTAATTGAAGTTAAAATATCGCTGATTTCTTGTTTTGCCGCTTTTGAATATGCAAGTTCAGAATAAGTAACTGTAAAAGCATACAGTTTATTTTGTTTTGGGAAAACATAGAATTCTTCAAATACAACATAATCTTCATTTATTGTGTTTTTTGCAATAAACTTCCAAAATCTTTTTGTACCATATAAAACGCGATTCGTTTTTTCAATCAATTTTACACCTTTTGTACTGTAAACGATACCTTCCATTTCGTCTACTGCATCTTCTACTTCAGAAGCTTTAAAGTTATTTTTTTGGGTTATTATCTGTAATTGTATCACAACACCTGATAACTCGTTTACATATGACATATTGCCCTGACCTAAAGATACTTCTTTATAGTTATTTGGTAAAGTGATATCAAAGTTTGGATTTTCATCGGATGTGTATGTGCCTTCGCGATCATTGATGTTTCTTAAAAGTGAGCCCATTTTATTTATATCAATTTCTTCAACTTTCATACTGTTTATAAAGGATTCAATAAATGCATTGTAACTTGGATATGGAAGTTTTAATGTAATTCCTACATTGTAAACATAATCGCCTACTTCAAAGAAAATATCTCTTGTATATTCACTGTAATTTGTTGCGTTTATTTCGTAATAATATTCATATGCTTCTCTTCCGTTATAGAGGCGTGGATTTACATTTAATGAGAATTTTACTATATCTTCATTTATATATGATTTATTGTGATTAAAATCTTCAGTTGCCATTTCTAAAGCACTTCCGGCATTGTCCTTAGAATAAAATGACACATGTATACGTGATATATTATCATCTTTTTTGATACTTACAAATTCAAATTCGTTTTCTAAATCAGTATCAGATACAATTATATAATCCTGAGGTACATCAAAAGATAATTTTGCTTCTTCTGATTCAAATCTGCGAACACAATTTTTTACATTTGATAAATCATAAATATCATCGCCTGCAAATGTTGTATCAAATGTTCCGATTATTCTGCTTCCTTCTGTTTTTATTGTTTCATTTTTCGCATTAAAGTAACCTATAATTACATAACTGTAATCACCTTTTATAATAATGCGTTCTTCTACAAAAGTATCTTTGTTTTTTGCCTGAAAATGCATTGTTTTTTTGTTTTCATCTGAAGTATCTTTATTTGCTTTAACTAAAGTCAAGTCAGAAAACGAATCTTTTTCATCTAAAAATTCTTTATCAAAGTCAAGTTCATCGCCGACTGTATCTACATATATTTCGATATAATTGTTTTCACTGTCGCAAAACGATGTATATGTTCCGTCAAATTCGCGGTAGTCCATATTCATATCACGGAAGTTTTCCATAGACCAACCGTAAAAACTATCGCCAATGTATTTGTTTTCTACAATACCTTCTACCATAGATAAACTGTCATCTGATACATCTTTAATAACTTTTATACGCTTTGTAGCATCATCATAAGATACAGTTGCACCAAAATTTTCGGAAATAAATCTTAATGGTACAAATGTAAATCCGCTTGGTGTAAGTTGTGGTGCGCAAAGTAGTGTTTGTGCACTGCCATTAAGTTCAGCAATAGGATTTCCAATTTGTAAAACGATGTTTACATCAGGATATGTAAGAGTAACAGTTTTTGTTGAAGCATCCCAGTCGACTTTCGCGCCGAACGCTTCTGTGATTACTCTTAAAGGAACAAGTGTAACACCATCTACAACATATGGTTTTTCCACTTTTACAGGGTTTCCGTTAATCATAAGTGTGTCATCACCAACACAAAATTCTATCTCGATTTTTTTGTTTTCATCCGCAATTGCATGAAAAGAAAACATTGATAGGGTCATAATAACCAATAAAACTATTGAACATATTTTTTTCATATAACAGTTCTCCTTTAACATTGTATTTTAACTTGCTCAGTAGTGTTGTTGCGTATAAATTCAATTAAAAGATCATTTCCGTTGTATGTATCTTTTATAACTTCATTTAAATCTGTTTTGCTGTGTATTGCAATACCATTTACAGAAATAATAACGTCTCCGCTTTTTAGTGCATCGTTTTGACTGCTTTTAACAGTTACGCCTTTTTCTGTAGGGAGTCCTATTTTTGCTTCCCATGAATCTTCAAGTTCCACATTTAAATTCGGTTTTAATATGTATCCGTATGTTTCAAATTGATTGATTACATACTTAACAGTATCTATTGGAATTGCAAACCCCATATTATCAATACCTATACTTACAAATTTTGATGAGTTAATTCCTATGAGTTCGCCTTTTGAGTTTATTAAAGGTCCGCCACTGTTGCCCGGATTGATGGCTGCATCAGTTTGCAAAAGTTTGTAATAAGAATGTTCAACAGAAACATCACAACCGCTTATAATACCTTTTGTTACAGTGTTTCTCATAGAAAGTGATATTGGAGTTCCTATTGCTATTGCTGTTTTTCCAGATATGATTGTATTTTCATCTGCCATTTTAATAGCTTTTAAACCAATTTTTTCTATCTTTATAACTGCAAGGTCAGCGTCTTCATCGCTATATAAAACTTTACCCGGTAGTGAAGTTGAATCATTTAAAACAACAGTAAGATTTTTAATATCTTTAACAACATGAGCATTTGTTATAATGTATCCGTTGCTTTTATATATTACTCCGCTTCCATGCATAATAGAATTGTTATATTTGTTTATTTCGCTTGTAGAGTTGTAATTTCCAATAATTGTAACAACGCTTGGACTTATATCGGAAACTAATTTAGATATTATATCTTCTTCGGTCAAAGTAATAAATGCACTTTTTGATACATCATCCCATTCAACCTGTGCACCCATTGATTCACTTACTGCTCTTATAGGGACATAAGTTGTTCCGTCTTTGAGAATAACATCTTTGTTAATTCTCATGCCGTTTACATATACTTTTACACCGCTTTGAGCATATACTACAATACTTAGGCAAATAATGAAAAGTAATAAAGCAAAAATGGTTTTAAAATGTCGTTTCATTATTATTTCCTTTCTAAAATAAAGTTATCATATTTATTATAGGATATTTAATGTTGTATGTCAATAATGACAAGGAAAATACGTAGCAGGTTAATTTGATTATAGACGTTTTGCATCTAAAAGTCAATAGAAAGTTTGCGTCTATGATAAATTGTATATGGAGATGAGTTATTATGACGATAGGAGAAAAAATAAGAAATCTTCGCGAGGATAATGATTTAACACAAACAACTTTAGGAAAGGCGCTTAATATGACACAGCGAAAACTTTCTTATATAGAAAATGATAAATATGAACCAAGTATAGAAGATATAAAAGCAATATGTATGTATTTTAATGTTTCTGCAGATTATCTTTTAGGTCTTCCAAAAACACTTAAATATGAGGAATAAATAATATGTTTTAAAATAAAAAACAGATGTTTAAACATCTGTTTTTTTAATTATTTCTTCTATTACATCGCCAACTGCTTTTGCCATTGAGAAAAATCCAAGGTCATTTGGATGTGCTCCGTCAACAGTTCCGTCGCCTTTTGCAATTTCCATAAGGCAAGTTCCATCAATTAAATACACGTTTTTATCTCCGCTATTTATGGCATTGTTATATGTTTTTTCTATAACCGGTTTAAGTTCTTTAGCAAAAGGAGTAGGATTATACTGCGGTCTTGTCATCATAATAATAGGCAAAGCCGGATTTTTTTCTCTTATAATTTTAAACATTCTTTCGTGCGTTTTTTCAAGATGTTCTTTTGTAGGAGCATTATGGTCGTAATCATAAACAAAAATTTCCATATCAAGATTTTTTATGTAATCTGCCATTTCATCTTCGCCTTTGGCATTTCCCGAAAATCCAAGATTTATATAATCTAAATCAAGACGTCTTGAAATAACTGCCTGATACGAATTTCCAGGTCTTGAAGCACATCCGCCCTGTGTAATTGACGAGCCGTAATAAACAACGGGCTTTTTGTTTTTATATGGCGCACTTTCCTCAATTTTTGCATTTTTGCTAAGTCCTATATAAATTTCATCTATACATGAATACAGCGGAAAGTTTATTGTAATATCACGCATATTTTCTGTTTTAATTTTAAAATCAATAACGCTTTCATACGAATCTTCAATGTCAAACGGCGGAACAAAAGTGGCTGTATAAACATTGTCGGCGTATAAATCAAATCCAACGCTTCCTGTCAGTGCAAAATGCGGCATTTTTCCTGTTCTGTTATATTTTGCACTTATTGCAACGTAGTCAGAGTTTGTTTTAAATCTTATCCTTCCGCCTGCAGTATCTTTGTGAAGGCGTACAACTCCGTCGCTTACGCTTTCGGCAACGTTTGTTGGTATTCTTTTAAAATGTCCGTCTTCTTTAAAAATGCCATAAATTTTAAAAGGTTTTTCAAGCGGATTATAAAAAACAATATCATCTTTTTGTATTTTCGTTTCCACTTTAAAATTTTTGTCAATTTTTTCTATATTACTCATTATTATCTCCCTATTTCTAAAATGTTGTCATTATTAAGTTCTATTAAATCTGCCACAAAAGATGCATTTTCATAATAAAGATGCGCCTTGTCATCGTGAGCATCCGAGCCAAAAAGAAATTTGCATCCCATATCTTTTGCTATTTTAAACATTCTTATCTGCGACATTTTTTCTATTTCTTCGTGCGACTTTTTTTTCATCGAACTAACATTTATTTCAAATGCAATGCCACGCTCTGCCTGTTTGTTAAAAAGACGTTTAAATGTATCGTCGTCTATTAAATCTATAAGTATTGAGTTGTCGTACGGACAGCAAACTGCTTCAAATGGATGAGCCATTGCTGTTATGTATTTGTTGATAGAACAGTCTAAAACATCGTTGTAGGCATCTATCATAAACTTTGCGTGTTTTTCATATGGCTCGTAAAACTCTTTTGGCATTGACATATGAGTGTGCGAATTTGGAATAACAATAAAATCAAACTTTTCTGCCGCCTCTTCGCTTATTGCAACAGAGCGCAGTTTATAGCTGTATTCGCCCTCGCATCCCAAATACATTTTAATGTCTTCGGTTTCATATTTTTTTAGTTCATCTTTAAGAGAATAAATATAATCAAAAGGATGCGCTTTGTAAAAATTATTGTCATCGGGATCGAACTTTTCGTCCCAGAAATGATTTGCAAACCCAAGTTTTTTAAGACCTAATTTTTTTGCGTGATTTACATAGTTTTCAACCGTTGCATTTTCTTTGTTTGCACATTTTGAAAGCGTTGTATGAATGTGAAAATCGTGAGTTATTTTCATTTTTATTTCCTCCGTTTTTTGTAAGTTGTTTGTAATCTTATATCAAATCAATATTAAAACTTTAATCTATACATCAATTTTAGCACACAACAAAAGCAATTGCAACAAAAAAGCACTCATTAAAGAGTGCTTTTTAAATTAGTCAAGTACTATTTCAATTGTGTTGTTATTTGCTTTGTAGAATTTTGCAGTTACAGTTTTTGATTTTCCGTTTGCACTTGCTGTAACATCGTAGTCGCCGTAATAGCCTCTTACGTTAAATGCGCCAGACTTATCTGTTACACCGCTTTCGTCTGTCCACCATTTATTGTAGATTAAATCCTGCCAAACGGCAAGTGATGGACGTGGGTTATAGTCTTTATCGTACAGAATGTATTTGTCAGCCCCTCTAAATCCCCACATAATAAAGCCGTCAATTGCTTCGTGAGAAAATGCTGTAATCATAAAATCTCTTGAGAAGTTTGCCTGAAGTTCAAAATCGGTAGATGAAAAATCGTATTCTGTAACTTTTAATCTTTTTCCGTATTTAGAGAGTTTTTCAAAATGCTCATAAATACTTTCAGGGTTTTCAGGAGAACCATAGTGCGACTGAACGCCTATTCCGTCAAAATCTACACCTGCATCAACGTATTCTTGTAAAAGTGTAAATTCGCCTTCTGTTCTGTCAAAGTCGTTGTAGTAAAGAATTCCGTCTTCACCCATTGCTTCGCGCGCCATATCAAACCATTCTTTAACAATGCCAACACCGTAAATATCTCTGATAACGTGGTGTCTTACGGCTTCGTTAAGTACGTCCCATTCATATGGAATATATGGTTTTAAATCACTTGTTATACCATCAATATGGTCTTTAATTCTTTTTTGAAGTGCCGCTTTGTCATTATGAAGTGAAGGAAGGTCGTCAGGAGTTGCAGATGACCCTTCTATCCATTCTCTGTCCCACAAAAGAACGTGTCCTCTTATTTTTTCTATTCCAAGTTCCTGAATTCTTTTTAAAATACTTTTTGCAAGTTCAGGATCTTTTTCGTAGTAAGTCCATTTGTTGTGGTTTTCAAGAACCGCTGCGTTAAAGTTTTCAGAAAGTTTGTTCTGATAGTTAGCATCTGAAAGTACAGGTGTGTTTACTGCAACGCCCCATTCAAATTCGTGCTCATACATATTAACGTCAACTTTTGCATTTGGAATAACGTTGCCGTTTGAATCTTTTACAATAACTTTAAAGTCGCCTTTTCTTATCTTTTCAATTCTGTCCCATGCTTCTTTACGCCATTTGGCATCAGGCGCAAGATAAGGAGCACTTAATGAGTCTGTTGGTAAATCTTCAATTTTTACATCTTTACCGTAGTTTATAATTTCGTATCCACCAAGGTCTACAACCTGCGAATAATATGCAAGACGTATTGTTGCGTGAGTGTAGTTGTCTTTAAATACAAATGGGAAATAAAACTCTTTCCACTCCCTTGCATTTGTTACGTTTGCGGCAATTGTTTTTTTGTGCTGACCGCCGTTTTCTTCAACAACAACCATAACACTGCCCATTTGGGCTTCGCCCTGCCCGCCTGACTGGGTTCTCATCCAAAGTTTTAAAAGACATACATCGCCTTCTTCGGCTTTGCCTGCAAGCGGTGTACCAAGTGATAATTGGAAAGTGTAAGCAGGTTCAAGTGGGTTGTAAACAGTTGCTCTTACTGCTTTTGTAAACGGCATATTTAAAACGTCTATTACTTCAAGTTTTCCGTGATTAGGATCGTATCTATCCTGAGTTGCGCCTGTTACTGTTTCAGCAATAAAATTACCACCAACAACCTGAGTTCCTTGTGGAAGTGCTGCTAAAAGCTGTTGGGGAGTTTTTTTATCAAGTCCGTAGTATATTAAATCTTCGTAGTTTTTACCTTTTGTAAAGTTTGTCGGAACTGGTCTGTGTCCGTCTGTTACATAGTTTACTTTAATTTCTTCTTTATCTTCTACTTGGCCACTACTGGGAGGCACTGCTTCTGTGGCACCTTCGTAAATTTCAACGTCATCAATGTAGAAGACAGGGACAGTTTTACTTGCACCCTGGTCAAAACCGATTTGTGTGATTATTTCGTTTTCGTGTTTGTATACAAGTGTTATTTGGGTCCATTCGTTTTTACCTGCTTTAACTTCAGAAGATGCAATCGGTTCCATAGCATACTGTGTATTTGTTGTAGAGTATGCACCCATTTCTATTAAACTTATTGCATCGGGAACGTAAACCCATGCTTTAATTGTAAATGTTTTACCAATATCAGATGATGTAAATACATCTTTAAGTTTAAGTCTGTGGCTTGTAGATGTTCTGTTTCCAAGTTTAAGCGATTTTCCGCTACCTGTTGTGTGGTCAACTTCTGAAGATAACGATACATTTTCTGCTTTGTACCCACCGCCAAGAACGAAAGCGTTAAATGATGACAAGTCATCAAATTTATATGACTTTTTAAGTTTCAATCCGTTTGGATCTGAAGGTGTGCTCTGGATGTTTCCATCGCTTGTGATTTCAATATCGTCAATATAGAAAGTAGGGATAGTTTTGCTTGCTCCCTGGTCAAAACCAAGTTGTGTAACTATTGGATTTTCGTGTGTGTATGTATATTCAATCAATGTCCATTCGTTTTTGCCAACGTTTGCTTCAGCAAGACTTATTGGCTTCATTGCGTATTCTGTGCCTGTTGCAGAGTAAGCACCTACATCAATTAAACTTGTTGCGTCAGGAATGTAAATCCATGCTTTTATTGTGAATGTTTTACCTATATCTGAAGGAGTAAATACATCTTTAAGTTTAAGTCTGTGGCTTGTAGATGTTCTGTTTCCAAGTTTAAGTGATTTTCCGCTACCTGTTGTGTGGTCAACTTCTGAAGATAACGATACGTTTTCTGCTTTGTATGCACCGCCAAGAACGTAATCTTTGTTATTTTCAAAAGATGTTAAATCGTCAAAAATAATTTTTTTGCTTGTTGGCTGACTGCTTGTGATAATAACAGTTTTTGTTGCATCTTCCCAGTCAACCTTGCAACCGAGTGACTCAGAAATAAATCTTACAGGAACAAGAGTTCTGCTATTTACAATCTGTGCGCCAACGTCAAGTGTAACGTCATTTCCGTTTACTTTTGCTACAGTATTGTTAATTTGAAGTGATACAGTAGTTGTACCTAAAACGCCTGTTGCGCATTTTGTAGCATCGTCCCAAGTGACTGTTGCGCCAAGTGCTTCAAAAATTGCACGAAGCGGAACAAGTGTTCTTGAATCAACTATAATAGGATTTTGATCCATTTCAAGATTTTTTCCGTTGATTATAATTTTAATATCCTGATCGGCAAATGAAACGCACGAAAAACAAGATAAAATCATCATAATGCAAAGAATAAGTGACAACAGTTTTTTCATAAATTTCTCTCCTTTTTACTTTTTGATGTCCAAATTATGATATCATACATACCATCATAAAGTATATGGAAATATGTGGCGATTAGTTGTATTTATGTGGCATAATTTGAACCGTTACTATAATTATATCAAATACAAAAATTGCAATCAATAACCCGATAAGACATATTTATTAACTCATTTAGACACATCTTTAGCTTTTTTTTCTTTTTGATTTTTCTTAGATGCATTTTCTAACTTTAAACTTTGTCTGTATTTAAGAGGAGAAATTCCCATACAATCTTTAAAAGTTTTACAAAAATGGTTGCTTGAGTTAAATCCCGTACTTGATGCGATTTCGGTAATATTGTCATCGGTATGTAAAAGTAAATGAATAGAATGATTTATTCTGACACTTCTTATGTAATCGGAATATGTAGTACCCATTATTTTTTTAAAAGTACGGCTAAGATATGTCTGACTCATAAAAAATTCCTGAGATAAATCCTCAAGTCCTATATCTGTGTGATACATTTTATTTATGTATCTTACAACACCAAGTATTCTGTTAGAACATGAATCACGGTGCACTTGAAGGTCTTCTTTGCGTTTTGATTCAAGGTCGGCATTTCTTTTAAGGATAGTAAACAATTCACCAAGAAGTGATTTTACCATAATTTTATCGTAGCCTTCAACATACTCTGAAATGAGCGATTGAAGTATATTTTCAATTCTTCCTGTCATTCTGTGTGTAGATGGAATGATGTATGAATTGAAAAAATCAAAAAGATCAGGGTCATATTTTAAGAAATCCTCAAGATAACTCGGCATAATTGTAACAAGTATTCTTGTGTGTTCGTAATCGTCGCCCGAAACAGTTTTGTGAATAATGTGAGGTGGAATAAGCACAACATCTCCTTTTTTTACAAGGTAAATGCTGTCGCCGATAAAGTATTTTATTTCTCCGCTTACAAGATAGTACATTTCATAATAGTTGTGCGAATGTGCACTTCCGAGGAAGTATTTTTTGTCTCGCTTTCTGATTTCAATTTCAAAATCTTCGTCAAGACGCACATTACTTTTGTCATCACCATAAAGTATTTTATTTGAGAATTTGTTTTCCTTTTCGTTGTCGTTTTTTTTCTTCATAATATCACTCCTTTACATTTTTTTCTTTTGCATTTTATGGGTAATTTTTGCCATTAAACTTGAAGGCAAAAGTTTTGCTGCAATGGCAGAAAGTTTAATTGTAAATCCGGGGATAATCACTCTTTTTCGCTTAAACATTTTTTTGATTGCATAATCTGCAACTTTTTTAGCATCAAGCGATGAAAGATTAAATTTAGCACCTGCAACATCGTTAAATTCTGTATCTACAGGTCCTGGGCAAAGTGTGGAAACGCTTATATTTCGTTTAGAACTTTTAAGTTCTTCATCAATACTTTGCGAAAGGCATAAAACGTATGCTTTAGATGCATAATAACTTGCAAGAAGAGGACCTGCACCAAGAAGAGCAGCAATAGATGCTACGTTTAAAATGTAACCTTTATCATCCATTATTTCAAGATAGAGTTTTGTTAAAATGTGAAGTGCTTTTACATTCACATCAATAAGATTAAGTTCGTCTTCAAGGCTTATTTCGGTAAAATTTCCAAGTTTTCCAAATCCTGCGTTGTTTATTAAAATGTCAACTTTTCCTGTTAAAGAAGGAAGTGATATGACATCAGTTGCAACCGATAAATCTTTTTGAAAAATGCTAACATTTACATTATAAGTTTTTTCGATGTCTTCTTTAATGCTTAAAAGTCTGTCGTATCTTCTTGCAACAAGGCATAAATCAATACCTTTTTTCGCAAGGCAGTATGCCATTTCTTTGCCGATTCCTGATGATGCACCCGTAATTAGCGCTTTCATAAATTTTCCTCCCATAGAAGATTTAAACATTTTTCTATTGCAAGACCTTCTTTATTATCTAATTTGCACATAAATGTGTGCTTAACTGCTTCTTCAACAAATTTTGCACTTTTTTCAACAGATTCTTTTAAATTGAAGCCTTTTGTTAAAAATGCGCAAAGTGCAGATGAAAAAACATCGCCAGTGCCTGCGTAGTAAACATCGACGGCGTTTCTTGAAACGATTGTTTCTTCTTTTGTTTGGGTGTTATATACAAAATTGATTATTTTGTCTTTGCTTCTTATCCCTGTAAGAACAATGTTTTTTGGCCCTTCAATTTTTTTGCACATATCTCTTGCTTTGTCTATTGAAATATGTTCGCCTTCGTATTTTGTATCAGATAAAAATGAGCATTCTGTAACATTTGGCGTGATAACAAAAGCATATTTAATAAGTTTTTTCATTTCAAGTTGCATATCTTTTGTATATGTAGAGTAAAGAACGCCGTCATCGCCCATAACGGGGTCAACAACTACAATATTTTTGTCGTTTTTAAAATTTTTTATAAAATCCATAACGATATCAATTTGTTTTACAGAACCTAAAAATCCTGTGTAAATAGAGTCAAAATTTACGTTGTTTGTTTTCCACATTTTATAGTAAGGTTCCATTTTTTCTGTATAATCATCAAAGAAAAAATCGTCATATCCTGTGTGATTTGAAAGTATTGCAGTAGGAAGGGGACAGCACCAAAGTCCCATTGCACTTATTATTGGAATTGCGACAGATAAAGAGCATCTGCAAAAGCCGGATAAGTCGTTTATTGCAGCAACACGTTTAATGCTTTCCATAGTTTTCTCCTTAAATATATATTTTGAAACCGACAACAAAGAAAAACGGCTATTTTACTTGGTTTAGGCGGGTTCGGATACTAACGCAACTGCTTAAATATAAAGTGTATCTTTAGTTAATTTTAACATAGCAATATATAATTTTCAATATTTTATGTGCAAAAAAAGAATATTTTTTTGATTTTTTGCAAATAATATGCTTGCTATGTAGAAATAATAGCAAAAATTGTAAAGGAGTAAGTGTTATGGAAAACAAAATTATGGGTGTAAAATGTGATGTTGTATCATGTGCACATCACACAAAAGATGATTGCTGTACAGCAGGTTCAATACAGGTAGAAAACACAATGGCAACGACAGAAAAAGAAACATTTTGTAAAACTTTTAAATGTAAAACCGGAAATTGCAAATAAAAATAAGTTATTTTAATTTTTTTAATTAAATATATTGAAATGATATAATAATTATGCTAAAATAACTATTGAGTAAATCCCTGCTTGGTGCGTGTTTATAGGATATATTTTAACCAACAAATCTAATAAGGAATCCTTTCTCTTTGTGTGGGTGTAGACCATGTCATAGCCTTTTTGGCTATGTTATTTAACAAGGGAACAAAAAAGCACAAAGGCGGATATCCACCTGTTTAAATACAGGTTAGAAATAGTCCGTATCACGGCTAAAGTGGGGTATACATAAAAAATTAAGCGGCGCGAATCTGATATTTTCGATTCACGCCGATTTTTAAAGATTTGTATAATTTTTTAAAAAATGTCCGATATTAAAATAAAAAACATCGGAGAAGTATAATGAAAGATTTTTTAAAATGTGCTTTTTTAGGGCTTATTACCGGAATTTGTAACGGACTTTTTGGCTCGGGCGGAGGAAGTGTTTTTGTACCGCTCTCTCAAAAAATGCTTAATCTTGAAACGAAAAAATCACACGCAACTGCAATTTTTATAATTTTGCCGCTTACTTTAATAAGTTTGTTTTTTTACACAAAAAGCGGATACTTTAATTTTAAAATTACACTTTTGGCATCTGTTGGCGGAATAATCGGCGGATTTTTAGGCGCAAAACTTCTTAAAAAATTGAAAAGTAAGTACGTTAAAAAAGTGTTTGGAATTTTTATGATTATTGCAGCTGTAAGGATGGTGATTAAATGACAATTCTTTCAGGGTTTTTATCGGGCATTGTTTCAGGAATGGGAATTGGCGGAGGTACAATTTTAATACTTTGCCTTACGCTTTTTCTTAGGTTTAATCAGCATATGGCACAGTGTACAAATTTATATTATTTTGTACCAACTGCAATAAGTGCACTTGTTGTTCATATAAAAAATAAGAATATAGATTTTAAAGTTTCGTGGAAAATAATTATATTTGGTGTTTTAGGCTCTTTTATAGGCTCGTATATTGCTATAAAAATGTCTACTGTAATTTTAAGAAAAATATTTGCAGTATTTTTATTTATAATGGGAATTTCTCAGTTAATAAATCATAAAGGAGAAAAAAATGAAAAATCCTAAATTTGAATTCTATTTAGACACATTAAATGGTAAAAAAATTGCTGTACTTGGCCTTGGTGTAAGCAATATGCCTCTTATTGAACTATTTTCAAAAAAAGGCGCAATAGTTATAGGTTGCGACAAAAGACAAAAAGAAGCGTTTGATAAAAAAACTCTTGATATTCTGACAAAAAATACCACAGCCCTATACCTTGGCGATGATTACTTAGACCATTTTGACGGATGTGATATTATTGTTAAAACACCGGGGATACATCCTGATATTGAGCCGCTTAAAAAAGCAAGGGAAAACGGAGCAAGCATAACAAGTGAAATGGAAATGTTCTTTTTGGTATGCCCGTGTAAAATAATTGCAATTACAGGCAGCGATGGTAAAACAACAACTACAACACTTATAAGTGAAATTTTAAAAGAAGACGGGAAAAAAGTGTTTGTCGGCGGAAATATCGGAACTCCTCTTTTTGATAAAGCAGGCGATATGGATGCAAATGATTATGTAGTGGTAGAACTTAGTTCTTTCCAGCTTCAGTGTATGAGTGAAAGTGCACCAATAAGCGTTGTAACAAATGTTGCACCGAACCATCTTGATTACCATAAAGATATGGATGAGTACACAAACGCTAAAAAGAACATCTTTTTAAATCAGAAGGATGACGGGAAACTTATTATAAATATGGAAAACGAAATTACAAATTCGTTTGAAAAAGAAGCAAACGGAAAGGTTGTAAAATTCAGTTTAAAACAAAGACCTAAAGACGGGGCATATCTTCAGGACGGAAAAATTTACTACAACGATGAATTTATTATGAACGAAAAAGATATAAGAATACCCGGTATACATAATGTAGATAACTTTTTGGCTGCAATAAGTGCAACATATGATATTGTCAAAAAAAGTTCTATTGTAAAAGTTGCTAAAAATTTCGGCGGTGTTGCGCACCGACTTGAATTTATAAGGGAAACTAATGGCGTGAAATTCTACAATGATTCTATTGCGTCATCTCCTACAAGAACAACAGCAGGGCTTAAATCGTTTGACGAAAAAGTAATTCTTATTGCAGGCGGATATGACAAAAAAATTCCGTTTGACGGTTTTGGAAAAATAATAAAAGAAAAAGTAAAATGCCTTGTGCTTGTCGGCGATACAAAAGATAAAATAAAAGCAGAAGTTGAAAAAGAATTTAACGGCGAAGATTTAATACCTGTTATAATGGCAAATGATTTTGAATATGCCGTAAAAAGTGCATATGCAGTTTCAGAAAAAGGCGATACAGTACTTTTATCGCCTGCGTGTGCAAGTTTTGATATGTTCAAAAACTTTGAAGAAAGAGGAAATACATTTAAATCAATAGTGCTATCACTTTAATTTTAAAACATATGAGGTGGTAAGATGTCTCTGAAGGCAAACTTAAAAAAACTTATAGAAATTCAGTCTGTTTCAGGCTTTGAAGCCGATTTGGGAAAAGAAGTTAAAACACTTTTTGAAAAGTATACAGACGATATAAAAATAGACCCGTTGCAAAGCGTAATCGGTGTTAAAAAAAGCAAAAATCCAAAGGGAAGTGTAATGCTTGAAGCACATATAGACGAAATTGGTCTTATGGTAACAAAAATAGACGATGACGGCTTTTTGTACTTTACATCTGTTGGCGGAATTGATGCAAGAATACTTCCTGCAAATAGAGTAAAAGTGCATGGTAAAAAAGTTTTAACGGGAATTATCGGTGCAAAACCGCCGCATCTTTTACAAGAAGGCGAAATGTCAAAAACAATACCTATGGATAAACTTTTTATAGACGTTGGGCTAAATAAGAAAGAGTGTGAAAAAGTTGTATCGGTAGGCGATGTTGTAACCTTTTATCCTGATTTTAAAATCCTTTCTAAAGACTATATCGCAACAAAAAGTCAGGATGACAAAATGAGCGTTGCAATCCTACTTGATGTACTTGAAAAATTGAAAGATACTAATCTTAACTTTGATTTGTATGTTGTTTTATCATCGCAGGAAGAAGTAGGACTTCGCGGTGCAAAATGCGCTGCATACAGCGTAGATCCGACTTTTGCAATAGCAATAGACGTTTGCCATGCAACAACACCTGATGCAAAAGAAGGAACGTTTAAAGCAGGTAGTGGAACTGTAATCACAAAAGGGCCTAACCTTCATAAAAATCTTACCAATAACATTATAAAAGTTCTTGATAAAAACAAAATAAAATATAATATTGAGGCGTTCGGAGGTCAGACGGGGACTGATGCGTGGGTTATACAGACCTCTAAAAATGCTATTCCTGTTGCACTGTTTTCAATACCTTTAAAATATATGCATACTCCGTATGAAGTTGTAAATATAAAAGATGCAAATATGACATCAAAAGCGATAGTAAAATTTTTAACATCGCTTGAAAGTGCAGGTGATGCTTTATGCTAAAAACACTTTGTAATTTAGACGGCGTTTCATCAAACGAGGATAAAGTAAGAGATTTTATAATAGAAAAAATTACTCCTTATGCAACAAAAGTTGAAGTTGACACAATGGGAAATGTCATAGCATTTAAAAAAGGAAAAACTAAAACTGAAAGAAAAATTATGGTTTGCGCCCATATGGACGAAGTGGGATTTATCATTACTGCAATAAACGAAGACGGTTCGTTAAAGTTTGAAGAAGTCGGTGGTCTTGATGAAAGAACACTTTTAACTCAGGCAGTAAGATGCGAAAATACTTTCGGTATACTTGGTATAAAAGCAGTTCATCTTCAGTCAAAAGATGAACGCCAAACAACAGTAAAGATGAAAAACATGTATATAGATATTGGTGCAAAAGATAAAAAAGAAGCCGAAAAAGTCGTTTCGGTAGGCGATTATTTTACATTTGATTCATCGTATGAGGAATTTGGAAACGGATTTATCTGTGCAAAAGCATTAGATGACAGAGTTGGATGCTATGAAATTATAAACGCCATAAAAAAAGATTATGACGAAGATATTTATTTTTGCTTTACAACTCAGGAAGAAGTAGGACTAAGAGGCGCAAGTGCACTTGCTCACAGAATAAATCCAAATATCTGCATAGTACTTGAATGTACAACAGCGCTTGATATTCCATTTACAAAAGAACACGAAAAAGTTACACGTTTGGGGCGCGGAGTTGCGCTTAGCGTAATTGACAGAAGAACGATTTATGATAAAAACTTAAATAAGTTTGTAATGAATCTTGCCAAGAAAAACGGTGTAAAATATCAGTTAAAACAGGCAGTTGCTGGCGGTAACGATGCAGGAGCAATAAGCATAAATGCATCGGGATGCGCAGTTTGTGTACTTAGTGTACCTTCAAGAAATATACATTCGCCTGTGTGCGTTGTGCATAAAGACGATATAAAAGAAACGGAAAAACTTTTGGATTTGATTTTAGAAAATCTATCTGAGTTTAAGGAGGATTAAAATAATGGAACTACTTAAAAAATTATGTTTAACATATTCTCCAAGCGGAAATGAAGAAAAAATATGTGATTTAATAATAAAAGAGGCTACTCCGTACGCCGATGATATACAAAAAGATGCGCTCTCAAACATTGTAGTCCACAAAAAAGGAAACGGGAAAAAACTTATGCTTTGCGCCCATATGGACGAAATCGGTCTTGCTATAACTTATATAGATGATGACGGATTTTTGCGCTTTGGACCTGTTGGCGGTGTTGATGCTATATTTTCTTTGTACCAGAGTGTTGAATTTGAAAACGGTACAAGAGGTGTCATTTCATACGAAGAAGACATCGACAGTATAAAAAATATAAAACTTAGTAAAATGTTTATAGATATCGGTGCAAAAGATAAAAAAGAAGCCGAATCTAAAGTAAATGTTGGCGATTTTTGCTCGTTTAGCGGCGAATTTTTAGATATGGGAAATATGATTTCATCAAAAGCGCTTGATAACAGAGCAGGAGTTTATGTACTTTTAAGAGTATTAAAAGAACTTAAAAAATCAGATTACGATTTATATTTTGTATTTACAACCCAGGAAGAAGTAGGACTAAGAGGCGCTAAAGTTTCGTCATTTAATATTGAACCTGATATGGCAATATGTGTAGACGTTACAGATACCGGCGATACACCTTCGTGCAAAGTTATGGATGTAAAACTTGGAATGGGCTGCGCAATAAAAGTAAAAGATGCATCTGTAATTTGCGATAAAGAAATAAGAGAAAGTTTAGAGAAAAAAGCAAATGACAATGGCATTAAATTCCAAAGAGAAATACTTTCTTTTGGCGGTACTGATGCCGGAGCAATTCACACATCAAAATATGGTGTAAAAACGGGTGCAATTTCAATTCCTGTAAGATATATACATTCAACAAAAGAAACTGCACATAAAGATGATATTGAAAGTGCAGTAAAGTTAATAAAAGCATTTTGCGAAAAATAAAAACGGGCATATGCCCGTTTTTTTATTTATCCTTGAAGTTTCTTTTTAATTCTTATGTCTTCCCCAAAAATATGAAGAAGTGTAAACACACCTGCAATTCTTGATGCAGTTCTTGGTGAGTACATATCCCTAAGTTCTTCAAACGACAGATTTGTGCTTATAATTGTTTTTTTGCCTTCGTTAATTCTTGTGTTTAAAATGTCAAAGAATGCCGCCTGAGTGTACTGTGTGTTGAATTCTGTACCAAGGTCGTCAATAATTAAAAGGTCGCAGTCGTAGATTAAATCAAACAAAAACTGATTTGATTCTCTGTCTATTTTGCCAAATTTGTAATCATCTAAAAACGAAAAAGTTTTGTATGCTGTCTGGTAAAGAACATTGTGTCCCTTAGATATTAAATCCTGTGCAATACAGTTTGTAAGAAAAGTTTTTCCAACGCCTGCATTGCCGTAAATATAAAGATTTTCATTTGTTTTTTCAAAGTTTTCACAAAACGAAATGCAACTGTCATAAACGCTTTTAACATTGTCAAAGTGTGAAATTCCGATTTTCGGGTCGATGTTTTTTGAATAGTAACTAAAATCGAACTTGTCAAAAGTTTCATCTTTTGCACTTTGCGGAATGTTTGAAAGTTCATATACGCTTTTTGCAAGATATTCAAGAAAACATCTGCATCTTTCGCCTTTAATGTATCCTGTATCCTTACATTTTTCACATTTGAATTTTTCGTCTGTGTAATCGTAAGGGATGTTGTTTGCTTTGTAAATTTCGCCTTTTTCTGTTTTTAAAGTTTTAAGCGTTTCCATAAGTTCTTTTGAAAGTTCTTCAACGCTGTGATTTCCGTCTGCTATTTTAGATGCAACTTTAAGTGCACTTACTGCAATTTCATCGTCAATTTCTTCAATTCTCGGAAATTTTTTGTAAATTTCGTTTTTTCTTCTTTGAGCGTCTTCTTCTCTTTCTCTTTTTAAATCTTCGTATATGTCATTTATTTTTTTTATAACAGCATTTTCGTATCTCATAAGTTAGTTACCGCCTTTCTTATCCATACGCATTTTTAGCATCTGCTTTTCAAAATCTGTAAGATTTCTCTCTTCGCTGTAGTTATTAAAGCCTTTCTTTGGAGGCTCAGTGTTATTACTTGCTTTTGAGGCAAATTCGCCACCGTTTTCGCACCACGATTTTAATATCTTATTAAGGTACGGATATGATAATTTTGATGTATTTACAATTGTAATATCATATGCTTTTTTAACAACATCTTCTGTTACTTTGTATTCGTTTATCCATGTATTTATGTACTTAAGTTCGGTTTCTGTAAACTTACGCTCACCAATTTGAAGAATAGATTTAATCTTTCCTGTAAGGGCGTGCGCTTTGTTTAGTTTTTCAATGTATTTTTTTGCTTTTGCAACTGTGTTTATCTCGTTTTCTGCCCAGCTAATTGCCACTTTTTCGATATATCTTATACTTGTTTTGGAAAGTGATGCACAGTGCTCGATTATCATAAGAATAACATCTTTTGGGAGTTTAAGCCAGTCATAAAAACTGAAAATTGTTGTAATTTCAGTAGTGCTAAGCGGTCTTGCAAGAATTTTTTCTGCAAGAGAATACATATTTTTAACCGATTTGTCATTTTCCATATATACGCATACTTCTTTTGAACTGTAACGCGGTTTTTTCTTGTCATCTATTACTTTTGAATTTTCACTATTTTCGTCTTTGTCAAGTTCCAAAAACTCAACAAAATACTCGCCGCTTTTTTCGTAAAAATTTATAACGCCTTTTTCTTTCCAATATTCAAAAGCGTTTATAACGTCGCTTTCAAGTATTTCCAAATCTTTTGCAATTGTTTCAATTCCAAAATCCAATGTAGAAAAACTGTGTCTTAGAGCATATATATATATTTTAACATAAGTTGCGTTTGCTTTAGGAAGATATTTGTCAATAAATATAACCGAAAGCGGCAAAGATGAAATGTTTTTATTAAATTTTATACAAGCCATAATATCCTCCTTTTTTCGCATTTTAAGTCTAAATTCAATTATAACAGACAAAATATGAAGTGTCAAATAAAAATTACTGTACTATTTTAATAAAAAATAAAAAATATGTTGGAATTTTATTTAATATATGCTATAATATAATGAAATAATTTTTTTATGAAGGGAATCCTTAAATTGAAAAAGAAGATTTGTGTACTTTTTGGCGGTAATTCCACCGAATATGAAATTTCACTAAAGTCTGTTACATCGGTTATAAATAACCTTGATAAAGAAAAATACGATATAATCCCTGTGGGAATTACAAAAGACGGAAAATGGCGTCTTTACGATGGAGATATAAAAGATATAATTACAGATAATTGGTATAGCGACAGTCTGAAAAAGATTACAGTAAATCTTGCTGACGGCGATAGTTCTTTAATTTGCACAGAAACAGGCGAAAAAATAAATATTGATGTTGCATTCCCTGTTCTTCACGGCAAAAACGGCGAAGACGGTACAATTCAAGGACTTTTTGAACTTGCAAATATCAAATATGTTGGTGTTGGTGTTCTTTGTTCATCTGTTTCAATGGATAAAGCATATACAAAAATTGTTATGAAAGATGCCGGTATAAATCAGGCAGACTGGGTTACAATAAACGATTTTGAACTTAAAGATTTAGATGAAAAAATAAAAGAATGCGAAGAAAAACTTGGCTATCCTATGTTTGTTAAACCTTCAAATGCAGGCTCTTCAATCGGAATAGGAAAAGCAAATAGCAAAGAAGAATTAAAATCGGCAGTTAAGAACGCATTTAAATTTGACAGACGAATTATTATAGAAGAATTTTTAAATGGTAGAGAAGTTGAATGTGCAGTTATTGGTAATCGCGGAAATGTTAAAGCATCTTGTGTTGGCGAAATAAAAGCAAAAGACGGCTTTTACGATTTTGACGAAAAATACAGTGAAACATCAACAAGCCAGATTATAATTCCTGCTAAATTTGAAGAAGGCGTGGAAGAAAAAATAAGAGAAACTGCAATAAAAGTATTTACTGCACTCGATGGAAAAGGTCTTTCAAGAGTTGACTTTTTTGTTGACGGCAAAAACATTTATCTTAACGAAATCAACACACTTCCAGGCTTTACAAATATAAGTATGTATCCGAAACTTCTTATGGAAGGCGGAATGACTTACCAGGAAATTCTTGATGGTGTAATTGAAATTGCACTTGAAAAATAAAAGGCGATGAGAAATGATGAACAATAAATATATTGGTGTATTTGATTCGGGACTTGGCGGACTTACATTTGTAAAAGAACTTATGAAGGTGCTCCCTGATGAAAATATTGTGTATTTTGGCGATACAGGAAGAGTTCCGTATGGTACAAGAAGCACCGAGACACTTATTAAATATGCAAAAGGCGACATAAATTTTTTAAAGACATTTGATATTAAACTTATTGTTATTGCCTGCGGTACTGTAAGTTCTGTTGTAATGGAGCATTTAAACGAAGATATTCCTGTAATAGGTGTTGTTGAGGGCGCAAGTAAAAAGGCATGCGAAATGACAAAGAACAAAAAAGTCGGAATAATCGGCACAAGTGCAACAATAAAAAGTAACAAGTATGAACAGACAATAAAAAATATCGACTCTGATATAAAAACAACATCTTTTGCGTGTCCTCTTTTTGTTCCGTTTGTTGAAAACGGTATGGCAGACAGCGAAGCGGCATACCTTGTTGCAAAAGAGTATCTTGATATTTTCAAAAAAGAAGGTATTGATACACTCATTTTAGGATGTACACATTATCCGCATATGACAAACACAATAAAAAAAGTTCTTGGAGATAATGTAACTCTTATAGATTCAGGAGCATCTTGTGCAGACTATGTTAAAGATTACTTAATAAAAAATGATATGCTTGCTATAAAAAAACAGGATGAGCAATACAAATATTTTGTAAGCGATTCAACAAGTGATTTTTCAAAAATTGCAAACTTGTTTTTGGGTAAAAATATAGATAGTTTAGTTAAAAAAATAGATATAGAAAAATACTGATGAGGAAAGAATATGCAAAACGTAAATATTTCAATAAAAGGAATGCAGATGCAAGACGGCGAGGAAAACGATATTGAACTTTTTACAGAGGGAAAACTTGAAAACGAAGACGGAAAGTATATTTTAAGATACGCTGAAAGTGAAATATCGGGATTTGAAAAGACAAATACAACAGTAGAAATTGAAGACGAAAAAGTTTCTATCATCCGCACAGGAAACGTAAATAACCAGATGATATTTTTAAAAGGCAAAAAAACAACTTCGTATTACAACACACAGTTCGGAAGTCTTATTGTCGGAGTTATGGCAGATAAACTTGATGTAGAAATAAATGACGACGGCGGGAAAATAGATATTCACTATATTATAGATATTAACGAAGAATACATCGGACAAAATAGTGTCAATATTGATATTAAAAAAGCGTAAGGAGAAGAAAATGGATATTATAGCAAAAATCAAAGACGAAATTACTTCTGTTATAGGAAACGCCTGTGCTATCCTTGAAGAAAATAAAACATTTAAATTTGAAGAGCCGGGTTTTGTGCTTCCTGTAGAAATTGAAGTTCCAAAAGATAAACAAAACGGAGATTTTTCAAGTAATATTGCTATGAAAATAACAAAACTTGTAAAAATGCCTCCAAGACAAACAGCCCAGCTTTTGGTAGATAATTTTGACATTGAAGATACATACATTGAAAAAGTAGAAATTGCAGGACCTGGATTTATTAACTTTTACTTAAAAAGCGACTGGCTTTATGATAACTTAAAAGAAATTGATTCTTTGGACGAAAAATACGGCGAGTCGGATATCGGCGAAGGCAAAAAAGTTGTTGTTGAATTTGTAAGTGCAAATCCAACTGGCCCTATGCATATGGGTAATGCAAGAGGCGGTGTTATCGGCGATGTTCTTGCAAATATTCTTAAAAAATGCGGCTACGATGTAACAAAAGAATTTTACATCAACGATGCAGGTGCGCAGATTGAAAAATTCAAAAAATCACTTGATATAAGATACCTTCAACTTTTAAAAGGCGAAGATTACATTGAACTTACAGAAGATTGTTATCAGGGCGAAGATATTAAAGACCACGCTAAAAACTTTATTGAAATTTATGGCGATAAATACCTTGATGCTCCTGAAGAAGAAAGAAGACAAGCACTTTGCGATTATGCTCTTCCTATCAATATTGCAAATTTAAAAACAGGACTTGAAGCATACAAAATCAACTACGATGTATGGTTTAAAGAAAGTGTTCTTCACGAAAACGGCGAAGTTAATGAAACTATGGAAGAACTTAAAAAGAGCGGACTTACATATGAAAAAGACGGTGCTCTTTGGCTTAAAGCAACAGAATTTGGCAGCGAAAAAGACGAAGTTTTAATAAGAAATACAGGAATTCCTACTTATTTTGCAGTTGATATTGCGTACCACAGAAATAAATTTGAAAAACGTGGATTTGACAAAGGTATCAACGTTTGGGGCGCAGACCACCACGGACACGTTGCAAGAATGAAAGGTGCTCTTGGTGCAATAGGAACTGACCCTGATAAACTTGAAATTATAATAATGCAACTTGTACGTCTTATGAGAAACGGCGAAATTGCAAGAATGAGCAAACGTACGGGTAAAATGATTACTCTAAATGATTTAATCGAAGAAATCGGCGTTGATGCTGCAAGATTTTTCTTTAATCTTCGCCAAAGCGAAAGTCATCTTGATTTTGACCTTGACCTTGCAGTTGCACAAAACAGCGACAACCCTGTATTTTATGTACAGTACGCTCATGCAAGAATTGCAAGCATAATAAATGCACTTAATGAAGAAGGAATAGATGCACAAGGTGCTGATGTAACACTTCTTAAAGAAGATGAAGAAGTTGAACTTATGACAAGTCTTGCATCACTTCCAAATGAAATTAAACTTTGTGCAACACTAAGCGACCCAAGCAGAATTACAAGATATGTACTTGATTTGGCATCAAATTTCCACACATTCTACAATGCTCCAAAATGCAGAGTAAAATGCGATGACGTAAATCTTTCAAAAGCAAGACTGTTCCTTATTAAACAAGTAAAAACAGTTATTAAAAACGTACTTGATATTTTAGCAATAGAAGCTCCTGAAAAAATGTAATTAACCGAAAGGGATGAAAAAGTTGAAAAAAGTAATATCACTTATTTTGACATTATTTTTGACATTTAATGTAAGCGTTTTTGCAGATGATACAAAAACAGAGGAAAAAGACCCTGCAAAAACATATGAAAGTTATATAGTAGACCAATCAGTAGCAACTGTTAAAAACCGCTATGTGTTTGACGATGTAACAGAACTTGATATGTATAGAAATGCATTAAGACAGGTTCTTTATAAAAATCCGGAACTTTTAGACGAAGCATTAAAAGGTATTTTTAACAACCTTGATCCTAACAGCGAATACTACACAAAAGAAGAATACGACTTATTTATGCAGAACCTACTAAATGAACTTTGCGGTATAGGTGTTATTGTTTCAGAACATGATGATGGGCTTTTGGTGTCAAAAGTTTTAAAGAACACACCTGCATCAAGATCAAATCTTAAACGCTACGATGTAATTATTGCAGTAGATGATATTTCAATTTCAGGAATGAGTATTGATCAGGCAAAAACATATATAGTAGGCGAAAAAGGGACAGATGTAAAACTTACAGTAATGCGAAATGGCGAAAAAATTGACATCACAATGCAAAGAGATACATTTGTTACCGAAATGGGATATTATCAGGTAATTGAAAACGGCACAATCGGATATATAAATCTTTATGGTTTTGAAGGTCATGCTTCTGAATTTGTAGACGAAGCAGTAGCGCATTTTGAATCGCTTGGAATTAAAAATGTAATTATGGATATAAGGGACAACCCTGGCGGCGACCTTAACGAATATATAAATATTTGTTCTCATTTTATTCCAGAAGGTCCTGTAATTAAACTTGTTGGTAAAAATCCTACAGACGTATCGATTTTCTATTCAAGACTTGAAAAAATAAAATTTAACCTTGTTGTTTTGGTAAATGGCGGAAGCGCAAGTGCATCTGAAGCATTTTCGGGTGCTGTTCAGGATACAAAAGCAGGTGTTGTTATTGGCGAAACAACGTTTGGTAAAGGTACAAAACAAATGGTAAGCCGTATTATTTCTGGAGGCGGAATCCGTCTTACAGACGCTCAGTATCTTACAGCGGGCGGAAGAAATATCCATAAAGTAGGTATCACGCCTGATATAGAAATAAAAAATCCTGTTGTTAAATATAACAGAAAATATTTTGACGAAATAAATCACGATCAAGTAAGAAGACTTGGCGATAAAGATCCTGTTATAAAAGCATATAAACAAAGACTTTTAGCACTTGGATTTGAAGTTGGTATTCCAAATGACGAATTTGACGAAAAACTTTTTGATGCAGTATATGATTTCCAGTACGCAACAGGACTTCATCCTTATGGAGTGCTTGATTTTACAACACAGATGGAAATTGAAAAAATTATAGGTTTTCAGGATATTTCACTTGATAAACAACTTGAAAAAGCAATTGAAATCCTAAACGAACAAAATCTTGAAAAATATATGACAAATGAAGAATAATGGAGAAAAGAATGTTTGAAATTGTAAGAAAAGAAAACCTTAACGACTCTGTTACGCTAATGGAAATAAAAGCACCACTTGTAGCAAAAAAAGCAGAGCCGGGACAGTTTATAATATTTAGAATAGATGAAAAAGGCGAAAGAATACCGCTTACAATAGCAGATTTTGACAGAGAAAAAGGAACAGTAACAATTATTTTCCAAAAAGTCGGAAAATCTACTATTCAACTTGGGAACTTAAATGAAGGCGATAAAATTCTTGATTTTGCAGGACCGCTTGGTGTGGCGTCGCATCTTGAGGGCTATAAAAAAGTTGCAGTAATTGGCGGCGGACTTGGGACTGCTATTGCTTATCCTCAGGCTAAAAAACTTTTTGGTTTAGGAAGCGAAGTTCACACGATAGTAGGTTTTAGAAATAAAGACTTAATCATACTTGAAGATGAAGTTAAAAAAGTCAGCACAAAAACAGTAGTTGCAACAGATGACGGTTCAAACGGCAATCAGGGATTTGTTACAACAATGCTTGAAAATCTTATAAACGAAGGCAATAGTTACGACCTTGTTATAGCAATAGGACCGCTTAGAATGATGCAAGCAGTATGTAACGTTACTAAAAAATACGGAATTAAAACTATTGTAAGTATGAATCCTGTTATGATTGACGGCACAGGAATGTGCGGCGGTTGTCGTGTTACTGTTGGCGGCGAAACAAAATTTGCCTGTGTTGACGGGCCTGATTTTGATGGGCATCTTGTGGATTTTGACAGTGCAATCAAAAGACAGGAAATGTATAAAACAGAAGAGAGAGCATCGCTTGAAAATCACAAGTGCAGAATTGGGAGGGATAATAATGCCTAATATGTCCCTTGAAAAAGTAAAAATAAAAGAACAATGTCCTAACATAAGAAACAAAAATTTTAAAGAAGTATGTTTAGGATATACACCGGAAGAAGCAATTGAAGAAGCAAAAAGATGCTTAAACTGCAAACATAAACCATGTATGACAGGTTGCCCTGTTAATGTTAAGATACCTGAGTTTATTTCACTTATAGCCGAAGGCGAATTTGAAAAGGCATATCTTAAAATTACTGAAACAAACGCCCTTCCTGCAGTTTGCGGACGAGTTTGCCCTCAGGAAAGACAATGTGAAGGAAAATGTGTAAGAGGCATAAAAGGCGAAAGTGTTGGCATTGGACGTCTTGAAAGATTTGCGGCTGACTGGTATAGAGAAAATTGTGAAAGAAAAGCACCAGTTATAGAAAAAAACGGCAAAAAAGTTGCAATTATAGGGTCTGGACCTGCATCACTTTCATGCAGCGGCGACCTTGCAAAAATGGGATATGACGTTACTGTATTTGAGGCATTTCATACAGCTGGCGGAGTGCTTATGTACGGCATTCCTGAGTTCAGGCTTCCTAAAGATATTGTTCAAAAAGAAATCGATAACTTAAAAGATTTAGGTGTTAAGTTTGAACTTGATATGGTTATTGGAAAAATTCTTACTGTTGGTGAGATTTTTGACATGGGGTACGAAGCAGTATTTATAGGCACCGGTGCAGGACTTCCAAGTTTTATGAAAATAAGCGGCGAAAACTTAAACGGTGTTTATAGTGCAAATGAGTTTTTAACAAGAATAAATCTTATGAAGGCGTATGATTTTCCAAATTACGACACACCTGTTAAAGTTGGTAAAAGCACTATTGTTGTCGGTGGTGGAAACGTTGCTATGGATGCTGCAAGATGTGCAAAACGTCTTGGAAGTGAAAATGTGTATATAGTATACAGACGTTCAGAGGACGAAATGCCTGCAAGAAAAGAAGAAGTGCATCACGCAAAAGAAGAAGGTATTATATTTAAAACGCTTACAAATCCAACAGAAATTTTAGGTGATAACGGATGGGCAACAGGCGTAAAATGCGTTGAAATGATACTTGGCGAAAAAGATGCATCAGGCAGAAGAAGACCAATTGTAAAAGAAGGAAGCGAACATATAATAGATGCACAAACTGTTATTATGGCAATCGGGCAGTCGCCAAATCCGCTTATAAAATCAACAACAAATGGGCTTAAAACTGAAGTATGGGGCGGAATTATTGCAGATGAGGATACCGGTGCAACAAGCATTGAAGGCGTGTATGCGGGCGGTGATGCGGTAACCGGTGCGGCTACCGTTATTCTTGCAATGGGCGCAGGCAAAAAAAGTGCAAAAGCAATTGATGAGTATTTGAAAAGTAAGTAAAATATATATGTTACTTTTGTAAAAGTAACCAAAACCCGCTTTCTTAAAAGAAAGCTT
>SVJH01000042.1 GCA_015069095.1 Oscillospiraceae bacterium | reverse complement strand
TATTACTGTTGAAATTTCAAAACCTGCTTCTGCAATATCTTCAATATTTACAAGATTTGCGAAGAATCTGTTTGTAACAGTATTTGCGCCTTTTCCGTCATCGTAAGATGCTTTTATATCTTCGCCAATAACTTCAACAACTGGCATTTCTTTAGTATATACAAATGTATTATCACCGTCTATGTTCTGACCGAAAATATCTTTCACTTCACTTAGGTCAATTTCGTTGTCTCCCCAAGCTAAATCATCTTCGTCTATAACAAATGAAAGTCCGCCTTTATTTACTTTGATTGCACTCATTGGAAGATACTGTCCGTTTGCTTTAATTACACTTAGTGTTTCATCAGATGTATTTTTAAGGTTGGCAATCATTACTTCGTTTGAAGTTGTAACTGTTAAATCATCAACAGTAACGTTAAGTTTAACAAGGTCGTTTTTGTTTACTGTATAAACTCTTGCATTATCAATGAATGTATTTTCTGATGCTTTATGTTCGTTCTGCAAGAATATTCCAAGAAGTTCTCCGCTTCTTGCTCTTGTAGCAATATCAGCATAAAGACTGCCTGTGCCCTTAATATCATTTGCATATAGAGTTACAGGAGCGTTTGTGCTTTCTGTATTAAGGTCAATTACAGCAACACAGTCAATCCACATATCGCCATAGTAATCAGTTGGTTCGCCTATTTTTGCACTTGTGTCAATCTGATCTGTTTTTCCTGTGTACGCATAAAGTTTTCCGGTTTCTTCCTCAGAATATACACAGAATACGTTTGCACAAGAAGTAGAATCATCTGTTTTATGACCTAATCTGTAACGAGTTTTTACATTTCCAGGATGAATTTGAATTTTGCAAACCATATATTGTTCGCTATCTTTGTCTTTCACAGCTGTAGGATTTGTTGTAAATCCAATTCTCGAAGAAGACCCCCATGCACCTGCAGTACCGAATATCTGCGCATATCCGTCTTTTAGTTTTAGATGACTTGAACTTGAACCCCACCACGTTTTTGTTGAATCATAAGACCCCGAAGAAGTGATTGTTATATCAGAAGCACTATCAAATTCAACAAGCGGAGCATTTTCTACTTTTTTAGGAACTACTGTGTATGTGCCGTCGTCATTTTCAACATAAGTGTAACCGTATGCAACACATTCATTAAGTCTGCGTTTGTCATTAAATGTTCCGCCATAAATACATTTTGAAGTCATAGACTTAAGTGGATACTGGCTGTCTGTAGGAGTTTTTAATGTTGAATAGTTTCCGCCGTAAACTTTACGAACAGGTTTAAAATCTGCATGGTCTCTAAGTCCCATAAGCGTTGTAACTGATGAACTTGTATTTTCAAATGTACCACCGTAAATTGTTACATTACCATCAGGATAAGCATAAACTATTGACCATCTTGTTGCAATATATGCTCCGTCGTTTATAACAACCGTTCCGTATAGTACATCATAAGGGCTCTTTTCAAAGTTATCGTATCTTCCAACCTGAATTACGCCGTAATCGGTATGAGAAATAATACGCGCATTTGAACCAATTTCAAGATATGCATTTACTCCTAAAGCGTGGAATACATACCCTCCTCTACCTATGCCGTTTGAAGCTAAATATTCATCGTTTATTGTACCATTATCAACTTTCAAACTTCCGTTTACAGTAATTACAGGACTTCCTGAATATGCAGTTAAATCAACTGTTTTACCGCATAGATTTAGATAAATGTTTTTGCCTTCGGCAACTGTAAGTTTTCCGTTAAGCTCAATATCAGCATCAAGTTTAATTTCTGTAAGTGTTCCGTCTTGAGGAACCTGAGCTATTGCCGCAGAAAGCGATGCATATTTTGTTTTGCCTATTCTTACAGGGTTATTTAAATCTACCGCTTCTTTTGTAAGAACAAGTTTTGGTGTTGTTTTACCTTCTTCTAAGTTTCTTCCTTCTTTAGATGTAACACATACATCTGTTGCAAGTAGTTCAACATTTATATCATCAAGATAGAAACTTGATGTACCTATAGAAGACTGAATTGTAAGCATCTGAATTCTACCATCAATGTTGCCCTGATCAATTGTATAATCAAAGCTTACTTTAGTCCATTCGCCTGCCTTTGCACTTTGACTTACAGTTGTTCCGTACATCGATGCATCGTATTTATAGTATGCACTTGAACTTTCGCTTTCAGGATTATATGACGCCATAAGCCCTGCATAAATTGTAATATCACTGTCAGGATTTACCCAGAACGAAATTCTGTATGTATCGCCAATATCAGCTGCTGTAAGCATACTTGTGCCGAATGTATTGTATAATTTAATTCTGTCCCAGGTACTGTTTCTTCCAAAGTAGTAAGATTTACCACTACCTGTTGTATGATCTTTATCACTCGACAAATATCTTCCGTTTTTAATTGGGTCGCCGCCCACTTTAAAATCCCATGTATCACTTACGCTGCTTTTTCTTCTTTCATCATCAGCATCAATGCCTGATACATTTTGTTCAACAAAAGAATCTAAATTATCGAAAGACTGAACTAAACCTTTTTTGCCCGATTCTTTTTGTGCTTCTATAGCAAATGTAACTTTTGAGCCGTCAAAATCAGCCATATATTCAGAAACGTCTATTTTTACAATTCCACTTTCTGTGACCTTAGCAGTACCAACAAATGTTGCATTTGAAAGTGATGGTGCATTATCTTTTGTAAGCGTTGCTTCAGACCAGTTAACATCTTTAAAAGCATAAATGTTAAGTGCCTGCACAGCATCGTTTTCAACATTTAACCAAAGCTCACCAGTTTCAACAATGCCTTCGGAATTTGAAAGGTCAAATTCAAAGTAACCAACACTTTTATTTTTAGATACAACAACTTTTTCTTCGTTTCCTGTAATTTTTGCTTCGCCAAGTACAACGTAAGCATCATTTACAGGAGTTAAAGCATCGTTTTTAGATGTTGTAAATGTAATTTCGTATGTATCTTCAAGATTTCTTGCAAATTTTTCGTCTTTTATTGTATTCGGAATTGTTACAACGTATTCTGTGTTTGACTCGTACTCATCTGACACAAAATCAAATTCTGTGTTACCATTGCAAGAAGTCCATATACCGTCAAGTTCTTCGTTAGTTTCTGCATTTTTAACTGTAACTTTATTTTCAATTTCAGAAAGTGCAATTTCTCCGATAAATTTAAGTTTTAAAGGTTTTGAACCATCAAAAATTGTACTGCCATCGATTGGGTCCATATATACATATCTTGGGCTTCCGTTATTTATGTAATAATCGTAAAAGTCCATAACACCGTCTTCTCTTAAATATTTAAGGTCAGGGTCAATTCCAAGCGGTGCATCATGACCTTTATCCATCATTGTCATTGCAAGGTTTGGAAGGTCTAAATCTTTGTATGTCTGTTGCTGTGCTGCCCAGTAATCCCACGCACCAAACTGATCGTTGTATCCGCAGGCAGTAACAATTGGTGAAGATTCAGTTGTCATAAGCTGTTTATGACGTTTTGCACCGTCGCCCATTGCAGTAAATACAACCTGAATGTGTCCTGAAAGGTCGTTGCCTTTCTGGTCTTTTAAAAATGGCTGTTCACCGTAATTGTCGCCTTTTTCGTAACCGTAAGATGAATAGCTTGAAATTTCTTCTAAAGATTCAGGATCTGGATGTCCAAGTAGCGCTGTGTATCCTGCTTTACTGATACCCATATTACAAATTCTTGTTGCATCGTATCCGTATGTGTCTGCATAGTATTTTACACAACGCGATGCAGCAGTATGTGTTTTTACACCATTTTGCTGTGCTGTGCCGTATGCACCACCGTAGTAACCATAGTGGTCATCACGTGCCATTGGGTAGTATTCGTGGTCGTAAGTTACAACTGTGTAACCTCTAAGTCCAAGTCCAATATTAAATGCACTTGATTCGCTTCCGTATCTTCTTTCCCATGAAGATGAATGCATAAATACTGGTGTTTTTTCTTTTGGATTTGAAGGGTAAACTATATCAAGACAAAGATTTGTATCGATAGGTCCGCCACCGTTTGATTGGCTTTTTACAAGCTGAGAAATATCTGTTGCTTCAAACCATCCGCCTTCAAAGTTGTTTCCTTCGCAAGGTGGGATTTTTGAGCCATGTGTAGTTTTGAATGCATCTGTATTCCAGCTTGCAACGATTGCTTCTTTTGTACCTTTTGCACCATTACCTAAAAGGTCAAAGTACCAAACATCACGCGCTAAGCGGCAACCTTCAGGAAGTATAAACGATGTTTCTTTTACAAAAGAATTTCCGTACATAAATTTCTTGCTTGACCAAATATCCTGTCTTACAAGATTTTGAAGTCCAAGGTCAATTGTAGGTGAAACAGCTAAAGGATTGTTTAAAAAGTCAACTGTAACAACAACATATTTACCTGCATTGTCGCCTGTTAAATATGTAGAAAGAATACTGCCGTTTGATTCTGTACCTACTACCTTTCCTCCATGATTCATAATGTAAACGATAACAGCACCGTCTGTTGAAGTTGTTGTTCCGTTTGCATAAGTTGTAACATAAGCAGGCACACCGCTTACTGTTACGCTTTCGCCACCAAGTTTATACTGGTCAATTTCAGCAATTACTTCTGGCTGTGTTTCGGCAAATGCTACAGTTGGAACCATTGTAAACAAAAGCGCCATACATAGCATAATGCCAATTACTCTTTTTATCATTTTCTTTTCTCCTTTCAGAAATTAAATAATTCTGATTTGCTTTTTATTTCTATGTAATAATTATATTATTACGAAAAAACGTTGTAAATCCCCAATCGATAGAGCAAAAACGCAAAAAACTCTCCTATGTGTAGAGTTGATTTTTAGGAATGCAATAAAAAACGCCTGTAAAAGATGCCTGTCTTGAATGTATAATAATTATACCACTATCTTTGCAACTTTTAAATGCGCATAACTACCAAAATTTAAAGGTATAAATGTACATAATGAACAAAACGAAAACAGCAACTGTAATTATGCTAACAGTTCCCCAAGATTCCATACATATCATCCTTAAAAGTTTCTTGAAAAACATTATAATACAAAAATAAGCAAAAGTCAACCCAAAAGAGGTAATTATTTTAACTCAAAAAAGTTAAACTAATTTTGAGGTGAGCATAATGAACATAGGAGAAGCTACAAGATTAAGAATTTTGGAACTCTGTAAAGAAAACGAGATTACTATCAATAAACTTTCAACCATAAGCGGCATTACCCAATCTACATTGAGTAATATTGTTGGTGGCAGAAATAATAGTGCGACGATATCTACTGTAAAAAAGTTATGTGACGGTTTAAACATTTCAATAAGAGATTTTTTTGCATCACATTTATTTGATAATTTAGAACAAGAAATCAAATAGGGTTAAAGTATAGATTTACTAAAATAAAACTAACAAGATTAAAATGACACGAGACTATTACACCCAGAGCATATACATTACTATATGCACAAAAAATTGTTTCTATAATAACAAAACAGAGCAGTGAAATTCACTGCTCTGTTTTATTTTTCTGAGTGCCTTTTATTTTGCCTTTAGCAAAACGGATGTTTTGCTTATGTAAGTTTTTCGCCTTGCCTTTTTTTAAAAAGGCGAGCGGGTGTGGGCAGAGCCCACTTTAAAAATTACTTTACTTACCTACTTTGTCGTTCCAGCTTACGTTTGATTCTGAAACCGAAAACGATTTTGATGTAAGTGCTGTAAGTGGATTGTTACTTGCTACGCCCGAAGTTGTAATAACATCTTCACTAATGAATTTTTTAATCTGTATGTTTGGTTTTATGTAATTTTTCATATTACTCAATCCTCCTTACTCACTAAGATAAGACTTAACGCCTTCAAAGTTTTTAACAAATGTTTTTACAATAAATTCGCCTGCAAAATCGTTTGGAACATCGCCAATTGCACCTG
>SVJH01000020.1 GCA_015069095.1 Oscillospiraceae bacterium | reverse complement strand
TCCATACGTCTTTCCAAAATTAAATCCACATATTTCACATTTTACAACGCCGCCATTTTTCTTCTTATAATAATTGATACATTGCCTGCGCGCCTTATCGTTTCGTTCATACGCATTAACTGTAATAGTCTTTTTTGTACCTTCTTTAAGTTTCTGTATATCCTCATCAGCAATTTCTTCTGGTAAGTTGTTTTGCATATAGGATTTAACAAACCCGCTTTTTGCGTTTAATTCGCTAAAAATTGCAGGCAAGACTGCTACCGGAAGAAATTGATGACTTTGATTGAATGTCTTAAATTCAGGGTATATCTCCACCATTTTTTCTTTTCCTATAAGTTTTTCAAATAGTGTCACCGAATTTTCAGCAAATTGGTAGTATCCGTTATAGATTTCTCCGTCTTCAAGCGTAACTGGGTTTTCGAGTAATACCGTTTTTAAGTGTATTGCATAACCTATCAAGCAACCACCACACTGAAAAAATACCAGTGTGTTTTCAGGGCAGTTCATTTTTGACGTTTTGAAATAATATGTATTACCTCTGCTCGGCATTGTACTCAACAAGAACGCGCGGGCCTCCAGATAGGTGCCAAACACATCTGTACTCATAGGCAAAATACGTACTTCGTTTATTACATAACCGCTGAGTTCTTTGGCCTGCGAACACAGTACGGCATTTTCGTGAGGCCCTTGTTTCTCTGAACGACAAGGTGCACAATGACTTTGTAATCCAAGGGGGTTGCTTTTATTAGCACGAGTAGGAGCACACCCGAACAGCTCCGGGCAACTATAAAACACGTGCATCCCTGCGCTCTTTGAACAACCAGGACATGATTTATATATCATATCGTTCAATAACATAAATTTTGATTCGGTTATTTCGTTTTTACAGAAGTGACAAGTGCTCATTGAATGACCTCATTTCTTCATTTCCTTACATCGTAAACAAATTGCTTTTGAAAATAAAAAGCGTGATTTTTATTGGATACATATCTACCGTATTTATGTGAGTATATCGGATGATATGGTTTTGAATCCTTACTTCTCACTTGAATATGCGTTCCATTTGATGTATGAATATATCCATCCGAACTTGTTTCAATGTGTTCTTTTAATTGTCTGCAAATAGAATAATAATCCTCTTCCCAAATATCCAAAAATTCCGAATATTCCGGTTTTGACAAATCAATATGTATTGCATCTAAAAACATCCAATCTCTTGGATTTCCTTCCTTGCAAACAGGAACATAGAGCATATTTGAGATTTTCTCATAAAGATGCGTTTCTTGAAATGGTCTTTCTTCAAGAAGCTCATCAATTACGCTTGCTATTTGTGTAATGAAAACTGTCTCCAATGGCTTTCCGTTTCTATCACATTTATTGCTTTTTAACTCTCCGTCTTCAAAGTCTATATTGAAGCTGTCCAATTTCTTGCCAAGAGCTAATTCAAGCAACTGTCCTGTTTTACCCTTGTTTTTAATTATAGTTTCAAAATCCGCCTCAGTAAATAATTCCGAGAATGGTATATTACATATTCTTAATATTTTATCTTGTGCATCTCTTAATTTCATCTTTATACCTCCAAAGAGTATACACTGCAGAGCCTTGTCCGCAGTGTTGTTTTATTTTGTTATTTTAAGTTTAGTAGTTTGATATTAGCAATTCTCTAATCTTGCCACGAGCTTCGCTATTGCAATTTATCATCCTCGTAGCTTCAACCCTTTTGATTTTATGTGCTTTATAGATATTATCGAAGAAGTCATCTTCTGTATTTGAATTTTTAGGATCAGAATTACTTACGACTATCTTAGCTCCTTTTTTATGCATTTCATCTACAAATCTTGCAAGTTCTATTTGCTCTTCATCGTTAAACAAGTTCTCGGTGTAGGCAGTAAAGCTTGCTGTATCCGTTATCGGTCTATATGGCGGATCGAAGTACACGAATGTATTCTCATCAATGAAGTCTCTTGACTCTCTGTAATCTCCACACACTATTGTTACATTTTGAAGTTTACAAGATACCCTTCTTAGGTTATCCTCATCACATATCATAGGATTTTTATAAGAACCCATTGGGACATTGAATAATCCCTTTTTATTCACTCGATACAATCCATTAAAGCATGTCTTATTAAGGAATATCATCAGTGCTGCTTTTTCAATGTTTGTTTTCTCATTCCCATTTACCTTTAGTTCGTTGAATGATTCTCTTTTTCTAATATAGTATTCTTTTCTTTCCTCAGTAGTAAGGGGTATATACTCTGCCTGATATGCTTGAAGTAACTCGATTAGTTCATCAATCCTATCTCTTACTATTTTATATGCATTTATTAGTTCGGCATTTGTATCGCTAATATATATTTCATTAACTTTGTGCTTGTTTAATATATCGAAGAGAACAGCACCTCCGCCTACGAAGGGTTCGGCATACTTAGTTATTGTTGATCCGAATGGATAATATTTTTCAATTTCCCTAATCAACTGACCTTTTCCGCCTGCCCATTTTAGAAATGGCTTAACGCATTTATCGGTACTCATGTTGTATCGAGTGCTTCTTGCGTCGATTGGCTTTTCGGCGTTATTAGGGATAATCCACATATTTCCCAACCGCGCGGCATTTTCTATTCTATTCTCAGAACACAGCACAGCAACTCGTCTTTGGGATATGCCCCATTTATCAGCTGCTTCTCTTGCAGTCATATAGTCCATAGTTTTTCTCTCCTTGTTTTGATAATTCTATTATATTCTAAAACTAGAACAAAAGCAATACCAAAACGCAATTTTCTCCATTTTGAATAAATTTAAATTTAATAATACTATATTTTGGACATAAAACAAGCGAGATTGATTCGAAAATCTTAATCTCGCCTTTTCTTTGTTTAAGGTGCGTCAAATTTTGATATAGCTATTATAGTTCGCTTTGTTGTAATTGGCTCAAGAATGGAGTGTTATACTTTAAGTACAGTCGACAAAGACACGAAATTCTGATATAATAGAAAAATCAGAAAGGTGTGAATCAAATGCCGATGACTTACAGTGATCAATTCAGAGAAGAAGCGCTTCGATTATCCGATGAAATTGGATTAAGAAAAGCTGCTAATCAATTAGGATTACCATACTATACTCCTTCTAATTGGCGGTGCAAACGCAATATTGAGCGTAAAACAGGCGTATCAATTATGAAACATAAAGAACCTGAAACTCCTGAAGAAAGACGTATTCGTGAGCTTGAAAGAGAAAATATGGAACTCAAGCAAGCTAATGAAATTCTAAAGGATGCACTCGGTTTTTTCGCCAAAGACCGAAAGAAGTAAAAGCAAGTGAGCGTTATTTATATATTTTAAATAACAAACATAGATATACCGTAAAACGGCTTTGTAAAGTACTTAATGCTAATGAATCGGAATATTATCGTTGGTTAAAGAACCGTGATAAATTAAGCAAGCGCAAACTTCTTTTGGTCGAAATTCAAAATACACTTAATGAACATCCTGATAATGATAATTACGGTGTTGACAGAATACAAACCGCATTAAATCAAAAAGAAATTAAATGCAGTCGCAGAACTGTATATCGTGCTATGCAAGAAGGTCATTTGCTACACTATCGCAGAACTCCACATGGTATTACCAAAGTAACCGATGAGGTTCAGGAAAAGGAAAATATTATTAAAAGAGATTTTTCTTCAAAATATCCGATAACCAAGCTTCTTACAGATATCAGCGAAGTGCAATGCAGCGATGGTAAAGTGTATATATCTCCAATTTTCGATTGCTACAACGGAGAAATTGTGGCACTTGAAATGAGAGATAATATGAAAAAGGAATTGTGCATAGATACCGTAAATCAATTAAAGCAAAGATATGGCAATCTTCAGGGTGTAATACTCCACAGTGATAGAGGATGTCAATATACGAGTGATGCATTTCGTTCTATATTATCAAAGTACGGAATGATACAAAGTCTGAGTAGCACAGGAAAATGCTTTGATAATGCAAGAATGGAAAGCTTCTTTGCCACACTTAAAAAAGAAAAAATATACCGTCTGCCTACTCATACAATGACAAAAGAACAAGTCAAAAGAGTTGTATTCAGATATATATTTGCCTATTACAACACATTAAGAATTACCAGTTTCAACCCGGCAGGATTACCTCCGGTTGAATATCGCAAACAGCATTTAAAACAAGCTGCATAAACTCGATATCAAAAATTTCGCGTGATGCTCGACTATACATTTATTGACAATTCCAGAAATTCCATGTACTACATGTTATAATTCCATTAGGAAAATCTTAATGCGGATAATGTTTTTGACCACATGTTATCCCACAGTTAGATCTGGAGTATATGGAAACAGTGGAGATAAGATGTCCAAAGAGTATGTTGAATGTAGCGGAAAGGGCTAAAAAAAGCAAAAACCGCTATATATCAGGCTTTAGAGCGTGTTCGGGACGCAGAGGTCGCAGGTTCAAATCCTGTCATTCCGACCAAAAAAGAAACGACAACTTTCGATAAGAAAATTGTCGTTTCTTTTTGTACTTTTAGCTTTTCGTTTTTCATTTTCTCTAAAATTACTTATATTCATCAAATAAAAAACTCTTAATTAAATTTAAGAAATCTAATTAAGAGGATAAATTCATATAAATGAGCAAACAATAAGCCGGGTTCTGTCGTTTAAAATAGTCATCTATCTAGGTTATACATCTCTGTATAACTCAAGCCACCTTTAGAGATATCGGGCAAATATAATTCTCTTTTTGCGGTGTTGCATCGAGTGGGGTTTACACGCCAGATTGATTACCCAATCAGCGGTGAGCTCTTACCTCACCTTTTCATCCTTACCGTAATTACGGCGGTTCTTTTCTGTTGCACTTTCCTTAGAGTTGCCTCCACCGGGAGTTACCCGGCACCCTGCCCTGTGATGCCCGGACTTTCCTCATATACATTCTTTCGAATTGTATCTGCGACTATTTAGTTTACTCATAAATATTTTATAAAATCAATATTTTTTTCACTTTTTGTTAAGTTTATATCAGTAAGATTTTTTGATAATATTTCATAAAATAAATCAATTACAATATGCTCGCTATTATAATGTCCCACGTCAATTACATTTAGTTTGTTCTCATAAGCATCTCGCAAAATATTATATTTAAAATCGCCACTTATAAATAAATCGATGTTTTTATTAAAACAACTGTCTATGCTACCTGCTCCACCACCGCAGTTAACTGCAACGGTTCTTATTAAATCATCCGGATTTCCTACAAATTTTGAAACATTTAAATTAAATACAGATTTACATTTCTCGATAATCTTATTCATTGTAAGTGGTGCATCAAGTACTGCATAACGACCAAACCCGTATTCACCTTTATCACTAACACCTGATATTTCAAGTATCTTTGTGTTATTCAACTCAAGTTTTGACGCCATGTAATCATTAAGACCGCCCGGCGCTACATCAAGATTTGTATGAGCACTATACAAACTAATATCATTTTTAATTAGCTTCATAATTACTTTTTCTGATATATTTTCCTCATTTAATCTTTTAACTGGATGAAATATAAGAGGATGATGCGATAATATTAAATTACAACCTTTTTGGATTGCTTCATCCACGACAAATTCATCAACATCAAGCGTAAGAAGAACATTTTTTACAGTAGTTTCCCTGTTGCCAATAAGAAGTCCGACATTGTCCCATTCACATGCAAAAGATAAAGGTGCGATATTTTCAATAACAGAAATCACATCACTAACTTTATACACTTTTTCTTCCCTCCCACGCACTTTTATAGTAAGAAAGTATTTTTTTATTTTGCAATATTTCATCTTCTTTATCAAAAGATTTTTCAAGTCCACAAATTACTTTTGAAATTGTATAAATTTTCTTTTCCATATGTTCTTTTAGTAATTTATCATTGTTTTCTAAAAGTTTCTTTCCAACATACATCTCATATTCCGAAAGACATTCATAACCTTTTTTACATTTAATAATATTATATATTTTATTATCTTCTTTTGCAAGTTTTTCGTCAACTATAATAAAATTATTATCACATAGAAATTTTCTTACTTCATAGACTGCAATCATAGGTTGCAAAACAAGCATTGTATCATCGGTAATTTTATCAATCCCGCTTATCAATATTTCGTTTATTAAAAGGCCACCCATACCAGCGATAATTATGTTTTCGGCTTCGCCCTTCACATAGTTTTCAAGACCGTTCGATATACGAGTGATAATTCTATCTTTCAAGCCATAATTTTTTATATTTTTGTCGGCAATATCAAGTGGACCTTGATTTATATCGCAAGCGATCGCCCTATTACATATATTATTTTCCAAACAGTAAATAGGAATATATGCATGGTCTGTTCCAATATCAACCAATGTATCGCACTTATCAACACATGATGCTACGGTCATCAATCTATTTGTAAGTTTCATTTTTTACACTACCTTATATAAAAACACATATATCGTGTTGACATATGTGCTATTTTTGTGAATTTAATAATACTACTGCATTTTCCATAAAGGAATTTACAACTTTAATACCATGTTTTTTTCTTATCAAATCAAGTTTTTCTTTTAACATCGGAGCACGAGAACCCGTATCATGGCAATCAGAAGCAACAATATGAACAAGTTCTTCTTTGATTAGTTTGTCAATAATCTTTTTGCTATGACGCGAAGGATATCTATCTAAATCAATTTGTAGATTTAAATCCATTCTAAAAAGTTTTTGGAATTTATCAAAATCTTTCTTTTTTTCTATATACCTGTCTACATGTGCAATAACCGGTATTAGTTTTTTTGAAACAATTATTGCAAAAATTTCATCAAATACCCAGCTCTCATGCCAATTATGATATGGCATTTCCAAAAGAATTATATTTGTAGAGCCAATACACAACTTTTCTAATGAATCTCTTTTGCTAATGTGTGGCGATAATTTAACTTCGGCACCAAGAATAATTTCCGGTACAGGTACATTTTTTTCTTGTGCATATGTTTTTATGGTATTGTATGAATTATCGCGAAGTTCTAAAAAATCATCAACAGAAATTTTATCAAAAGAAAAATGAGGAGTCGCTACTACAGTATTTACCCCTTGAGAAAGCTCCATTTGTAACATTTCAAGAGATATCTGTATAGATTCAGCTCCATCGTCAAGCCCGGGAAGAATATGTGTATGAAAATCTATCACAAAAGTACTCCTTATTCGTAATATCTGTATTTATATGAATATCTTTTATATCTATATCTGCTCAAATAATATCTGTCAGAAGTTTCTACATCATTAAGCAAAATACCAAGGATGTTAGCATTTGCAAATTTTAAATTAGAAACCGCTTTATCAAGATAATCCTTGTTTGTATAATTCTGTCTTACAACTAAAACTACACCAGTTACATATTTCGATAAAGACACAGGGTCAGTAACAATTGTAGCCGGTGGCATATCAATAAATATATAATCGTATTTTTCAGAAGTTTCTATAAACAATTCGTTCATTTTAGGAGATGCCAACAATTCCGAAGGATTTGGCGGAATATGTCCCGCAGTTATACAATCTATGCCATACTCTGTAGTCTGAATTACATCACTTGTTTTTTCCATACCAACTATGTAATTTGTAAGACCTGTTTCATTTGATAAATTAAGACATACATGTAATTTTGGTTTTCTAAGATCGGCATCAATAACAAGAACTTTACTGCCTGCCATTCCAAATGCAATAGCGGTATTTATACAGCTTACAGTTTTACCCTCTGACGGAATTGATGAAGTAAAGATAATTTTTTTACACTTATCTTCGGAATTCATTAAAGAATATGTTAAATTAGTACGAGTTGTTTTATATGCTTCAAGAAGTGAAAAATCTGATTTGTCAGTAATTATTACGTTTGAGTAATCTCTTGCATGATCATTAACTTTACTTTTTTTGAATAAATTTTTAAACATAACTTCACCTTTTATATTCATAATCATATGTATTATAACACATAAATAAGTTTATTGCAAGAACTTATTTATACAACAAACCCACCACTGACATTTATCACCTGACCGGTTATGTAGTTAGATAAATCAGATGCTAAAAATCCGACAACATTCGCAACATCATCAGGTGAGCCGATTCTTCCAAGCGGAATTTCACTTTTTAACATTTCAATAGTTTCTTCATCAAAATTGCACATATCAGTATTTATCACGCCTGGAGCTACCGCATTTACAGTTATATTTGAAGGAGCAACTTCTTTTGCAAGAGATTTTGTAAATCCTATTATTCCTGCTTTAGCAGTGGAATAATGTACTTCACACGATGCACCTACAAGTCCCCAAACGGATGATATATTTATTATTTTTCCGTTTTTTTCATGAATCATATATTTTAATGCTTGGCGTGTAACGTTGTAAGTGCCGTTCATATTTGTATTTATAATTGTATTCCAGTCAGTTTCTGTAATATCTGTAAATAGTTTTTGTTCAGCTATTCCTGCATTATTCACAAGAACATCAAGTTTTTTAAAATGTGAAATAGTAAATTCAATCATATTTTTAACTTCAGTTAAATTTGTAATATCTGCTTTAAAAATTTTTGCACAACCACCATTTTTATTTATTGAATCTGCAAGAAGTAAAGCATCATCATAACTCTTATTATAGTTAATTACCACATTAAACTCTTTTGAAAGATTTAATGCTATAGCCTTTCCTATTCCTTTAGATGCGCCAGTTATCAAGGCAGTTTTTTTCATCATAATCCCTCCGAATCGACCTTGCGTGAAAACACATATAAATAATCTGAAATTCTGTTAATGAATTTACATAAATCTTCTCTTTTATTATCACAATTGCAGAAAATTCTTTCAGCACGTCTTATTACTGCTCTTGCATAATCAATTAGTGAACCTACTTTTGTTACAGTATAATTAAAAGTAAAATTACGACTTTCGTTAGATGAAATAAATTCTTCAAAATATTCAGTATATTTCGTAAGCTCTGTAAAGTCAGCACCGGCAATCTGTCCATTGAATCTATATAAAGCATCTTGGCAAATTGTAAATTCTTCGGTATATTTTTTGCTATCAATAAATGAATTTGCAATTGACAAAATGCTTATCACTTCATCAACAGTACCAATTAGTTCAATTCTTTTGTCTGTTTTACTTACTCTTTCGCCTATTAAATCAGTCATTTTTTTATCGCCACATTTTGTAACAATACTCATTACTTTTCACCATTTTTCAAATCATCAATATATTTTTTGTACATTTGCTCTGTCTTATTATTTCCAGCTTTATAATAAACTCTGTCTCTAATATTATCAGGAAGATACTGCTGAGAAACATAAGAATTCTTATAATTATGAGGATATTTATAAGTAAGTCCCCTGCCCATTTTTTGTGCACCTGCATAATGAGTATCTTTAAGATGACTCGGTACAGGGCCAACATTCGTGTTTTTTATATCAGATAATGCAGAATCTATTGCGCAGATTGCGGAATTTGATTTTGGAGAATTTGCAAGCAGTATAACTGCTTCGCTAAGGGGAATACGTGCTTCAGGTAGTCCTAACTGTAAAGCTGAGTCAACACACGATTTTGTAACAACAATCGCATTAGGGTTTGCTAATCCGATATCTTCAGAAGCTACAACTAAAAGTCTTCTGCAAGCTGTTAAAAGATCCCCACCCTCGATAAGTCGTGCCAAATAATGAAGTGCCGCATCAGCATCACTACCTCTTATTGATTTTTGAAATGCACTGATTACATCATAATGGTTATCGCCGTTTTTGTCATGTGCAAACGACGAAAGTTGAGTACAATCTTCTGCAATATCAATAGTAATATTTATTTTATCCGAATAATTGTATAATTGAGATTTTACACACATTTCCAGCGCATTTAATGACTTTCTAACATCACCATTTGAACACATACTTATATGCTCTAATGCATCGTTTTCAATAGTAATTTCAATATCAGGATAATCTTCATTTAGTCTTTTTATTCCGTTTACAATTGCCCTTTGTATATCGGAACAGTCAACACTTTTAAACTCAAGCACCGTAGATCGAGACAAAATAGCATTATAAACATAAAAATACGGATTTTCAGTTGTACTTGCAATTAAAGTTATTTTGCCGTTTTCAATATATTCAAGCAATGACTGTTGTTGTTTTTTATTGAAATTCTGGATTTCATCCAAATACAAAAGTACACCATTTCTGTTTTCAAAAGTATCTAAAGTTGATATTATGTCTTTAATGTCTTTTACAGCAGCGGTAGTGGCATTAAGTTTATAAAAAGTCTTTCCTGCACTTTTAGCACAAATGTTAGCTATAGTTGTTTTGCCTGTTCCTGAAGGACCATAAAATATCATATTTGGAATTTCATTTACTTTTAAAATATTGGATAATATCTTTCCTTCGCCTATCAAATGGTGCTGTCCAACAACATCATCTAATGTATCAGGTCTTAATCTTTCTGCTAAAGGTGCCGCCACTTATATCACTCCTTTTAAAAATTGGTGCAAGAATAAATTCCTGCACCACTTTATTATTTATATAATGGATATTTTGCGCAAAGATTTTTAACACCATCTTTAACTGCATCTTTTGAGTTTTCAAAATCAGTTAATGTAAGGTATATTAAATCTGCAATAGTTTTCATATCTTCTTCTTTAAATCCTCTTGATGTAACAGCAGGTGTGCCGATTCTTATACCGCTTGTAATAAACGGACTTGTTGTTTCAAAAGGAATTGTGTTTTTGTTAACTGTAATGCCAACTTCATCTAAAAGTTTTTCTGCTTCTTTTCCAGTTAACCCTAAAGATGTAAGATCAACAAGCATTAAATGATTATCAGTTCCATCAGAAACTATTTTTATCCCTTTTGCCTGCAGTTGTTTACAAAGTTCTGCTGCATTTTTTACTATCTGTGTCTGATATGCTTTAAATTTATCCGATAATGCTTCTTTAAAGCAAACTGCTTTTGCAGCAATTATATGCATAAGCGGACCACCTTGAATTCCAGGGAAAACCGCTTTATTTATCATTTTTGCATGTTCTTCTTTGCAAAGAATCATACCACCACGAGGACCTCTTAGTGTTTTATGAGTTGTAGTAGTGACAAAATCTGCATATGGAACAGGATTTGGATGAAGGCCAGCAGCAACTAACCCTGCTATGTGAGCAATATCTACCATTAAATATGCTCCAACTTCTTTTGCTATTGCAGAAAATTTTTCAAAATCAAGTGTTCTTGAATATGCACTTGCGCCCGCAACTATTAACTTTGGTTTACATTCAAGTGCAATTCTTCTTACTTCATCATAATCAAGAACTTGCGTTTTTTCATCTACTCCATAAGGAACGATGTTAAAATAACTTCCTGACATATTCACAGGACTTCCGTGTGATAAATGACCACCATGAGATAAATTCATCCCCATTACAGTATCGCCCGGTTTTAGTACAGCAAAAAATACTGCCATGTTAGCCTGTGCACCAGAGTGTGGCTGAACATTTGCATGTTCTGCGCCAAAGATTTTTTTCGCTCTTTCAATAGCTAAATTTTCAACTATATCTACACATTCACATCCGCCATAGTATCTTTTACCAGGATAACCTTCTGCATATTTATTTGTAAGCGGTGTACCCATCGCTTCTATAACAGCATTGCTTACAAAGTTTTCGCTCGCGATAAGTTCAATTTTATTTCTCTGTCTTTCAACTTCCATTTCAATTGCATCTGCAACTTCAATGTCAATTTTTTTGATTTCTTCAGTACTATACATTGTATTTCCTCCTAAAAAAATTTCAAGAATATTGTACCATATTTTTTTACAAAAAGCAAGTACATATAACAAAAAAGTCGGTCATAAAGACCGACTTTTACTGAATCTTTTCAAGTTCATCAATTGTAATTTGTCTTGTGTGCTTAGTATGAGACCATTCTTTATGATTTTTCTTGCACCAACCTATTATAGTAATAGGAATCCATGTCAAAGAATAAAAACCATAAATTAAGTAACTCCAGATAAGGTGCCCATTTATAATTCTCTTTTCATAAGTTACTATAAACGGAATGTAGAACATTTGCATAACACCAATTATGCTCCATAATTCTTTAGAACCAAATAAATGACTCATATCGAACATATCAAATATTCCAAACAACTGACCAAATCCAAAAATAGTAGCAAATAATAACGCAACAACTTTAACTGGTTGAAGTAAATATATTGCGCAGTCAAATGCTGAAAAATCTCTTTCTTTAAAAGCACGCTTAAATAGTTTTCGTGTAAAACGAGAAGCAACATCTGCGTGTCCTTGCATCCATCTTATTCTCTGATGCCATGACTGTTTAAATGTTAGCGGCTTTTCATCGTAAACTACAGCTTTATGAGCCCAACCTACTTTTTTGCCCATTAGTGCTAATTTGGCAGTAAACTCCATATCTTCCGTAAGACAAGTAGCGCCCCATCCTATTTCTTTTAAAAGTTTAGTAGATACAACAAAACCTGTACCACTAAGTTGGCATGTCATTCCTAAATTATATCTGGCATTCTGGAACATTCTTGAGATTGACCAAAATGACACAGAATATGCACAAGTAATCCAAGAGTCAAATGGATTTTTACTGTCAATTACACCCTGAACAACTTCATAACCTTTATTAAGTTCTTTGTTCATTTCATATAAATAATTCTTATTAACAACATTATCGGCGTCAAATATTGAAATAGAATCGTATTTATCTCCCATTTCAAATATTTTTTCAAACATCCATTCTAATGCATAACCTTTTCCGCGTAGTTTATCATTTGTTCTTTCATATACAAGTGCACCTGCTTCGCGAGCACGTTCAGCAGTAGCATCATCACAGTTATCAGCAATTACAAAAATATCGTAATACTCTCTTGGATAGTTTAAATTTTGCAAACTTTTAACCATATTTGCAATAACCATTTCTTCATTGTGGGCAGCAACAAGCATCGCAAATCTATGCATTTTTGTTTCTTTAGGTTCAGTATTTGTCTTTTTATTAGACCACCCAAAGAAAGAAATAAAAATATAATAACCACCAAATACAAATACAAAAATTTGAATAAATGCAGTAATTAAATACAACGCTAATTCAAATCCTTTTAAATCCGGCACGCATAACACTCCTTCGTGAAATATTTTTACCTCATTACACAACTAACTCATTATATAATAAAACTCAATAATAATCAAGTCGATTTAACGCGATTTTTGTTGAAATTTTGACAATATTCGATTATATTTTATTTTTTTAACATAAATGCTTATTAAATCTCTTAATTTCTAAATGTTTCTTACGATTTCAAAAGAAATATTGACATTTTATTTAAAATAGTTTAATGTATTTATATAATTATCTAAAGGAAATAACAGGAGAATAACAATGGCTGAAAAAACTAAATTTGTTTGTAATGAGTGCGGATATGAAACACCAAAATGGCTTGGAAAATGTCCTTCGTGCGGAGAATGGAATTCTTTTTGCGAGGAAATAATAAACAAAAAAAATTATGACAAATCCTACGCAAAAGGTCTTAAATCAAGTAAACCTTCACTACTAAGCGAAATTACCACTTCAACCGAATTACGACATAAAACTAATATTACCGAACTTGATAGAGTACTTGGTGGCGGAATTGTTAAAGGTTCTCTCGTTCTCTTTGGAGGGGACCCCGGAATAGGTAAATCAACACTGCTTTTACAAATTTGTTCATCTTTATCAGAAAATAAAATACTCTACGTATCAGGCGAAGAATCACTAAACCAAATTAAAATGCGCAGTGAAAGATTAAATGTAAAATCAGATAATCTTTCGGTTATGAGCGAAACATCATTAACAAATATTCTCTATTACGCTAGTGAAATTAACCCTGATATAATGATAATAGATTCAATACAAACAATATACAACGACGAAGTATCAAGTGCTCCTGGAAGTGTATCACAAGTCAGAGAAGCAACGCACTCGCTTTTAAGATATGCAAAAGACAATAACACATCAGTTCTGATCGTTGGCCATGTAACTAAAGATGGCAATATTGCAGGACCTCGAGTTCTTGAACATATGGTTGATTGTGTTCTTTATTTTGAAGGTGAAAGACATCAATCGTATAGAATTTTAAGGACTGTTAAAAATCGTTTTGGCTCGACTAACGAAATTGGTGTGTTTGAAATGAAAGATAATGGTCTTAATGAAGTTAAAAACCCTTCAAAAATGCTTCTTAGTGGTCGAAGCGAAAATATACCTGGCTCTGCTGTTGTTTGTACGCTCGAAGGAACACGTCCTGTACTTGCAGAAATTCAAGCACTTACATCCCCTACCGGATTTGGCAATGCAAGAAGAATGACAACAGGACTTGATTACAACCGTGCGATTATGCTTGTTGCAATTTTAGAGAAAAAACTTCACTATACAATGCAAAATCAGGATGTCTATCTAAATATTGCCGGTGGGCTTAAAATTTCCGAACCGGCAACCGACCTTGCAATTATAATGGCAATTGCATCTAATTACAAGAACTTTACTATTGGTAATGATACTGTTTTTATTGGCGAAGTTGGTCTAACAGGCGAAGTGAGAAGTGTCTCATTTGTTGAAAAAAGGGTAAATGAATGTAAAAAATTAGGGTTTAAAAAATGCGTTATCCCATTTGATAACGCAAAAGATATAAAAAATAAAGATATTGAAATATATGGCATAAAGAATATTTTTGATGCAATTAAACTCTTTAGTTAATCTCGTGATATTATTACAAGAAGCAATCCTTCATCAAACGAAATAATTGCTTTTTTATCAGTAAATTCATTACTTATACCAAGAGAAGTATCAGTAGATAACGTAAATTCGTTTAATTCATATTTTACATTTTTAAGAGTTAGATTGGTAGTCGTCTTTAAAGCAATAACAGATAGAAAGGCATTTTTAACGGGATTTAGACTTATTGATTTATCAACAAGTCTAATCTCGTTTTTTTCATTCACTATTTTTAATTCTACATTATGTTTTAGGGCTTTTTTCATTAGCATGATATTCGCCAAAGTATGATCAATCCTTGTACCTATCGCCCCTAAGATTACAATATTACTAACTCCTTTTTCAAGAGCTAAATTAAGAGCAATTTCAGTATCTGTTTCATCTTTTTCTGAATTGAATTTTATAATTTGAGCATTTTTCAAATGACTATCATTCTTTACATCTTCAAAATTGCAAGAATCAAAATCCCCCAAAAAATACGATGCATCTAAATCAAGATTTATTAAGTGTTTTACACCACCATCAGCACATATGACAATATCATCTTCATTAAAATAGTTTTTATAATAATTGTAGTCGTCTATCATTCCACCTGTAATAATAACTGCTCTCATAATATCTCCTAATACTTTTTGAATTCACAAATAGTTTTTTCAACATCGTCAGCACCAAATACACTTGATCCTGCCACAACAACATTTACTCCACTTTTTACTACATCAGCAATATTATTAAGACCTATACCGCCATCCATTTGAATATCGATAGTTTTATTTATACTTCTTATGTATTCTGCTTTTTTTAGCATATCAGGCATAAACTTTTGTCCGCCAAAACCAGGTTCAACACTCATTATTAGCACCATATCCAAGTCGTCAAGATACGGCAAGATTTCCTTTACATCGGTGTTAGGTTTTATTGACATAGAAAGTTTTTTACCACGTGATTTCACAGCATTTTTAATATATTCGTAATCCATATTTGCTTCTATATGAACAGTAATTATATCACTGCCGGCATTCAAAAAAACATCAACATATTTTTCTGGATTTTCAATCATAAGATGTGTATCAAAAACCATGTCAGTATATTTTCTTATAGATTCAATTACACACACACCAAAAGAAATGTTTGGTACAAAATGTCCATCCATTACGTCAATGTGAACATAATCAGCACCACATTTGTCTATCTTTGCAATTTCATCTCCTAATTTTGCAAAATCTGCTGCAAGTATTGAAGGTGCAAGTTTAATCACGTTACCACTCCTTAAATGATTTCAATTTATCGTAAAATATCTTATAACTATTGTATCTGGACTTATCAATAAATCCGTTTTCAAGGGCTTTTTTTACAGCACAATCACGTTCGTTAATATGACTGCATCCTGTAAATTTACAATCTCCTAAATATTTTGAAAACTCAGGAAAATACTTTTCTAAATCATTTTTATCTATTTTAGGCAGTTCCAACATGCTAAATCCTGGCGTATCTGCAAAATATAAATCATTGTACTTAAAAAGTTCAACATGCCTTGTTGTATGCTTGCCACGTTTCAACTTTTCGCTTACAATTCCTGTTTGAAGTTGTAAATTTGTAAGATTACTTAAAAGCGATGATTTACCAACACCTGAAAATCCTGAAAACGCAACTATCCCAGTTTTTGAAATTAACATTTTTTTGAGTTCATCTGTGCTCTCGCCACTTAATGCACTTGTAAAAACCACTTCATAACCGGTATTTTTATAGATTTCTGTTATACTATCTGTTTCCTTTGTCAAATCCGCTTTATTAAAACACAGAACAAGATTAACATTATTCATATTTGCAATCACAGAAATCTTATCAATAAATAAAAAATCGGGTTCCGGATTCTTTAACGATGCCACAAGCACCAAAGTATCAATATTAGATATAGGCGGTCTAATAAAATGATTCTTTCTTGGCATAATTTGTAAAACTGTTCCAGTGTTTTCCGGACCAACATCTATTTCTACATAATCGCCCACACTTGGTTTAATACATTCATTTCTGAATTTTCCTCGTGCTCTGCATTCTACAATTCCATTTTGGGTTTCAACATAATAAAACCCACCTATTCCTTTAACAATAATTCCCTTTTCCATACTTAATCCTAATTATTAAAATTTATATCACGTCTGCCAACCTTTTGACCATTTATATAAATATCAAAACTTACGACGCCAGAACCACTAAGAGTTGCAGAAAACATTGGTGTTTTAGAAGGATCGTGTGTTGACTCATGAACTACTTTTCCGCCAGATTCAATTCTTATTGTAACTGTTGAAGTATAATTTGAAATATCTATTGATAAAGTCTTAGTAGTTTTGTTTGAATTATCCGGATTTTGAGGTCTTTCAGGAAGTTTTGGAGGGTTATCATCTTCTTCGGCTTTACCTTTACTTATATATAAAGTAATTTTAGAACCTTTTTTAACTTCACGTCTGTCAGGAGTATACTCAACGACAGTCCCTTTTTCTTTATCAGATTCCTTTTCTTTAGTTTCAACTTCTAACCCTAACTCTTCAAGAATATCAACTGCATCTAATTCATCTTTTCCTATAATGTCAGACGGAATGAGAACAAGTTCATCATCAGCACTTTTTCGCGATACTTCTAAAAGAACTTTATCTCTTTCAATATTAATTATTTCACCAGCTTTTGGATACTGAGAAATTATTCTGTCTTCATCGTATTCATCACTTTCTTTGTACTCAATTTCAACCTTAATTCCAACTTTTTCTAACTCTTTTTTTACAACTTCATAATCTTTGTTTACATAATTTTCAAGTTCATAAGTAGTTATTTTCTTTTTACTGATATAAAATGTTATAACAGCATCTTCGATATCATCAGTTACTACTTGATTTGCTGAAGGCTTTTGACGTAATACAATGTTTTCCTCGCCATCTGAAAGTTCTTCCACAAATTTTATATTTTCTTCTAAGAAGCCTTCATCTAACGCTTTTTCTAACGCTTCTTCCATAGATAAATCCACAAAATCTATCATTTTAAAAGTTTTACCGCCATTATTAAGCCCAGTTATAAGTAAAAATGCAAACACAGAAACTAAAACCAAAGAAGTGATTATAGCAAAAATTATTGCTTTTTTATCACCACCATCACTTTCTTTTGGTTCATCAACATTTTTTTCTGTCGTTTTTGTTGGAACAGCAACAGGAACTTTTTGAGTTTCTTCCATTTCTCGTTCAGTAGGAACAGAAAGCGACTCAATCAAATCACGTTGCATTTCATCAATAGTCTGATATCTTTTTAAAGTATCTTTTTCCATTGCTTTAAAAACAATGTTTTCGATATTTTTAGGAACGTTAGGTTCTGCTGTGCAAATAGAACTTGGAGTTCCTTCGATATGTTTCATAGCGACAGCAACAGGTGAATTTCCATTATATGGCACATTTCCAGTAAGCATTTCATATAAAACAACACCAAGTGAATATATATCAGTCTTTTTGTCAACAAATCCACCACGTGCTTGCTCAGGAGAAAAATAATACACAGAACCTAAAACATCATTATCAGCAGTCATTGTTGATGAAGAGGCAGCTCGTGCTATACCAAAATCTGCAACTTTTATTGCCCCGGCATTTGTAACAATAATATTTTGCGGTTTGATATCTCTGTGAATAATGTTATTTGCATGGGCAGCAGACAATCCATTGCAGATTTCTATAGCAATTTTAACACTTTCCTGCCACGGAAGTTTGCCCATTCTTTTTATATAATCTTTTAATGTTAAACCTTCTATATATTCCATTACAATATAATGAACGCCGTTTTCTTCGCCTACATCATATATAGAAACAATGTTTTGATTAGAAAGACTTGCTGCAGCCTGAGCTTCAGTATTAAAACGTTTTAAAAACTCTTCACTTTCCTCAAAATCACTTTTTAAAACCTTTACTGCAACAATTCTATTTAAAAGAAGGCATTTTGCTTTATAAACAACTGCCATTCCACCCTTACCGACTTCTTCTATTATTTCATATCTGCCGCCAAGAATTTTACCTATCATTATTACACCTCATTTATTAAAATCTAACTGCAACTACAGTTATATTATCATATCCACCATTTTTAATTGCTAAATCGCCCATTTTTTTGACAGCCGTATCAAGATTACTTTCACTCATTAAAAAATTCAATATTGTAGAGCTGTCGACCATATTAGAAAGACCATCAGTACACATAAGTATGTAATCGTCTTTTTTTATCGAATATGAATAAATATCCGCTTCAGCCTTTGGAGAACTTCCAATAGCTCGAGTTATAACATTTTTATTCGGATGGTTTTTCGCTTCAATTTCCGAAATTTCGCCTTTATCTATTAGCATCTGTACAACAGAATGATCTTTTGTAACCTGAGCAATTTTATTATCCCTTATTGCATAAAATCGGCTATCTCCAATATTTGCGATATAAATCTTATTATTCAAAACCACACACAAAACCAATGTTGTGCCCATTCCGTTTAAATGTTCATCAGTTAGTGATTTTAAAATTACTTCGTTATTTGCATTGTCTATGCAATCATTAAGATGATTTTCAATTTCATCCTCACTCATCAATAGCATACTTTCTAATGATAAATTATTTTTAATTGCATCAATTGCTGTTTTGCTTGCAATTTGTCCACCGTTATGTCCACCCATACCATCTGCAACAATAATAAATCCGTTATCATTTAAAAAATCGGAAACATAATAATTATCTTCATTTACTTTTCTCACCGAGCCTACGTCGGTGTATGCAGATACTAACATTCATTCACCCCTCTTCACAGAACGTCTAAGTTGTCCACACGAGGCATTTATATCACTGCCAAGTTCTCTTCTTACCGTTGCATTTATTCTGTTATTTAAAAGTACATTTACAAATTTTTCTATCTTTTTTCTATCGGGTTTTTCAAACCCAGTTTCTGTTACTTTATTAACAGGAATTATATTAACATGACATAGCATTCCTTTTAAAAGTGTAGAAAGCATTTTAGCATGATTTTCACTGTCGTTAACACCCATTATAATTGAGTATTCAAAACTAATTCTACGATTTGTTTTTTCAATATATTTTTTACACGCAGATAAAAGTTCGTTTATATCGTACGCCTTATTTACAGGCATAATTTTATCTCTTATTTCGTTACTTGGAGCGTGAAGTGAAATTGACAAAGTTATAGGAATATCAAGTTCCATAAGTTTATATATATTCTTTACAACACCGCAAGTAGAAAGCGAGATGTGTCTATATCCAATGTTAATTCCGTTTTCATCATTGACATTTTTTAAAAACTTGATTACATTATCGTAATTATCAAGTGGCTCTCCGATTCCCATCATCACGATATTAGAAATTCTCTCGCCAATATCTTTTTGTGCAAAAATAACCTGATCAAGAATTTCACCAGGTGTGAGATTTCTAACTAAACCGCCAATGGTAGATGCGCAAAACTTACATCCCATTCTGCAACCAACCTGCGATGAAATGCAAATTGAAATACCGTGTTTATAATACATAACAACACTTTCAACCATATTTCCATCTTCAAGTTTGAATAAATATTTAGTTGTTTTATCGATTTTTGAAACAAGCTTTCTTTCAATTTTAAGAGTACTTACAAAACTTTTTTCCGAAAGTCTTTGCTTTAAATCTTTGGAAATATCCGTCATCTCATCAAACGACGTTACACCTTTATGAAGCCAAGAAAAAATCTGTTTTGTTCTAAATTTTTTCTCTCCAAGACTTTCAATTAAACTTGCAAGTTCATCATAAGTTAAATCTTTTAAATTAGTTTTCATCCATTTATACCCTTTTAAATTTACAGATAAAAAATCCATCCATATCTGTTTCGTCCGGAAAAATTGTTATCATTCCGTTATTATCCTCATCATAACAGTTAATTTTTTCAAGTTTAAAATCATTGTTCAATTCAAGAAATTTTTCTACATTATGTACACTTTCCTCGTTTGTAAATGTACAAAGACTAAAAACTAAAGTTCCACCTTTTTTTACATATTTTGCACTTGTATTTAAAATTTTTAAAGACTGCTTAGAAAGTTTTTGTATATCTTCTTCTTTTATAGAATATTTGATATCAGGTTTCTGAGAAATTATTCCAAGACCCGAACAAGGTGCATCAACAAGTACACAATCTGCTTTTTCAACGTATTTTTCGCACACGTTTTCTGAATTGTTAAGCTCAACATCAATGTTTTTTATATGTAATCTTTCAAAATTTTCATTCATAAGCTTTATCTTATGTTCGTACATATCAAATGCAATTATTTTACCTGTGTTGTTCATTATCTGTGAAATATACGAAGTTTTTCCGCCTGGTGCAGCACAAACATCTATAACTAAATTGTTTTCTTTTACATCAAGCGACTTTACACAAAGCATTGAACTTAAATTTTGAACATAAAACTTTCCTTCAACAAACGCATCAAGTGTATTTAGATTTCCAATTCCTTTAACGGACAAAGCATCACTAATTATATCAGATTTTTTTGCAATAATGCTTTTATCTTCAAATTCTTTTATCAGTGAATCTACATCTGTTACCAATGTGTTGACACGTATATATAAGTTTTTTCTTCTATTTAGTGAATTTAAAATACTAACCGTTTTTTCATAACCATAATCATCTACAAACTTTTTAACCATCCAGTTTTCAAATGAATAAAATACGCTCAAATATTCAATTTGTTCTTCGGGATATTTTATCTCATTCCGTGTAACATTTCGCAATAGTGCATTTACAAATCCTGAAGAATGATTACTGTATTTTTTAACAAGGTTAACACTTTCGTTAATTGCAGCACTATTTGGTATTTTATCGAGAAATAAAATTTGGTAAATTCCAAGCCTTAATATGTTAACGACATACGGTGAAATTTTGTTCCATTTTATTTTAGAAAACTGTTTTATTACATAATCAAGTCTGATTTTATATCTAATTACACCATGAACAAGTTCTGTAACAAAGTTTCTGTCAACAGACGATAAATTGCTTTTTTCAAGCGAATTTTTAAGTTCAATATTTATATATGCACCATTTACATCAATGTTATATAAAACATTAAGTGCAATATTTCTCGCATTTTGCATTTTTTCTCCTAATCTCTGTCTCTATATACAAGAATAAGTCTTAAAAGGTTAGCTATAGCAACTATAGCAGCAGCAACATAAGTAAGAGCCGCAGCAGATAAAACTTTTTTTGTCGATTTTAATTCATTTGACACTAAAATCCCATTTTCATCAAGAATCGCAAGTGCCCTTCTGCTCGCGTTAAACTCCACAGGAAGTGTTATAATCTGAAATAAAACAACTGCAGAAAATAGTATTATACCAATTTCAACAAGCGGCGCATAACTCATTATAAATCCCAATATAATAAGCGGCATAGAAAGCGTTGATGAAATATTTACAACAGGGAAAATCATATTTCTTATATTAAGTGGAGAGTATGAAGTCGCATGCTGAATGGCATGACCGCATTCATGGGCTGCAACACCAATTGATGCAATACTTGAACTGTTGTATACTGAATCTGACAATCTTACAACTTTACTCTTAGGATCATAATGGTCAGATAAATTACCACTTATATGCTCAACAGGAATATAATTTAATCCATGCCTGTCAAGTATCATACGTGCAACATCACGCGCAGTAACACCCCTTGTGCTCATCACTTTTGAAAATTTATTAAATGTACTGTTTACTTTGAACTGTGCATACATCGACAAAAGCACAGCAGGTAAAACCAAAATAATATAATATGAATCTATATACATATTTTTTCTCCTTATTCTCCTAATTTTGTTCCGATATCTATTTTATTTCCCACAAGGAAATCTTTGACTTTCATCATTTTTTTACCTTCAAGTTGAATTGTTTTAAGTCTAAGTGAAGTTGCATTTCCACACGAAACACAAATGGCATCTTTTTCAACTTCAAAAACAATTCCGCACTCGCAAGATGATTTTAAATCTAAAACCTCTGTTTCAGTAATTTTTAAAAGTTTTCCGTTGTACGTTGTCATCGCTTTTGGAAAAGGATTCAACCCGCGAACAAGATTATTTATATCATTTGCAGTTTTTGACCAATCAATACGTGCCGTATTTTTATCAATCATATGAGCATAATTGCTTAGAGCATCATCTTGTTTTTGTGCAGTTACCTTGCCATTTTCAATAAGGACAAGCGCATCTTTTATTGCTTTCTTTCCAACTAAAGCAAGTTTATCGTGCAAAGTCTCATAAGTGTCTACGGGAGTAATTTCAACTTCTTCTTTTAGTATCATATCACCGGTATCAAGACCTTTTTCCATATACATAATTGTTACACCGGTTACTTTTTCGCCATTTATTATTGACCACTGTATAGGCGCAGCACCTCTGTATTTTGGAAGAAGCGATGCATGAACGTTGATACAACCATATTTGGGATAGTTTAAAACATATTCCGGTAATATTTTGCCATATGCTGTAACAATAATTATATCAGGATCCACATCTGTTAAAATATTTTCAAAATTTTCTTTTTTTAAATTTTCGGGCTGATAAACATTTATATTGTTTTCAACAGCATAGTCATATACAGGTGGATGAGACATTTTTTGCCCTCTGTTTTTCGGTTTATCAGGTTGAGTAATTATTGCATCAACACTATATCCTGCTTCTTTTAATGCATCTAATGTTGATAAAGAGAACTCAGGAGTTCCCATAAACATTATCTTCAATAAAGACATCCCCTTCAAACTATTCTATTTCGTCTTTTGATAAAAATCTTTGTGCTTTGTCTACATACAAAACACCATCAAGATGGTCAAGTTCATGACATAGCGCGACAGCTAACAGTTCCTGACCAACTACTTCATAATATTCCCCGTTTCTATCCATAGCCCTTACTACAACTTTTTCGGGTCTTACAACTTCGCCATATTTATCAGGAACGCTTAGACACCCTTCACAAGAAATTTGTGTTCCTGATAGATTAACAATTTCAGGATTTATAAGTTCTAAAAGTCCGTCGCCGACATCAATTACTACTACCCTTTTTAAAACGCCCACCTGAGGTGCTGCAAGTCCTACTCCATTTGCAATTTTCATAGTTTCAGCCATATCGTCAAGAAGAGTTAGTAAATTGTCATCTATTTTTTCAATCGGTCTGCATTTTTTTCTTAAAATGTCATCGCCAATTTTTCTTATGTTTCTGACTGCCATAAAAAAATCCCTCCTAATACATATTTATTGCATTTACATCAACAATAATGCTTATATCTTTTTTATAATTTTTTACAAGAATTTCATTTATGAGATTATATAATCTCCTATTGTAATTTGTTTTGATTAAAAATCTATATCTGTATTTACCGTTAATTTTGTGCATTGGAGATTTTGTAACATTATAAATCCTAATAAAACTCAAATTGTCAAGTTCTTTTACTTTACTTATAAGTTCATTTCTAAATTTTCTAAGATGGTCATACGCCATCTTTTCGTTATCTGACGAGGATGTAATATTTATCATTTCACAAAAAGGCGGATACATCATGCCTTTCCTCACAGAAATTTCATTATGATAAAAACTTATGTAATCCTGATGCCTACTTAGCATTAAAACTTCATCATCAGGATAATACGTTTGAATTATCGCTCTGCCGTCATATTTTCCTCGACCTGCCCTGCCAATAACCTGCGTTAAAATGTCAAATGTTTTCTCATTGCTTCTAAAATCATCAAGATAAAGGCTCATATCTGCTAAAACTACGCCAACAAGAGTTACATCAGGAAAATCAAGTCCTTTTGCTATCATTTGCGTACCGACTAAAATATCTGCTTCTTTTTCTTTAAATTGTTTTAGTATATTTTCGTGAGCATCTTTTGAACTTGTTGTATCAGCATCCATGCGAAGTATTTTTGCATCTTTAAACAGGTTTTTAAGTTCATCAACAATTTTTTGTGTACCCATTCCTATTTGCTTTATATACTTACTTTCACACTCGGGACATGTATGATAAACTTCACTTTTGTAATCACAATAGTGGCATACAAGATAATTACCTTCTTTATGATAAGTAAGAGAAATATTACAATTTGGACATTTAGGAACATATCCGCAACTTCTGCATGACAAAAAGTTTGAATATCCTCTTTTATTTAAAAACAGTATCGTTTGTTTTTTATCAGACAAATTCTTTTCAATTTCACTTTTTAGTTTTTCACTGAAAATTGATTTGTTGCCATTTGAAATTTCATCACGCATATCGACAATTTCAACTGTGGGCAATTTTGAACTGTTGATTCTTGATCTTAGTTCAATAAGATTATAAGTACCATTTTTTGCATTATAGTAACTCTCAACAGACGGCGTTGCAGATGCTAAAACTAAAGTAGCGTTTTCGTTTTTACATCTGAATCTTGCAATTTCAACTGTATTGTATCTTGGGCTTGTTTCAGATTTGTACGAAGTTTCGTGTTCTTCGTCAATAATAATCAATCCCAAATTGTCTACCGGCGCAAAAACTGCACTTCTTGCACCGACAACAACTTTTGCATCGCCGTTTTTTATTCTTTTCCATTCATTATACCTTTGACGCATAGTAAGTTTTGAATGGATAAGAGCAGTTTCTTCCCCAAATCTTTCACTAACTTGTTTTATCATCTGGGGAGTTAAAGAAATTTCAGGAACTAAAAAAATCGCTCGTTTTTTTGTTTCAAGTGTTTTTTCAATAAGCTGAAGATACACTTCTGTTTTTCCACTTCCCGTTACACCATGCACTAAAAAAGTTTTGTTAGTGCCAATGTGCTCAGAAACAACAGAAATGGCATTTTTTTGTTCATCAGTTAAATCTGTTCTTTTTTCTGTACTTTCATAAGAGGAAAAAACGCCTTCATATTCAACTAATTCTTCTGATATATGTGCATAACCTTTATTCACCAGATATTTTACTGTTTCAACCGATGTTGAACATAATTCCAATAATTCACTAAGCATAATTTTATCGGTTTCACACAGCATTTCAAGCACCCTTGCTCTTGCAGGCATTCTTCTTGAAATGTTTTCGATTATTTGGTATGCTTCGCTTTTTTCTATAATAAGAGAAACAAATTTAACATATTTGTCTGTTATATTTTCTATTTCAACATTATGTGTATCAATAATTTTATCTTCTTTTAATGATTTTATTGATGTATTTATATTTTTTCTGCCGATGTTTTCACAAATTTTATCGAGTTCACATTTTAAACCATTTTCTTTTAAATAACTTACTATTTTTTCTTTTATAAGACTACGCGATGTTTTTGTTTTTAAAATATCTTCATCAAGTTCAATTAAAGTTACATATGTTTTAAACTTAGTCGATACACCTTTTGGTAAAATTGCTTTTACTATATCACAATAAGGCGAAAAGTATCTGTGATGCATAAATTTTATAAGTTTTGAAATATTCTCATTAAAATATGAAATATCATCAACAGTTTTTACTATTTCTTTTAAATTAGGTGTATCAGTATTATCTAATATATCTAAGACGTATCCTTCATACGTTTTGTTCCCCTTTCCAAACGGAACAATAACTCTTGAACCTACTGATACATCAATATTTCGAGGAATTATGTAATGATAAATATTATCTGTAAAACGAGAAATATTATTGATAATAATTTCTGCGATCATCAAAATTCCTCCTTTTTTATCTACCTTAAAAACTCAAAATAGAGCAACCTTGTTGCCCTATTTTAAAGTTTTATCTAAAATTATATTTGCCAACTCAAATTTTGACATTTTTTCGTAATCAGTTTTATTGCCATTTCTTTCAATTATTGAAACAACATTAGTATCTGTGCCAAATCCTGCACCTTCAACTTTTAGATTATTAGCAACAATAAAATCAAGATTTTTAGATTCTAATTTCTTTTTAGCGTTTTCTATAAGATCTTTTGTTTCCATACAAAATCCAACCAGAATCTGATTGCTTTTTCTTTGTCCTAATTCTTTTAATATATCAGGATTTTTTTCAAGTTCAATAGATAAATTTTCATCAGTTTTTTTGATTTTATCATCACTTACACTTTTAGGTCTATAATCAGCGACAGCAGCTGCTTTTATAACTATATCACTATTATCAAAATGTTTAATAACTTCTTCTTTCATTTCCAAAGCAGAAGTAACATTTACTACATTTACACCTGTAGGACATGACAAGTTTGTTTTTCCGCTTACAAGCGTAACAGAAGCACCTCTTAATCTTGCTGCTTTAGCGATTTCATAGCCCATTTTTCCGCTGGAATGATTTGTAATAAATCTTACAGGGTCAATTGATTCAGTAGTCGGACCTGCTGTTACAAGTACTTTTTTTCCTTGCAAATCTTTTTTTGATAGCGCATATTCTAACGAATCAATAATCGTCTGAGTGTCGGCAAGTCTTCCCTTTCCACTTGTCCCACAGGCTAAAAAGCCCTCATCAGCATCAACAAACAAATAGCCATATTCCTTAAGTTTTTTTATATTTGCCTGCACAATTGGATTTTCGTACATATTTGTATTCATTCCAAGCGCAAATATTACCGGCGCTTTTGTTGCCATAATTGTTGTAGATAAAAAATCATCAGCAATACCATTTGCAACTTTACCAATTATATTCGCGGTTGCAGGACACACCAAAAAAGCATCAGCCTTTGTCGCAAGACTTATGTGTTCAACCTCATAATAATTCGTTTTTTCAAACATATCACACACAACTTTGTTTTTTGATAACGTTTGAAAAGTAAGTGGCATAACAAACTCCTGAGCAGATTTTGTCATTATTACATCTACATTGTATGACATTTTTTTTAGTCTGCTTACAACTTCAACAGTTTTATAAGCAGCTATACCACCAGTTACACCAACAACAATGTTTTTAGACATATCATTCACCTAAAATATCGTTATATTGTCCTTCAATAATTTTATTTAGTTCTTCGTCCTGAGTCATAGGAGCATTTTTTTCTACAACTTTTTTGAAAGAAACTTTATTTTCTGCAATTTCATTTACAGCAATAGTTACAGGTTTGTTAGATTTACATTCAGTAAAAGTAACACCTGTCTGGTAAATTTCTCTTGCTCTTTTTGCAGTAGCAATAACTAAAGAATATCTACTGTCGAATTTTTCCATTAAATCTGTAATTGCCGGATAAATCATCATTATAATTCCACCTCATTTAAAATTGTTTTTATAAATTCTTTATTATTTTTAACAGATTGTCTTTGTGCATCAATAATTTCTTTAAGTTTCGATGCCGCATCATCAACTGTTTCATTTACTATTAAATAATCGTATTTTTCTATATTTGTAAGTTCCCATTTTGCTGTATCAATACGTTTTTTTATAACATCCAAAGTTTCTGTATTTCTTCCTACAAGTCTTTTTTCAAGTTCTTCAACAGAAGGAGGACAAATAAATACAAACACTGCATCTTTAGTTGTTTCCATGACTTTTAGTGCGCCTTGTATTTCAATTTCAAGGATTACATCTACTCCACTATTCAACTTATCTTCAACAGCTTTTTTAGGAGTTCCGTAATAATTATCACAAAAAGACGCATACTCTAAAAGTTCGTTATTTTTTATCATATTTTTAAACTCGTCAACAGTTTTAAAGTAATATGTAACCCCATCGATATCGGACGGTCTTGGATTTCTTGTTGTTGCTGAAATTGACAAAAATACATTCTCATCTGCATATTTTTCAAAAAACTCTCCAAGTACAGTTCCTTTTCCTGAACCTGACGGACCTGAAAGAACTATCAAACTGCCTTTTCTATTCAACAAAATCATCTCCTGAAATGGTGTCATCTTTTCCTAATCTGCTTGCAACTGTTTCAGGTTGAACAGCCGAAAGAATAACGTGGTCGCTATCCATTATAATAACCGCTCTTGTCCTTCTTCCACTTGTTGCATCTATAAGCATTCCTTTATCTCTGGCGCCTTGTACAATTCTTTTTATAGGAGCGGCTTCAGGACTTACTATTGCTACAAGTCTGTTTGCCGAAACTATATTTCCAAAACCTATGTTAATTAGTTTCAAGATTTTCCACCTTCCTACTCAATGTTCTGAGCCTGTTCTCTTATCTTTTCAATTTCCGATTTTAATTCAACTACATTTTTACTGATTTCAAAATCATTGCATTTAGAACCCATTGTATTAGTTTCTCTGTTAAGTTCCTGAATTATAAAATCAAGTTTTCTACCAACAGGAACATCTGACATAAGAAGTTTCTTTAGTTCTTCCAAATGACTTCTAAACCTTATTATTTCCTCAGTTATGTTAATTTTATCAGAAAAAATTAAAACTTCTGTTAAAAGACGCGATTCATCAAATTGAACACCGTCAAGATACTCTTCCACTTTTTCTTTAATCTTATTTCTGTATTCTTCTACAGTAACAGGAGAGCGTTTTTCTATTTTATCAACAATATCTGACATAATTACTATTTCTTCTTCAAAAAATTTAACAAGACGTTCTCCTTCACTTTTTCTTGATAGTGTAAGATTATCAAGCGCTTCATTTAACACTGAAACAACATCATTTGAAATTCTTTCTTTGTCTTGTTCTTTCTTTTCGACAGTAAAGACATCTTGGAAAGAAGAAAGTTTTGAAACAGAAATATCATCTTCAATACCAAAAATTTCTGCCATCTGTTTCATAGCAGTATAGTATCCACGCGCTACTTCCTCGTTAATTGTAACAACTCTGTCATCTTTTTTTACATTTTCAAACTGAATTGAAACATCAAGTTTACCACGACTTACTTTTTTAGCAATAATATCGCGTACAATTTCTTCTAAAAACTGATACTGCTTGTACACTTTTATATTAGTGTCAAGATATCTGTTATTAACAGTTTTCAGTTCGATATTTATTCTGTATTCGTCAAACTGGCAAATACTTTGCCCATAGCCTGTCATACTTTTAATCATAAAAGCCTCCAAAGTGCATAATATTACAACTGTATTATACCATATAAATCGCGATAATACAAGACTATTTGAAAAATTTCTTTACACATTTTCCGTTTAAATAATCAAATTTTTTACCCTGATAAGTATCTAAAAATTCAAGTTGCTCATCAATATTATCTTTTATCTTCCACCAACTTGTATTATAATTCGCAAATACTGTATGTTCTTCTTTTGCTCTGCCTATAAGGCGTTGTATAATAATGTCAGGACTTAGGTATTCTAAAAACAATATTACTTTTTCTACATAATCGTAATACGAGCCCATATCAAATGCTTTTTCGCTATAAAGTTTTGCCATTTCTGTATCTTTAACAATATAAAGGCAATGAAGTTTAACCTGGTTGACTTTTAGTGCTGATAGTATTTTTGCACATTCTATTACATCTTCTTTATCATCCCACGGAAGATTTAAAATAAGATGAGCACAAATATCAAAGTCATATTTTTTTATCATTAAAACTGCATCAATAAATTCGGCAAGTGTATGTCCCCTATTAACTTTTGCAAGAGTTTTATAATTTACAGTTTGAAGCCCCATTTCAATACTGATATTTATATTATGAGATTTTGAAATGTTGTTCAGATACGAAAGATATTCATCGCGAATACAATCGGGACGTGTTGATATTCCAATTTCAACAACATTTTCCACAATTGCTTCATCAACATAAGATTTAAACTTTTCAAAACTCATATATGTATTAGTAAAATTTTGGAAATACACAATAAATTTTTCTGCTTTATATTTTTTTCCAATATATTCCATATTTTGTCTTATTTGCTCTTTGACACTAAGTTCATTTGACAAATTTTCAAACGCTGCACCAACTTCGCCACAAAAAATACAGCCTCCAGTGCCAATACATCCATCACGATTTGGGCAAGTTATCGGTAAATTAACAGGCAATTTGTAGACTTTTTCTCCGTATTTATTTTTTAGATATTCCGAATATGTGTTATATCTTACCATTTTAACCTCTTACTTTTTCCTTTATTTTTTCATAATTCTCATTTGTAATATAAAATATAAATGAATAGTCATTCATAAGTTTTCTTACTATTTCCAAAGTTTCAATGCACATTCCATTGTCTACGACAAGGATATTAGGAATAAATCCACCGTTTGAAATACTTAAACTTTTCCAGATAATATTTCTTATTATTCCTTCTATTTCATTTTTACAATCATTTATTTTAATAATTACAAAACAATTATGATTAAAAAAGTTTGTTTTTTTGCATGAATATATAAATTTTTTCACAACCGTTACAACACAAAAAATAATAGTAACTATGCAAAAAGCTTTAAAAATATTTTCCAACATATGCAATACACCCCTCTGCAGTATAGTATGCAGAGAGGTATAATTTTTGTGAATATTGTTTAGATTATAAACCTAATTTTTCTTTAATCAAATCAGCTTTGTCAGTGTTTTCCCAAGGTAGATTAACATCTTCTCTACCAAAATGACCATATGCAGCAGTCTTATGATATATAGGCTGTCTTAAGTTAAGGTTTTTAATGATAGCATCAGGACGCAAATCAAAAATTTCTTTAACTACATTTTCGATTTTTTCATCAGATACAACACTTGTACCAAATGTATCAATGAGAACAGAAACCGGTGCACTAACACCAATTGCATATGCAAGTTGAACTTCGCATTTTTTTGCAGCACCGGATTTTACAATATTTTTTGCTACATATCTTGCTGCATAACAAGCACTTCTGTCAACTTTTGTTGGGTCTTTACCAGAAAATGCACCACCGCCGTGTCTTCCATATCCACCGTAAGTGTCAACTATAATTTTTCTGCCTGTAAGACCTGTATCGCCCTGAGGACCGCCAATTACAAATCTGCCAGTTGGATTTACATAAATTTTTGTATTATCATCAATAAGATTTTCATCAACTATTGGATTGATTACATATTTTATTATATCTTCTCTTATTGTTGCAAGTTCAACTGTATTGCTGTGCTGAGATGATACTACAATAGTATCAACACGTTTTGGAACATCATCAACATATTCAACAGTTACCTGAGTTTTACCATCTGGTCTTAAATATGATAATGTTCCGTCTTTTCTAACATCAGTAAGCCTTTTTGCAAGTCTATGTGCCAATGAAATTGGAAGAGGCATAAGTTCTTTTGTTTCGTCACAAGCAAAACCAAACATCATACCTTGGTCTCCTGCACCAGTATCAAGTGCATCAGCATGTCCATTTTTTGATTCAAATGATTTATCAACACCAAGTGCAATGTCAGCCGACTGTTCGTCAATTGAAGTGAGGACTGCACAAGTTTCGCAGTCAAAACCGTATTTTGCTCTGTCATATCCAATATTTTCGATTGTTTTTCTTGCAATTTTTGGTATATCTACACTTGCACTTGTAGTAATTTCTCCCATTACCATAACAAGCCCAGTTGTTACTGCAGTTTCGCAAGCCACACGTGCCATTGGATCTTTTTCTAATATAGCGTCCAAAACAGCATCAGAAATTTGGTCGCAAATTTTGTCTGGATGTCCTTCTGTTACTGATTCTGAAGTAAAAAATTTTCTATTCATAATAATTTCCTCCTATGCAAATAAATTAATTAGAGCATTAAATATTCCGTAACTTCCAAGCGTCATAATAAGTCCTGCAGCAATAACTCCAAGAATAATTGCCGGAAGTGATTTTTTCAACCTAATATCAAGTATCGATGCAATGAGAGCACCGGTCCATGCCCCTGTACCAGGAAGCGGGATTGCAACAAATAAAAACAGCCCTAACACTTCATATTTTATTATTTTATCAGCTTTTTCTATTGAACGGTTATGTAACCAGTTAGCAAATTTTGAAAAATATTTTGTTTTTTGTAAGTAATTTAAAATTGGCCTTAAAAAAAGAATAATAAATGGTACAGGAATTATATTCCCAACTATGCATATAGGTAACGCTCTCATCCATTCCACACCAAACGTTGGTGCAAGAAGAAGAGAACCCCTTAATTCCAAAACGGGAATCATCGACATAAAAAAGAGCGCTAATTCCTTATTCATTCCCGTAAACCACGAGATTATAGTTTCAGTCATATTATACTCCTTATTTATTACTTTTCAAGAGCAACAATTTTGTCAACTCTCTTTTGATGTCTTCCGCCTTCGAATTCGTTAGACAAAAACGCATCAACAAGTTCTTTAGCGGTTTCTACACCTATAACACGACCGCCAAGAGCCAAAGCATTTGCATTATTATGCACTCTGCACATTTTAGCGCTGAATACTTCGGAACAAGCGCAACATCTTATTCCTTTTACCTTGTTTGCAGCAATTGAAATTCCAATTCCTGTTCCGCAAAACAAAATTGCAAGATCACATTCTCCGCTTATTACTTTGTCACAAGTAGATTTTGCTATGTCAGGATAATCAACTGAATCAGTTGAATATGTTCCGCAGTCTACATATTTTTCATTTTTTTCATCTAAGTATTTTTTTATTTCTTCCTTAAGTTCAAAACCGCCATGGTCTGCTCCAAGTGCTATCATTCTAAATTCTCCTTCACTCTATTGTTATATTCTCTTTCTGCCTGTGAACTTCTAAGATACACAGGTTCTAAGTTATATATATCATCAAAACTATTGTTTAATGCTCTTTCAAGAGCAATTTGTGCCACCGCACTTGCTTTAGCCATCATAATACTTTGAGGCGCAAAATATGCTTTGTCCCCCATTTTACTAATTATTAAATCTTTGTGCGGTATAATTCCATCACCAACAAATACAGTTTCATTACCATTTAACTCTTTAATTAAATCTTCTATGTTTATAGCTCTGTCTTCTTTTATGCATTTACCATCTTTGTACAAAGCATTATAAACATCATTTCTTCGCGCATCAATTATAGGACAAACTAATTTTTCTGAAAAAGAAATACTGTTTGCTAAAACTGATAGTGATGAAACACCAACAACTTTTTTATTTACTGCCTGAGCCAACGCTTTCGCAGTAGCAATACCAATCCTCAATCCAGTAAAGGACCCAGGACCAACACCACATGCAAAAACATCGATATCCTTTATATCCAATCCGCTTTTTGAAATCATATCATCTATAAGCGGCATGATTATTTGCGAATGCGTTTTTTTATTGTTTATTGTAAATTCGCCAATAAGTCTTTCCTCAGAAAGCAAGGCAACTGTTGCATTCTGAGATGAAGTATCTATTGCAAGTATGTTCATGAGTTTCTCCTTGTAATTACAATTTTACGAAAATCATCACTTATATCAAGGTCTTTATAAATTGTTATTTCATAATGCGACATATCAAATAGTTCACTTATATTACCAGCCCATTCAATTGCACATATACCTTCGCCAAAAAGATATTCATCAAATCCTATATCATACATTTCTTCGCTATCGCAAATTCTGTACACATCAAAATGAAAAAGCGGAATTTTGCCACTTCTGTATTCATTTACAATTGTAAAAGTAGGACTTTGAACAATATCACTAATCCCAAGCCCTTTCGCTAACCCCGATACAAAAGCAGTTTTACCTGCTCCTAAATCACCATCAAAAGTAATAATATCTCCCTTTTTTAGTGTTTTTGCAAAATCGGAAGCAATATTGAAAGTATCTTCATAACTATTTGAATAGTATTCTTTTAACATATCGAGCACACCGCCTGTGCAGAAATTCCAAGGCCTTCGCCTTCAAAACCTAATTTTTCTGTTGTCGTTGCTTTAACACTGACACAAGATATATCAACGCATAAATCTTCTGCAATATTTTTTCTCATTAAATCTATATATTCTCTAAGTTTAGGTGCTTGTGCAACAACTGTTGCATCAACATTATTGACCTTATAACCATTTTCATTTAATATATCATTTACTTTTCTAAGCAACACTCTGCTATCTATATCTTTAAATGACATATCATTGTCCGGAAATAATTTACCTATATCTCCAATAGCAGCAGCACCCAATAATGCATCTATAATCGCATGAATTAAAACATCCGCATCAGAATGACCATAAGACCTTTTTCATATGGAATTTCTACTCCGCCAAGGATAAGTTTTCTAAAAAATTCTAAGCGATGAACATCATAACCTGTTCCTATACGGAATTTCATTTATTAAATGCCTCCAATACTTTTAAATCATCTCTGTACGTAATTTTTGTATTTATGCTATCATTTAATACAAGTTTGATTCTATGCCCCAATCTTTCCACAAGAGCACAGTCATCAGTGCCTACGTAATTTTCTTTAATTGCACTTTCGTGAGCACTAACTAAAAGATCTGTTTTGAAAATTTGAGGTGTTTCAATAAGCCACACTTTATTTCTATCAATAGTTTCTGAAATAAAGCCATTTTCATCTGCTATTTTTATCGTATCAGTGGACATTTTTCCTACTGCGCTGGCGCCGTATTTATACGCTTCATCAATTGATGCTTTTACAATATTTGTGTCAATTAAAGGTCTTACTGCATCGTGTATCAAAACAAATTCATTTTTTACACCATCAATTAAACATTTATACACAGTGTCCTGTCTTGTCGCACCACCGATAATCACTTTTTTTACTTTTTTTAAAGAAAACTCTTTTATAATATTATTAAAATAAGCAATATAATCCTTCGGTACAGCAACGATAATTTCATCAATACATTTTACTTTTGAAAGATTTTCGATAGTATATGCAATGATCGGTTTGTCATTTACACAAATAAATTGTTTTGGTGTGTTGTATTTCATTCGCTTACCAACACCACCTGCCGGAATAATGACAGAAATTTTTTTATTAGTACTCATCAAAATCCCCCAAAACTAAATTCTATTCATCTGATGCCGAAATATATGTTGGCACTGTTTGCTTAATTGCATCAACAATTTCTTTATTATCATTCGTTTTTAGTGCATCAGTTAAAATGTTAAGTTTCTCTGATAACTCATCAATATTTAAGAAAGTAGGCTGACCAACAAAAATTTTGCTGTGTGAAGTCTTTGAAAGCCCTTCTTCACTCATCAAAAGTTCTTCATAAAGTTTTTCTCCAGGACGAAGTCCGGTAACTTTAATTTCAATATCAACACCAGGTCTGAATCCTGAAAGTCTTACTAATTTTACTGCAAGATCATAAATTTTAACCGGTTCTCCCATATCAAGAACAAATATTTCTCCGCCCTTTGCAAACGCAGATGCCTGAAGTACAAGTTGAGCAGCCTCAGGAATTGTCATAAAAAATCTTGTTACTTCCTTATGTGTAACAGTTACAGGTCCACCTTCCTGAATTTGACGTTTAAATAGCGGAATAACAGAGCCGTTACTTCCAAGAACATTACCAAATCTTACTGCAACAAATTCTGTTTTACTGATTGTATTATATGACTGCACAATCATTTCACAAATACGTTTTGTTGCCCCCATTACATTTGTTGGGTTTACCGCCTTATCTGTTGAAATCATAATAAATTTTTCAACATTATGTTCCGAGGCAGTCCTTACGATATTGTAAGTACCAAAAACATTATTTTTTATTGCTTCGCTTGGACTATCTTCCATAAGCGGCACATGTTTATGGGCAGCAGCATGGAAAACTACGTTTGGTTTATATTTTGAAAAAATGTTATCTAATCGTTCTTTATCTCTAACAGATGCAATTAAAACTACAAGATTTAAAAATGGATATTTCATTTTCATTTCCATTTGTAAATCATATGCATTATTTTCGTAAATATCAACAACAATAAGAGTTTTTGGATTGAATGTTGCTATTTGTCTGCAAAGTTCACTACCGATAGAACCACCGCCACCGCTTACAAGAACACATTTATTTTCTATAACATCTGAAATTCCACGAGTATCAAGTACAATAGGATCTCTTGGTAATAAGTCCTCAATCTGAACTTCACGTGTTCGTTTTAAGTAATTATCTGTTGAAACAAGCGTATCAGAAACTTCAGGAAGTATTCTTACTTTACAATCAGTTTTCGAACAAATTGAAAGAATCTCTCTAAGTTGTTCATTTGTTGCTGAAGGAATTGCAACAATAATTTCATCAATGTCATTTTTTGCACATATATTAACTATGTCATCTCTATTTCCAAGAACTCTGTGTCCGGATAAAATAGCATTGTACTTTACAGGATTATCATCTATAAAACCTACTACATCATAAAACACATCAGTAGTTGAATTTATAGCATTCACTATTCTTTTTCCTGCAAGACCAGCACCAATAATAAGAACACTTATATTTTTGTTGTTTTTCTTTTTTGTGTTGTTAATGGCTACCATAGAAACAACTCGCACAAAAATTCTAAATGATATTATGCATAATGCAGAAACCATTACAGCAACAAACATTTCTTTTATTCTAAATAATTCTGCATTAAAAGTTAACACTAAAAATTTACCTAAAGAAAATATAAGCATCATTGAAATAATACATGCAAATGACAGTTTTATATAATCGATGATGGTAGCATAAATCCACATATTTCTGTATAAGCGCATTATATAAAAAACAACTGCGAAAATAAAAATAACTAAAGCAAAAGAATTATAAAAATTTGCTTTGAAACCAAAAATATATTTTATTGCAATGTTTATGTCTTCAGAA
>SVJH01000002.1 GCA_015069095.1 Oscillospiraceae bacterium | reverse complement strand
ATTACTTATTTTTAGACTTATAAATTAAATAGTGCTTGCCCGATTTTCAAAATGAAAAAGGGACAAGTTCCGAAACCCCCGATATTACGGGGTTTTCTTCCCTTGTCCCTATTATAGCATGTTCATAAGTGTATTTTATAAAATCGCCGTCAGAATCTTCCCGGTACGTATTATTTCCGTTTTTATCATAGGTGAATTTTGCCCAATCGCCATAAGAATCTTCCTGGTACGTCTTATTTCCGTTTTCGTCATAGGTATATTTCCACCAATTTCCGTTAGAATTTTCCTCGTATGTCTTATTTCCGTTTTCATCGTAGGTGTATTTATATTCTACTCCTCTGCTGTTAACAGAAGTTGCTGAAACAGGATGTTTTTTTGTTGTTTGGTCGGTTTGTTCGTCTGTTTTCACATCTGTTTGCGCAGATTCGCCCGAAGGTGCAGGTGTTGTTTCACGTGGCTTTTTACTTTTTACAACAAAAATAGTTATAGCAGATGCAATTAAAACAACTGCAAGAATAATTGATAATATCAAAATCGGTTTTTTTGATTTTTTCTTTTTAACATTTAAACCTTCAGTGCTGAGTAAATTCTGGCTTGCCGTTTTCTTTTCAACTTCAAGCGGTACACTGCAATATGGGCAATACGAAAATTCGTCAAATACTTGTTTTTTACAATTTTTACAATATTTCATATTTTTCTCCTTTTGCAAAACGTATGTTTTGCATATGTAAGTTCTTTGCTAAGCTTTCTTTCAAGAAAGCGGGGATTTTGGTTCTTTTTTAAAAAGAACATATAAAATCAACTATCTTAAAACTCTTTGTAAAAACTGTTTTGTTCTTTCGTTTTTAGGGTTTTCAAGAACATCGTAAGGTCTTCCTTCTTCAACAATATGTCCGCCGTCCATAAAAACAACGCGCGATGCCGCTTCCTTTGCAAAACCTATTTCATGAGTAACAATAATCATTGTCATCTGTTTTTTTGCAAGGGATTTCATAACATTTAATACTTCGCCCGTAAGTTCAGGGTCAAGTGCACTTGTAGGCTCATCAAAAAGCATTAAATCAGGCTTCATTGCAAGTGCTCTTGCTATTGCAACCCTTTGCTGCTGACCGCCCGAAAGTTCGCAAGGGTAAGAGTTTGTTTTATCAGAAAGCCCAACTTCCAAAAGCAATTTTTCCGCCTCTTTAATCGCTTCATCTTTTGGCATTTTATTAACAAGAACAGGCGCTTCAATTACATTTTGCAAAACTGTTTTTTGCGGGAAAAGGTTAAAGTTCTGAAACACCATACCAAGTCTTTTAATAACCGGTCTAAGTTCCTTATCACTTTTATATTTTCCGTTTTGGGCGATAATTTCGCCATCAAAAACAATTGTGCCGTCCTGCACTTTTTCAAGTTTGTTAAGGCATCTTAGAAGTGTGCTTTTACCGCTGCCCGATGGCCCGATTATAGCAACAACCTCGCCTTTTTCAATTTCTAAATCAACGCCTTTTAAAACTTCAGTTTTTCCAAAACTTTTTTTAATATTTTTTGCACAAAGTATTGCCATAATTAACCTCTGTAATAATCAAATTTTTTCTCAATGTAGTTAAATAAAATTGTAAGAATACCGCAGAATAAAAGGTAAAATGCACCCGAATAGAACAGCGGCCATATAAGTGCTCTTTCTGCTATGTAGTTTTGAGCCGTTCTTGTAATTTCAATAACGGCAATTGTGTTTGCAAGTGATGTATCTTTAACAAGAGTGATAATTTCATTACTCATAGGCGCTACAATTCTTTTTACAACCTGCATAATTACAACTTTAAAGAACACCTGAACTTTACTTAATCCAAGTACATAACCTGCTTCGTACTGACCTTTTGGTATTGATTCAATACCGCCACGGTATATTTCTGAAAAGTACGCCGCATAATTTATTACAAACGCAATAAGTGTTGCATCAATTCTTGAAAGTCCGTTGTATCCCCAAATGAGCCCCGGTCCGTACATAACAAGAATAAGTTGAAGCATAAGAGGAGTTCCCCTTATAATCCACACAAAAACTCTTGTTAAAAAACTCAACGGTTTAAATTTACACATCGAGCCCATTGCAATTACAAGTCCCAACGGAATTGCAAGAATAAGCGTTATGCAAAATATGAAAATATTTGTAGAAAAACCTTCTAAAAGGGTTTTTGTAACTGTTAAAAACATATTTTTTTCATCCTAATTTTATTTATTTTCTTCTGTAATTTTTATTGCAATGCCAAGTTCTGCAAGTTGTTTTTCATCAACAACGTCAGGAGCATTTGTCATAAGTTCTTTAGCATTTTGAACTTTAGGGAATGCAATAACGTCTCTTATGCTTTCGCTACCTGATAAAAGCATAACAAATCTGTCAAATCCGTATGCCATACCGCCATGAGGTGGAACACCATATTTGAACGCTTCAAGAAGGAAACCAAATCTTTTCCATGCTTCTTCTTTTGTAAAGCCTAAAACTGTAAACATTTTTTCCTGAAGGTCTGTGTTAAATATTCTTATGCTTCCGCCACCAAGTTCAACACCGTTCAAAATAATATCGTATGCTTTTGCACGTACATTTTGAGGCTCTGTATCAAGAAGATGTAAATCTTCGTCCATTGGTGCTGTAAATGGATGATGTTTTGCAACGTATCTTTCATCTTCTTCGTCATATTCAAGAAGAGGAAATTCTGTTACCCACAATAAATTAAATTTATTTTTGTCGATTAAATCGTGATTTTTAGCAATTTCGCATCTTAGTGCGCCAAGAGAATCGTAAACTACGTTGTCTTTATCTGCAACGATAAATAAAACGTCGCCTTTTTCAAGGTTTGTTTTTTCGATTATTGCATTAAGTTCATCTTCAGTTAAGAATTTTGCAATCGGCGACTGAATACCGTCATCGTTATATTTTATCCATGCAAGACCTTTTGCTCTGTATGTTTTAACAAATTCGCCAAGAGCATCAATATTTTTTCTTGAAATATTTGCGCCAAGACCTTTTGCGTTGATTGCTCTTACGCTTCCGCCATTTGCAACGGCATCTGTAAACACTTTAAAACCGCAGTTTTTGGCAACAGAAGAAATGTTTATAAGTTCAAGACCAAAACGTGTGTCAGGCTTATCTGAACCAAAGCGGTCCATTGCTTCTTTGTAAGGCATTCTTTCAAAAGGAACTTTTACGTCAACATCTAAAATTTCTTTGAAAACTCTTGCGATGAATTTTTCGTTAACTTCAATAACATCGTCTATATCAACAAATGACATTTCAAGGTCAATCTGTGTAAATTCAGGCTGTCTGTCAGCTCTTAAGTCTTCGTCTCTGAAGCAACGTACAATCTGGAAGTATCTGTCCATACCTGCAAGCATAAGTAGTTGTTTGTAAAGCTGTGGAGACTGTGGAAGAGCATAGAAATTTCCCTGATGTACACGGCTTGGAACAAGATAATCTCTTGCGCCTTCAGGTGTAGATTTTGTAAGCATAGGAGTTTCTATTTCCAAAAATCCGTTTTCGTCATAGTAATCTCTTGCAATTTTAGCAATTTTATGACGCATAATCATTTTTCTTTGCATATCAGGACGACGAAGGTCTAAGTATCTGTGTTTAAGTCTTAATTCTTCTTTAACGTCGCTGTTTTCAACAATGTAGAACGGAGGTGTTTGCGCTTTGTTTAAAATACGAAGTTCTTTAACGTGAATTTCAATTTCGCCTGTTTTCATATTAGGGTTTATTGCGCCTTCGCCTCTTTTTGCAACAGTACCAACTGCCGCAAGAACGTATTCGCCTCTTACTGTTGCTGCTTTTTCGGCAAGATCTTTATCGTTATCGCCAAAGAAAAGCTGAATGATACCTGAAATATCTCTTAAATTTATAAACATAAGACCGCCAAGATTTCTTACAGAATCGGCAAATCCCATAACAACAACTTCTTTGCCTATATCTTCTACTGAAAGATTACCACATTTATGAGTTCTTTTAAGTCCTTTTAAGCTTTCAAACATAATTTTATTCTCCTTTAATTACTTTTGCAATTTCGTCTTTTGTAAGATTTATTTCTTTAGTTTCGCCATTTTGCATATTTTTAACTGAAATTTTCCCGTTTTCGATTTCGCTATCGCCAATAACCATTGTGTATTTAGCGCCGATTTTATCTGCATATTTCATTTGCGCTTTAACGCTTCTGCCAAGGTGGTCATTTTCAGCAATTACGCCGTCTTTTCTAAGGTTATATACAAGGCTCTGAGCAAAAAGCGAAGCATTATCGCCAATTGATGCGATAAATAAGTCGGGTTTGTTATCCTCGGGGAATGGCACTCCCTGTTCTTCCATTGTAAGAATAAGTCGTTCCATACCAAGAGCAAATCCTGATGCAGGTGTACTTTTGTGTCCGAGTTGCTCTACAAGACCGTCGTATCTTCCGCCACCGCAAATTGTAGAATTTGAATTTTTGTTATCTGCAATAATTTCAAAAACTGTTTTTGTGTAGTAATCAAGACCACGCACAATGTACGGATCAATGTAGTATTTAATGCCCATACCGTCAAGAAGTGATTTAACTTTTTCAAAATGGTCGTGGCATTCATCGCAGATGCAGTCAAGAAGAACAGGAGCATCTTTAACAATTTCTTTGCACACGCTTGATTTACAGTCGATAATTCTCATCGGATTTTTATTAAATCTCGTTTTACAAGTATCGCAAAGTTTATCATAATTTGGCATTAAAAATTCTTTTAGTTTTTCGTTATATTCTTTTCGGCATTTAGGACATCCGATTGAATTTATGTTAAGTTTTAAATTTTTAAGTCCTACTCTTTCATAAAGAAGCATTGCAAGGCTCATAAGTTCTGCGTCAATTGAAGGAGACTGACTGCCTATAACTTCTGCGCCGAACTGATTAAACTCACGGTATCTTCCCGCCTGATTTTTTTCGTATCTGTAACATCTTATAAGATAGAAAAGTTTAGACGGCTGTGCTGTGTTAAAAAGTCCGTTTTCAATGTAACTTCTTGATGCTGATGCTGTACCTTCAGGGCGAAGTGTAATACTTCTTCCGCCTTTGTCATTAAAAGTGTACATTTCTTTTTCAACAACGTCAGTTGTATCGCCAACGCCTCTTTCAAAAAGTTCTGTATGTTCAAATACAGGAGTTCTTATTTCTTTATAGTTGTACTCTTTACAAATTTTTCTTATTTCGTCTTCCAAATACTGCCAGATATGAACTCTGTCAGGTAGTACGTCATTAGTACCTTTTGGTGCCTGTGTAAGCATAGTTTTCACATCCTTAAATAGTTCTTGATATTCTTAAAATAAAGTTATAAAGTCATAATTATACAAAGTATATTATACGGCAAAAGTGCACGTTTTGTCAATGCAATTTAAAGATTTATCACTTTATTCTACTAAAAAGATAAAATTCATACAAAAATTTATACATAATTTGTGATTTTATGCAATTTTCTATTGCATATTTTATGCGGAATGTGTATAATTGTTAATAAGAAATTTAGTATATATATAGTATTATAAGGGGAAAGTATGAAAATTATCGGAATTTTTTCAAATGCACGAAAAGATATTGACCATCTTGGTGCAAAAAGAGTATACGAAGTTTTAAAGAACAAGTGCAAAGTAATCTGCGCGCAGGACCTTGGAATTGAGGGCATTGTTACAGTTTCAAAAGACGAATTTATAAATCAGGCAGAATGCATAATTGTGCTCGGCGGAGACGGAACAATCCTTAACGTTGCGAGAATGTTTTTCAGACATAATATTCCAATCCTCGGAATAAATATGGGCAACTTAGGATTTTTGGCTGAAATTGACAAAACCAATCTTGAACAAAGCGTGGAAAAGTTTTTAAGAGGCGAATACAAAAAAGAAAAAAGAAATATGATTTTTGCATCTGTTGAAAGAGATGGCCAGATTATAGGAAAATGCAACGCACTTAACGAAATTACAGTTTCTTGTGCAAAATACAAAAGAATGATTGAACTTGATATTTTTATTGACGATATAAAAGTTGACAGTTACTGGGCAGACGGAGTTATTTGTGCAACTCCTACAGGCTCTACCGCATATTCTTTATCTGCAGGCGGACCTGTTGTAGACCCGTCGCTCGGTGTTTGTATTGTAACGCCTATTTGTCCGCATACATTATCTTCACGTTCAATTGTTATGCCTATGGATAAAGAACTAAAAATTATGATTAAAGGCAAACCTAAACGTACAAGCGTACTTACAATGGACGGTCAGGACGGATACGAACTTCAATACGGCGATATTGTAAGAATATGCGAATCGTATCACAAAGTTACATTTATAAAACTTAACGAAAAAGGCTTTTATACAGTGCTTAAAAAGAAAATGGGCGAAAGGAGCAAACTGCATGACTAAAGGCGAAAGACAAAAGTTAATACTTAAAATTATTGCCGAAAATGACATTTCAACTCAGGAAGATTTAGTCCGCATTTTAAACGACAACGGCGCAAACGTTACTCAGGCAACAACATCAAGAGACCTTCAGGAAATGCGTATTTTAAAAATTATGCTCCCCGGCAGAGTATATAAGTATGTAGCACCGAAAACAGAGGACACAATAGTAAACGACAAACTTAACTCTATGCTTTCGCAGTGTATTGTAAAAGTTGATGCGGCGCAAAACATCGTCGTTGTAAAAACACTTCCCGGAACAGCCCAGACTGCCGCCGCTGCAGTGGATTCTTTTGACCTTGAAGAAGTTGTGGGAACAATTGCCGGAGATGATACTTTTATGGTAGTTTCACGCGATGAAAAAGGTGCAGTATATCTTGCAAACAAGTTTAAAAGTTATATGTCGGAAAGAAATTAAGGTGAAAAAATTATGCTTAAATTTTTATCGATAGAAAATATTGCTGTTATTGAAAAATGCACTTGTCAGTTTGACAGAGGATTTATCGTTTTAACAGGCGAAACAGGTGCAGGTAAATCGGTTATTATAAATTCGCTCGCACTTCTTTGCGGAGAAAGAGCATCAAAAGAACTTATAAGAACAGGCGAAATGAGTGCAAAAGTAGAAGGCGTTTTTGATGCAACAGATGAAATAAAAAACGAAATAAAAAATGAACTCGGAATTGAAATAGAAGACGATGATGTGGTAATTACAAGAAGCATAACATCAGACGGCAAAAACGATATACGTTTAAACGGCTCGTATCTTACACTTTCAATGCTAAAACAAATAGGTCATCTTTTTGTAAATATCCACGGTCAGCACGAAGGTACACTTCTTCTTAACAAAAAAACACATATTACGCACGTTGATACTTTTGGCGGCGAAAAAATAAAAGACGCAATTAAAAAATACGAAGAAATCCACCAAAAATATATAGAAATCGACTCGCAAATTGAAGAACTTAAAATGGACGAAACTGAAAAAGCAAGAAAAGTTGACCTTTTAAGTTATCAGATTGAAGAGATTGAAGTTGCATCTTTAAGTTGCGGCGAAGAGGAAGAACTTGAAGAAAAAAGACTTATGTATGCCAACGCGCAAAAAATTTCAGAAAATGCAAACGGTGCTTTTTCATACCTTTACGAAGGCGATGAAAACACAAGTTCAGCATATGACTTATTATGGAGTGCAATAAAACTTCTTGAAAATGTAAAAGAATACGATAAAAAACTTAGCGAAATCGTAACATCACTTACTGATGCGGCATACGTTATAAGCGATAGCGCACATGATGTAAAACACTATTTTGAAAGTATGAATTACGACCCGTACAAACTCAGCGAAATTGAGGACAGGCTAAACGTAATTTACAACATCAAAAGAAAATACGGCTCAGATGTCAATGGCGTTCTTTCATATCTTGAAAAAATAAAAGATGAACTTGCAAAAATTGAAATGAGCGACGAAGAAATAGAAAAGTTAAAACTTGAAAAAGAAAAACTTGAAATAAAACGCTTAGAGTATGCAAATAATCTTACGATGCTAAGAAAAGAAAGCGCAAAAAAACTTTGCGAAAAAATTAAAAAGGAACTTAACGACCTTGAAATGAAGGATTGTCAGTTTGAAATAGAAATAACTGAAACAGACTATACAAAAAACGGCAAAGACAGTATAGAATTTTTAATTTCTACAAACAAGGGCGAAAGTTTAAAACCGCTTTCTCGCATAGCGTCTGGCGGTGAACTTTCAAGAGTTATTCTTGCAATAAAAACCATACTTTGCGAAAATTTAGTTACAATGATTTTTGACGAAGTTGACACAGGCGTAAGCGGAAAGGTTGCCCACAAAATAGCCGAAAAACTTTACACAATTTCTAAAAAAAGTCAGGTTATATGTATAACTCATCTTCCGCAGATTGCATGTTTTTCTAACCTTCACTTTTTAATTAAAAAAGAAATAGAAAACGCTCGTACAAAAACAGATATAAAATGTCTTGACAAAAAAAGTCAAATAGACGAAATTGCCCGTCTTTTAGGCGGAGAAATAATAAGCGACGTTACAAAAGAAAACGCAAAAGAACTTATAAGTAACGCCGAAAAAATCAAAAAAACTTTATGAGGTGAAAAAAATGAACTCACAAAGACGCGATAAAATAAATTATTATCTTGATATTGCCGAAACTGTACTTAAAAGAGGTACTTGCCTTAGACGAAACTACGGAAGTATTATCGTTAAAAACGACGAAATTATATCTACGGGTTACACAGGCGCACCAAGAGGAAGAAAAAACTGCATAGATTTAGGGTTTTGTATGCGTGAAAAATTAAATATTCCGCGTGGCGAAAGATACGAAATGTGCAGAAGTGTTCACTCTGAAGCAAACGCAATAATAAACGCACCAAGAAGCGAAATGATAGGCGCAACACTTTATCTTGTGGGTGTTGATGCAAAAACTGGCGAACTTGTTAAAGATGCAACAAGTTGTGCTATGTGTAAAAGAATGATTATAAATTCGGGTATAAAAGAAGTTATCATCAGAAAAACAAACGACGAATTTGAAATTGTAAACACAGACAATTGGATAGAAAACGATGATTCTTTATCAGGCCAGTTCGGTTATTAAAGGTCGGAGGGTATTTTTTAAAAATGAATCAGTTAATAGCAGATATTTTAAGATATACGTTTGTTATTGTAATTTATATTTTCATATTTAATGTTATAAAACTTATTTATCTTGACATTTCCGATACAACAAAACTTGCAAGTTTTGTCGGTAATTATTCGTGTTATTTAAAACTTATAAATCTGCAAAGCGATTTTGAATTTAAAGTACACGAAAGTTACGGAATAAGCGATATAAACATTATTGGCAGGTCAAGAAAATGCGATGTGTTTATTCCTGACCCGCTTTTATCAAAACAACACGCAAGAATTTTTAAACACGAGGGAAATTATTACGTTCAGGATTTATTAAGTACCAACGGAACGTTTTTAAATGGCAAAAAACTTGGAAAAAAGGCTGTAAAAATTAAAGACAGTGATAAAATTACTTTTGGTACAATTTGCTTTTTGCTTGTAGATTTAAATTCGGCTGAGTAGGTGAATACGATTGCTTAAAAAAGGACTAAAACCGATAGTACTTTTGACATTTATAAATATCTTAGGTTTTGCACTTTTATATTTTACTCCGTCTCCTTGTGCGTATAATACAAGATTTTTGTACATAGGGGCTATTTTGTGTGCAATAAATATTGTTGTTTACTGCATATTAAACTACGGAAAACTTGGCGATGTTTATTTGTTTTTACTCGTTACAATACTTGTTACCATCGGTGTAGTGATGATACTTAGACTTGATTATAAAAATCCCGCAAATCCGGAAAGCGGCGGAGAAAATCAAATTCTTTTTTACATTGGCGGGCTTTTAATATTTTTTATGACATACATAGTTACAAGATTTTTAAAAAATCTTGATAAACTTGTATGGCTTTATGTATTTTTAATTGTCGGTTTGTTTTTATTTACACTTATAGTCGGAAAAAGAATAAACGGAGCAACAAACTGGATAAAAATAGGACCGATAACGCTTCAGCCGTCGGAATTTATAAAAATTTTGTATATTCTTTCTCTTTCATGTTTTATGAATAATGAATATGACGAATTACACTATTTACACGGAAAGTTTTTGGGCATAGAAAAAAGAGATGTTGCAATAACTGCTTTTACTTATATGTGTATAGGATTTTTTGTGCTTCAGGGAGAACTTGGCACAGCAGTTTTATTTCTTATGATTCATTTTACTGTTGTATTTATGCTTCGTCCTTCGTGGCGTAACATTTTAATAAATCTTATTATAGTTGCAGCGGCTGTTTTTGCACTGGTTATACTTGTTAAAATGGGAAAATTTTCTCATATTCAAAATCGTATAACAGGATGGCTTAATCCATATGATGACCCATTTAATGCGGGATACGATATGGTGCGTTCACTTAGCGCAATAGCATCAGGCGGATATTTTGGCGTAGGACTTTGGGAAGGCTTATCTGTAAATATTGCTGCAATAAAATCAGATTTTATATTTGCGGCAATTTGTGAGGAACTTGGTATTTTTGCAGGCGTTGCAATTATTATGATTTACTTTTTATTCGCTTACAGAGGCGTAAAAATTGCAATTACCACAAAAAATGATTTTTATAAAACTCTTGCAATACTTACAACTGTTATGTTTGCTTATCAAACATTTATAATAGTCGGCGGTGTAATAAAACTAATCCCTCTAACGGGTATTACTCTGCCGTTTGTAAGCGCCGGTGGAAGTTCACTTTTATCAAGTTATATTTCCATGGGCATACTTGTTGCCATATCCAGTATGGATAAAAGGCGAATATAGAAAAGAGGTCCTTTTTATGAAGTTTAAAGAGTTTAGGTGTGAACTTGATAAACATCTGAAAGAAAACATTTTGCGCTATTGGGTAGATAAGGCATTCGATTACAAAAACAACCGTCTTTACGGCTGGGTTACGGATGACAAAGAAGGAAACACAGTAAAAACATCGTATAACAAAACTTCTATTTTATGCTCAAGAACTCTTTGGGTTTTTTCTACTGCGTACAAAAAGTACAAAAAAGAAGAATACAAAAAGTGCGCATATATTTGTTATGATAATCTTATAAACGATTTTTATGACAATAAAAACGGCGGAGTTATCTGGAGTTTGGACTACGAAGAAACTATAAATAAAGTGCCGCATGAACGCTATAAACATCTTTACTCCGAATCGTTTGCAATATACGGACTTTGTGCGTTTTACAGCGCTTTTAATGAAGATGAGGCGCTAAAAAAAGCGCTTGAAATTTACGATAAAATAATCGAAAAATGCACCGATAATAAAAACGGCGGTTTTTTTGAAAATATGGACGAAAAATGGGAAAAAACCGAAAAATATGCACTTGCACCAAAAACGGTAGATTGCACAAAAACAATGAACACCACACTTCACTTTATGGAAGCACTCACTCCGCTTTATGAAATTACAAAAGACGAAAGAGTAAAAAAGACTATAATTGAAGTTTTAGATATTATATTTGACAAAATGCTTACCGATAAAAAAGACGCACTCAAAATGTTTTTTGATGACGATTATACCTGCAATTACGATGCTTTTTCGCCAGGACACGATATCGAAACAAGTTGGCTTATTATTAAATGCGCACAGGCTATAGGCGATAAAAAATATTTGCAAAAATCTTATGACCTTGCAATAAGAATAGCAAAAAAAGTAATTGAGGTAGGCATAGACAAAAATTATTCTGTTAAAGTGGGAATGGGCACTTTATATGAAGATGATATCTGGAAAAAATACGGCCGTGATTGGTGGTCATATGCCGAAGCAATACTTGGATATTTTAATGTGTATGAAGTAACAGGCGATTACTTTTATTACAAAATTTGCCTTAAAATTTGGAATGCGGCAAAAGAGCAGATAATAGACGAAAAAAACGGTTGCTGGAAGGGATTTTTTTGGTATCCTCCTCTTACAGAATATATGAGGAAAATTCATATGGAAAAGCATAATAAAGAACCAAATTATAATTATATTTGCAAAATTTCGCCTTGGCACTGTTGTTATCACAATACAAGAATGTGCTTTGAGATAATTGACAGACTTGAAAATAAATAATTTGATTTTTTGTGAAACGAATCTTTAATATAAATTTCAAGAGATTTTAAGGTTGGTATGTAATCTTTTGAAGCCTCCCTTTACACAAGGGAGCCTTTTAAAAGTGCATTTTCAACGAAAATTATATCATAGAAAATAAATCTTGACAAAATAAGTCAAAAGTATTAGAATTATTAAGATACAGAGATTTGGAGACGTATCAAAGTAAAGGGACTTGCCCTTTATTTTGTTATGTCTTTTTTTATTTTATAATATGTATAAATCTTTTTAAAAAGGAGTAATTAAAATGTACGATGTTGCTGTTATCGGCGCAGGTGTTACAGGCGGTTTAATTGCAAGAACACTTAGTGCATACGATTTGAAAATCGTAATTTTGGAAAAAGAAAACGATGTTGCAATGGGTGCAACAAAAGCAAACTCTGCAATTGTTCACGCAGGTTTTGATGCTAAAGAAGGCTCAAACAAAGCAAAGTTTAACGTGCTTGGCTCAAAAATGATGGCAAAAGTTTGCGCCCAGCTTGGTGTAAAATACAAAAACAACGGTTCTTTGGTTATCGGCTTTAACGAAGAAGACGAAAAAACTGTTAAAGAACTTTACGAGCGTGGAATTAAAAACGGCGTAGAACGCCTTGAAATTTTAGACAAAGAGGGCGTTAAAAAGATAGAACCTAACATATCTGACAACGTAACTTGCGCACTTTACGCTCCGACAGGTGCTATTGTTTGCCCTTACGAACTTACAGTTGCCGCAATCGGTAACGCTATGGACAATGGCGCAGAACTTAAAAGAAACTTTAAAGTTTTAAGCATTACAAAAAAAGATGACAGTTATGAAATAAAATCAGAAAACGAAAAAGTATTTGCAAAATATGTTGTAAACGCAGCAGGTCTTTTTGCAGATGAAATTGCATCTATGGTTGGAGATAACTCTTTTAAAATCCACCCAAGACGCGGAGAATACATACTACTCGATAAAGAATGTGGTTCAATTGTGTCGCACACTATATTTAGAACTCCATCAAAAATGGGTAAAGGAATACTTGTTTCTCCAACAGTTGACGGAAACCTTTTAACAGGTCCTACATCGGTTGATATGGAAGACAAAAACGATAATACAACTACAAGCGAAGGTTTTTCTAAAATTATTAAAGAAACACTTGAAGATGTACCTTCTGTTCCGTTTAATAAATCAATCACATCTTTCTGCGGACTTCGTGCTGCGTCAGATATTGGCGATTTTATTATAAACTCTCCTAAAGAAAACTTTATAAACGTTGCAGGAATTGAATCTCCAGGTCTTACAAGTGCCCCTGCAATTGGTCTTCATATTGCCGATATGCTCAAAGAATTAGGTCTTACATTAAACAAAAAAGAAAATTACAATCCAGAAAGAAAACCAATGCATTACTTTAAAGAAGCAAGCATTGAGGAAAAAAATGAAATAATTAAAAAAGATAAATCGTTTGGAAAAATTATTTGCAGATGCGAAACTGTTACAGAAGGCGAAATTAAAGAAGCAATAAGAACTAATCCAAAACCGCTTGATCTTGACGGCGTAAAAAGACGTACAAGAGCACAGATGGGAAGATGTCAGGGCGGTTTCTGTATGCCTTACATTGTTGAACTTTTAGCAAAAGAACTTGGTATAAAATACGAAGAAGTTACAAAAATGGGTGGAAACTCTTTAGTAAACGTATCTAAAACAAAGGAGGATAAATAATATGACTGATTTAGTTATAATCGGCGGCGGTCCTGCAGGAATGAGTGCAGCTGTTGCGGCTTACGAAAGTGGTATTAAAGATATCCTTATTTTAGAAAGAGATTCATCACTTGGCGGAATACTTCAGCAGTGTATTCATAACGGATTTGGTCTTCATAAATTCAAAGAAGAACTTACAGGTCCTGAATACGCGTGGAAATACGAAAAAAGAGTAAGAGAACTTAATATTCCATTTAAACTAAACACAATGGTGCTTGATATTTCAAAAGATAAAGTTATCACAGCAACAAACGAAGACGAAGGAATTATTAAAATAGAAGCAAAAGCAATTATTCTTGCTATGGGATGCAGAGAAAGACCAAAGGGTGCGCTAAACATTGCAGGAACAAGACCTGCAGGTATTTTCAGCGCAGGTACAGCACAAAAATTTGTTAATATGAAAGGCTATATGCCTGGAAAGGAAGTTGTAATACTTGGCTCCGGCGATATTGGTCTTATTATGGCAAGAAGAATGACACTTGAAGGAGCGCGCGTTAAAGCGGTTTGCGAACTTATGCCATACTCCGGCGGTCTTGCAAGAAACATTCAGCAGTGCTTAAACGATTTTGACATTCCGCTAAAACTTAGCCACACAGTAGTTGAAATTCACGGAAAAGAGCGCCTTGAAGGTGTTACTATTGCAAAAGTTGACGAAAACAGACGTCCAATTGAAGAAACAAAAGAATTTATAAAATGCGATACACTTTTATTATCTGTTGGTCTTATTCCTGAAAATGAACTTACACTTTCAGCAGGGATTGGTCTTGACCGCATTACAAACGGCGCAAAAGTTGACCAAGGAAGACAAACCGAAATTGAAGGTATATTTGCCTGCGGAAATGTGCTTCACGTTCACGACCTTGTTGATTTTGTTTCAGAAGAAGCAGAAATTGCAGGAATAAGCGCTGCAGACTACATTTTAGGAAAAAGTAAAGAAAAAGTAAACGTTACACTTAAAACAGATGGAAAAATAAGATACACAGTTCCTCAGATTATTACTGAAAACAAAGATTGCAAAGTGTATTTTAGAGTAGCAGATGTTTACAAAAACTGCAAGGTAAAAGTGTTAAAAGACGGAGAAGAAGTTTATTCTAAGAAAAAAGTTAAAGTTGCACCCGGCGAAATGGAAACTGTTACAGTTACAAAAGATATGATTTTGGGCGCAAAAGAACTTGAATTTATGTTGGAGGTGTAATAAAAATGAAAAAATGTTTTACATGTATAGTTTGTCCGCTTGGATGCGACCTTGAAGTTACACTTGAAAATGATAAAGTTGTTTCTGTTACAGGTAACACCTGCCCAAGAGGAAAGGTTTATGCCGAAACAGAATGTACTTCTCCTACAAGAACAATTACATCTACAATAAAATGTGAAGACGGCTCACTTGTTTGCGTAAAAACAGACAGACCGATTGCAAAAGATAAAATTTTTGAATGTATGAAGATTATAAATGCTAAAAAAGCGTGCTTGCCAATAAACATCGGAGATGTTATAATTGAAGATGTATTTGGTGCAAATATTGTTGCAACATCAAATGCGAAGTAATTTTTAAGGAGTGTTTTTATGGCTTTTTCCGTTATTGCCGCAGTAAGAGATGAAAAAGATTTTATAACTGCCGTAAATTCAAATGTCGAAATTATATTTCATTTAAGTCCCGATGTTAACACGCTTTTTGATACAATAAAAAAAGCGCACGCAAAAGGTAAAAAAATATTTATTCATTTGGATTTAACAGAAGGAATAGGCAAAGATAAAAGCGGAATCAAGTTTGCAAAACGACTTGGAGTAGACGGAATAATAAGCACAAGAGCAAACCTTATAAAAGCCGCACGCGAAGAAAAACTTTTTACAGTACAAAGATTTTTTGCGGTAGATTCAAAATCGGTTTTAACAACAATTGAAACCATAAAATCGTCAAAACCCGATATGATTGAAATTATGCCGGGTATTGCGACAAAAGTTATAGAGAGATTAAATGGTCTTGTAAGTATGCCAATTATAGCAGGCGGACTTATAGAGACACTTAGTGAGATTGAAATTGCAATAAATAGCGGCGCACATGCTGTGTCTACCGCAAAAGAAGAATTTTGGAAATAATAAGAAATGCCCGAGTGAATTTCACTTGGGCATTTTTATATAAATAAAAGCGGGAGGGCGCAGAGACCCTCCCCTACAATATTTAAACCAATAAAAAACCGAGTGAATTTCACTTGGGCATTTTGTTTAAAATACAAAAAATACTTGTAAAACACAACTAAAAATGCTATACTATACTTGCGACACAACTTAATATTAGACATTCTACAAGGGAAGTGTTTTTATTTTGTTAAAAACACATTCTCTATTTTGGCGTTCTCTTGTAGTTTGTCAAAAGTTGTGTCGCAGCAATTAGAGTTATGTGTTTTTTGTGCACTGACTTTAGTTGGTGCACTTTTTTATTTTGGGGGAGTTTAGTATGGCAAATGAATTTATAGATATAACAGGCATAAAATTAACACCTGGAAACGAAGGTAAAGATTGTCTTGGAAACGGCAAGCATTATGATGAAAACGGAAATATAATAGAATGCTGTTGCAACGAATGTGATTATTTACGCCTTTGCCTTAGCGACGAAGAAAAGAAAATGCTTAGAATAGAATAAAACGGGAGGGCACAGAGACCCTCCCCTACGAAAATATCATTATAGCATATTGTAGGGGCCCTTTTTTATCCTCGCCCACAATATTTAAACCAACAAAAAACCCGAGTGAAATTCACTCGGGTTTAACCTTAACTCTAATTTGTACTCTTTGGTGTGGGAATTATTAGTCTTTGTATTCCAATTCCATACCGTATTCATCCATTAAGTCTTTATGTTTTTCTTCCCAGTCGGCAATGTCTTTTTGAAAACTTTCTTTTAATTCTTCGGATTCTTTTAACTTATCTTCGTCTCTTTCCACTACTGCTTCTGTATATAATTCATAATATTCTTCCAGTTTTTCCAAGCCTGATACCAAAAGTTTATTTACATCTTCTACTTCTTTTGTTTTTATGTCTGCATCTTTTGCAATTTCATAAACGTCTCTTACTAAAGGCAATACATCTTCGTCAATACGTTCTTTAAATTCTTCTGCAGTACCTGCTTTAAAAGCTTCTTTTTCTAATCCACTTATTTCTTTCAATTTTTCACTTATGTTGCTACGAACAATATTATTATGATAATTCATAAAATCATCTTGTACATCTGTAACCATTCCCAAACCAATCAATACTATCAGTACGACTGCTGTTACTACCGCAGCACAACACCATATAACAAGTTTCTTTGTTTTAGATGCTTTTTGCTTTCCGCCACATTGTGGGCACGTTTTTACTCCGTCGGCAATTTGATTGCCACATGTTGAACAAAATTTCATAATATTTCCTCCTTAGTAAATACATCATATGATGTATTTTTGAGTATATTATACAACATATGATGTATTATGTCAATATAATATTTTTATGAGGTGAGTTTTATTGGCATATTATCCAAGACTTAGAGATTTGCGTGAAGACCACGACCTTACACAAGACCAACTTGTTGAAATTTTAAAAATGCATAAAACAACATATACAAATTACGAACAAGGTAAAAGAGAAATTCCTTTTGAACTTGTAATTCGCCTTGCTAAACTATACAAAGTTTCCATTGACTATATTGCAGGACTTACGCAAAACACAAAAATACACGAGTGAAATTCACTCGTGTTTTATTTTTATCTTGTTAGGTTTATGCTTTCAAGTATTGCTTCTTCTTTTTGTCGCATAACTAATCGTTCTTCCTCTTCTTCATGGTCATATCCCAAAAGATGAAGCATACTGTGGCAAACTAAAAATCCTACTTCTCTTTCAAATGAATGTCCGAATTCTTCCGACTGCTCTTTTGCCCTCTGTGCCGATAAAACAATATCGCCAAGCACAAGATTACCTTCAAAATAATCTGCATCTGTTTTTATCATTTTACCATTTTCAAAATCGAGCATCGGAAAAGATAAAACATCTGTTGCACTGTCTATATTTCGCTGTTCATTATTTATTTCTCTGATGCCTTCGTTATCCACAATAAGCACGTTTACTTCGGCGCTATCTTCCACATTTTCATACTTTAAAGACGCATTTATTGCGGTTATTATTAAGTTTTCAATATCTTTGTTTATTTCAATTTTTTCCTGTTCGTTTTCAATATATATCATTTTTTATTCCTTTCGTTTTGTCTTGCAAGTAGTTTTTGCTCGTATTTGTCGTATGCTTTTACGATTTTCTGAACAAGTTGATGTCTTACAACGTCGCGCTCTGTAAGATAGCAAAAACCTATATCTTCAACGCCGTCAAGCACTCTTTCAACTTCTTTAAGTCCGCTTTTTTTGCCTGACGGAAGGTCAATTTGCGATGTATCACCAGTTACAATTATTTTTGAATTAAAGCCAAGACGTGTAAGAAACATTTTCATCTGTTCCTTTGTTGTGTTTTGCGCTTCGTCAAGAATTATAAAACTATCGTCAAGCGTACGTCCTCTCATATATGCAAGCGGTGCAATTTCAATTGCGCCTCTTTCGTGAAGTTTCTGATACGTTTCAAATCCGAACATATCGTAAAGTGCATCGTAGAGCGGTCTTAAATACGGGTCAACTTTGCTTTGCAAATCGCCGGGTAAAAAACCTAAAGTTTCGCCCGCTTCAACTGCAGGACGTGTAAGAATAATTCTTGAAACTTCCTTATTTTTAAATGCCTTAACGGCAAGTGCAACAGCAAGATAAGTTTTACCTGTACCGGCAGGGCCTATGCCAAAAGTAACGGTATTTTTCTTTATGGATTCAACATATTTTTTCTGCCCCATAGTTTTGCTTTTTACAGGTTTGCCTTTGCTTGTAATGCATATGCAGTCGCTTCCGTAAAGTTGCTCCACATTTTCATTTTCGTCTATGCTTTCTATTGTGTAGTTTATAATCTGGTCGTTAAGTTCGCCTTCGGACTGAATTATTTTATTTAATTTTTCAATTACCTTAAACGCTTTAAGCGTTCCTTCTTCGCTACCGGTAATTTTTATAATTTCGCCTCTGTTGACAATTGAAACGTTACATTCTGACATTATTTTTTTGATGTTTTTGTCAAACTGACCAAATATTTCGATTGCACTTTCGGTGTTGTCAACTTTTATTTCTCTTTCCAAACTTAAATCCTCCTAAGTATCTATTTTCTTTTTTTCTGCTATATCTTCAATGCATTCATATGTTACTTTTATTTTTCCTGTTTCTTCATTAAAATCTACATCTTTTTTTACAATTTTAATGTCGTCTGTTAATTCTTTTTCAATTTCCTCTTTTAATCTGTCGCTCTCTTTTTTTAGTGCTTCCTCTTTTGTTATAGTTTTTTCCTCTTTTAAAAGTTCATAGAAAACAGTATTTTTATAACTTATAGGAATTAGCGGAATTTTTTTAACAGTTTCCTCTTTTTCAAAGTGTTTATACGGAATTTTTTTATCTATATATAATAATACATCAAAACCGAACAAATTTACAGACTTTTTTGAAATTTTTTCAAAACTTTTTTGAAAAGTAACTTCTTTTAGTGAAATTGTACTCGTCTTTTCGTGCCACGTTCTTGCAAGAACGTATCCCGTTGCATTTTTATATGAGTATCCGTTTTCTCCGATATCACTTATCCCACTGATTAACAGGTCGCCTTTTGATACAATATCGCCTTCTTTTGCAATTTTTGTACCTTCTTTTGCAACAACTTGTGTAACAAGCCCGTTTCTTTTTGCTACGATGTTGTTTGGCGTGTCATCATTAAACATTTTTGGCTTTTCTTTTTTCTCTCTTACAGATACAAATGCTTTTGTACCTTTTATTTCAACCCATATCCACGAAAGCCGTTCGTCTTTTAAAAGAATTTTGTTTTTAAGCTCGTTTTCGTCTATATTATATCTTAAACAGCCTTTTTCAAATCCCGCTTCCTTTAAAACAGAAAGTATTTCTTCGTTTTTTATTTTTTCGTTGCCTTCAATTTCAATAGTCCATATAAATGATGTCAAAAAGACAAATGTAAAAAAAGCGAGTATAAATCCTAAAACAAGTCCCTTTCGCTTTTTGTTTTCGTTAATTATAAATTTTATACCGCATTTTTTAATTATTTTAACATTTGTTTTTGTTTTTTTTGATGCATCTTTTATTTTTTTAAATGCATTTATGCTCATCTTCAGCGTAACAGATGCATCGTTGTGATAAATTACATCCCATATAATTATATTTTTTTCTATACACAAATTAAGGAATTTTTCGACGAAAAATCCCTTTATATTAACTACTACATATCCTTTTAAATATCTTAAAAGAGCGAGCATAAATATAACCTCTAATCATAATTTATGTTTTTTATGCTTCCTAAAATGCATATTTCTTCTTTTGTCATATAACCGATATTAAGCAATTCGCCTTCAATTTTTATGGTAAATGTGTTTGTATTTATGCATATAAATTTATCGGTATATTCAACAAGACCTTTAAAGTTTTCGATGCGGATTTTTTCGTCTGCTTCAACTGTCATTTTAGGTGTATTCAAAATAATTTCAGACGGAAGTCCTGTTATAGATTTTACGGCTTTTTTAAAATTCATAATATTACTCCTTTGGTATGATATTAAAATCTATGATTATTTTTATATTATTATGAATATATGTGTAAAAAGGAGATAAAATTATGGCTGTTTCGTTTGTAGTTATGCTTTTTGTGCTCGCTTGCCCTTCTGTATCTGTTTTGGGCGTAAAAAATGCACTTAATATATGTTTTAATACTGTTGTTCCCTCCCTTTTTCCGTTTTTTGTTCTGGCAAAGATGTTTATTAAAAGCGGTGGTGCTGTTTATTTTGGAAGAATACTTTCGCCTTTTATAAAAATTATGTTTAACGTAAATCCAAACGGTGCTCTTCCCTTTGTGCTTGGTCTTATAAGCGGATACCCACTTGGTGCAATAACTGTATGCGACCTTTATAAAAAAGGCGACCTTTCAAAAGATGAAGCACAATCTCTTTTGGGTTTTTGCAATAATTCAGGACCTTCTTTTTTAATAGGAGCAGTAGGACTTGTAATGATGGGCAGTGTAAGGTATGGATTTATGCTTTATTTTGTACATATTTTGTCGTCTGTAAGTGTGGGAGTGCTGTTTAGAGGAAGCATAAAAAAGAAAGCACGCATAAATGATATAAAAATAAAAAAAGAAAAAAACGCTTTTACAAAAAGCATTGAAGAAAGTACAGAAGCAATACTTAGCGTATGCGCATATGTTGTGTTTTTCGGCGTGATTATACAGTATATTTTACTTTTTACAAAAAATATATTTGTGCTTGGTTTTTTTGAAATGACAAATGCGCTGATTATTCTTTGCGAAAATCAAAAAATAAATATGAAAATAAAATTTATTATAATATCCTCATTGGCATCTTTTTCATCGCTTAGCGTAATTATGCAGACAAAAAGAATTATTTCAAAAACAGATTTATCATTTAAAAAATACGTTTTTGCAAAGTGTATTCAAAGTGTATTTTCGTTTGTATATAGCGTGATTTTAGTAAATATGACATTTTTTAATTGGTCTTAAAAAACCCCAAGTGAATTTCACTCGGGGTTTTTACTTATTTTTTTATTACTTCGTATCTTTTAATCTTTTTAGTTGTTGTTTTTATAAGTTCTGTTTCTCTTATTTCAACTTTTCTTATATATTTGTAAAGCGGATTACGTTTATTTAATGCATCAACAATTTCGTTTATTATTTTTTCGATATCTTCTTTTGTTGCATCTTTATTTGATTCTTTTATATAGTCAAAATTTGGAACGATAATTGCTGCAATATCTTCGCCATCCTGATAAACCATACTTTCAAGAATGCTTGGATCTTCGTTAAGGAAAGTTTCAAGTTCTTCAGGGAAAACGTTTTTACCGTTTGATGCGATAATTACGTTTTTCTTTCTTCCTGTAATGTGAATAAATCCATCATCGTCAATATATGCAAGGTCGCCTGTATAGAACCAGCCGTCTTTTAAAACTTCGTTTGTTGCTTCTTCGTTTTCGTAGTATCCAAGCATTACGTTAGGACCTGTACAAATAAGTTCTCCTACACCTTCGTCGTCGGCATTTACTACTTTAACTTCCATACCAACGCAAGGATAACCTGCGCTGTCGTGTTTATAGAATTTATCTCGGTTTAGTGCAACAAGCGGAGCACATTCTGTAATTCCGTAGCCCTGTAAAAATGCAATGCCCATATCTTCAAAGCCTTTTGATACTTCCGGATTGATTGCTGCAGCACCCGAAATTAAAAGTCTTAAATTACCGCCAAAATTATCAATAACCTGTTTGAAAAGTTTTCTTCTTATGTCGATACCTATTTTTCTAAGTCCGTTTGAAAGTTTAAGCGCAAATTTAAGTTTTGATTCAATGCCGTTTTTCTTTGCAGTTGCCCAAATTCTTTTGTACATTACCTCAAAAATTGCAGGCACGCCAAGAATCATTGTTGGTTTTGCTTCAGAAATATTTTTAAGGATAGATTTTAATCCTTCGCACTGTGCAATTGTACAACCTCTAAAAAGCGGTGCTAAAAATCCGCAAGTACATTCATATGTGTGATGAATAGGAAGAACAGATAAGAAGATATCTTTTTCGCCTATAAATGTCATTTTACACATATTCATAAGGTTTTTGGCAATTGCTCTGTGACAGTGTAAAACACCCTTGCTCATAGCAGTTGTACCTGATGTGAAAAGAAGTATTCTTGCTTCGTTTACATCTATTTCTACATCTTTAAAGCGAGTATCTCCATTTTCTGTTTTTTCGTATCCTTTTTTAACAAGTTCCCATACGCTAAGTTCATCTTCTGTTGACTCTTCTATATCCATATTGATAAGATATTCCAAAGTTTCAACTTCTTCTTTTGCCTTTAGCATTTCTTCACTGAATTTGTTAGAATAAACAACTGCGCTAACCTTTGCAATTTTCAAAAGATGTTTCCAGTCTTGTGGCGGAAGTTCTTTATCTATTGGCACAATAATGCTTTCGCCGTTTACAGCACCAAGGTAAGAAATATACCATTCGTAGCGTGTTTCACTCATAAGTGCTACTTTTTTGCCCGAAAGATTTAAATCTAAAAACGCTGTTCCTAAAGCTTCTACGTCTTTATCAAGCTGTTTATATGTAATATGTGTATAAGGCTCACCTTTTTTCTTTTTAATAAGCATAGCATCTTTATCGCCGTACTTTTTAACGCTGTTTGAAATCATATCTTTAATAGATTCAATTGTATCAACTTCATAATAAGGATAATTCTTCATTTTTTGACCTCCAATTTTAAAAAAATACAAAAAATTCTATGATAATATTATACCACACTTTAATTATAATGAAACAATTTTTTTAAAAAAACAAAAAAAATTAAAAAAACCTTGACATTTCTAAGAAATTATGTTAGTATTGTAAATTGCAATCATATCCGCTTAAATATGCCCAAAACTTAGAAAAATATGTATTTTCTTCCATTTTTTGGGAATAATTTAGAAGAATTTTAAAAATTTTCTTCATTATATTATATATATAATTTTTGCGGTATTTGATGTTTAAATAGATTTTTTAAAAGTAATTATGCCTTTGAAATTAACTTGTAGTGGACGCATTTTTTTGCGAGAGTTAGTTGAGGTGAAATCTCCACAATTTATAGACGAGGTGATTTGTTTTATGGTACATCCAATAAGGCTTGGCAAAAACGAACGTATGAGCTATTCAAAAATTGGCGACGTTGCTGAAATGCCAAACTTAATCGAGGTGCAGAAAAACTCTTATCAATGGTTTATTGAAGAAGGTTTACACGAGGTGCTAAGAGACGTATCTCCTATTACCGATTTTTCAGGAAACCTTGTACTTGAGTTTAACGATTATTATTTGGAAGATAATCCCAAATATTCAATTGAGGAATGTAAAGCACGAGATGCTACATACTCTAAACCTCTTAAAATGAAAGTTAGACTTATCAACAACGAAACCGGCGAAGTTAAAGAACAGGAAATCTTTATGGGTGAATTCCCTCTTATGACTGATCAGGGTACTTTCATCATCAATGGTGCTGAAAGGGTTATTGTCAGTCAGGTTGTTCGTTCTCCTGGTATCTACTATGCAATGCAGTTTGACAAAATAGGTAAAAAACTATACAACGCAACTGTTATTCCTAACCGTGGTGCTTGGCTTGAATACGAAACAGACTCAAATGACGTTTTCTCTGTTAGAATTGACAGAACAAGAAAACTTCCTGTAACTGTTTTCCTTCGTGCTTTAGGTCTTGGCACAAATGCCCAGATTTTAGAATGCTTCGGTGAAGATTTCAAACTTATAACTACACTTGAAAAAGACTCAACTACAAGTCAGGAAGAAGCTTTAATTGAAATATATAAAAGATTAAGACCGGGCGAACCGCCTACAGTTGAAAGTGCTACAAGCCTTTTAAATTCACTTTTATATGATTCAAAAAGATACGACTTATCTAAAGTTGGCCGCTTTAAATTCAACAAAAAGCTTGCTATCGGCAAACGTATTGAAAACTTTAAAGCAGCACGTGATATAGTTGACGTTACAACAGGTGAAGTACTTGTTAAAAAAGGTGAATATATTGCTAAAGATGTTGCAAAAGAAATTGAAAAAGCAGGCGTTAACGTAGTATATCTTGACCACGAAGGCACAGAAATAAAAGTTTTCTCTAACGGCATGGTTGACATTCACGACCACGTTGACTTTGATATTTCTGACCTTAAAATTACTGAAAAAGTTAAATTTGATATTCTTTGCGACATCTTGGATAATTTCGAAGATGAAGAAGAAATCAAAGCAGAAATTGATAAAAGAAGAGATGAGCTTATTCCAAAGCACATCATTTTAGAAGATATTTTGGCATCTGTTAACTACCACAACAACCTATCTTACGGTATGGGCACAACAGATGACATCGACCACCTTGGAAACAGAAGAATCCGCGCGGTTGGCGAACTTTTACAAAACCAGTTCAGAATCGGTTTTGCACGTCTTGAAAGAGTTGTTAAAGAAAGAATGACAATTCAGGATTTAGAAGCAGTTACACCTCAACTTCTTATAAATTCAAGACCTGTTGTTTCTGCAATTAAAGAATTCTTCGGTTCATCACAGCTTTCACAGTTTATGGACCAGACAAACCCTCTTGCAGAACTTACACACAAAAGACGTCTTTCTGCTCTTGGACCTGGCGGTCTTTCAAGAGAAAGAGCCGGATTTGAAGTTAGGGACGTTCACCACTCTCACTACGGACGTATGTGTCCTATTGAAACTCCTGAAGGTCCTAACATCGGTCTTATCAACTCACTTTCATCTTATGCAAAAATCAATGAATTTGGTTTTATTGAAGCAGCATACAGAAAAGTTGACAAAGAAACAGGCGTTGTTACAGATGAAATTGAATATATGACAGCCGACATCGAAGATGCATACAAAATTGCTCAGGCTAATGAACCGCTTACAGAAGACAACAAATTCGTTAACGACAGAATTATTGTTCGTCATCAGGACGAATTCGTTGAAATTGCGAAGGGCGACGTTGACTATATGGACGTATCTCCAAAACAGTTAGTATCTGTTGCTACTGCTATGATTCCGTTCCTTGAAAATGATGACGCCGTTCGTGCACTTATGGGTTCTAACATGCAGCGTCAGGCAGTTCCACTTCTAAACCCTGAATCTCCTATCGTAGGTACAGGTATGGAATACAAAGCCGCTAAAGACTCAGGCGTTGTTGTTCTTGCTAAAGAAGACGGTGTTGTTGAATTTGTTGACGCAAAACACATCATTATTAAAGAAAATGACGGAAATTTAAGAACTTACACTCTTACTAAATTTATCCGTTCTAACCAGAGCACATGTATCAACCAGAAACCTATTGTTAAAAAAGGCGAAATTGTTAAAAAAGACGATATCATCGCTGACGGTCCTTCTACAAGCAACGGTGAAATCGCACTTGGAAGAAACATTCTTATCGGCTTTATGACATGGGAAGGTTACAACTACGAAGATGCTGTTTTAATTAACGAAAAACTTGTTAAAGACGATGTATTTACATCTATTCATATTGAAGAATACGAATCTGAAGCCAGAGATACAAAACTTGGCGCTGAAGAAATTACAAGAGATATTCCAAACGTCGGCGAAGATGCTCTTAAAGACCTTGATGAAAGAGGTATTATAAGAATCGGCGCTGAAGTTAGAAGCGGAGATATCTTAGTTGGTAAAGTTACTCCTAAGGGCGAAACTGAACTTACTGCTGAAGAAAGACTTCTTCGTGCAATCTTCGGCGAAAAAGCAAGAGAAGTAAGAGATACTTCACTTAGAGTTCCTCACGGGGAAGCAGGTATTATTGTTGACGTTAAAGTGTTCACACGAGAAAACGGCGACGAACTACCTCCTGGAGTTAACAAACTTGTAAGATGCTACATTGCACAGAAACGTAAAATCAGCGTTGGGGATAAAATGGCTGGTCGTCATGGTAACAAAGGGGTTGTATCAAGAATTCTTCCTGAAGAAGATATGCCATTCTTACCAGACGGTACTCCTCTACAGATAGTATTAAACCCTCTTGGGGTTCCTTCTCGTATGAACATCGGACAGGTACTTGAAGTTCATCTTGGCTATGCTGCTAAAGCACTTGGCTGGAAAATTGCTACTCCTGTATTTGACGGTGCTACTGAAGAAGATATTATGAACACACTTGAAATGGCAGGTTATGACAGATCAGGTAAAACAATTCTATACGACGGAAGAACAGGCGAACCATTTGACAATCCTGTTACTGTTGGTTATATGTATTACCTAAAACTTCATCACCTTGTTGACGATAAAATCCATGCCCGTTCTACAGGTCCTTACTCACTTGTTACTCAGCAGCCTCTTGGTGGTAAAGCTCAGTTCGGTGGACAAAGATTCGGGGAAATGGAAGTTTGGGCGCTTGAAGCATACGGCGCAGCAAACACACTTCAGGAAATTCTTACTGTTAAATCCGACGATATCGTTGGCCGTGTAAGAACTTACGAAAGTATCGTTAAAGGCGAAAACGTTCCTAATCCGGGCGTTCCTGAATCATTCAAGGTTCTTATCAAAGAACTTCAGAGTTTATCACTTGATGTTAAAGTTTTAGATGAAATGGGTCAGGAAATCATCCTTAAAGAAGCAACTGACGATGACGATACTGCTACACTAAGACTTAATATTAAAGACGATGACGATTTGATTGAAGAAATCGAAAATAAAAATGCACAGGCAGAAGCAGCCGAAGAAGAAAACGACTTTGATGACGTTCTTTCTTTTGAAGATGATCACGAAGACGCTGATCTTGACGACTTAACAGACGATTTAATCGGCGACTTTTCAGATGATGCATTTTTAAATGACGACAAAGACTACATCGACCTACTCGATTTAGACGAACTTGAAAGCATCGACGAGGACGTTGATCTTACATCTAAATTCGACGACGATAATTTATTTTAAGGAAGGAGCTGACTGATTTGGAAAACCAAGAATTTGACGCTATACAAATTGGTTTGGCATCTCCTGAAAAAATCAGGGAATGGTCAAGAGGCGAAGTTAAAAAGCCTGAAACCATAAATTACAGAACATTAAAACCGGAAAGAGACGGTCTATTTTGTGAAAGAATTTTCGGACCTCAAAAAGACTGGGAATGTTATTGCGGTAAATATAAAAGAATCAGATACAAGGGTATTGTCTGCGACCGTTGCGGTGTTGAAGTAACACGCTCAAAAGTCAGACGTGAAAGAATGGGTCATATTGACCTTGCAGCTCCTGTATCTCACATTTGGTATTTTAAAGGAATTCCTTCAAGAATGGGGCTCTTGCTCGATATGAGCCCTCGCTCTCTTGAAAAAATATTATATTTTGCTTCTTACGTTGTTATTGACCCAGGTCAGAAAACAAGCCTTGAAGCAAAACAGGTACTCAGCGAAAAAGAATACAGAGATACTGTTGAAAAATACGGTAAAGATGCATTTAAAGCAGGTATGGGTGCCGAATCAATTAAAGAACTTTTAATGCAGATTGACCTTGAAAAATTATCAGTTGAACTTAAAGCAGAACTTGAAGAAGCACAGGGTCAGAAAAAAGTTAGAATTGCAAAAAGACTTGAAGTTGTTGAATCTTTCAGAATTTCAGGAAACAAACCTGAATGGATGATTATGGACGTTGTTCCTGTTATCCCGCCTGATCTTCGTCCTATGGTACAACTTGACGGCGGAAGATTTGCAACAAGCGACTTAAATGACTTATACAGACGTGTTATCAACAGAAATAACCGTTTAAAAAGATTACTTGAACTTGAAGCACCTGATATTATCGTAAGAAACGAAAAAAGAATGCTTCAGGAAGCCGTTGATGCTCTTATCGACAACGGCAGACGTGGCAGACCTGTTACAGGTCCTGGAAACAGACCGCTTAAATCACTTTCTGATTTACTTAAAGGTAAACAGGGACGCTTTAGACAGAACCTTCTTGGTAAACGTGTTGACTACTCTGGACGTTCAGTTATCGTTGTTGGTCCTGAACTTAAAATTTATCAGTGTGGTCTTCCAAAAGAAATGGCACTTGAACTTTTCAAACCATTCGTTATGAAAAAACTCGTTTCTGACGGTCTTTGCCACAACATTAAAAGTGCAAAAAGAATGGTAGAAAGAGTACGTCCTGAAGTTTGGGATATGCTTGAAGATGTTATCAAAGAACATCCTGTTCTACTTAACCGTGCCCCTACACTTCACAGACTTGGTATTCAGGCATTTGAACCAATCTTAGTTGAAGGTAGAGCGCTTAAACTACATCCGCTTGTATGTAGTGCGTTCAACGCCGACTTCGACGGAGACCAGATGGCTGTTCACGTTCCTCTATCTCCTGAAGCACAGGCAGAAGCAAGATTCTTAATGCTATCAGCAAATAACCTTTTAAAACCTCAGGATGGTAAACCGGTTACAGTTCCTACACAGGATATGGTTCTTGGTAGTTACTACTTAACAATGGTTAAACCTAAAGAAGTTAAAATTTTAGATGGTGGCGATTCCGGCTATAAAGAAGGTCAGGTTGTAACATACATCACAGACGGTGAAGAAGGCGAAGCACTTTCTAAAATCAATGCACGCTTAGAAGCTGAAGGCAAAAGAAAAGCAACATTTACAGAAGAAGGATGCTTTGGCGGTGAAATTGGTGAAGGTAAAACATTCATCAGCGTTGATGAAGCACTTATGGCTTATGGCGAAGGCGCAGTACAGCTTCACGCACCAATTAAAGTTATAATCAAAAAAGAAATTAACGGAGAAACTTACGAAAAACTTGTTGACGCTACAGTCGGCAGACTTATTTTCAACCAGAACATTCCGCAGGATTTAGGTTTTGTTAAGAGAAATCCTCTTGACCCTACCGATAAATCTAACTTTGAACTTGAAATTTCTTTTGTTGCAGGTAAAAAAGGTCTTGGAAAAATTGTTGACAAATGTATAAGAACACATGGTATTACTGATACTGCTGCAGTTCTTGACAGCATTAAATCTCTTGGATTTAAATATTCAACAAAAGGCGCAATCACAATCAGCGTTTCCGATATGGAAATTCCAAAGGCTAAAAAAGAATACCTTGAAAATGCTGAAAAAGAAATCAGCGCTATTACAAAAGAATTCAAACGTGGTCTTATTTCAGACGAAGAAAGACATAACATGGTTGTTCAGACATGGAGCGAAACTGTTGATAAAGTTACAGACGCACTTGTTGAAAACCTTGACAAATACAACCCAATCTACATGATGGCAACTTCCGGTGCCCGTGGTAGTATCGACCAGATAAGACAGCTTGCTGGTATGCGTGGTCTTATGGCGGATACACAGGGTAGAACAATCGAAGTACCTATTAAAGCGAACTTCCGTGAAGGTCTTAACGTTCAGGAATACTTCATTTCTACTCACGGTGCCAGAAAAGGTCTTACAGATACAGCTCTTCGTACAGCCGACTCTGGTTACCTTACAAGAAGACTTGTTGACGTATCACAGGATGTTATCGTTAGAGAACACGACTGCGGTACAGAAGAGTACCTTGTTGTAAGAGATATCAAAGACGGAAATGAAATTATTGAAAGTCTTCAGGACAGACTTGTTGGAAGAACAAGTGCTCAGGATATCATAGATGAAAACGGCAACGTACTTGTTATGAAAAACCAACTTATGACAGAAAAAGACGCTGAAAACATTGTTAAAGCAGGTATTGAAGAAGTTAAAATCAGAACTATCCTTACTTGTGAATCAAAAATCGGCGTATGTTCTAAATGTTACGGTTCTAACCTTTCATCAGGCAGAAGCGTTGACGTTGGTGAAGCAGTTGGTATTATTGCTGCTCAGTCTATCGGTGAACCTGGTACACAGCTTACAATGAGAACATTCCACTCTGGTGGTATTGCCGGTGATGACATCACACAAGGTCTTCCAAGGGTTGAAGAACTATTCGAAGCAAGAAAACCAAAAGGTCTTGCAATTCTTTCTGAACAAGACGGTATTGCAAAAATCAGTGAAAACAAAAACAAACGTGAAATCACTGTTACTAACGAAGAAACAGGTCATGCTGTTACTTATCTTATCCCTTACGGTTCAAGAATTAAAATCGCAGATGGAGAAAAACTTGTTGCAGGTGCTGAACTTACAGAAGGTTCTATCAATCCGCACGATTTATTAAAAATTGAATCTAAAGGTGCAGATGCCGTTCAGCAGTACTTAATTCAGGAAGTACAAAGAGTTTACAGACTACAAGGTATCGATATCAACGACAAGCACATCGAAGTTATTGTACGTCAGATGATGCATAAAGTAAGAGTTGAAGATGCCGGAGATACAGATTTAATCGTTGGCTCTATGATTGACAAGAGCGAACTTAAAGAAAAAACTAAAGAGGCACTTAAGGCCGGTAAAAATCCACCGGTTGCAAAACAAGTACTTCTTGGTATCACAAAAACTGCCCTTGCTACAGATTCGTTCCTTTCTGCTGCTTCCTTCCAGGAAACAACAAGAGTTCTTACAGAAGCTGCTATCAAAGGTAAAAAAGACCCACTTATCGGTCTTAAAGAAAACGTTATTATCGGTAAACTTATTCCTGCAGGTACAGGTATGAAAACTTACAACGATATCGAAGTTGTTACTCCTATCGTTCAAAGCGATTACCTTGATATGTAATGTTTTTATAATAAACGGACGGTTTTGATTGTTTCAATTTACAAAAAGGCTCCCTTGTGTAAAGGGAGCTGTCACGCAGTGACTGAGGGATTGTAATATAAATAAAATCCTCCCACCATCTTCGATGGTCCCCCCTCCTTTAGGCAAGGAGGGCTTTACGGAAGGGATAAATCCCTTCCCTACAACGTACATTACAAATCACAATTTTTAAGGCATCTTAGGTAAAAACTTAAGATGCCTTTTAATTAAAAATTTTAAAAGGAGTACTCCTTTTGTTGTATGTTAATACAACAAAAGCACTCAAAAGAAAGGATGATTTAAAATGAAAAAGTTTTTAGCATCTTTCGTTTTAGTATTGGTTTTAATTTGTGCATTTGCTACTATTTCTTATGCTGCAGACATTTATGTTAACGGGCAGTCATACGGAAACAATTTGTCAACAGCACTTACCAATTCACCAAATGATGGTTCACTTTGGAAAATTGAACTTAAAGCAGATTATTCAACAGGTAGCGGTTCGTACAGCCCCGGCTCAGGCAAAAACATTGAAATTGACCTTGGCGGATATACGCTTAAATGCACAAGTGCAAAAAACCCATTATTCTATGTAAAAAGTGATTTCAAAATTTACAACGGTAAAATTGAAATTACAGGCACGGGTAATGTATTTAATGTAAATACAGCAGGTGGAAAACTTGTACTTGGCGAAAACTTAGAAATTACTACTAACAGCGGTAACGTTGCATATTGCGACGTTGAAGGATGTAGCGTTGTAATTAACGGCGGTACTTACCAGAAAAACAGCGGAACAAAATTATTTACTGTTAAAAATGCACCACTTACTATAAACGGTGGTACTTTTATTACAACTACAACAGAAGAAACTGTATTTGATGATGTAATAGGTCTTTCTACTGCAGACGGCTCTGCAATAAAAGGCGGAACATTTTCTGTTGCGGTAGATGAAAAATACATTGCAAACGGCTATGAATGTGTAGAAAACGAAGACGGTACATACTCTGTTGTTGAAAAAATCGAAGTTAACAATGAATTAAGCGAAGTTTCTTACGATGACGGAAAAGACACATCTACTGTTACAAACAGATTCTTTACAACACTTGAGTCTTTGGATTTTGCAAAAGCGGGCTTTGAAGTTGAAGCGGTTGTTGACGGCGAAACATACGCATGGGATATCGCACTTGACAGTGTTTACAATACAGTTACTGTTAACGGTTCAAAATATGTTGCAAGTGCAGGTTACATTCTAACAGGTGCTATCGGCGATGTTCCAAGTGATTTTGGTAGCAATTTTGTTGTTACACCATATGTTATAACCTATGAAGGTGTTAAAATTCCTTTAGCATAAAATAGTAAAAGGAGATATTAAGAAATGAGATATATAAAACCAAACGCAGAAATTAAAAAATTCATTTCTGAAGATGTTATCACAACTTCAGGTACTACTAACAATCCTTTAACAGCACTTACATCAAAAGCATTTACTGTTTCAGATGCAAACGTAAGCTGGAACGACAAAGTAGGTAAGTAAATATTTTCTTTTTAAAAAGATATAAAATCGTTACTTTTTTGAAAAAAAGTAACACAAAAAACTTACAATAAAAACAGCTCCCTTTACACAAGGCGGGCATTACAATTCACACTTTTTAAGACATCTTAGGTAAAAAACTTAAGGTGCCTTTTAAAAAATAAAAAGGAGTACTCCTTTTGTTGTATGTTAATACAACAAAAGGAGTACTCCTTTTGTTGTATGTTAATACAACAAAAACACTCAAAAGAAAGGATGATTTAAAATGAGAAAATTATTAGCATCACTTTTAGTTTTGACACTTGTAATTTCTTCTTTTGCTTTCACAACATTTGCTGAAGATACTACAACAGAAACAACCAATGAAGCAGTTAAAACATGGTATCAGCCAATGGTAACATTTTCATCAGCAAGCGATTTAAGCAGTGCAGGCGGGGCATCATACGCAAATGCGTACTGGCACGGCGGAGCAAACAACATTACATATAACGCCGATGCTCAAACTGCAAAACTTTTCTACAAAAACACCGTAAAATACAACTACCAGTCTATTCAGACAGGTTTTGCTGGCGGAACAGTTCCTCAAGTTACTGCAGACAACGAATTGTACTTGGTTACAAAAATTCAGGTAAAACCTGGAGATGCGACAACAATAAGACAAAGATACAGACTTGGTGCAAAATCAAACGGCGAAACTGTTACAATTTTTGAAACAGGAAAAACAAACGGAACTCTTAAAGCATCAATAGCAAAACCCGGCGATCGTGGTGTCGGTACTGATCTATTTGATGTTCCGGACTACTACGGCGATGGCTGGATAGACGTTACCGCCGTTATACCAATGACTGCTACTGTAAAAAACAACAATTACCCTATTACTGTTTACTACAACGGTATGAAAAAAACAAACACTGTACATACTCATTTATATGACATTGCAACAGCAGGAGAACTAAAAGGTCTTATAATTCAGACTGGTGGCGACACAACAAGCGATGACTATAACACATTTTGCGAAATGGACAACACAGGTGTTTACACAGTTAATAAAGCAAATCTTCCTGCACTTACATATACAAGAACAAATAACCGTTTTGAATTTTCAAACGAAGTTATGATGGGAGATTTAACAAATTCATCAGATAATACACTTTCTACAATTTTAGTAGATAGCGTGGCTATTCCACTATCTGACATCACATTTGAAAAAGGCGGTCTTGCATTTACAATTAACGAAAAATACTTTAACAAACCTGGTTCTACAACAATCAGTTTAAGAAATGTTAAAGATATTTTCGGTCAGCAAATTAAAGATATTCAAAAAAGAGATATTGTTATTAACAACATAGATGATGTTAAAACAATTCATATGCCAAATGCTTCATTTGATGCATCTTCAGAAATTTCAAGAAACCAAGGTTTAACTACACTTTTAACAAACTGGTATACTAACACAGGAGCAGGAATCTGGCATAACGAAGATAACACAATGGGTATTTTCCCAAAAGGCAGTGTTGAATACAACACAGGTGCATACAGAGTATTTGAAAAATTTGTTGGTGTAAATAGTGCAGCAGAAAACCAGAAACTTGTTTACAAAATTAAAATGTATCCGGGCGGAGTGCTTTCAAGACTTCGTATTTCAGGTATCCCTGCTAATTCATATACAATTACATCTGTAGGTGCGCCAATGTTTATTGGTCAGCAAAACGGACAGCTTTACGGATACGCTGGAAACTCATCTTCAGGTGTTTCAAACCACGGTTCTACTCGTTTAAACATTACAGACTACTACGACGGCTGGGTTGATGCTGTTGCAGTTATTGATGTTGACTATTCAAAAGACAGAGCCCCTGTTACTGTTTATTTTAACGGAGAAAAACACGAAGGACTTCTTCATAGTACTTTTATGACATATGCTAAACAAGGTTTAATTTCTGCTGTTAACTTACAGAGCGAACATCAGGGCGGAGAAGAAAAAAATAGTAGTAACCAGGTAATAGTTGGTACAGGCGAAACAAAAGTTGACGATACTATGGCATACTCTGTATTTTCAAGTAACCTTCCTGCACTTTCTGCTACAAACAACGGACTTGATGTTACATTCTCTAACGAAGTTATGAGAGCAGACCTTATTAAAGAAGGCACAACAAGTAAAATTAAAGTTAATGGTAACTACATTTCTATGGATGATATCACTATCCCAATGGGCGGACTTAACATTTCAATCAGCGAAGATGCACTTGACTACGGCGAAAACGCAATCGACCTAAGTGAAGTTACAGATATTTTTGGTTCAAATGTTACAAGCGGTGCTACATTTACATATGAAAAAGTAAAACCAGCTACAGAAATCGAAGAAGCAACTGCTTCTATATACGATGACGGAAAAGGTTTAGGTACTATTACAAACCGTTTCTTTGCTGCACTTGACAGTATTGAAAATATTGCAGTAGCAGGTTTTGAAGCAGAAATTACTTTAGACGACGTTAAATACGTTTGGGATATCGTACTTGACACAGTTTACTCTGCTGTTACAGTTGGAACAAACGATTACGTTGCAAAAACAGGAAGTTATATTTTAACAGGTGCTATCGGTGATGTACCGGCAGACAAAGTTAAACTTGGCGATTTTGATTTCAAAGTTTACACAATCGACTTTGAAGGCAACAAAACGTACAGATAAGGAGGATTGAACAATGAGATATATAAAACCAAATGCAGAAATTAAAAAATTCATTTCTGAAGATATTATCACAACTTCAGGTACAACAGTTAACAATCCTTTAACAGCACTTGCAACAAAAACTTTCTCTGTTTCAGATGCAAATGCAAGTTGGGGCGACAAAGTTGGCAAGTAATTTTTGTAATCGTTCTTTTTAAAAAAGTATACAAAAAAACTTACATAGCAAAGCATTCGCTTTGCAAAAGATAAAATTAAAACCGGGCGAAATTTTATCGCTCGGTTTTTTATTTAAAATTTGTAGGGTAAAGCCTTTAGGACTTAGCGCACGCCATACTTTTCCAAACGATAAGGTTATTTTTTCTTTTTTATATTTTTAAAATACATTTGTCATCTTTTTTATGTAGATTGATATAATATTAACAATTGTTGATTTATGTGCTTTTTTGTGCTATAATATCGCTTGGTATTGTGGATATATTTAAAATTTAAGGAGGAAATCAAATGGGTGTCCTTACATTTAAGGGTGGTATTCATCCTGATGATAAAAAGATTTATACCAAAGACAAACCAATTGTTGAAATGAGCGCATCTAAAGAAATGGTGTATCCTATGTCTCAGCACATCGGCGCTCCATGTGAGCCTATTGTAAACGTTGGAGATACCGTTTGCGTTGGACAAAAAATCGCAGATTCTTCTGCTTTTGTCAGTGCGCCAATTCACTCTACTGTATCGGGTACGGTTACAAAAATTGAAAAACGCCGTCATCCAAACGGACAAATGGTAAACTCTGTTATCATTGAAAATGATGATTTATACACACTTTCGCCTGATATTTACCGTCGAGATGGATTTGAAAATCTATCTAAAGAAGAAAAACTTGCTATCATAAGAGAAGCAGGCCTTGTTGGTCTTGGCGGTGCAGGCTTCCCTACTCATATTAAACTTAATCCAAGCGGTAAGATTGACTGTGTTATTATTAACGCTGCTGAATGTGAGCCTTATCTTACAAGTGATTACCGCGTTATGATGGAAACTGCTTTTATGGTTGTTGAAGGTTTACGATTTATTATGAACATCGTTGAATGTGATAAAGGCTACATAGCAATCGAAAACAACAAGATGGAAGCAATCAAAAAAATGAAAGAAGCATCATCTAAATACGATAATATCGATGTTGTTACACTTAAAACAAAATATCCGCAAGGTAGTGAAAAACACCTTATTTATGCGGTTACAAAAAGAGAAGTTCCATCAGGAAAACTTCCTGCAGACGTAGGCGTTGTTGTTCAAAATGTCGACTCTGCATGCGCAGTTTACAACGCTGCCATTTTCCGTCAGCCTGTTCTTTCAAGAGTTGTTACAGTTTCGGGCGGTGCTATTGACTCGCCTTGCAACTTCAGAGTTAAACTTGGTACATCCTTCACTGATGTTATAGAAAATGCAGGCGGATTTATAGGAAACGTTAAAAAAATCGTTATGGGCGGACCTATGATGGGTATTGCGCAGCAGGATACTGATACTCCTGTTATAAAAACAACTTCTGCAATTTTGGCATTTGACGAAAGCGAAATTTACAAAAAAGAAAAAAGTCCATGTTTAAGATGTGGCAAGTGTGTAAATTCGTGTCCTATGAACCTTGTACCGCTTACTCTTGCAGAATCTGCACTAAACGAGGATTTTTCAAAATGTCTTAAATATAATATTTTAGACTGTATTGAATGTGGTATTTGTTCTTACGTTTGCCCAAGTGAAAGAAGTTGCACTCAGGCAATAAAAATAGGAAAACAAAAAATAAACGCACTTAAAAAGAAACAGGGGGGCAAGTAAAATGGATAAAAATTTAATAGTTTCATATGCTCCTCATACGAGAACTAAAGAAAACACACGCTCAGTTATGCTTGACGTAATAATTGCGCTTATGCCTGCGCTTATTGTTGGTACATATTATTTCGGTTTTCGCGCGGCATTTATAACACTTATTTCTGCTGCATCTTGTATGGCATTTGAAACAATCTGGAACATGATTATTAAAAAAGAAAACACAGCAGGGGACCTTTCAAGTGCAGTTACAGGCATACTTTTAGCATTTTGTCTTCCACCCCAGATTCCAGTCTGGATGGTAATTATAGGCGATGCTTTTGCAATTATTGTTGTAAAATGCTTCTTTGGCGGAATTGGTCAGAACATTGTTAACCCTGCCCTTTGCGCAAGAGCATTTATGATGGCATCGTGGCCTGTTGAAATGACTTACTTTACAATGGGTACAGATGCTACAAGCGGTGCTACAGCACTTGCTCTTTATAAAAATGGCACAGGCTCTTTCCCACCATTTTTCGACTTATTCTTAGGAAATCAACTTGGCTGTATTGGTGAAGGTGCGGCGCTATTCCTTCTTATTGGCGGAATTTATCTTATTGCAAGAAAAGTTATCACTGCTACAATTCCACTTACATATATTTTAACTGTTGGAATTTGCGGATTTATCTTTTCACCGCACGGATTTTTCCACGGCGACTTTTTATTCTCAATTGTTACAGGCGGTGTAATGCTTGGCGGTATATTTATGGCTACAGACTACACAACAAGCCCTGTTACTAAAAAAGGTCAGTTTATTTATGCTCTTCTTGCAGGTTTTATTACTGTAATTATAAGAACATACGGCTCATATCCTGAAGGTGTAACTTATGCAATACTTCTTGCAAATATTGCTACACCGCTTATTGATAAATTTGTTATTCCTAAAAAATTCGGATATGTAAAGGAGGGTAAATAAAATGGATAAAAAATTCATTGTAAAACTCTCACTTATCCTGTTTTTAATCAGTGCAGTTTGTGTTTGCGTTCTTGCTGTTTGTAACGATATTACAAAAGACACAATTGCAAAAATAAATATTGAAAATCAGGAAAATGCAAAAAAAGAAGTACTTAAAGAAGCAACATCTTTTACTGTTTCAAAAACTGATAAAAATGTGTTCATCGGCAAAAAAGGCGATGAAATAGTTGGATACGCCATAAGCGTTAGTCCAAAAGGTTTTGGCGGAAACATTGATATGATGGTTGGTGTTGACAAAGAACTTAAAGTTTGCGGAATTTCTATTGTTAATATTTCAGAAACTCCGGGACTTGGCTCAAAAGCAAACGACTCTAAGTTTTTAGGTCAGTATTCTAATCTTACTGAAGGCATAACCGTTAAAAAAGGCGGAAGTGCTTCAGGTAATGAAATTGTTGCAATTTCAGGTGCTACAGTTACATCAAACGCTGTAACTGATGGTGTTAATGATGCACTTAAAATGGCTAAGAAAGTTATGGAGGTGGAAAAATGAAGAATTTAAAAGTTCTTAAAAATGGGCTGATAGATGAAAACCCAACATTTGTCCAACTTCTTGGAATGTGTCCTACACTTGCCGTTACAACAAGCGTTATAAATGCGCTCGGTATGGGACTTTCAGCAACATTTGTTCTTATTTTTTCAAATATTGTTATATCACTTCTTAGAAAATGCATTCCTTCAAAAATAAGAATTGCATCGTATGTTGTAATTATTGCAACATTCGTTTCGGTTATTGAAATGCTCCTTAAAGCATATATTCCATCACTTTCGAAAAGTCTTGGTGTATTTATTCCTTTAATCGTTGTTAACTGTATAATTCTTGCTCGTGCAGAAAGTTTTGCATCGCAAAACAAAGTTATTCCATCTGCAGTAGATGGTCTTGGAATGGGGCTTGGATTTACATTTGCACTTTGTGTTTTAGGATCTGTCAGAGAACTTTTGGGAAATGGAACAATATTTAACATCGCAATTTTTGGCGAAAGTTTTAAACCGGCACTTATATTTATTTTATCACCTGGTGCGTTTATCACACTTGGCGTAATTCTTGGCATAAAAAATGCTATATCAATGCGTAAGGAGGCAAAAAACAATGGATAAAGGTCTTTTTGCTCTTGCCATTATGGGCATTTTCACACAAAACTTTATAATGGTTAAATTTATGGGTATTTGTCCGTTCCTTGGCGTTTCTAAAAAAGTTGAAACTGCTTTTGGTATGGGTATGGCAGTTATGTTTGTTATGGTTGTTGCATCATTTCTTACATATCTTACCCAGACATTTATATTAGTACCGCTTAATGCAGAGTATCTTCAAACGCTATCGTTTATTTTAGTTATTGCAGGACTTGTTCAGTTTGTTGAGATGTTCCTTGCAAAAACAATGCCTGCGCTTTATAATTCGCTTGGAATTTATCTTCCGCTTATTACAACAAACTGTGCAGTACTTGGGGTTGCACTACTTAACATCGAACTTGAACTTAACCTTCTTGGCTCTGTTTGGTACGCTTTTTGTGCATCAATCGGGTTTACTCTTTCAATCGTGCTTTTTGCGGGTATCAGAGAAAGACTTGAAAACGCCGATATCCCTGAATTTTTAAAAGGATTTCCTATTGCGCTAATCACAGCCGGACTTATGTCTATTGCATTTTTAGGATTTTCCGGACTATCATTTTAAGGGGGGTTACATATGACAGAAATTTTATTTCCAACCCTTGCAATTGGTGCTTTAGGCCTTGCATTTGGGGCTATACTTGCTGTTTCGTCAATTATTTTTAAAGTTGACAAAGACGAAAGAATAGAAAAAATTGAGGGTATTCTTCCCGGTGCTAACTGTGGCGGATGCGGATATGCAGGATGTGCGCAGTTTGCAAAAGCAATTGTGGAAGAAGGCGCGCCTATTAACAAATGTAATCTTATGACAGAAGGCATAATGAGAGAAATTTGTGATATTATGGGCGTTGAAGAAACTGAAATTATTAAAAAATACGCAGTTGTTAAATGTAAGGGCGACTGCAACACGGCAAAAGATAAATACGAACTTTTTGGCGTTGACGACTGTGTTACTGCATTTAATCTTGGTGGCGGTCCTAAAAAATGTGAATTTGGATGTATGGGGCTTGGCTCTTGCGTAAAGGTATGCTCGCAAAACGCGATTACTATTGAAAATGGTGTTGCAAAAATCGACCCTGAAAAATGCGGTGGATGTGGTGAGTGCAAAGAGGTTTGTCCTAAAAATGTTATTGACATTACACTTCAAAAGCAAAAAGTTTTTGTTAAGTGTAATTCAACTGACAAAGGTGTTGTTGTTAAAGACAACTGCCAAGCCGGATGCATTGGATGTATGATATGCGTTAAAAACTGTGAGCATGATGCTATAAAAGTTGAAAACTTCCTTGCAAAAATTGACTACGAAAAATGTGTTAACTGCGGAAAATGCGCAGAAGTTTGTCCTAAAAAAGTTATTGAAATTATATAAAGATATTAAATGTTCTTTTTAAAAAGATATAAAATCGTTCCTTTTTTGTAAAAAAGGAACACAAAAAACTTAACTTAGCAAAGCATACGCTTTGCAAAAAGGTAAATTTAAAGGCACCTTATTATAAGGTGCCTTTTTTATTTTAACAAAAACAATTGTAATAAGTATTAAATCGTGATATAATAAGTTGTGAAAAAAGCGCCCCTTGCCTAAAGGGGAGAGGGCCACGAAGTGGCGAGGGGATTCAATATGGATAGAAAACACAATATCAAGTTAACAACAAATGCTAAAACTTTGCGTAAGAATATGACAAAAGAAGAACGACATTTATGGTATGATTTCTTGAAATGTTATCCTGTTAGATTTTTAAGGCAAAAGATAATTGATAATTACATTGTAGATTTTTATTGTCATAGTGCTAGGTTAATCATAGAACTTGATGGTTCTGGGCATTATGAGGAAAAAGGGTTATTAAAAGACAAAATCAGAACTGAAAGAATTGAACAACGAAATTTGACTGTCATTAGAATACCTAATAACGAGGTCAATATAAATTTCGAGGGAGTTTGTCAATATATAGATATTGTAGTGAAAGAATCCCTCCGTCAGTCTGCGACTGACACCTCCTATTAATCCCCCAGTCAGCTACGCTGACAGCCCCCTTTAGGCAAGGGGGCCTATGGCAAGGGAGGCTTTGATAGGTTGCAGTTAAACCTTATGTGTCGCAAAGTCAAATGTTGTCGAAAGAAAGACCCCCTTGTCTAAAGGAATATGAACCACCGAATGTGCTGAATAAAACTAATAATCCAAAATTAACAGATAATGCAAAAGCATTAAGAAAATAATTTTAGTGAGGTGAAAATTTTGAAAAAAAGAGTAATGATTGGAATAAGTGGCGGTGTTGACAGCGCAGTTGCAGCGTATCTTTTACTTAAAGAAGGCTACGACGTTGTTGGCGTTACTCTTAATTTATGGAAAGAAACTGACCTTACTGATGCAAAAAAAGTTTGTGATATGCTTGGCATTGAGCATCTTGTTTTTGATTTTATACGCGAATTTGAACAATATGTTATAAATAATTTTATTGATGAATACACTCGTGGAAGAACTCCAAATCCGTGTATTGTATGCAATCGTTATTTAAAATTTGAGATGCTTCTTAAAAAAGCGGAGGAATTAGGTTTTGATTATATTGCGACTGGGCACTATGCACGCGTTGAATTCGACGAAAATACAAAAAGATACGTTATTAGAAAAAGTGTTTACGACAAAAAAGACCAGTCATACGTTTTATACAGGCTAACTCAAGACCAACTTGCAAAAACACTTATGCCACTTTATTCTTATTCAAAAGAAGAGATAAGAGCAATTGCGGAAAAAATCGGTCTTAACGTGGCAAATAAAAAAGACAGTCAGGACATTTGCTTTATTCCTGACGGAGATTATATTTCGTTTTTAAAAAGATATATTACCCTTCCCCCTATTGGCGACTTTTTAGATGACGAAGGTAAAAAAATAGGCGAGCATTTAGGTATTGCATCTTACACAATAGGTCAGAGAAAAGGTCTTGGAATGACGTTTGGAAAGCCAATGTTTGTTACAAAAATTGATGCAAAAAGTAACACTGTTACGTTATCAGAATCGGGCGGTCAGTTTAAAAAAACAGTTTATGCAAAAGAAACAAACTTTTTGCCGTTTGAATTTCTTGATAAACCACAAAAATTTTTATGCAAGTTAAGATATTCATCACATCCCGAAGAAGCGCTTATTACGCCAATTGATAAAGATAAAGTAAAAATAGAATTTGAAAATGTTAAAAGTGCCGCATGCCCTGGGCAATCTGCCGTTTTTTACGACGGGGACATACTTATTGGCGGCGGTATTATATACAATATGGAATAAAAAAAGGAGAGATAAAAAATGATATTTGATAAACTTGAAAATGCACACATTTACTATGGTATTCACAAAAACATGGAAAAAGGTTTTAAATTTATTGAAGAAGCAATTAAAAACAATCTACCTGCAGGTAAATATGAAATTGACGGGAAAGAAATTTTTGCATCTATACAGGAATATGAAAACTGCCCGAATTTTGAAGAAAAGAAATTTGAAGGACACAAAAATTACATTGATATTCAGTTTATTGTTTCAGGAAGCGAATATATGCAGGTTTGCCATATAAGTGATGTTGAAACAAAAATACCTTATAACGAAGAAAAAGACGTTGAATTTTACTATGACAAAGAATCTTTTGCAGAAGCGGTAGTAAGCGATAACGGATACGGAATTTTCTTTCCTGAGGATATTCACAAACCTGGTCTTGCACCAAACAAAATACCTCAAAATGTTAAAAAGGTACTTATTAAAATAAAAGTTTGATTTTTTTGTGTTACTTTTGAAAAAGCTTAGAAAAAAATTTACATAAAAAGCGCAAGATTATTCATCCTGCGCTTTTTTCTTTTCTTCTTGTAATTCTTCTTCAATAAACTCATCTATAAGATTTCTTACATTTATAAGATCATTATATACTCTTTCGTTTCTTATTTTACACATTGAACAGTAAAGATTTAACTTTCCCATACTGCGGTATATTGTTTCTATTTTATTTTTGTATAAATCCATTTTTGTATATTTTTTTTCCATTATTTCTTCTCCTTTTTTCTATTTTGGCACCCCCTGCGAGAATCGAACTCACATCTAACCCTTAGGAGGGGTTTATTCTATCCATTGAACTAAGGGGGCTTATTTTTTGCCGATTTTTCCTGATTTTTTATGTTAAAATTATCATAAATAACACTTATTTTTTTACCTTTATTTACTATACTTTATTTTTGTAATATTTGTCAATATTTTTGTAAAAATTTATTAAAAATTAACTATAAAAATTTGCGGTTTTTTCTTGAAAAATTTATAAAAATATGGTATAATATTTTTAGTTTTATTATGCATTAAAAATAGCGGTGTTATCCACATTTTTTAAAGATTTATGTTGATAATTTTGTGGATAAATATTACATTATTTTAACTACAATAAAATCAGTAAAATTTTTATTTAAAAATCATTATTTTAAGAAAGGAGAAAAAAATGGAAAATTTACTTCAGGCATGGCAAGAAGTTGCAACAATTTTAAAAGAAAAAATTCAGCCCGTTACATTTAACACCTGGATTAAACCTATTATCCCTACCGATTTGTCAGATACTCACATTACACTCCAGGTTCCAAATGAATACAACAAAACAATGATTTGCGACAGATATAACGACCTTATTAAAAATTCACTGTTTTTAGTTCTTGGAAAAGATTACGAAATCGAAGTTGTTATTGTTGAAGAAACCGAAGAAATTGAAGTTAAAGAAGAGAAAAAAGAACCTGTTAAATTTGAAGAAACAAATTCAATGCTTCTTAGCCAGTACACATTTGATAATTACGTTATAGGTAATTCAAACAAATTTGTTCACGCGATTGCACTTGCAGTTGCTGAATCACCATCAACATTATATAACCCTTTATATCTTCACGGAGGCGTTGGTCTTGGAAAAACGCATCTTATGAACGCTATTGGAAACCACTTTTTAAAAATTTATCCTGATAAAAAGGTTATGTATGTTTCGTCAGAACAATTTACTTATGAACTTGTTGAAGCAATTAAAACTCAAAAAAATGCAGATTTTAGAAATAAATACAGAAATATTGATCTTCTTATGATTGACGATATTCAGTTTATCGGCGGAAAAGCAAGCAGTGAGGAAGAATTTTTTAACACTTTCAATGCTCTTCATCAATCAAATAAGCAGATTGTTATTAGCGGGGACAGACCTCCAAAAGAACTTCATACTTTGGAAAAAAGACTTCGCACACGTTTTGAAAGCGGTCAGATTATAGAAGTTGCTCCTCCTGATTTTGAAATGAGAGCAGCAATTTTAAAACAAAAAGCAGAACAATTTAATTTAAACATCAGTTACGACATTATAGATTACATTGCAGCAAGAATCACATCTAACATTCGTGAACTTGAAGGTGCTATTAAAAAACTTACGGCTTATTCAATTTTAAAAGGTAATAACTCATCAATAGATATGGAAACTGTAAGTGAATGTTTAAAAGATTTCAACACTATTGACCCTAACCTTATTACTGAAGAAACTATTATTAGAGCTGTTGAAAAATATTTTAATTTAAAAGAAGGCTCAATTATAAGTTCAAGAAAAACAAAAGATATTGCTTTTGGCAGACAAATTGTTATGTATTTAATGAGAGATCTTCTTGATTTATCTTATACTGCAATAGGTCAGTCGCTTGGCGGAAGAGACCACACTACAGTAATGCATGGTGTTGAAAAAATAGATAATTTTATTTCTAATGATATGACAATAAAAAATGTAATTGAAGATATCAAAAAGAATATTAAAAACAGATAAGTTTACATAACATAAAAATTTTACACATTTAAATTTTCCACTTATCTACAAATAAACTTACTACTTGTCCACATTTTTTATGTTTATAATTAGTTTTACACATGTTTATAAGTTTAAATTTAAAATTTTTAAAATTATCAATTTTTTAGTATGTGTATAATGTGGAAATATGTCGTTTTTATTTACATATTTTTACACAGCGTTTTTTAGCGGTACAAAGGCAAAAATTTAACTTATCAAGATTTACACACCCTCTACTACTGCTACTGCTTTTTTAATATTTAATTATATTATTTATTTATAAATATTAAAATATTACTATAATTTATAAAGGTGATTATTATGAAATTTTCATGCAACAGAAATGAACTTTTAAATGCACTTAATAATGTATCAAAAGCAACAAATACTTCATCAACAATAGAAATTCTAAAAGGAATTTATATTGAAGCAGATGACAAACTATATATCAGAGCAAATAATATGGAAATAAGCATTGAATGCGTACTTGATGCAGAAATAGAAGAAAGAGGAGAAACTGTAATTGATGCGAGGATGCTTTCTGATATTATAAGAAAAAGCGAAGAAGGAATTATTAACTTTGATATAAATGCAAAAAATGAAGCATTTATTTATACAAATAAAAATAAATTCAATATTTCAGGACTTGATGCATCTACATTTCCTAAAACAAATTATATAAGTGCAGAAAAAGAACTAAAACTTAAAATAAAAGATTTTAAAGATATTGTGCAAGATACAGTATTTAGCACTGCACAGGATGAATCAAGACCAATTCTTACAGCATTAAAATTTGAAATTTCTAAAAATGAAATGAAAGTAGTATCTGTTGACGGTTACAGATTATCAATAAGAAAACAGATAATAAAAGAAAGAGAAGACGAATTTGAATTTTTAATTAAAGGAAGAATAGCAAACGAAGTTGTAAAAACTCTTACAGATGATGAAAAAGATTTAATAATTTCATTTAATGGTAATACAGTTGTATTTGAATTTGAAAATTATAAAGTAACAACATCACTTATGGGTGGAGAATATATTAACTACGACCAGTTTATTTCAAGAAAAAGCAAATTCTGTGTTAATGTAGACAGAAGACTTCTTACTCAGACAATTGAAAGAGCATCTATTCTTATAAATTTAGATGATTTAAGAACTCCTGTTATATTTGATATTGACGGTCCTGTTTTAAGTGTAAAATGTTTTACTAAAATTGGAGAATTTAACGAAGAAATAGAAATTGGAAACAGCAACGAAATGTTAAAAATAGGTCTTGGAAGTAAATATATATTAGAAGCATTAAAAGCAGTTGAAGATGATAATGTATTTTTAAACTTTACAGACGAAAAATCTCCTTGTATTTTAACTCCTATTGAAGGAGATAAATTCTATTATATGGTTCTTCCAAAAACATTAAATTAAGAGGATAAAAAATGGAAAAAATATATATTACAACTCCATATATAACACTTGGTCAACTTTTAAAATTTGCTGATGTTGTATCTGACGGGGCAGATGCAAAAATACTTATAACAGAAGGATATGTTAAATTAAACGGAAACGTTGAAACTCGCCGTGGTAAAAAAATATACAACAATGATGAAGTAGTTGTTGAATATGAAGGCGAAAAAATTATGTTAAAAGTGATAAATGAATGAAAATAAAAAAACTAACTCTTTTAAATTTTAGAAATTATAAAAAAGAAGAATTTATATTTAACGAAAACGTAAATGTAATTTACGGAAAAAACGGTCAGGGAAAAACAAACGTACTTGAAGCACTTTACTTTTTTTGTAACGGAAGAAGTTATAGAGCAACAAAAGAAAAAGAAGTTATAAAAAAAGGAGAAGAAAAAGCCAAAATTATATTGGATTTTTCTTCAAATATGCGAAATACAAAGTGCGAAATAGAAATAGAAAATACAAAAATTATAAAAGTAAACGGAATTGGTATAGGAAAACTTAGCGAACTTATAGGATATTTCAAAGCCATTATGTTTACTCCGGATATGCTCTCTTTAATAAAAGAAGGTCCGTCAAAAAGACGTAATTTTATAGATAATTTCATTTCTGTTTTGTATCCTGTGTATTTTAAAAGTTTAGTAAGTTATTATAAAGTATTAAAGCAAAAAAATAATGCTCTAAAACTTAAAAATGCAGATGATGAAATGCTTAAAGTATGGAATATTTCACTTGCTAAATACGGAAGTATTGTTTCAAAATACAGAAAGCATATTATAGAAAAAATAAATCCGTATGCTAAAAAGTATCAAAAAGAAATGAGCAGTGAAAAAGAAGAGTTTTTTATAAAATATAATCCTTCTGTTAAAGAAAAATGCGATGATGAGTCTTATTTTTTAAGTGTACTTGATAAAAATATTGAGCGTGAAAAAGAAATAGGTTTTTCACTTATCGGTCCTCACAGAGATGATTTTGACTTTTTTGTTAATAATATGGAAATGAAACTTTATGCATCTCAAGGACAAATAAGAACAGCAGTACTTTCGCTTATTCTAAGCGAAAGCGACATAATAGATGAAATATTTAATGAAAAACCTGTTATACTTTTAGATGATATTATGAGTGAACTTGATATAGAAAGAAGAATGTATCTTCTTGGAAAAATTAAGGACAAGCAAGTTATTATTACCTGTACCGATAAAGAAGATTTTGATAATGCAAAATTCTTTAAAATAGAAGATGGAAAAATAAAATAAGGGGCGAAATTATATCGCCCCGAAAAAAGCAGTTTTAAAAAAATGTTTTTTTACGTTAGCTTTTTTGCATACTTTTTTCACGAAAAAAGTATGGTTTTGGTTACTTTTTCAAAAGTAACGATAAAATAAAAATAAAGGAGATAAGTTTATGTTTTTGCATTTAGGCGGAGATTTTGTAGTGTACAAAAAAGATGTAATAGCAATATTCGACTTAGAAAGCACATCGCTTTCAAAAATTACAAAAGAATATTTAAAAAACGAAGAAATAAACGGTCGTGTAATAAACGTAGAAAAAGAATCACTGCCAAAATCATACGTTGTAACAAATGAAAACGGCAAAAACATTTTATATATATCGCCGATTGCATCGGTAACACTTTTAAAAAGAGCAAAATAAATTCTTATTGCAATAAAATGCAGAAAGGAAAAAATAAATGAGCGAAAAATTAAGTAACAATTATGATGAAAGCAGTATTCAGGTCCTTGAAGGATTAGAAGCTGTTAGAAAAAGACCGGGTATGTACATAGGTTCTACTTCATCAAGAGGTCTTCACCATTTGGTTTACGAAATTGTGGACAACTCTATTGACGAAGCACTTGCTGGCTACTGCGACAAAATTACAGTAACAATAAACAAAGATAATTCTATTACTGTAACAGATAATGGACGTGGTATTCCTGTTGGTATTCATCCAAAAATGGGAATTCCAACTTGTGAAGTTGTATTTACTATTCTTCATGCCGGCGGTAAATTTGGTGGCGGAGGATACAAAGTTTCCGGCGGTCTTCATGGTGTTGGTGCGTCTGTTGTTAATGCACTTTCTTCTTACCTTGAAGTTGAAATAAGAGACGGAAAACACGTTCATTTTCAAAATTATGAAAGAGGCGTAAGAAAACAGGAACTTAAAGTTATTGGAGATACAAATGAAACAGGAACTAAAGTAACTTTTAAACCTGACTTTCAGATTTTTGAAGAACTTGTTTACGATTATGACATACTGCTTAAACGTCTTAGAGAACAGGCGTTTTTAAATGGTGGAGTTAGAATTATTCTTACAGATTTAAGAGACGGAAGAAGTGATGACCTCTACTACGAAGGCGGTATTAAAAACTTTGTTTCTTTCTTTTTTGATGAACAAAAACAGAGAAAAGATACAACTGAAGCAATAAACGAAGAAGTAATTTACCTTACAGGCGAAAAAGATACTTCTATTGCAGAAGTTGCACTTCAGTGGAATACAAGTTATAACGAAAAAATAGAATCTTTTGCAAATAACATTTGCACAACAGAAGGCGGAACTCACGAAACAGGCTTTAAAACTGCACTTACAAGAGTAATTTCTGATTATGCCAAAAAATACAAAATTACAAAAGAAGACGAAGAAATTGCAGGCGAAGACGCAAGAGAAGGTCTTATTGCTGTAATAAGTGTTAAACTTGAAGAGCCTCAGTTTGAAGGGCAGACTAAAACAAAACTTGGAAACAGTGAAATCCGTGGTCTTTTAGAAGGCATGATTAAAGAAAAATTCGGTGCATTCTTAGAAGAAAATCCACGTGTAGCACGTGCAATTATTGAAAAAGCACTCCTTGCATCAAGAGCAAGAATGGCTGCAAGAAAAGCAAGAGAAACATCAAGAAAAAATGCACTTACATCAAGTTCTCTTCCTGGTAAACTTGCAGATTGTATTGTTAAAGACCCAACAAAAACAGAAATATATATCGTCGAAGGAGATAGTGCCGGCGGTAGTGCTAAAAGCGGTCGTGATTCTAAGTATCAGGCAATACTTCCGCTTTGGGGAAAAATGCTAAATGTTGAAAAAGCAAGAGCCGAAAAAGTTTACGGAAACGATAAACTTACTCCTGTTATTCAGGCACTTGGAACAGGTATTGCAGGCGATTTTAATCTTGAAAAACTAAGATACGATAAAGTTATTATTATGGCCGATGCCGACGTCGACGGTGCTCACATTCAGACACTTCTTTTAACATTCTTCTTCAGATTTATGAAGCCGCTTATTGAAGCAGGACATATTTATCTTGCAAAACCGCCTCTATACAAACTTTCAAGAGGTAAAAGAAATGAAGTGGCGTTTAGCGATGAAGAAAGAGATTTAATAAGCGAAAAACTTAAAGACGGAGATGAAAATGCAAAAGTTGACATCAGCCGTTATAAAGGTCTTGGTGAAATGAATCCTGAAGAACTTTGGGAAACAACTATGGACCCTAAAAACAGAATATTACTTAAAGTAACACTTGAAGATGCTGAAAAAGCAGACAAGATATTTAGCGTACTTATGGGCGACGATGTTGAACCAAGACGTGAATTTATTGAACAAAATGCACAGTATGTTACAAATCTTGATATATAATTTAAGGAAAGGAGAAAATAAAAATGGCAAAAAACAAAAAATATGAAGATTCACATTTTGAAGAATATTTAGATACACAAACCATTGTGGAAGTAGATATTGAAAAAAGAATGCAAGAAGCATTTATTGACTATGCTATGAGTGTTATTGTAAGCCGTGCCCTTCCTGATGTAAGAGACGGTTTAAAACCTGTTCACAGAAGAATTTTATATTCTATGTACGAAGAACACCTAACACACGACAAACCTTTCTTTAAATCTGCTACAACCGTCGGTAATGTTATCGGTAGATATCATCCTCACGGCGACGCATCTGTTTACGATGCTATGGTAAGACTTGCACAGGATTTCTCAATGAGATACACACTCATTGACGGTCATGGTAACTTTGGTTCTATTGACGGCGACCCTCCTGCTGCATACCGTTACACAGAAGCAAGAATGAGCCGTCTTTCTGAGGCAATGCTTGAAAACATCGAAAAAAATACAGTTGATTTTGTACCTAACTTTGATGAAAAAAGAAGAGAACCTGTTGTTCTTCCAACAAGAATTCCAACTCTTCTCATAAACGGAAGCAGCGGTATTGCTGTTGGTATGGCAACAAACATTCCGCCTCATAACTTATCTGAAGTTTTAGACGGCGTTATTGCACAGATAGATAATCCTGAAATAGATGTTGAAGGACTTATGCAGTACATAAAAGGTCCTGATTTTCCAACAAAATCATCTATTATGGGACAAAGCGGAATTAGAAGTGCCTATAACACAGGCAGAGGAAAAATAATTATAAGAGCAAAAACAGAAATAGAAGAACACAAAGATGGTTCATCTTCTATTATCGTTACAGAACTTCCATATCAGGTTAACAAAAAAGACCTTGTTACATCTATTGCCGAAATGGTAAAAGAAAAAAGAATTGAAGGTCTTTACGAAATTGAAGACCATTCATCTGACCGTGTGGGAATTAGAGTTGAAATGTTTATAAGAAAAGGTACAAGCCCTTATGTTGTGCTTAACCAACTTTATAAATACACACGTCTTCAGGATAGTTTTTCAATCAATATGATTGCTATTAAAGACGGAAAACCTCAGACACTTGGTCTTAAAGAAATACTTGCTGAATTTATTAAATTCCAAAAAGAAATAGTTACAAGAAGAACACAGTTCGACCTTGATAAAGCACTTGCAAGAATGCATATTTTAGAGGGACTTCGAATTGCACTTGATAACATCGACGAAGTTATTGAAGTTATCAGAACTTCTTATGACGATGCAAAAGAAAGACTTATGGAAAGATTTAATCTTTCAGAAATTCAGGCACAAAGTGTACTTGATATGCGTCTTGCACAACTTCAAAAATTAAACGGCGAAAAAATAGAAAACGAATATCAGGAACTTAAAGAAAAATGTAACGAGTACAGACTTATTCTTTCTGACGAAACTGTACTTCTTGCAACAATTAAAGATGAACTGCTTCAAATTAAAGATAAATACGGCGACGAAAGACTTACAAGTATTGAACCGGGTATTGATTTAATTGAAGATGAAGACTTAATTGAAGAAGAAGACGTTGTTATTACAATGACACACTTTGGTTATGTAAAACGTCTTCCTGCAAGCACATACAAAGCACAGCACAGAGGAGGACGCGGTATTACCGGTCTTTCTACCCGTGATGAAGACTTTGTTGAAAAAATGTTTGTTACATCAACACACAACTTCCTTTTATTCTTTACAAATATGGGAAGAATGTATAAACTTAAAGGATATCAGATTCCTGAAGCAGGAAGAACTGCAAAAGGAACTGCAATTGTAAACCTTCTTCCGCTTGAAGACGGCGAAAAAATTACTGCAGTTATTCCTATAAGAACTTTCTTAGATGGCAAATACCTTACAATGATTACTAAAAAAGGTGTTGCTAAAAAGACACTTCTTGAAGAATACAACTCAAGAAGATCAGGCGGTCTTATTGCAATCGGGCTCAGAGAAGATGACGAACTTATTTCAGTTGACCTTACAGACGGCGAAAGCAATATTATAATCGGAACAAAAGACGGTATGTGTATTCGCTTTGAAGAAAAAGACGTTCGTCCGATGGGCAGAGGTGCAAGCGGTGTAAGAGGTATTAACCTTAAAGGCGACGATATTGTTGTTGGTGCATCCGTTTGTAAAGATGGCGATGAACTTTTATCTATCTGCGAAAACGGATTTGGTAAAAAGACAGATATCGATGAATTTAAAGTACAAGCTCGTGGCGGTAAAGGTGTTATGGGCTACCGCATTACTGAAAAAACAGGATGCGTTGCGGGAATAAGCGTACTTTCAGAAGACAAAGACGTTATGATAATTACATCGGATGGTATTATTATAAGATGCTCAACAGATGAAATAAGCAAATTCCAAAGAGCAACACAAGGTGTAAAAGTAATGAGACTTACCGACGAAGTAAAAGTTGTTTCTATTACAATTTCCGATAAGGAAGAAGAAGCAGACGAAGAAAACGCAGAAGAAGTAAATCAGCAAGAAACAGTAGAAACACCTGCAGAATAACTATATATAGTGTTGTGATAAATATTACAACACTATATCTTGATTTTTAATAATGTTCCACGTGGAACAATTTATAAAAAAGGATGTGGCATAATGGGCAAATGTATTGCCGTGGCTAATCAAAAAGGCGGAGTTGGAAAAACAACAACAAGCGTTAACTTATCTGCTGCACTTGGCGTGGCAGGCAAAAAAGTCCTTTTGATTGACCTTGACCCTCAAGGTAACGCAACAAGTGGTGTTGGCATCGATAAAATGAGCGATGTTACATCAATTTACGATGTTATTATTAACGACGTTCCAATAAAAGAGGCAATAATTAAAACTGAATTCAAAAATTTAAGTGTCATTCCTGCAACAACATCTCTTGCAGGTGCAGAAATAGAACTTGTTGAAATTGAAAACAGAGAAACAAGACTTAAAGAAAAGGTAAGCGAAATTAAAGACGATTACGATTTTATTTTAATTGATTGTCCCCCTTCGCTTGGACTTTTAACACTTAACTCATTTGTTTGTACAGATACAATACTAATTCCTCTTCAGTGCGAATTTTTTGCATTGGAAGGGCTTAGCCAACTTGTTAGCACAATAAGACAAGTTAAAAAATCGTTAAATAAAGATATAGACATTGAAGGAATACTTCTTACAATGTTTGACGGAAGAACAAATCTTTCAAATCAGGTAGCCGATGAAATTAAAAAATACTATCCTGACAAAGTGTATAAATCGGTTATACCAAGAAATATTCGCCTTAGCGAAGCACCAAGTTACGGTCAGCCTATAAACGTGTACGATAAACACTCAAAAGGCGCTGTAAGTTACAAAAACCTTGCAAAAGAGGTTATAAAAAAGAATAAATAAACTTAAATTTGCTAAAAATGAGCAGATTTTTGCTTTATCACAAAAGAAAGGGAAATGATAATGGCAAAAAAAGGTTTAGGAAAAGGACTTGGATCACTTATCCCTCAAATTGATACATCAGACGAGATTTTTGAAGGCGATAAAGTTGTAGAACTTAAAGTTATGGACGTAGAGCCTAACAAAGCACAGCCAAGAACCAATTTTGACGAAGAAAAACTCGAAGAACTGGCTTCTTCCATTAAAGAACACGGAGTTATCTCCCCTATTATAGTAAAAAAACTTGATAACGGGTTTTACAGAATTATTGCCGGCGAAAGAAGATGGAGAGCGTCAAAAAAAGCCGGAGTTAAAACAATTCCTGCAGTAATCCGTGATTTAGATGAAAAAACAAGCGCATTTATCGCTTTAATCGAAAATTTACAGCGTGAAGACTTAAATCCAATTGAAGAAGCAAAAGGATATGCTCGTCTTATGAGTGATTTTGAATTAACTCAGGAAGAAACTGCTAAAAAAGTAGGAAAAAGCCGTCCTTATGTAGCAAATTCACTAAGAATACTTAATCTTCATAAAGAAATTATAAAAATGATTGAAGAAAAAGTGCTTTCTGTAGGTCATGCAAAAGTACTTTTATCAGTAGAAGACAGTAAAAAACAAATTTTCTACGCGAAACTTGTTGAAGAAAAGAATTTAACAGTTAGAGAACTTGAGCAAGTAATAAAAAATGATTTGAAACCTCCTAAAAAAGAAAAAGAAGTAGATTTAAATGTTAAACTTGCTTATGAAGAATTTGAAAGAAAATTTGAATCTGCGCTTGGAACTAAAGTAAAAATAAGCGGAGGAAAGAAAAAAGGAAAAATTGAAATTGAGTATTATTCCGAAGAAGATTTGGAAAGAATTGGAAAAATTTTAAAAATTTAGCGAAAAAACGACCTTCAAAATTGCGTTTTAACGCATTTTTAAAAAAAGCGAATATAATTTCACATTGAAAATGTTGAGATTGTTAAAATTAAAATTTAGCTATTTTAAAAGTGTTAATAAAATTTTATTAAAGAAATCAACAGAAAATGTTCCATGTGGAACAATTGTGGAGGAAATATGAAAAGAAACACAAAATATCTTTGGATTTACACAGGCATACTTTTTTCTATCGCACTTGTTCTCATTCTTATTGCATGGGTAACACAATTTACAACAAGAGATGAAATAGAATCTCAAACAACAGGTGCAAAAGAAGGATTAGTAAAAGTTTCAAACGAAAACTCATCTTTAAAAGAACAACTCAAAGAAAAAGATGCACAGATTGCAAATTTAAATACAGAGATTGAAAAATATAAAACAAAAGAAACAGAGTGGCTTTCATCAAAAGGAATTGATGAAACACTTGCAACAGCATATGAAAAATATTTGAATGGCGAAAAAGAAGAAGCCAAAAATATGGTAAAATCATCTTGCGACAGAACAAAACTTACAAAAATACAACAAAAAGTGTACGATATTATAATAAATGATTGATTTTTGTATAAAAAAGGTGTAAAATATATAAAAATAATCAATTAAGGAGAAAAACTATGCTTGATATTAAACTTATAAGAACAGAAACAGAAAAAGTAAAAGCAGCACTTGCAAGAAGAAAAGAAGTTGTTGACATTGACGCTCTTTTGGAACTTGATAACAAAAGACGTGAATTATTATATGAAGTTGAACAGTTAAAGAGCAAACAAAATGAAACAAGTAAACAAATTCCTGCTCTTAAAAAAGAAGGAAAAGATGTTACTCCTATTTTTGCCCAAATGAAAGAACTTTCTGCAAAAATTTCTGAAATCGATTCCGTTGTTAAAGAATACGACGAAAAAGTATACGAAATGATGCTTAGAATTCCTAACCTTCCAAATCCTACTGTTCCGGATGGTGATACAGACGAAGATAACGTGGAAGTCAGAAAATTCTTAGAACCTACAAAATTTGATTTTGAACCTAAAGCACACTGGGATGTTGGTGCAGACCTTGGCATTTTAGATGCCCCAACTGCAGGTAAAGTTACAGGTACACGTTTTACTTTCTACAAAGGTTTAGGCTCTCGATTAGAACGTTCTATAATCAACTTCTTTTTAGATACTCATACTACAATTAGTGGTTATGAAGAAGTATTCCCACCATATATGGTGCACAGACGTTCTATGGTTGGAACAGGTCAGCTTCCAAAATTTGAAGAAGATGCATTTAAAGTTGTAGGTACAGATTACTTCTTAATTCCTACTGCTGAAGTTCCTGTTACTAATATGTACAGAGAACAGATTTTAGAAGGCGACAAACTTCCAATAAAACACGTTGCATACTCAGCATGTTTCAGAGCAGAAGCAGGTAGTGCCGGTAAAGACACAAGAGGTCTTATTCGTCAGCATCAGTTTAACAAAGTAGAACTTGTTAAATTTACAAAACCTGAAGATAGTTATGCTGAACTTGAAAAACTTACAAATGATGCAGAAAAAGTACTTCAGATGCTTAAAATTCCATACAGAGTTGTTAAAATCTGCGTTGGCGATTTAGGATTTACTGCTGCTATGAAGTATGATATTGAAGTTTGGATGCCAAGTTATGGCAGATACGTTGAAATTTCTTCTTGCTCTAACTTTGAAGATTTCCAGGCAAGAAGAGCGGACATTAAATTTAAAAATTCGCCTAAGGATAAAGCGCAGTATGTTCATACATTAAATGGTAGCGGTGTTGCAATCGGAAGAACTGTTGCGGCTATCCTTGAAAACTTCCAGAATGAAGACGGAAGCGTTACTATTCCTGAAGTTTTGGTTCCATACATGGGCACAGATAAAATTGAAAAATAATAGTTTTTAATTGTGTAAAGGGCGCTGCCCTTAACATGCTTGCCTTTTTGAAAGAAAGGTAAGGCGAAAAACTTATTTATGCATAACATTCGTTTTGCAAAGTAAAAATTAAAACCGAGTGGATTAAAATCTACTCGGTTATTTTTATTTAAACATTTCTCTGTATTCAATCGGCGAATACATAGTGTGTTTTTTAAAATTTTTACTAAAATAACTTTGGCTTTGCATTCCTACACGCTGTGCTATTTCACAAATCGGATAATTTGTATTTATAAGCATTTCTTTTGCTTTTTCTATGCGAATTTCATTTACATATTTATTCGGACTTGTACCAGTCATATGTTTAAAAAGATGCGAAAATCTGCTTATGCTCATATTGTACATTTTTGCATAATCCGAAATCAAAAAAACCTTATAATAATTCCTTCTTATTTCGGCGCACGCCTCAGCAATTTTTTCGTTTGATGATGTATTTAAATTTTTAGAGATACAGTTTTTCTCTCTTGTTATATATGAAATTATTGTAAGAAGCAGTGATGAACATATTTCTTCATATCCCATCATTTTTAGTTGATGTTCTTCAACAAGACTTTCAAAAAGCCTTTCTGTTTTTGCGTTTTTTCCGATATACATTATTCTTTCATCATAATCTTTAAAAAGACTTTCGCAAATACTTCCTTGAAAATGTACAAAATATGACTTTGTTTTTATTTCTTTTTTATATGTGTATTCCTGATATTCATAGGGCAAGTACAATATAATTGAATCCTCTTTTACTTCGTACTCCTTACCGTGAAGATTTACAAAACAAGAACCTTTTACAATATATAAAATATGATAATCACTTCGACCGTCAGGTCTTAAACTTCCTGTATCTACTCCATCTATATTTTGAATATTACATTCTGACACGTATATTAAATCTGAAATTTTAATAAAAATCACCTCTTTTTTAATTTAACATCCGTAAATTAAAATGTCAACTTAAAAACATTTAAATAGCAGAAAAGTACAAAAACATAGCATTTTTTTGTAATGACAAGTCTTGATTTTTTTGATAAACTTTACTTATAATTTATTTGAGGTGATATTATGCTTAAAATAGGCGTTATTGGATACGGAAACAGAATAGACGGAATAGTTAAAAAACTTTTAGGCACACAAAAAGTTTCTCTTGCAGCTGTTATGGATATTGATAATGACGGCGTTAAAGAAAAATATTTAAGTGAAGATAAAAATATAAACTACTATGATGATGCAAAAAAAATGCTTAAGGCAGAAAAACTTGACGGAGTGCTTATTGGCACAAGATGTTCAACACATGCAATGTATACTAAGTTGGTTTCAAAATATGATATTCCCCTATTTTTGGAAAAGCCGGTTTGTACAAATTATGAAGATTTATATTTGCTTGAAAAAATAGATAACTTAGAGGATAAATGTGTTGTTTCGTTTCCGCTTAGAGTATCTGCCATTTTAGAATATGTAAAAGAAATTATTGACTTAGGAAAAATAGGCGAAATCACCCATATAGAGGCATATAATAACGTAAATTACGCCAGGGGTTACTATCACAAATGGTACCGCGATGAAAATGAAACGGGCGGTTTATTCCTTCAAAAAGCCACTCACGATATTGATTACATAAACTATTTACTAAACGGCTTAAAACCTGTATGTATTACTGCTATGAAATCGAAACAGGTATTTTTGGGAGAAAAAGAAGAAGGATTAAAATGTAAAGACTGCCCAGAGTATGAAACATGTACAGAAAGCCCAAAAAACGTGGCGAAAAACGGCGACGGATTTGTTATTGGCGAGTACTGCTGCTTTGCAAAAGATACAGGTAACGAAGATTCGGGAAGTATGTTAGTGGAATATGAAAACGGTATGCACGTTGTTTATACACAGGATTTTGTTGTAAGAAATAAAGCAGGAAACCGCGGAGCAAGAATTATCGGTTATAAAGGCACAATTGATTTCGACTGGACAACAAATGAGGTTAATGTATATCAGCATCTTAGAAATATAAAAGAAACACATGTTTTATCGACAAACGGCTCTCACTATGGCGGCGATGCTGTTTTGTGCGAAAACTTTATAGGCGTTATGGAAGGAAAGGAAAAGTCAAAAGCACCATTATCTGCAGGAATTTTAAGTGCTAAAATGTGCCTTGGTGCAAAAAAATCATCAGAAGAAAAAGTATTTGTATATTTTGACTGACAAAAAAGGCGCTAATATAAGTTAGGGTTTTTGAAAAAGGCTCCCTTTAGGCAAGGAGGCATAAACGGGCGACCGCAGAGAGTCGCCCCTACAATATTAAAGCAATAAAAATAACCGAGTGATTTTAGTTTCACTCGGTTTTTTATCACTAACACGCACCTACATAAGTGTGTTTTTTATTTATATTTTTTTACTAATTCTTTGTATTGTTTGTTGTATTTCATTTTATATCCGACAATAAGTTCAGGAAGAAATTTTTCTCTATTTTCTTCTAAAAATTCTTTTGCAACTTTCCACGAAATATTTGCAGAAAACTTTTTGCCGTGTGCTGTGCAGAAAATAACTGTTTTACTTGTTGTTGTAGCACCTGTACTGCCATCATGTGTTGTAGTCTTTTTTAAATAAACCCAAAGGATTTCTTTATAAGAAAATACACAAAACGGACTTGGAAGTGTAAAAAACTTATCTCCGCAAACAACTTTTCTTACTTTGCCGATAGTTTTTGCACCTTCAAGGTCTTTTGCCACTTCATCAAGTGTAATCCCCGCTTCTTCAAGGATTTTCATACATTTTAGTATGTTGTTTCTAAATCCGAAAAATACAATAAGACTAACAATTGTAGCAATGCCAGACGCACCAAGAATAAATTTTGTAATATCATTTTTTATTATAATTCCAACAAAAAACGATACAACTAAAATAAGTACGCATATTAAAGTAATACTTTTCCACATTTTTGCGCCATTTATTTTTGCCTGAATTTTTTCTTTCACAAAAATTCCCCCTTATGTATATGAAAGTACTTTCATTATACCATATAAATATGACATATTTCAACAATTTTTATATAAACTTTTTTAATGAGTGTATTGATATTTGCATAATTTTTTGGTATAATTATATTATCTATATTTATAAAATGGGTAATAATTTTTTTGAGGGTGAAATGAATGGGATTTTTTGAAAAAATATTCGGGTCGTACAGCGACCGTGAAATAAAAAGAATTAAGCCTATTGTTGAAAAAATAAACGCTTTAGAGAGCGATTTTGAAAAACTTTCGGACACAGAGCTTAAACAGAAAACAGATGAATTTAAATTAAGACTAAAAAACGGGCAAACGCTTGACGATATTTTGCCTGAAGCATTTGCCACAGTAAGAGAAGCATCAAAAAGAACACTTGGTATGCGTCATTTTGATGTTCAGCTTATAGGCGGTATTGTTCTTCATCAGGGCAGAATTGCCGAAATGAAAACAGGTGAAGGTAAAACTCTTGTTGCTACACTTCCTTGTTACTTAAACGCTTTAACGGGCGAAGGTGTTCACGTTGTTACTGTCAACGATTACCTTGCAAAACGTGATAGCGAACAAATGGGTAAAATCTATAAGTTTTTAGGTCTTACAGTTGGACTTATAACTCACGATACAGAAGATAGAAAAGCGGCATATGATGCCGATATAACATACGGTACAAATAACGAGTTTGGATTTGACTATCTTAGAGATAATATGGTTATCTATAAGAAAAATCAGGTTCAACGCGGCCATAACTACGCTATTGTCGATGAAGTTGACTCAATTCTTATTGACGAAGCAAGAACACCGCTTATTATTTCGGGAATCGGCTCTGAATCTACTCAGCTATACGAAATTGCCGACCGTTTTGCAAAAGGTTTAAAATCTATCGTTATAAAAGAACAAGATGACAAAGTTTTATCAGACGATATGGATGCCGACTACATTGTTGACGAAAAAGCGCATACTGCAACTCTTACAGCAAGAGGTATCAAAAAAGCAGAAGCGGCGTTTAATCTTGAAAACTTATCCGACCCTGACAATATGACAATTTCGCATCATATCAATCAGGCACTTAAAGCAAACGGAATTATGAAGCGTGATAAAGATTACGTTTTAAAAGATGGCGAAGTTATAATTGTTGACGAATTTACAGGACGTCTTATGTACGGAAGACGCTACAATGACGGACTTCATCAGGCTATTGAGGCAAAAGAAAACGTAAAAGTTGCACATGAGAGCAAAACACTTGCAACTATTACTTTCCAGAACTTTTTCCGTCTTTACAAAAAACTTTCAGGTATGACGGGTACAGCACAGACAGAAGAAGTTGAATTTCAGTCTATTTACTCGCTTGACGTTGTTGTTATTCCTACAAATATGCCTATGGTAAGACTTGACCATCCTGACGTTGTTTACAAAACCGAAATGGGCAAATATATGTCTGTTATAAAACAGATTGAAGAATGCTACAAAAAAGGTCAGCCGGTACTTGTTGGTACAATCACAATCGAAAAGAGTGAATTTTTAAGCGCACTGCTTAAGAAAAAAGGTATTCCTCACGAAGTACTTAACGCTAAATTCCACGAAAAAGAAGCAGAAATTATCGCTCAGGCAGGTAAAAAAGGCGCTGTTACAATCGCAACAAATATGGCGGGACGTGGTACTGATATTATCCTTGGCGGTAATGCTGAGTTTATGGCGAAAAAAGAAATGCGCAAAATGGGCATTGAAGAAGAACTTATTGATGCATCGACTGCGTTTTTTGAAACTGACGATGAAAGTATTTTAGAAGCAAGAAAAACATTTAGAGAACTTAACGAAAAATACAAAGAAATTACAAATAAAGAAAGAGAAGAAGTTGTAAGTGCAGGCGGTCTTTTCATACTTGGTACAGAACGCCATGAATCAAGACGTATTGATAATCAGCTTCGCGGACGTTCAGGACGTCAGGGCGACGTGGGTGAATCAAGATTTTTCCTATCGTTACAGGACGAACTTATGCGACTTTTTGGTAGCGCAAGTATGGAAACTATGGTTGACAGACTTGGTCTTGCAGACGACGAAGCAATTGAAAACAAACTTTTATCAAATGCGATTGAAAGCGCGCAAAAACGTGTTGAAGGCAGAAACTTCCAGACAAGAAAACACGTTCTTCAGTATGACGATGTAATGAACGAACAAAGAAAAGTTATCTATAACGAGCGTCAGAAAGTACTTGACGGAGAGGAACTTCAAAATTCTTACTCAAGTATGCTTGAGCAGTTCGCAGATGAAATTGTAAGAAGTTACGTTGGTTCATCAGACGTTGTTGACGACTGGAATTTAGATGGGCTTAAAGAGTATTGTCAGTCAATATTTGATAAAGAAAACAGAATTGATTTCCCTCGCGAAACTTGGGAAAGCCTCACAAAAGAAGATATTTATAACAAAATCTACGATGAAGCAACAAGAATTTACAAAGAAAAAGAAGAAATTTTCGGAACAGAAAGAATTAGAGAAATTGAAAGAGTTATTCTTCTTCAGGTTGTTGATAATAAATGGATGGATCACATTGACAATATGGACCAACTTCGTCAGGGTATAGGACTTAGAGCATACGGAAATACAGACCCTGTTATTGCATACCGTGAAGAAGGCTCGGCTATGTATGACGAAATGCTTGGCAACATAAGAGAAGAAGTTATTAAATATATTTTAAATGTTGAGCCAAAATCTAACGTAGAAAGAAAACAGGTTGCAAAAGTTACAGGTGCGTCAGGTGCATCTGACGGCACTGTGCAGAAAAAACCTGTTGTTAAAAGTGCAAAAGTTGGCAGAAACGATCCTTGCCCATGCGGAAGCGGCAAAAAGTATAAAAAATGCTGCGGAAGCGAGGAGTAGTAAAAGGGGTGTTACCCCTTAAACCCCACTCGCCTTTTTGAAAAAAGGCAAGGCGAAAAACCTACAATAAGCAAAAACATTCGTTTTTGCAATACTAAAGTTTTTTTGCATACTTTTTTTGCAAAAAAAGTATGGTTTTGGTTACTTTTTCAAAAGTAACGCTTAAAAAACAAATTCAAAGAAGGTGAACTATTGTGATAGAACTTGAACAATTAAAACAAACACTTCTTTCATTAGAAGACAACATCAAAAATTTAAGAGAATCACTTGATATAGACGGTGCGCTAAAACAGATTGACGAACTTGAAAAAGAAACAATGGTCGACGGATTTTGGGACGATATGGAAAAAAGCCAGAAAATCCTTAAAAAATCAAAAGGTCTAAAGCAAAAAGTCGAAAAATATGACAACCTTAAATCAAATTACGACGATACAATCGTTATGATTGACATGGCAAACGACGAAGACGACGAAAGTATGGTTGAAGAACTTACACAGAGCGCAAAAACCATTCAGAAAGAACTTGAAGACTTAACACTTGAAACGCTTCTTTCAGGTCAATACGACAAAAATAATGCAATACTTACACTCCACGCAGGTGCTGGCGGAACTGAGGCGCAGGACTGGACAGAAATGCTTCTTAGAATGTTTACCCGTTATGCTGAAAGAAACGATTTTGGAGTTGAAACACTTGACTATCTTGCAGGCGATGAAGCAGGCGTTAAAAGTGTAACAATCCTTATTTCAGGTCTTAATGCGTATGGATATTTAAAAGCCGAAAAAGGCGTTCATAGATTAGTCAGAATTTCTCCGTTTGATGCTTCGGGCAGACGTCATACATCATTTGCATCTTGCGAAGTTATGCCTGAAATTGACGACGATATTGAAATAAATATCAATCCTGATGACTTGAAAGTTGACACATACCGTGCATCAGGTGCGGGCGGACAGCACATTAACAAAACAGACTCTGCAATTCGTATTACACACATTCCAACAGGCGTTGTTGTTGCGTGTCAGACAGAACGTTCTCAGCATAAAAACCGTGATACTGCTATGAAAATGCTTAAATCAAAACTTGTTGAGATTGCAGAAAGGGAACAAAAAGAAAAAATCGAGGACTTAAAAGGCATTCAAAAAGAAATTGCCTGGGGAAGTCAGATTCGTTCTTACGTTTTCCACCCTTACAACCTTGTTAAAGACCACAGAACAAACTACGAAATGGGTAACATCACAGCTGTTATGGACGGCGAAATTGAAGGATTTATAAACGAATATCTAAAACAGTCAAATCTTGGCTCAATTAACGAAAAATAAGGAGATTATACCAATGAAAAAATTCAGATCTTACATCGCAGGTATTCTTACAGGTGCACTTTTATTTTCACTTCCTGTTGTTGCAGACAGTGTTAAAGAAATGATTGAAGTATACTTTAACACAGTTACAGTTACAGTAGACGGCAAAAAAGTTGAAGCAGACAACATTTTATATAACGGAAGAACTTACGTTCCGCTTCGTGCAATAAGCGAAATTACAGGCAAAACTGTTGACTGGGACGACGCTACAAAAACTGCTGACATCCACGACACATACGGCGTTACATACTCAGGCGAAGTTGTTGGTAATGTTGGCGGAAAAGAAATTACAAAAGAACAACTTGATACATATGTATCAATTGTTAAAGTAGAAAATGTAGATAAAAACCTTGACGAAAGTGCCCTTTTGGAAAAAGCAAAAGAAAAAATCGCATATGACGTTGCTCTTGAAAATTATGCAAAAGGAATCGGTCTTAAAATTAACAAACAATTTGAAGATGAATACGCAGCATATATGCAGTATATGAGTACGCAGTATCCTCAATTTACACAAATTCTTCAAATGGTAGGATACACAGAAAAATCATATAAACAGGTTTGGCAGTCAGATTATCTTACACAAATGGTAATTGGCGATGCGCCTGCATCATTTATGGCAACAGAAGAAGAAATGAAAGCATACTACGATACAAATAAAGAAGAGTTCAAATATGACGGACTTAAGGCAAAACACATTTTAATTTCTACAAAAGACGAAAATGGAAATCCGCTTACCGATGAAAAACAGGCAGAACTTAAAAAAGTAGTTGACGAAATATATAATCAGATTAAAAACGGAGCAGATTTCGATGCTCTAATGAATGAATTTGGCGAAGACCCTGGTGTTGAATCAAATCCTGACGGTTATGTATTTACAAAAGGCGATATGGTAAAAGAATTTGAAGATACCGCATATGCACTTGAAATCGGTCAGGTTAGCGAGCCTGTACTTTCAGACTATGGATACCACATCATTAAACTTGTAGATAAAATTGAATATCTTCCATATGATATGGCAAAAGAAACAATTCTTACAGAACTTTCACTAAAAAAAGTTGAAGATGTAATAAATATGCTTGTTCCTTCGCTTAATGTAAACTGGAACTAATACAAAAAACAAACCGGATAACAAAAGTTATCCGGTTTTTATTGTTTTTTATACAATAAAATGTTTACAAATTCTCTTTTAACTCGTTTAAATCTGTTTGTTTTATCTCGCCGTGTTCTTTTTCAAATTCTAAAATACATTTTTTAACAAGTTGTTCGAGTTGCTTATTAGTTGTTCTCCCTTCATATTCGGCAATGTATCCAAGTTTATTTAGAAGAACTCTGTCAATTCTCATTGTATATCGTGGTAATTTATCTTGCATTTTAACACCTCTTTATAAATGCTATTGACTTTATTATATAATTTATGGTAAAATTGATGCATAAATGACGAAACAATGACGCAATAGGCGGGGTAAAAATGAGATATTTTACAGAAATAATACCGGACAATATAACGGAAGAAGAGAAAAAACGAAGACGAAAAAAAGCATTTATTGAAGATATAATGTTAATTATTAAAGAAAAAGAAACCCTTACAGAAGAAGAAATAAAAAAGAGAGTAGAAATAGCAATAAGATTGTATGAATTTAAAAATATTACATATTAACAAAAACACCCAAGTAACTTTAAATTACTTGGGTGTTTTATATTATTCAAAAGGTTTTAAAATATCAATAATTCTGTCGGCCTCAGATTTTTCAACAATGATAGCAAGTTCTGTATCTGTTGTTGAAAACTGCTTTATTTCAATGCCTGAATATACGATTGTATCTAAAATATCGTTTATTCCGCTAAGTGGATTTTTAAACCCGTTGCCGTGGATGATGATTTTTGCATTGTTGTTTTTCACATCAAATTCGCCTTCAACAGACTGTTTTAAAATGTCAAGTGCACGCGATGTGTCTTCGTCTTTTAGTGAAAACAAAAGCGAAGATGAATCTTTAAGTGTTTGAGTCATCATAATTGTGCCGATATTGATTTTTGCTTCGCTAAGCGCATTTACTGTGTCGTTTATTTTTGAAAATTCCGCTTTGTTTACTTTTAAAAGTGTTATATCATATTCAACGGATATGTTTGAAATAGTACCTTTTTCCATATTAAACTCCTGTTAAAATATCTTTCATGTCATAAAGACCGGATTTTTTTGAAGCGATAAATTTTGCGGCTTTTATGCTTCCAACGGCAAATACGCTTTTGCTTGTTGCGGTGTGTTTAAGTTCAATTACTTCGTCGTTTCCGGCAAAGATAACTGTGTGTTCACCAACTATTGTGCCACCTCTTATTGAACTTATGCCAATTTCGTTTTTATCACGTTTTTCACGTTTTGATGCTCTATCGTAAACGTAAGAAGCCTCACCGTGCATAGTTTCTTTAATTGCGTCGGCAATCATGTATGCAGTACCTGAGGGAGCGTCAATTTTTTGGTTGTGGTGTTTTTCAATTATTTCAATATCGAAACTTTCTTCAAGTATTTCAGTTGCTTTTTTTGCAAGATTTACTAAAAGGTTTACACCAAGCGACATATTTGCGCTAAAGAATACAGGAACTTTTTTTGACAGATCAATTACCTGCTGTTTCTGAGCATCTGTAAGGCCTGTTGTTGCCATTACAAGCGCTGTGTTTGTTCTTTCGCAAAATGATATCACTTTGTCAAGGTTGGCAGGATGTGAAAAGTCGATTACAACGTCGGCTTTTCCTGCAAATTCGGCGTAGTTTGAATATATTTCAAATATGCCGTTAGGTTCGGTGTTAACGTCAAAGCCGCAGACGATGTTTAAACTGTCGTCTTTTTTTGCGATTTCGGCAATTACTTTGCCCATTTTGCCGTTTGCACCGCTTATAATTATATTAGTCATAACAATACTTCCTTTAATTTTGTTTACGCTTTTTAAAAAAGCTTATCAAAATCGTTGCTTTTTTGAAAAAAAGCAACACAAAAAACTTACATCAAAGCAAAACGTACGTTTTGCTTTAAGTAAATTCTTTGCCAAGCTTTCTTTTAAGAAAGCGGGTTTTTGCATACTTTTTACAAAAAGTATGGCTATATAACTTTAAAATTTAAGTCCGTAGTTTTTCATTGCACTCTTTAATGTTTCAAGATTTTTTTCTTCCATTTCGCATAGCGGAAGTCTAAGTGTACCAACATTCCATCCTAAAAGTCGCATCGCAGTTTTAACAGGGATAGGGTTTACTTCGCAAAACAATGCATCAACAAGTTCAATTGCTTCAAGTTGAAGTTGGAGTGATGCTTTTACATCGCCGTCTAAGTACTTCTGGCAAATGTCGTGAGTTTCTTTTGGTGCTACGTTTGCAAGAACAGAAATAACACCTTTGCCGCCAAGCGACATAATAGGAACAATCATATCATCGTTGCCTGAATAAATGTCGATTTCAGGGCAAAGTGCTGCCATTTTAGCAGCCTGAGCAATATCTCCGCTTGCTTCTTTAATACCAACAATATTTGGAACTTTTGCAAGTTCTTTTAAAGTTTCAGGCTTAATATTAACGCCTGTTCTTGATGGAACATTATACAAAATAACAGGAATACAAACTGATTTTGCAATTTTTGTAAAATGCTCAATAAGCCCTTTCTGAGTGGCTTTGTTGTAGTATGGTGTAACACAAAGAAGTGCGTCTGCGCCAAGGTTTTCAGCCTCTTTAGAAAGTTTTATTCCATATTCTGTGTCATTTGAACCCGTACCTGCAATAACAGGAATACGGCTGTCTATGTAATCTACAGCAAATTTAATTGCAGCAACGTGTTCTTCGTGGCTCATACAAGCCGCTTCGCCTGTTGTACCGCAAATAATAATTGCATCTGTATTGTTTTCCACATGGTAGTCAAGCATTTTGCCGAGTGATTCAAAGTCTATTTTGCCATCTTCGGTAAACGGTGTAATAATAGCAACACCACTGCCTGTAAAAACAGTCTTCTTCAATTTAATCCCTCCGATAGATTAGTTTTCTTCCCACTGTCTTATAAGTTCCTGAGCAATCTGAACGGCATTTGCAGCAGCACCTTTTCTGATGTTATCTGCAACAACCCAAAGGTTAACGCCTGATTCAACGCTTTCATCACGTCTTATTCTTCCTACAAATGTTTCGTTTTTGCCTGTTGCGTTAAGTGCTAAAGGATATACGTTGTTTTCAGGATCGTCTTCAACAATAACGCCAGGAGCGTTTTTAAGAACATCTTTAAGTTCGTCAAGATCGAACTGTTTTTCAAATTCAAGGTTAATAGATTCGCTATGGCTGTTAAATACAGGAACTCTAACTGTTGTAGCAGTAATTCTTATAGAATCGTCGCCAAGGATTTTTCTTGTTTCATTAACCATTTTCATTTCTTCTTTTGTGTATCCGTTAGGAAGGAACACGTCAATATGAGGTAAACAGTTACCTGCGATAGGATGAGGGAATTTTTTAGGAGCTTCGCCTTTAAGTCCGTTTTCAAGGTCTTCCCAACCTGCAACACCAGCGCCTGAAACGGCCTGATATGTAGAGTAAACAACTCTTTTTATTTTGTATTTATCGTGTAGTGGTTTAAGTGCAACCATAGCCTGAATTGTAGAACAGTTAGGGTTTGCAATAATACCTTTGTTCCATTTAATGTCTTCAGGGTTAACTTCAGGAACAACAAGCGGAACAGTAGGGTCCATTCTCCATGCGCTTGAGTTGTCAATAACAACAACGCCTTTTGAAGCTGCAATAGGAGCAAATTTTTCACTTGTAGAGCCACCTGCACTAAATAGAGCAATATCGATATCTTTATCAAAAGAATTTTCTGTAAGTTCTTCTATAACATATTCTTTGCCCATAAAGTTAATTTTGCTTCCGGCACTTCTTTTAGATGCCATTAAGTAATAATTTTCAACAGGAAGATTAAGTTCTTCAAGTACTTTTAAAAAAGTTCTTCCAACCATACCTGTTGCGCCAACAACGGCTACATTGTATTTTTTCATTTTAAATACACTTCCTTCTAAAATAATTAAAAGACGGATGCTTTATGCCTCCGCCTGTATATACAATATATATGGCGATAGCACAACACTTTTAGCACAACACTATAAAAGTGACAGTCATACGCATATTTTGCGTATGCCCAGATACATTTTCCGGCATAAAAAATGTTCTTCGGCAATGTTACCTTTTGTATTTAACTTAAAACGGCTTTGCCAAACCTTGTTAAAAACTACTTATTAACAATTGCGCCTCTATCTTTTTTAAATAATACCATTATATTATTAAAAAGTCAATATTTTATTACAAATATTCAAAAAAACTTGACAACTTTTATTTGATATTTTATTCTTATTGTATAATTGTGCGAAATATGTAAAAATTGAGAAGCAGAAGGAAGGAAGAAAAAGTGAAAAAGATTTTAATCCTTATTTCAGTTTTAATAATATTGTTTTCAGTTTCAGCCTATGCAACAGATTTTACAGGTACAGAGTACGAAAATATAAAAATAGGTTTGTTTTTTGACTCGACTGCTAAAAAAAGTGTTACTTTAAACAGTGATTCAGGATTTATTGTAGGCTATACAACGGAAAATTTGGAATTTGTTGAAATTGCTCAACTTGAACAAACGGAACTTTATGTTCTTATTGATGATGACGGATTTTTAAATGTAAGCGGTGTTTATCAGAACACATTAGGGTATCCGCTTGAGTTTTATTCGTTTGACAATATTGTTAAAGTTAATGGCAGTGCATACAGAGGTTTTATAATTTTAAAACAGACGGGAAGTTCTTTTTCTGTAATAAACGAAGTTAACATTGAAGAATATCTTTATTCTGTAATAGGAAAAGAAATGAGTCCTTCCTGGCATAAAGAGGCACTTAAAGCACAGGCAATTTGTGCAAGAACATATGCAATAAACAACTGGAAAAAGTACGCATCAAAAGGATTTAACCTTTGCGCAACACAACTTAGTCAGGTTTATCCGGGAATTTCAAACGAAACTGCAAGTACAATTGAAGCAGTAGAAGAAACAAGAGGTCAGATAGTAAAATATGACGGCAAAATCGCCCAGACTTTCTTTTATTCCTCGTCGGGCGGAAAAACGGCAAACGTAAAATACGTTTGGGGAAGCAATTTCCCGTATCTTGTAAGTGTTGACGATACATACGAAGACGAAAAAGAATCGTCAAGTAATTGGACTGTTACACTTTCTAAAAGCGATATTGAGAAAAAACTTAAAAACGCAGGTGTAGATATCGGAAGCGTTACAGGAATTAAAATTGACAAAGTGGATAATGGTACGGTTTACGAAGTAATTATAAAAGGAACAAAAGGCGAATATACATTAAAAAATGAAAGAACAAGAACATTTTTAGGACTTAAAAGTCAGTATTATACAATTTTAGAAAGCAATACAAACGAAGTTTCAATAAAGGAAACTGCCAATAGCTTTAACGGATTTATAAAAGGTAATGCTTTAAATCTTTTAGAAAGTATAGACGAAGAAAAAGAAACGCTTTCTGATTTTGTGGAATCAGATACATTTACATTCTCGGGGCACGGCTGGGGACACAGAATAGGTATGAGCCAGTTCGGAGCAAAGAAAATGGCAGAATCAGGATTTAGTGCAGAAGAAATTTTAACACACTATTTTCCGGGAACAACAGTAGAGTAATAGGAGTATTTAATGAAAACAAGTGATTTTTACTACGATTTACCTGAGCGACTTATAGCACAGGACCCGCTTTTAGACAGAACTTCATCACGTCTTTTAGTGCTTGATAAAAAAAGCGGAAAAACAGAGCATAAAAACTTTTATGACATAATAAACTACTTAAATGAAGGCGATTGCCTTGTTCTTAACGATACAAGAGTAATTCCGGCACGTCTTTACGGCAAAAAAGAAGAAAGCGGTGGTAAAATTGAGTTTCTTCTTTTAAAGCAACTTGCAAAAGATGAATGGGAAGTAATACTAAAACCCGGAAAAAAAGCAAAAAAAGGTGCAAGATTTGATTTTGGCGAAGGAAAACTAAAAGCTGAAATTTTAGATACTTTAGAAGGCGGAAACAGACGTGTTAAGTTTTACTATGAAGGACTTTTTGAAAATGTCCTCGATGAACTTGGTCAGATGCCTCTTCCGCCGTACATAACCCATAAACTTGAGGACAAAGAAAGATATCAGACAGTTTATTCAAAAAATAAAGGAAGCGCCGCAGCACCAACTGCAGGACTTCACTTTACAAAAGAACTTTTAGCAAAAATTGAGGAAAAAGGCGTACATATAGCATATTTAACACTTCATGTGGGACTTGGAACATTCCGTCCTGTAAAAGTTGAAGATGTAACGGAGCATAAAATGCATTCGGAATATTATGAAATATCAAAAGAAACGGCTGATAAAATAAATAACGCAAAGAAAAACGGCGGAAAAATAATTTCTGTCGGAACAACATCTACAAGAGTGCTTGAAACGGTAGCCGACGAAAACGGAATTTTAAAAGAAGCAAGCGGCGAAACGGACATTTTTATTTATCCACCTTATAAATTTAAAATAGTGGATAAACTAATAACAAATTTCCATTTACCTGAATCAACACTCCTTATGCTCGTAAGTGCACTTGCAACAAAGGAGAATATCGACAAAGCATATAAAGAAGCGGTAGAAAAAGAATACAGATTTTTCAGTTTCGGCGACGCAATGTTTATTCAATGATTTTATCATCGAATAAATAAGTGAAGATTGAAAAGTTATGGTGGTTTTCGTCTGATGCGAAAAACTGTGAGTAGGCAAAACAAAAGTTTTTGCATATATATTATATAAGGAAGAAAAAATTTTTTACTAAGCAAAACGTATGTTTTGCTTTGATGTAAGTTTTTTGTGTTCTTTTTTTTCAAAAAAGGAATGATTTTGCTTCTTTTGTAAAAAGAAGGGTTATTATATATATAAGGAAGAAAATTATGTTTAAAATATTAACTAAAGATAAAAACGCACGCCGAGGAACTTTTACAACAGTACACGGTACAATTGAAACACCTGTGTTTATGAATGTTGGTACACTTGGCGCAATAAAGGGCGCAGTATCAACAGTAGACCTTAAAGAAGTTGAATGTCAGGTAGAACTTTCAAACACATACCACCTGCACCTTCGTCCCGGCGACAAAGTAATAAAAGAACTTGGCGGTCTTCATAAATTCATTAACTGGGATAGACCAATCCTTACCGATAGCGGTGGCTTTCAGGTGTTTTCGCTTTCGAGCCTTCGTAAAATAAAAGAAGAAGGCGTATACTTTGCATCGCATATAGACGGACACAAAATTTTTATGGGCCCTGAAGAAAGTATGCAAATCCAGTCAAACCTTGCATCAACAATCGCAATGGCGTTTGACGAATGTATAGGACTTCCTGCTAAGTACGATTACACAAAAAAATCGAGCGAACTTACAATACGCTGGCTGGAGCGATGCAAAGCCGAAATGAAACGACTAAACTCGCTTAATGACACAATAAACAAAAACCAACTTTTGTTTGGTATAAATCAGGGTGCAACTTTTTCTGATATAAGAATTGACAATATGAAAAAAATTGCACGCCTCGACCTTGACGGTTACGCAATAGGCGGACTTAGTGTTGGTGAAACGCACGAAGAAATGTACAGAGTTCTTGATGACGTTCTTCCATACGCGCCGGAAGATAAACCGAGATATTTAATGGGCGTAGGCACACCAATAAATATTTTGGAGGCGGTAGAGCGCGGAGTTGACTTTTTCGATTGTGTAATAGCATCAAGAAATGCCCGCCATGCAAATTTGTTTACAAATAACGGTTATATGAATTTAATGAACGCAAAATACGAACGCGATATGCGCCCTATTGATGAAAACTGCAACTGTCCTGCTTGCAAAAATTATTCAAGAGCGTACATCCGTCATCTGTTTAAAGCAAAAGAGATGCTTGCAATGAGACTTTGCGTGCTTCATAACCTTTATTTCTATAATAATTTAATGAAAGAAATACGAGAAAATATCGAAAATGGCACATTTAGTCAGTTTAAAGAACAAAAAATTAAGGATTTTTCACAAAGAATGTAAATTTATATTGACTTTTGACAATTAAAATTGTAAAATAAAGCGTAAAATTTTGTGCTTTCTGTCATAATTTAGTAAAAAAAGTGCCGTAAAATGACAGAAATATTACAAAATATTACAAGTGTTTTTCATAAATGTAATTGATATTTCGCTATTTTTACATTTATGTTACAACAATAAATTGTTCTTGACGGCGTAGGATTCCTATGCTAAAATGAACACATAGTCAGACCACAGTGTTTGATGTGGCTCGAGCCGGTTATGAAAGAGATACGGCTTAAGCACAAAAAAACATCTCTTTCAATACATATTTTAAGGAGGATTTGAGAATTATGAAAAATCTCAAAAAAGTTTTAGCACTAGTTGTTGTATTTGCAATGATGATGAGCTCTTTTGCTTTCGCTGCTGTATATCCAGACGTAGCAGATGATGCTGATTATGCAGGTGCAATCAAAACTTTATCTGACCTTGGATTCTTCACAGGTGATGATAAAGGTAACTTCAATCCAGACGCTACAATCACAAGAGCTGAATATGCTGTTGTAGTTTGCAGACTTTTGGATCTTAACGCTGCAGGCGTATCTGAATTCGCAGACGTTCCTGCTTCTCACTGGGCAACAGGTTATGTAAACGCTGCTTCTCAGGCTGGTATCATTAAAGGTTATGGCGATGGAAACTTCGGACCATCAGATCCAGTTAAATATGAAGAAGCTGTTACAATGCTTGTTAGAGCATTAGGTTATGAACCTCTTGCAATTTCTAAAGGTAACTGGCCTCAGGGTCACATCAGCGTAGCATCTTCTTACGGTCTACTTACAGCTGTTGATGGCAGCGTAGGCGAAGGCGCTAAAAGAAGTGCAGTTGCTGTTATGACATACAACGCTCTTGACATTCCTGTAGTTGAACAGACAGGTTTTGGTACAGACGTTCAGTACACAATCATGAAACAGACAGATGATCAGGATAAAGTAACTCTACTTTCTAAACTTGACATCTACAAAGTTGGCGGTATCGTTGTTGCTGATGCTAAAGTAGCTTACGCTCCAGCTGAAAGCAAAATGGATAAAGGTTATGTTGCTATCCACGTAACAGATGACTATGACAACGCTGACAAATACCTAAGATTAGAAGATAACAAAAATGGTAAACTTGATCCTGACGACAATGCAGTAACACTTAGAGACGAAAAAGGTCTTGCTGCTGGTTACACAGCTACAAATGCTATTGCATACGCTAAAAAATACGGCACAAACAAATTTGATTTAGTAGCTATCGAAGCTGATGCTGCTACAACAAACACACTTGTTCTTGATATCGCTGATATCAACGGTGCAGCTTGTGATCTTGACGCTGACACAGCACACGGCGAAAAGAATGTTATCAAATACTACAAAGAAGGCGCTTCTAAAACAACAACAGCTACACTTGAAAACGTGTACACAATCGTTCTTAACGATGAAGTTCTTACAAATGCAGATTTAACAGCTGTTAAAGCTATGATCGTTGACGAATCTCTAGTTGGTAACATCGAACTTATCGACTGGGATAACGACAACAGATATGATGTAATCGATATCACATCTTACATCCACGTTGTAGTTGAAGAAGTTGACGCTAAAAACGGCGTTATCACAACATACAACACAGACCTTGATAGAATTGACCTTGACATCGATAACGAAGAAGCTTTAGTAACAGTTAAAGATGTTAACGGTGCTGATGTAGATTTTGCTACACTTGCTGAATACGACGTATTAGCAATCGTTGCTTCTCCATCTCCACTACTTGGTTCTGTAAACTTTGCACAGGCTGAATATGATTCACTTGACATCATCACACTTGGTCAGTCTAAAGTTGATGGTATCATCAAAGGTGAAGGTACAACTTCTGCTGGTGACCCTGTTTACACAATCGCTGGTAACAAATATGAATATGAAGCTTCAATGATGAACTCTACAGACATCAACTACATGGAAAATGCTCTTGAAGTTTCTGCTGAAGGTACATTCTTCTTAGGTATCAACGGCAAAATCGTAGGTTTTGAAGGTTCTAAAGCTTCTGATGGTAACTATGCGTTCATCATCGGTGCATTCGCTACAAGAGCTTCTAACGCTACAATCACTCTTCTTTCTGAAGATGGAAAAATCCAGACATACACATTTGCTGAAAAAGTTAAATTTGTAAACGCTGGTACAGACGATTATGCAAGAGTATCTATTAAAGATGCTGCTACAGAAATCGGTGCTGTTCTTGCTAACACAGCATGGGCTACATTCCCTGGAACAGGCACAGCTATCTGGGAAAAACTTGACAATGCATTTGATGAAGACACAACAGAAATCGTTGCTAACGATGCAAATGCTAAAGAAAGACTTATCCAGTTCAACACAAATGCAGCTGGTGAAATCACAGAAATCATTCCTGCAGTAACTGCAGAAGTTAATGCTTTTGAAAAAGAAGATTCTCTATATAAAGAAGCTACACAGAAATTAGACGGCAAAAACCTTGCTGACGATATCGTAATCTTCGATATTGACTGGGATGATTTAACACTTTCTACAGTTAAAGATCTTTCTTACCTTGTAAACGACAGTGAATACGGTGCTGTTCTTTACAACAAAAACGATGACAACCAGTACGAAGCTATGGTTGTTAAAGATGCTGAATCTGCTTTCGCAGTAGGTACACCTCTTGCAATCGTTACAGCTGTTGAAACAGGTATCAACGAAGAAACAGACGCTGATACAGTTACATTAACAGTAGTTGTTAACGGTGCTGAAGCTACAATCGTAGTTGACGAAGAAGAAACAAAAGATGCTGATCTTGGTGATTTCGCATTCGGTACAGTTCTTCTTTACAATGCTGACGCTGCAGGTCTTGTTGACACATATGCAGTAGTTGGTAACATCACATTTAACTACGAAGCTGATCAGTCAATCACATTTGCATTCGATACAGCATTCGAAGCAGCAGCAGTTGACAAATACAACGTAAGTGATGAAACAGCTGAAGAAGATGATGCTTACTTCATCGGTAAATACGTTGATAGAACAAACAAAACACTTGATATCGAAGTTATTGATGCTATTGCATACGAAGACGAAACACCAGTTTCTGGTTTAATTTCTCTACCAGGATATGCTAATGCTCAGTCTTACTTAGCAACATTCCAGGGTAGAAGCAAAGAAATCGAAATCGGTGGAGCTCTTACAGCTCTAACAAAATGCGATGACGTTACAGATCCATTCTACAATGTAGTAATCGTTAGAACAAACGATGGCGCTGTTCAGGAAATCATCGGACTTGAATTCGACGTTGCTAACATCTTAGCTTAATTCCTTTAGGGATTATATAAACGAAAAGACCGCTTATGCGGTCTTTTTGTTTTGTGTAAAATAAATTTTATATTATAAATGATAAACAAGCTGTCGAGGACGTCAGCCACTACAATACCTTTTCAATAACAGGCTCGCTAAGTATTCTGCTTCCTTTTTTTATATATTTAACATTGTACTTTGTATAGTTTTTTAGTTCAATGTTAAGTATGGTATACCCATTTGACATACCAACATATACTTTTTCAATTATGTCAGAAAACAAAACATCTTTTTTATTTAAAATAATATCATCGATATTTATTTCTTTGCCTGTGTTGTTATCGGTTGTTTTCAACTTAATTTCATTTAATTTTTCTTTGTATTCATCTTTAGAAATTATATTATTTTCAAAAAGCGATTTAAGCGCACTTTTAATTTTTGCACAATTATTATTTTTTGTTTTTGCGTTTTTAAGAGCATTTTTGAAAAACATCTTAATTTTTTCATAATCTACATTTAACATTTTTTCAATTATACATACAATTTCGCTTGTGTAAATAATGGGACTTTTGCACTTATTTTCGCGTTTTTCTTTGCATTTCCATGCTTCTTTTTGGCAAATTACAGTTCTGTAAAGGGGCGACAAATCGTTTTTGCAGTAAATTTTTCCGCTAAAAGCATATATTGTTGAGAACGAATTTTTATCTCCTCCGCGCTCGCTAAGTAACTTGTTTGCCCTATTCCACATGTCTTCGTCAATAATTTTTGGTATGTTTTCGTCTTTTTTTAGTATCCATTTTTCCTTTTCGAGTTTTACTTTTTTTCTGTCAAAAATGTCAACATTTTCATACTTTCTGCCACAGTAGTAGCCTTTGTATTTTGGATTTGTAAGAATGTTTCTTATGCTCGAAAAAGAGTAAGGGTTGCCATTTGTGTTAAAATATCCTTGGCTTGCAAGATCTAAGCTTATCTGGCGTATGCCGATTTTTTTGTCAACATAAAGATGAAAAATCTCCTTAACAACCTTTGCGCCTTCTTCGTCAAGCAATAAAACGCCATCTTTTTTTACATATCCTATTGTATTTGTGCCAAGAACTTTTTGATTTTTAATTGCTTCACTAAGCCCGAATTTAACCCTTTCGGAAATCCTTCGCACCTCGTCCTGATAAATGGCGCTCATAATTGTAAGACGAAGTTCGCCGTCAGATGAAAGAGTAGAAATGCCGTCGTTTTCAAAATACACACCGACGTTATATTTTAAAAGAGTACGCGTGTACGATATACTCTCGAGCGTGTTTCTTGAAAAACGGCTGATTTCCTTTGTAATTATAAGGTCAAAAAGTCCGTTTTTTGCATCTGAAATCATCTTTTGAAAATTCTCTCTTTTGCCTGCTAAAACTCCGCTTATCCCCTCGTCAATGTAGCCTTTGCAAAGAGTCCAGTTTTTGTTTTGGTTTATCATATTTTCGTAGTGATTTTTTTGGTTTTCGAGTGATGAAATCTGTCCCTCTTCGTGCGTTGATACTCTTGCATAATACGCAACACGAAGCGTTTTATTAAAAATTGTCATTTAAAATTTTTTGTTTTAACCTTTCATATTCGTTAAAATCAATTATGTTTTCTTCGTATAGAATTAAATTTATTTTCAGTAAAATTTCTTTGTACAAAAAAACCACCTCAATGGAAATTTTATCCATTTTGGCGGTTTTTAAACTAAATTGTGCCGATTAAATAATCGTCTTCTATGTCTGTAATTTGCACGTCTATAATTTTTCCTGTAAGGTCTAAGTCTGTTTGGACGAAAACTTTAATGTAATTGTCGCTTGTACCTTCAAAAAACTTATCTTTTCTTTGCTCAAAAAGTACGTTTAAACTTTTGCCGATAAAAGATTTCATATAATTTTCTTTTAAAACTGCAACAGTTTCGCTCATTATTTTGCTTCGCTCATCTTTAATATTTGGCGGAATCTGCCCTTCCATTTTGTCAGCACGAGTGCCTTTACGGTTTGAATAAGCAAAAACGTGAGCATCTGAAAAGTTTACTTTTTTCATAAAATCAACAGATTCTAAAAAATCCTCATCGGTTTCAAGCGGAAAACCTACCATAATATCTGTTGCAATATTAGGATTTTCAAAGTGTTTTCTAAGTAAACTTACGCTTTCTAAATACTCATCACATGTGTATTTTCTGTTCATTCTTTTAAGAGTTGCGTCGCATCCGGACTGAAGCGAAATGTGAAAATGCGGACAAACTTTTTTTGTATTTTTTAGGCGTATGATAAAATCTTCTTTTAAAATTCTCGGTTCAATCGAGCCTAAACGTATTCTTTTTAAACCTTCGATTTTCGCAAGATTTTCAACAACATCAATAAGTAAAGTGCCGTCCTTTAAGTCTTTTCCGTATGATGCAATGTGAATTCCCGTAAGTATAATTTCACAAAATCCGTTATTTACAAGGCGTTTTGCCTCGTTTATTATAGAATCTATACTTCTGCTTCGAACAGGACCTCTTGCATATGGAATGATGCAGTACGAACAAAATTCGTTGCAGCCCTCTTCAATTTTAATGTATGCCCTTTCCATTTCATCATAACTTTCAATTTCGAGGTCTTCAAAATCTGTTACTTTTCTTATTTCGCATACGTTTTCAAACTGCTCGTTTTCCTTTAAGTTTTCAATATATTCAACTATGTGTTTTCTGTCGTTTGTGCCAAGCACAACATCTACACCGTCGATTTTTTTAATTTCATCACTGCTAACCTGTGCGTAACATCCTACAGCGGCAATAATTGCGTTTGGATTTGTTTTTTTTGCTTTTCGTATCATCTGGCGTGATTTCCTATCGCCCATATTTGTAACTGTGCAGGTATTTATTACATAAATGTCGCAAATCTCATCAAAATCGCAAAGCGTGTACCCTTTATTTTTAAAAAGAAGGCTCATTGCCTCTGTTTCGTATTGATTAACTTTGCATCCAAGTGTTGCAAATGCTACTTTTTTAGACAAATTTATCAATTCCTTTGTGATATAATAGCCTGACAGCAAACTAAAATATGCCAAAATTACACCTGTTAAGGCAGGTTCGGGCAATTCCTGTCAGGCTATCATTATTATACTTTATTTACAAAATTTTTTCAATATAAAAAAATCAATTGACATAATAAGGTAAATACTGTATTATATAGGTAAAGTTAAAGGAGGTAGATAATTATGGTAACATTCAACATTAAATTAGGTCAGATTAACGATGTAAAGAATTTTGTAAACATTGTTACAAAGTACGATTATGAAATCGATTTAACTTCAGGAAGATACGTTGTTGATGCAAAATCAATTATGGGTATTTTCAGTCTTGATTTAACAAAAGAAATAAAAGTAGATGTTCACGCAGATGCTTGCGATGATCTAAAAGGTGAACTTACACCATATATTATTTAAGTTTAAATAGCTGAATAATCAGCTATTTTTTCTTTAGAGGAGATTTATAAAAATGGATTTTGTATACCGTCCAAGTGAATATGAACTTAAACTTTCAGTTTTGTTTGTAGTTAAAAATTTAAAAACAAGTGCAAGCGCACCAATAATTTCGGAAATCATTTCGTCTGTTGTTGAAACTGATTTTTTTGAGCTTGGACATCTTACTCACACGCTTGTTGAAAGCGAAAATTTAGAGGTTTTTGAAATTGACTCAAACAAGGTGTTTTCGATTACTGATACGGGCGAAGATACGCTTAAATTTTTCTATAACGATATTCCTTTTTCTGTAAGGGAAAAATTTATTAAAAAAATTGACGAAGTAAACCGTCAGGTTTATTTAGATTCGCTTGTTACTGCAAAGGTGTACCCTGTTAATGAAAAGGGCGAAACTATGGTGCAGTGCGAAATAAACGACCTTGGCGAAAGAATTTTTAACCTTGAACTTACGGTTGGTTCGTTTAATGTGGCAAGTAGTATTGCCGAAAAATTTAAGCAAAACAGCGAGGAGATTTATCAGGAAATAATTAAACTTTTAAGTTAAAGGAAAGGGCATTTTTAAAATGCCCTTTATTTTTGTTTAATTTTGCGGTATTTTTTAAAATTACTTGCCAAAATTAAAAAAATGTAGTAAAATAAATATGCTAAACTCTAAAATTGAAAATGGAATAATTTTGTGCTGATATGTATGAATAAAAAATAACGGAAGTGTATACGCTACAAAAAGCGTATACTTCGGTTTTAATACCGCTTTCGTATTTTTTATTCGTAGCACGTATTTTAGAGTTTAGCGACCTAACCGAAGTCCCTGCGTTTTTTATGCGCTCGCTTTGGTGGGCGCATTTTTTAATTTTGGAGAAAGTTTTATGAGTTTATATAAAGATAAATTTTACAAAGTTGAATATTTTACAGAAGTTGAAATTGAAAAAATCAGCGACGAAGAAAGGGCAAAAAGACGAAAAAAGGCACTTATAAGTGATATAAAAGATATTATTTTATGTGCCGATACACTCAATGATAAAGAACTTGAAAAAAGAATTGAAAACGCACTTATGCTATATTTTTATTAAAAGACCGAAAGGTCTTTTTTTATTGTATTTTTTCAAAAAAATCAGTTTACATATTCTTTGAAATATGATATAATAAACTATGAATAATCTATTTTTGGAAGGTAAGAAAAAAAGAATGTCAAAAAGAGAAAAAATTGTTATTCCAAATGCCGAAATCGAAAGGCAAAAAGGATTTTTATTAGATATAAAAAATATGACAAAATCTCCAAAATTTGCATTTATTGAAACTTACGGATGTGCGCAAAATGTTAACGATAGTGAAAAACTTTTAGGTATGCTTTCTATGGCGGGATATGAAAAGACGCTCGACAAAGAAAAAGCCGACATCATCATTTACAACACCTGCGCAGTAAGAGAAAATGCAGAACTTAAAGTTTTTGGAAATATCGGCGCTCTAAAAGCGCTTAAAAGAAAAAAAGAAGACCTTATCATTGGTGTTTGCGGTTGTATGATGCAACAGGAGCATATTGCAGATCAGATAAGAAAAAAATACAAACATGTAGATATTGTATTTGGAACGCACGCGCTATACCGATTCGGCGAAATTCTTAAAAATGTTCTTACGGAAAAAGAAAGAATTATTGATATAACAAAAAGCGATGGCGTAATTTACGAAGATATGCCAATTTCGCACACAGGCACTGTGTCGCAAGGTGTATCTGTTATGTACGGATGCAACAATTTTTGCACATATTGTATTGTGCCATATGTAAGAGGCAGAGAGAGAAGCCGTCTTAAAGAAGACATTATATCCGAGGTAAAATCTATTGCCGAAAAAGGCATTAAAGAAATTACACTTCTTGGACAAAATGTAAACTCATACGGCCACGATATTGAAAATTACATCGATTTTCCCGACCTTTTAGGCGAGGTGTCAAAGGTTGAAGGCATTGAAAGAATACGTTTTATGACAAGTCATCCAAAGGATTTAAGCGACAAACTTATAGATGAAATTGCATCTAACAAAAAAGTGTGCGCTCAGCTTCATCTTCCAATTCAGTGCGGAAGTGATAATATCCTTAAAAAAATGAACAGAAAATACACAAAAGAAGAGTATCTTGAAAAAATTAAAAAGGTAAAAGAAAAAATACCAAACATCACTCTTACAACAGATATAATCGTAGGTTTCCCAGGCGAAACAAACGAGGATTTTGAGCATACTATCGATGTACTTGAAAAAGTAAGATATGACAGCGTATTTTCATTTATTTATTCAAAACGAAAAGGCACACCTGCCTCGGTTATGGAAGATGTACTTACGCCCGAAGAAAAAAAGAAAAACTTTAACCGTCTTTTAGAAGTTCAAAACCGCATAAGTAAAGAAATAAACGACGAATACGAAAACAAGGAATACGAAATACTTGTTGAAGGCGAAAGCAAAACAGATATAAACTATTTAACAGGAAGAACAGAAGGCGGAAAAATCGTCAACTTTAAAGGCGATAAAAACTTAGTTGGTAAAATAATTAAAATAAAAGTTACAAAAGCACAAACTTGGTCATTGTTTGGCGAAATTATTTAGGAGGAGATAAAAATGGCAGATATTTTTGAAAAAGCAAAAGAACTTGGAGTTATGATTGTTGAAAGTGAAGAATATAAAACACTTAAATCAACAGAGGAAGCACAACTTGACGACAAAGAAGCAGTGGAACTTATGATGGAATACCACACAACAAGACAGACACTTAACGAAAAAGCGGTAAATCCTGATATCACAAAAGAAGATTTTGAAGCATTAAAAGTTGCAGCACAGGCGGCATTTGATAAAATTATGAAAAACGATAAAATAAAAGCATACGTTGCTGCTCAGCAGGGATTTGCAAATATGATGGAACAGATTAACAATATTTTATCTTATTATGTATCTGGTAAAGATAACGAAGGCGGATGCACAGGAAGTTGTTCTTCTTGCGGCGGAAGTTGCGGACACAACCACTAATTTTTAAAGATAAGAAGGTAAAATGATATGCAAAAAGGCTTAACGCCGATGATGCGTCAGTATATGCAGATTAAAGAGCAGTACAAAGACTGTATTTTGTTTTACAGACTTGGCGACTTTTATGAAATGTTTTTTAACGATGCACATAAGGCATCAGAAGAACTTGAACTTACACTTACAGGCAGAAACTGCGGATTAGATGAGCGAGCACCTATGTGCGGAGTTCCTCATCACAGTGCGCAAGGCTACATTGCAAAACTTGTATCAAAAGGCTACAAAGTTGCAATATGCGAGCAGGCAGAAGACCCAAGTTTAGCAAAGGACATTGTAAAAAGAGAAGTTATACGAGTTGTAACTCCCGGTACTGCTGCAGTTGACATTTTTGAAAATGAAACAAGCAATAACTTTTTAGCGTGTGTTTATATTGATAAAGAAAACTTTGGCGTTTGTTTTGCCGACGTTTCAACAGGCGAAATGTTTGCAACAGACGGAAAAAATGATTTATCGGAAAACAGACTTATAAACACACTTGCGTGTTTTAAACCAAAAGAAATTATTGCGTGCGACAATTCATTAAATTTTGAAAAACTGTTTAATAATCTGAAAAAACGTTTTGACTACTCGCTAACGTATTATCCCGATAAGGAATTTGAACTTGAAAGTTGCAGGGAAGTTTTAGATAAAAAATTTGGATGCGCTCACAAGAGTGTTATTGAAATAAGCGATAAACCGTATGCAATTATGGCGGTTGGAAGTGCGCTTAAATATCTTAAAGAAACTCAAAAAGTAGATTTAAAACACATTATGAGCATAAACTACTACCAGGCAAATCAGTTTATGGAAATTGATGTCGCATCAAGAAGAAATCTTGAAATCACAGAAACACTCCGTGATAAATCAAAAAAAGGCTCACTTTACTCTATACTCGACAAAACAAAAACAAGTATGGGTTCGCGTCTTTTAAAAAAATGGATAGAACAACCGCTTCTTGATACTGACGAAATTAACAGACGTCTTTTTGGTGTAGAAGAATTTTTTGGCGATGTACTTTTAAGAGAAGAACTTATTGACCATTTAAGACGAATAAACGATATTGAAAAAATCGTTTCAAAAGTTGTTTATGGCAGTGCAAATGCAAGGGATCTTGTTTCGCTAAAAAACAGTTTGGAACTTTTCCCTGTTATTTTTGATGCTATAAAAAATTCAAAAAGCGAAATTTTAAAAAGTCTTTATGAAAACAGCGACGCTATGGAAAATGTTTGCTCACTTATTTCAAGCGCATTTGTGGACGAGCCTCCGATTACCGTAAGAGAAGGCGGTATGATACGCGACGGCTTTGACGAAAGACTTGACAAAATAAAACTTACTCTTTCATCGGGTTCAAAAATAATTGCCGAAATTGAAGCAAAAGAAAGAGAAGAAACGGGAATTAAAAACCTTAAAGTTGCATATAACAGAGTTTTTGGATATTACATAGAACTTTCAAAATCAAATATTGATAAAGCGCCTGACCGCTACATACGACGTCAGACACTTGCAAACTGTGAAAGATACATAACAGAAGAACTTAAAAATGTTGAAAACACAATTCTTGGAGCAAAAGAAAAAATCAACGATATAGAATACGAAGATTTTTCTGCAGTAAGAAATGTTGTGTTTGAAAGAATAGATACTCTTTTATCTCAGGCAAAAATAATTGCCACAATAGACGTTTTAGTTGCACTTGCATCAGCAGCATCTGATAACGGCTATGTTAAACCGACTGTTGATGATAGCGATATCATTGACATAAAAGACGGAAGACATCCTATTGTTGAAAGATATCTTACAGATTCGCTTTTTGTTCCAAACGATATATATCTTGATACAGATAAAAACAGATTTTCAATTATTACCGGTCCTAATATGGCTGGTAAATCAACATATATGCGTCAGGTTGCAATAATTACACTTATGGCGCAGATAGGAAGTTTTGTTCCTGCAAAAAGTTGCAGAATTGGTATTGTAGACAAAATTTTCACTCGTGTAGGGGCATCGGATGACCTTGCTGCAGGGCAAAGTACATTTATGCTTGAAATGAACGAAGTTGCAAATATACTTAAAAATGCAACAAACAAAAGCCTTGTAATACTTGACGAAATAGGCAGAGGAACATCTACCTTTGACGGACTAAGCATTGCATGGGCAACTGCAGAGTATATAAGCGACAAAGAAAAAATCGGTGCAAAAACACTTTTTGCAACACATTATCACGAACTTATTGCTCTTGAAGAAAACGAAGGCATAAATAACTATTCAATTGCTGTAAAAAAACACGGCGATGACATCACTTTCCTTCGTAAAATCGTAAAAGGCGGAACGGATGACAGTTTCGGTATAGAGGTTGCATACCTTGCCGGTGTTCCCGATGAAGTTATAAAAAGAGCAAAAGAGGTTCTTAAATCTATTGAAAAAGGCGAAACAAAAGAGATAAAAAATATAAGTGTAAATAAATTTGATGGCGATATGATGCAAGATAACGAAATAATTACTACACTTAAAAACATTGATATCTCTACCCTAACGCCTATTGAAGCAATGAATGAAATATACAAACTCCAAAAAAGGATAAGTGAAATTTATGGCGAAAATTAACGTTCTTGATATTTCCGTAGCAAATATGATAGCCGCGGGTGAAGTTGTTGAAAGACCTTCATCGGTGGTTAAAGAACTTGTGGAAAACTCAATAGATGCCGGTGCAAAAAACATTACTGTTGAAATAAAAAACGGCGGAATGTCATATATCCGAGTTACAGATGACGGATGCGGAATTGAAAAGGACGATGTAAAAACAGCATTTTTGCCACACGCAACAAGCAAAATAAAAACAAGTGACGACCTATCAAGAATTTATACGCTTGGTTTTCGAGGCGAGGCGCTATCGTCTATTGCTTCTGTTGCAAAAGTTGAAATATACACTAAAACAAAAGATTCCTTAGCAGGACGTCGACTTTTAATTGAAGGCGGAAAAGTTTTGGAGGAAGAAGATGCAGGATGTGCAGTTGGTACAACAATAATTGTAAGAAATCTTTTTTACAATACTCCTGCAAGACAAAAATTCTTAAAAAAAGATGCAACCGAGGCAAGTTATGTTTCGGATGTAATAAATAAAATTATACTTGGTAATCCTTCTGTTTCGATAAAATACATTGGAACATCAAACAAAATTTCATCACTTGGTGACGGAGATTTAAAAAACGCAATTTATGCCGTATACGGAAAAGACTACCTAAAACATCTTTTGCCGGTTGATTTTTCTGATGAAAACATAGAGGTTACAGGTTTTATAGGAAATTCATCACTTGCTAAAAAGAACAGAAACTATCAGGTTTTCTTTTTAAACGGAAGAAACATTCAAAGCAAAACAATGTCAGTTGCACTTTCTGAGGCGTTTAAAAATACGCTTATGACAGGTCAGTTTCCGTTTGCTGTTTTGTTTGTTAAAGTAAACAGCACTTTTGTAGATGTAAACGTACACCCTACTAAAATGGAAGTAAGATTTTCGGACGATAAAAAGGTTTTTGATGCACTCTACTGGGCTGCAAAAAATGCACTCAATGAGAAAAAACACATTCCCGAAATGAAAATAGAAAAGCCGAAGATTGTTTTTGAAAATAGAGTTAAAAATGTAAAACAAACAGAAATAAACTTTTTAAAAGATGCGTTTATTAAATCGCCAAAGGCTGATGAAGCACCTAAAAAAATGACAATCAGCGACATTATTCCTAAAAAAGAAAGCAAATATATATCGGACGCTGTTGATACTTTTAAAAAGGAATACAAAGAGCAAAGTCAAAAAGAAATTATTAAAGAAGAAGCCGGTGTAAAACCTAAAATAGAAGAAAAAACGGTTGAACCTATAAAGGAAATCGTTTTGGAAGAAAAGACAGTAGAAACGACAGCTTATAAAAATGAAGAACCTGCAAAAAAAGTTTATCAGCCAAATATTGATTATAAAATTGCAGGACAAATTTTTTCTACATACATAATAGTGGAAATGGGCGATGAAATGCATATTATCGACCAGCACGCCGCACACGAAAGACTTTATTTTGAACAGTTTTTAAAAGATTTAAACGAAAATAAAGTTTACTCTCAGCCGATGCTTATTCCTGTAACGGTTGACCTTACTCCGATTGAATTTGACCTCGTTATGCAAAATGTTGAGTTCTTTAGCAAAGTAGGATTTGAATTAGAAGAATTTGGTGCAAATGTTATCATAATAAGAAGTGTACCTGAAACACTTGTTGATGCATCGATAAGCGATATTTTCCACGATGTATTAAAAATACTTTCCGAAAATAACGGAAAACTGCATACAGATGCAGAACTTGAGATGCTTCACACAATGGCTTGCAAAAGGGCGATTAAGGGAAATCATGTGCTTTCAAAGCAAGAAATGGAAAAACTTGTATCAGATGTGTTTAGCCTTGAAAATATTAACACTTGCCCACATGGAAGACCTATTGAAATAAAAATGACAAAGAAAGAACTTGAAAAAAACTTTAAAAGAATAGTATAGAAAGGTGATGCCCATGGAAAACAGTGTAATAGTTATAGTTGGACCTACGGGCGTTGGAAAAACCGAAACTTCTATAAAAATTGCAAAAGAATTTGACGGCGAAATTGTAAGCGCCGATTCTATGCAGATTTACAAAAAAATGGATATCGGCACGGCAAAAATAACAAAAGATGAAACAGATGGCGTACCGCATCATATGATAGACATTTTAGATATTGACAAAACGTACAGCGCAGCGGCATATAAAAAAGATGCTACGCGCATCATAGATGATATTATAAAAAGAGGCAAAACTCCTGTTGTTGCAGGCGGAACGGGGCTTTATGTAGACTCGCTTTTTTCCGATTTTGAATTTGGCGCATCATTTAAAGATGAAAAAATACGCGAAAAATATAATCAGATTGCAAAAGAAAAAGGAAATGAGTATCTGCACGCACTACTTGAAAAAGTAGATAAAAAAAGCGCCGAAAGTATTCATTTTAACAATGTAAAACGCGTTATACGCGCACTTGAAATATATGAAATGACAGGAAAAACAGTTTCTGAAAATAACAGTCAAATTAAAAAAACATCTTCAAAGTATAACCCTATTATGATTGGGCTTACAAGAGAAAGACAAAAGTTATATGACAGAATAGATGCTCGTGTTGACAAAATGATAGACGACGGTCTTTTTAAAGAGGTTTTAAGTTTATATAAGGGCGACACCCCATTTAGCGAAACAGCACTTTCTGCAATTGGTTACAAAGAGGTAATTTACTATATAAAAGGACTTTGTACATTCGATGAAATGGTGCATATTTTAAAAAGAGAATCACGCCACTATGCAAAACGACAACTTACATGGTTTAAACGAAATAAAGATATCAAATGGTTTGATTTGAATGATGACAACATATGCGATATTATAAATTATATAAAAAATTTTAAAGGTGGAATTTTATTATGAGTAAAGTACAGAATTTGCAGGATTTATACCTTAATGCAGTAAGAAAAGAAAAAATAGACGTTACTGTATTTTTAACAAACGGATTTCAGATAAGAGGACAGGTAAAAAGTTTTGATAGTTACACAATCCTTCTTGAATCTGACGGAAAAGAACAACTTATTTTCAAACACGCAGTATCAACCGTTGTTCCAAGAAGAAGTGTTAATATAAATAATGATTAAGGTGATATTTTGAAAAGCAAAAAGAAAATAATTGTAACTTTGGTAGTTATTGTTGCTGTTATTTGCTTATATTTACTTTTAAATCCGAAAATGAAAACACAAATGGCACTTTCTTCAACAATAGAAGATAAATCGGTGCACAGAGCGATTATTATAAGAAACGAAAAGGCGGTTATTGACTTTTCGGGGAATCAGTTTGAGTTTTCAGACGGTATTGTTCAGTCGCACGTTTCTGACGGCGAATATGTAAAAAAAGCAAAAAATGTTGCAACTTTTTACAAAAATGACAATAGCGAAAGCACAAAAGAAATGCAGGCACGTCTTACTAAAGTTACAGAACGAATTGAGCAGATACAATCATTTGCCGGTGCAGACGAAGCATTTGCAGATGATAAAGTTAAAATTGAAGACGATTTAACAAACTATATAAAAGAGTACGCAAAATATTCCGTTAAAAAAGATGCAAGAAATATCAGCAGTGTAAAATCTAAAATAGAACTTGCATCGAGCAAAAAAAGCGATACAACCGGCGAAAAAATAAAGGCAGAACTTTTAGAACTTGAAAAAGAAAAAGCATCATACGAAAAAAGTCTGGAAAACTTAAAAACAGAACTTTATTCGCCGTCTTCAGGAATATTTATGCTAAAAACAGACGGATTTGAAAAAATCCTTACAAAAAATATTGTAAATTCAATAAGTGCACAGGAATTTAGTAAAATTTACGATGAAGAAAAGGAAGAAAAAGCATCGTGCAAAATTATTGATAATTACACCTGGTATGCAGCAATTGAAGTTGACAGTAAAAGAGCAAAAGATTTTAAAGTCGGCGAGGAAGTTTTCCTTCGTTTTAACACAATCAACAAAAACTTTTTAGGAAAAGTTGAAAGCATTTCAGACGACAAGGGCGATATGAAAATTATTTGTGTTTCATCCGAGCAGTACGATGTTGACATATCAACACTTAGAAAAACCGACATTACACTTATTAAAAAAATGTATTCAGGACTTGTAATTCCAAGCGAAGCAATTAAAAAAGTAGACGGAAAAACAGGTGTATATGCGCTAAAAGGAAAAACAATAAGATTTGTTGAAACAAAAATTATTTATAATGACGGCACAAGCGCAATAGTTAAAGAATACAACCCGTTTGTTGATACATCTATCCCGGCAGTTACGCTTAATCTTTATGATGAAGTTGTTGTTTCTGGGAAAAATGTGTATGACGGAATGCTTGTAAAGTGAGGTAATTTAAGTTGGATTTAAAGAAAAATTACGAAGAAATTAAACAAAAGGCGAAAGAAGCACTTAAAGAAACAGGAAGAAGCCTTGACGATATTTTAATTCTTGGTGTATCTAAAACTGTTGATACCGATACTTTAAATGAGGCAGTAAAACTTGGTATAACCACACTTGGCGAAAACAGAGTTCAGGAACTTTTGGAAAAATACGACAAGGTAGAAGGCACCTCATGGCACTTAATCGGGCATCTTCAGACAAACAAAGTAAAATACATCATAGACAAAGTTGAACTTATACATTCTGTTGATTCTATAAAACTTTTAAATGAAATATCACGATGCGCAAAAAAAATAGGCAAAGTGCAAAGAGTTTTAATAGAAATCAACGTTTCGGGCGAAGAAAGTAAGTTTGGCGTGCCAATAGATGACGCATACGAGTTTTTAGAAGAAGCAAAAACGATTGAAAATGTAAAAATCGAAGGATTTATGACAATGGCGCCTCTTTTAGAAACAGAAGAAAATGTTCACGCTATTTTCAAAAAATTGTACAATTTATATATTGACATAAAGGATAAAAAATACGATAATATTAGTATGAAATATCTATCTATGGGAATGAGTCAGGATTATCATATAGCACTTTTAGAAGGTGCAAATATTATACGTGTTGGAAGAAATCTTTTTAAAAGATAAAGGAGAAGTAAATAATGGGTAACTTTATGAACAAACTTACAGGATTTTTAGGAATTCCTGAACAGGAAATTGAAAACGAAATTGACGAAGCAACACTTGCAAATACAGAAAATGACGATTCAGTTTCATACAGCTCATCTTCTTTTAGTTCAAAAAGAAGCAAAGTTGTAAATATTCACACAACAACGCAACTTAAGGTTGTTATTATTCAGCCTACAAATTATCAGGATGCACAGGAAATTGCAGACCATTTAAAAAGCAAAAAACCTGTTGTTGTAAACTTAGAAAAACTTGACAGAGAAATTGCCGTTAAAATTGTAAACTTTTTATCTGGTGCAGTTTATGCACTTGGCGGAAGTATGCAAAAAATCTCTAACGGAATTTTAATGCTTGCACCTTACAACGTAGGCATTATGGGCGATTTTAGCGATGAACTTAAAATTCACGGAGTATTTGAACTTGAATGATAAATAAAGAAAAAATTTTAAATTTTGCAAACAGTGATGAAGAAAAAATTATTTTTTCAAAGGTGTACGATTTATATTTAAGAAGTGCAAATAAAGATATTTACACTTATACATCGTTTTTAACACCATCTGAAATAGCAAAATTAAGTATGGCATTTTCGGGCGAGGAAAATTTTGAATTTTTTGGCGGATATACTGACGCTGAGAGAAAGATATTGTCTTTCTCTCCTTTTTGCAATTATGGAGAAAAGATTTATCCTATAACTCCCATTAAAATATACACAAAAGATAAAAAAGTTTTTTCGCATCGTGATTATTTAGGCTCGATTTTATCACTTGGCATAAAAAGAGAAAAAATAGGCGATATCCTTATTTTAGACACGTTTGCAGTGTGCTTTTGCCACAGTGAAATTGCCGAATTTTTAATATATAATCTAAAAAAAATAGCACATTCAAATATTTTTGTTGAAATTTTTAAAGAAAACTGTTATAATTTTATAAAACAATTTAAAGATGTGCATTATACCGTTGCATCAATGCGTCTTGATGCTGTTGTTAGTGCATTTACAAAAAAGAGCAGATCGGTTGCATCAGACCTTATAAAAAAGGGATATGTAAATGTAAACTATCTTACAGTTGAAAATGCATCGCATACAGTTTGTGATGGTGATATTATAAGCGCCAAAGGTTTTGGCAAGGCTATAATAAACACTGAAAATTCACTTACAAAAAAAGGTCGCATAAATATTACGGTAAAGTATTATGTTTAAGCAGTTGATTTAGTAAATAAACTTTAAAGGGGTTGTAAATACAGTGGAAATGGATTACAGTAAAACACTTAATCTTCCAAGTACCGAATTTTCAATGAGAGCAAATCTTCCTGAAAAAGAACCGGTACTCGTTAAAAAATGGGATGATGAAGGCTTTTATGAAAAACTAATGAAGAAAAACGAAGGCAAGAAGGAATATCATCTTCACGATGGTCCTCCGTTTGCTAACGGTAACATTCATTTAGGCCACGCACTAAATAAAATTTTAAAAGATATTATAGTTCGTTTCAAAAATATGGACGGATTTAAAGCGCCTTACGTTCCAGGTTGGGATACTCATGGTCTTCCAATTGAAATTCAGGCAATCAAAAAACTTAAAATCAACAAAGACGATGTTGATCCTGTAGAGTTTAGAGAAATCTGCCGTCAGTTTGCAATGGACTATATCGATACTCAAAAAGGTCAGTTTAAACGCTTAGGTTCAATTGGCGATTACAACAATCCTTACATCACACTTCTTCCTGAATTTGAAGGCAGGCAGATTGAAGTTTTCGGTAAAATGGTAGAAAACGATGTTATCTACAAAGGTATGAAACCTGTTTACTGGTGTCCGGACTGTGAAACTGCACTTGCAGAAGCAGAAATTGAATACGCAGAAGACAAAACAACTTCAATTTATGTTAAATTTAAATTGAAAGATGGCAAAGGTTTGTTTGATGATGTTGATACATCAAAAGTTTACTTTGTAATCTGGACAACTACAACATGGACACTTCCTGCAAACGAAGCAATTTGTGTAAATCCTAACTTTACTTATGCACTTATAAGTGCAAACGGCGAATACTACGTTGTTGCAAAAGATTTGGCAGATGCTTTTTGTGAGGTAGCAAATATCGACGGATATGAAATCGTTAAAGAATTTAATGGAGCAGACCTTGAATATGTAACTTGCTCACATCCGTTTATGGATAAAACATCACTTGTAATTGTTGGTGACCACGTTACACTTGATGCAGGTACAGGATGTGTTCACACAGCTCCTGCTCATGGTGCAGAAGACTTTATCGCTTGCCAGAACTATAAAGAAATTCCAATCGTTGTTCCTGTAGACTCAAAAGGTTATATGACAAAAGATGCAGGCAAGTTTGAAGGATTATTCTACGAAAAAGCAAACGATGCTATTTTAGACGAACTAAGAAGCACAAATTCTCTTGCTGCAGCAGTGCCAATTATCCACCAGTATCCACACTGCTGGAGATGTCATAACCCAATAGTATTTAGAGCAACTGAACAGTGGTTCGCATCTGTTGATAAATTCAAAAAAGATGCTGTTGATGCTATTAAAACTGTTTCTTGGCTTCCAAAATGGGGCGAAGAAAGAATTACAAAAATGGTTGAAGAAAGAAGCGACTGGTGTATTTCACGTCAAAGAAAATGGGGTGTTCCAATTCCAATTTTCTATTGTGAAAAATGCGGTGAGCATCTTGTAAATAAAGATACAATCAAAATTGTAGCAGACCTATTCTCTAAAGAAGGTTCAAGCGCTTGGTACAAATACAGCGCTAAAGAAATTCTTGGCGATGGATATAAATGCGCAAAATGTGGTCATGACGTGTTCACAAAAGAAACAGATATCATGGACGTTTGGTTTGACTCTGGTTCATCTCACTACGCTGTTATGGATTTAAGAGACGATTTAAAATCTCCTTGCGATTTGTATCTTGAAGGTAACGACCAGTACAGAGGTTGGTTCCAGTCATCACTTTTAACAAGTGTTGCACAGGGTAACGGCGCTCCATACAAAGAAGTTATCACTCATGGTATGGTTGTAGACGGCAACGGTAAAAAGATGAGTAAATCACTCGGAAACGGTGTTGACCCAATTGATGTTTGTAACAAAAATGGTGCAGATATCCTAAGACTTTGGGTTGTATCTTCTGACTACAAAACAGACGTAAGAATGAGTCAGGATATTATTAAACAACTTTCTGAAAGTTACAGAAAAATAAGAAACACAGCAAGATATATCTTAGGTAACATAAACGACTTTAATCCAGATACAGATCTTGTTAAATATGAAGATATGGTTGAAATCGATAAATGGGCACTACTTAAACTTAATGCTTTAATCGAAAAAGCACTTTCTTCATACAGAACTTACGAATTCCACTCTCTTCAGCACGCAATCCACAATTTCTGCGTTGTTGATATGAGTAACTTCTATCTTGATATTATTAAAGACAGACTTTACACTACAAAGTCTGACAGTATAGAAAGAAGAAGCGCACAGAGTGCAATGTATATTGTGCTTGATGCACTTGTTAAACTTCTTGCTCCTGTTCTTTGCTTTACAACAGAAGAAATATGGGCATCAATGCCTCATAAAGCAGGCGATGACACAGAAAGTGTTATGTTTAACGACCTTCCAAAAGTTAATGAATTATATAACAATAAAGAAATCGAAGAAAAATACGATTTACTTTTATCAATAAGATCTGACGTTGCAAAAGCTCTTGAAATGGCAAGAAACAACAAAGTTATCGGACATTCATTAAATGCAAATGTAAAACTTTACGCAAGCGGCAATCTATACGATTTCTTAAAGAAAAACGAAGATGACCTTGTAACTGTATTTATTGTAAGTGATGCATCTGTTACAGAAGGCGAAAACAAAGAAGCATTCAGTGGCGAAGCAAACGAAAATCTTTATGTTGAAGTTTCTCAGGCGGAAGGCGAAAAATGCGAAAGATGCTGGATGTATTCAAAAACTGTTGGTGAGGACAGTGAGCATAAAACACTTTGCGCACGTTGTGCAAGTGTTGTTAAAACTTTATAATACCAAAGATAATCAAAAGGAGTGTATAAAAAATGTATCCTGATAAATTTGCAAATGAAGGCTTAACATTTGATGACGTGCTTTTAATACCTCAAAAATCAGATGTTACACCAGACCAGATTGAACTTAAAACAAAACTAACAAAAAATATTCAGCTTAACATTCCGATGATGAGTGCGGCGATGGATACTGTTACAGAAAGCGCGCTTGCTATTGCTATGGCAAGAGAAGGCGGTATCGGTATCATTCATAAAAATATGACAATCGAAGCACAGGCGACTGAAGTTGATAAAGTTAAAAGAAGTGAACATGGAGTTATTGTAGACCCATTCTATCTTTCTCCTGAAAATACAATTGCCGAAGCAGATGCGCTTATGGGTAAATTTAAAATCTCAGGCGTGCCAATCTGTGATGAAAACAAAAAACTTCTTGGAATTATTACAAACAGAGACTTAAGATTTGAAACAGACTTTTCAAAACCTATTTCCGAGGCGATGACAAAGGAAAATCTTATTACTGCACCGGTTGGAACAACTCTTGATCAGGCAAAAGATATCCTTATGAAACACAAAATTGAAAAACTTCCGATTGTGGATAAAGACGGCGCACTAAAAGGCCTTATCACAATTAAAGATATTGAAAAAACTGTTAAATATCCAAACGCTGCAAAAGATTCAAACGGAAGATTACTTGTTGGTGCGGCAATTGGTATTACAGCAGACGTTTTAGACAGAGTTAAGGCGCTTGTTGATGCTCACGTTGACGTACTTGTACTTGACAGTGCTCACGGACATTCTCAAAACATTTTAGACTGCATCAAAAAAGTAAAAGATGCTTATCCTGATGTTGAACTTATTGCAGGTAATATTGCTACTGCAGAAGCAGCAGAAGATTTAATAAAAGCAGGCGTAAGTGCTATTAAAGTTGGTATCGGTCCTGGTTCTATCTGTACAACAAGGGTTGTTGCAGGTATTGGTGTTCCGCAGATTAGCGCAGTTTACAATGTATCACAGGTTGCAAGAAAATACGGTATTCCTGTTATCGCAGACGGTGGTATTAAATATTCTGGTGATATTCCAAAAGCAATTGCTGCAGGTGCTAACGTAATTATGGTTGGTTCACTTCTTGCAGGTTGTGAAGAAAGTCCTGGCGAAACTGAAATTTATCAGGGCAGAAACTTCAAAGTTTACAGAGGTATGGGTTCTCTTGCGGCTATGGAAAAAGGCAGCAAAGACAGATACTTCCAGACAGGTTCTAAAAAACTTGTTCCTGAAGGCGTTGAAGGTCGTGTTCCTTATAAAGGACCTCTTGCTGACACTGTATTCCAACTACTTGGCGGACTTAGAGCAGGTATGGGATATTGCGGTACAAAAACTATTGAAGAACTTATTGAAAGAGGTAAGTTTGTAAGAATTACAGGCGCAGGTCTTAAAGAAAGTCATCCGCACGATATCTTTATTACTAAAGAAGCACCTAACTACAGCGCTCAGATTCAGTAAGACGTTTGTATTATGTTCTTTTTAAAAAAGAACCAAAATCGTTCCTTTTTTGAAAAAAAGGAACACAAAAAACTTAACATATGCAAAGCATACGCTTTGCTTCCTACTTTTGCCTCCCTTGCCTAAAGGGAGGTGTCGGACGCAGACTGACGGAGGGATTTAAAGGCACTCATTCGAGTGCCTTTTTTGTATGGAAAAATGTAGAGCAATCCCTCAGTCTCGCATTTGCTCGACAGCTCCCTTTAGGCAAGGGAGCCTTTTTTAAAAATTCATTCCATAAGTGAGTTGGTATTAAGGATAAAATTAAAATCGAGTGAAAATAAATCACTCGGTTATTTTATTGGTTTAAACATTGTAGGGGACGGCGCGAAACGACGTCCCGTAAAGCCTCCCTTGTGTAAAGGGAGGTGGGTTGCGTAGCAACTCGGAGGGATTGTAATTGTTAAAATAGGAATAAAGCAAAAAGAAAGAAAAATAATAAAACAATCCCTCAGTCTCGCGTTTGCTCGACAGCTCCCTTTACACAAGGGAGCCTTTTCATTTGACAAAAAACACATTTTATAGTAAAATGGTTATGCTACATAATTAATTAAAATAATATTTCCAATAAGGGGTACGCTATTTTAAGAAAGGCGTACACTTCGATTTGTCATACCCTCTTTTTTGGAAATATGGTGTTTTAATTATGTAGCAATATTTAAAACGATCGAAGTCCCTGCGTTTTTCATGCGTCGGCTTTGGTCGGCGCATTTTTTAATTCTGGAGGAATTTATCATGGAAATCATAGACGTAACAGGAATTAAACTTACACCTGGAAACGAAGGTAAAGACTGCCTTGGAAACGGCGAGCATTATGACGAAAATGGAAACATAATTGAGTGCTGCTGTAACGAATGTGATTATTTAATACGTTGTCTTAGCGAAGAAGAAAAGAAAATGCTTAGAATAAAATAAAACGGGAGGGCGCATAAGACCCTCCCCTACAAAATATGAATTTTAAAAAAAGCACTCAAAAACTTGAGTGCTTTAAATCCCTCCGCTTTGCTTTCGCTAAGCACCTCCCTTTAGGCAAGGGAGACATAGATATGATGCAAAACGAATGTTTTGCATATGTAAGTTTTTTTGCATACTTTTTTTACAAAAAAAGTATGGTTTTGGTTCTTTTTTAAAAGAACAATTAAAACACAACTAACTTTCAAACGGAATACCAAAATGCTCATACGCCGCTTTTGTAACAACTCTTCCTCGTGGAGTTCTGTTTATAAACCCAAGTTGCAAAAGATACGGCTCGTACACATCTTCAATAGTGTTGGCATCTTCGCCTATTGTAGCGGCAAGCGTATCAAGTCCCACAGGTCCGCCACCAAAATTTTTAATCATAGAACGAATCATGTTAGCATCTGTTCTGTCAAGCCCGATTTTGTCAACTTCAATCTTTTCAAGCGCAATATCAGCAATTTTCTTGTCCACAACACCACTTCCCACAACTTCAGAGAAATCCCTAACACGTTTTAAAAGTCGGTTTGCAATTCTTGGTGTCCCGCGTGAGCGTGATGCAATTTCATTTGCACCATCGTCTGTAATATCAATGCCTAAAATTTTAGCACTACGCGTAACAATGCCTTTAAGTTCCTCATTTGTGTAAAGTTCCAGCCTTGCAAGCACGCCAAATCTATCACGAAGCGGTCCTGTCATATTCCCCGCCTTTGTAGTTGCACCAACAAGCGTAAACTTTGGAAGGTCAAGCCTGATACTTCTTGCACTTGGGCCTTTACCAATAATAATATCAAGCGCATAGTCTTCCATTGCAGGATACAAAACTTCCTCAATGCTTGGACTGAGTCTGTGAATTTCATCAATAAAAAGCACATCGTGTTCCGATAAATTTGTAAGTATAGCGGCAAGGTCTCCCGGTTTTTCAATTGCAGGGCCGGATGTTATTTTAATATTAACACCCATCTCACTTGCAATAATGTTAGAAAGCGTAGTCTTTCCAAGCCCCGGCGGTCCGTATAAAAGCACATGGTCAAGAGCCTCGTTTCTGCTTTTTGCGGCCTTAATATATATAGATAAATTTTCCTTAATTTTTGTCTGACCAACATATTCATCAAGTGTTTTTGGTCTTAAACTAAATTCTGTGTCAACATCGTTATTTGTAAACTCTGTTGCAACAATTCTTTCTTCAAAGTCCATATTTTAAAGCCTCCTTACATAAGCGCCTTAAGTGCGGCTTTAATAATTTCTTCAACATCGTCGGATTCACATTTTGCATTTGCAACTGCTTTTTCTGCTTCGCCTTTTGAATATCCAAGTACCATAAGAGCACTTATAGCCTCATTTTTTGCACCTTTTGAAATAACAGGAACATCATCAGATACAACCCCGTGCGAAAGTTCCTCGTTTGAGATTTTATCTTTAAGTTCAAGCGCAATTCTCTGTGCAATTTTAGGACCGATGCCCGATGCACTTTTAATAAGGTTAATATCGCTTGTTGCGATTGCAACGGCAATTTTAGAAGGCGAGCCAACGCTTAGTATTGCAATTGCACCCTTTGCACCAACGCCCGATACGGAAATTAAAAGTTCAAACATTTTAAGTTCTTCTTTAGTTGAAAAACCGTATAAATCCATAATTCCTTCTTTTATGTAAAGATAGGTGTGAAAAGTAACGTCATCGCCAACATTTACACTTTCAAGAGAAGTAAGCGAAGTGAAAATTTTAAATCCGATACCATTTACATCGATTATAGCAAATGTAAGTTCCTTTTCGGCAAGTTTACCTTTTACATAGCCAATCATTTTTACCTCATTCCATCTTGCCAAGGCAGGACATAATATCTGATATGTTATATCCTCTGTACGCAAGATATCTAATAATTTTGTTTTTAGTTTTAATGTCTTTAAAATCGGCATTTTTAAACTTTGTGTTTATAATATCTAAAATATTGTCGTCGTATGAAAACGAAAGACTTAAAAACGCCTCATCAATATCACTTTTTTCTACGCCTTTTTTTAAAAGGTCGGTTGTAATTCTCATTTTCCCGTGTTTTTTGTACTCAAAAGCATCACGGGCGTAGTTTTTTGCAAATTCCAAATCGTCAATACAACCGATTTTTATAAGTTCGTCAACAACCTCTTTAGAAAGGTTTTTGTCATACTCTTTTTTTATAAGGGTTTCCAAAAGCATTTTCTTTGTAACTGCTTTTTTTGACAAAATATCCATCGCCTTGTCGCGAATTTTTGCAAAATTCCCCTCGCGATTGTATCTTTCAATTTCATCTTCTGTAATTTCCTTGCCTTTTTTAAGCGAAAATTTTAAAACAGAAGTTAAATCGAGAGAAAATGAGTACTCGTCGTCAACAAAAACAGATGCTCTTTCTTTATTGTGCGATTGCACTTTTATATCTGTAATTTTCATCAGTCATTTTTTCCTGACATTTTTTCAAGTTGTTCGTTGTAAACTTCCATAATTTTGTCGCTTATTTCTTTTGCAAAATCAGGATTAGATTTAAGGTAATCTTTAACTTTGTCTCTTCCCTGACCAAGTCTTTCACCATTGTAAGAGAACCACGAACCGCTTTTTTGGATAATATCCATATCAACAGCAACGTCAACAATACATCCGTCTTTAGATATACCTTCGCCGTACATAATGTCAAATTCGGCTTCTTTAAACGGAGGAGCCATTTTGTTTTTAACAACTTTAACTCTTGTTTTGTTACCGATTAGGCTTGCACCGTCTTTAATTGCTTCGCCTCTTCTGACATCAATTCTTACAGATGAATAGTATTTAAGCGCACGTCCGCCTGTTGTAACCTCAGGGCTTCCGTAAATTACACCAACTTTTTCTCTAATCTGGTTGATAAATACACATGCAGTGTTACTTTTGTTTATAACACTTGTAAGTTTTCTAAGTGCCTGCGACATAAGACGCGCGTGAAGACCAACATGGCTTTCGCCCATTACGCCTGCGATTTCTGCTTTTGGCACAAGAGCCGCAACAGAGTCGATAACGATTATATCAAAAGCGTTACTTCGAGCTAACGCTTCACAGATTTCAAGAGCATCTTCTCCGGAATCGGGCTGAGATACAATAAGTCTGTCTACATTAACGCCAAGTTTTCTTGCATAAGTAGGGTCAAGAGCGTGTTCGGCGTCGATAAATGCAACTTCACCGCCAAGTTTTTGTGATTCTGCAATAATGTGAAGTGCAACAGTAGTTTTACCTGAAGATTCAGGCCCGTAAATTTCGGTAATTCTTCCACGTGGCACACCGCCTATTCCAAGTGCCATATCAAGACTTAGAGCACCTGTAGGAATAACGTCAATTTTCTTTATTGGAGCATCGCCCATACGCATAATTGAGCCTTCTCCAAAGTTTTTTTCAATTTGTCTTAATGCTTCTTCTATTGCTTTGTCTTTGCCTTCAACTCTGGCATCAACAGATGACATTTTTGATTCTTTAGCCATTTTTATCGCCTCCGATTTTAAGATTGTAAGGATATTTTATCTTAAAATGTGTACCATAAAACGTACACTTAAATTAAAAGGGATATTTTGCAATATCCCCTAAATTAAAGTCATATTATTTTTTAAGTGCTGCTCTTGCAATTTTAATATTTTCTACAAATAATTTACCTGTTTCGGTAATTGCTTTCCAGTCGCCTGTTTTAGCGCCTGCTGTAAGTGAACTTCCTGCACCAACAGCAACAACACCTGCTTTAATCCATTCTGCAACGTTGTTTACATCAACACCGCCTGTTGGCATGATGTTTGCCTGTGGGATAGGGCCTTTGATTGCTTTAACCATTCCAGGACCAAAAGCATCGCCAGGGAATAATTTAATGATATCAACACCCATTTCAAGTGCTTTAACAACATCGGCAATTGTCATACAACCAGGCATGCAAGGGATTGCGTATCTGTTACAAAGTCTAACAGTTGCTTCGTCGTAGTAAGGGCTTACTATGTACTGTGCACCAGAAAGAATTGCAATTCTTGCTGTTTCAGCATCAAGTACTGTACCTGCACCTAAAATCATTTCGCCGTTTTTATAAACACTTGCAAGTTCTTCGATAACTTTGTGAGCACCAGGAACTGTAAATGTCATTTCAATAGCAGGAACGCCGCCTTCCATACATGCGTCTGTAATTCTTCTTGCTTTTTCGCCGTTTTCCGCTCTTACAACAGCAACAATACCTGCGTCTTTAATTCTTGATATAACTGTTTGTTTGTCCATTATAAAACATCCTTTCGGTATATTAAATTTATTAAGCATATTTTATCATATTTTTTAAAAAAAGTAAATAGTTTATTTATCTTTTAATAGCGGAGAAATTCTTTTGTAAATAAGAATTGTAATAACTGCTGTAACAAGTCCTTTTACAATGTTAAATGGTGTAATTGTAAAGAGTACAAGATTAAGTTTTGCCATAAATGGTGCTGATGACATATAAAGCGGAAGCATGATATATAAATTTGCAAATGCTCCTCCTATTGCCATTGCTAAAGTACCAATGCCAAGTGCAATAAATGCACCTACTTTAGTTTTGTTATATTTGTATATAACGCCGACTGTAAAAACGTAAATACCATTCATAACAAAGTTTGCAAGTTCGCCAACAAAACCTGTGCTTGTGATAAATGTGTGTAATAGGTTTTTAATAAATTCAATAATAACTCCGGCAACAGGGCCGTACGCAAGCGTACCAATAATTGCAGGAAGGTCGGAAAATTCGATTTCTAAAAAGCCTGCAACTTTAAGCGATATAATGCTCCCTATAACTTGCAGTAAAAATGCAAGTGCCGACAGCATACCTATCATTACAATTTTTCGTGTTTTCATTAAAATAACCTCCAAAATAAAAATGTAATCTTCATTTTGAAATTTATGCATAAAAAAAGCCTGTTTATATAAAACAGGGCAAAATAATACACATAAAAATTCTTCTTCCATCCGGACTGTACCGTCGGTTTTGGAATTTCACCAAATCAGCAAAAAGCTCGCAGACTATAACTGCCGGTGGGGAATTTCGCCCCGCCCTGAAGATTTATATTTGACAATATTATATCACTTGTAGTATTATTTGTAAAGTAGTATAAAAAGTTTTTGTTTTTGCATAATACTTTTAAGAGGTGATGAAGATGGAAAAGTTTATAAAAAAAGTTGCACTTGCGCTTTGCTTGGTATCGGTATTTAAAACTGTAAAAAAACTTTTTTGTGCGCTTAAAGATACGATAAAAACATGGAAGATATTAAAGATATATAAATCTAAGTTTTGACAAAATTATAGTTGATTTAATTGGCAATTTGTGATAGAATAATGACATAACTTTGCTGGTGTGGCTCAGTCGGTAGAGCAATTGATTCGTAATCAATAGATCGTCGGTTCAAGTCCGATCACCAGCTCCAAAAAGAAACGACAATTTTCTAAAAAGAAAGTTGTCGTTTCTTTTTGTACTTTTATCTTTTCACTTTTCTTTCTTCACTCTTATCTAAAATTGTCGTTTCCAGATAAGAGATAAAAGAGAATAGAAATGGATGTTTTGTTTGCGCAAAACAAAAATTAAAATATTTCAATCGTTCTACTTTACCCAAAAAGAACAAATCAAAAAAGGTTTGTTCTTTTTTTTGTTTTTTTCTTGTCGTTTTTAATTAGCAGTGATATAATAAAAATATAAGCAGATAAAATTTTTACACCGAAGACGGTATAACTGTAAAAAACAGGAGGCGGTAATAATGAAAAAAAGACTATTTGCACTGATTCTTAGCATTTTAATGATAATAAGTTTTATTTCGTGTGCAAAAACAGACGATGCGATTTTAGACGATGCGGACGATGATACAAAACAGGAAGTAAGCGAAACAGAAGATGAAAAAGAGATAGAAAGCATAATCGAAGATGAATCTTATGAAAACTTAGAACTTCTTAGCGGAGAGTGGATGTTTGTAAGCGGACAGGTTGAAGGATACGAGTTTTCCTCCGAAGAAGCAGGATTTACAACTAATCTTTCAATCAGCGAAGGAATAGCATATTATGAGCATATAATGGACAACGATAAAAAGTCATTTACTGCGCAGATTGAGTATCTTAACAAGCCTCTTTATGAAATGTGCGCAAATGACAAATGGAGTGTAAAATTTGTACCTGTAGAAAGTGATTTTGATAAAGAGGAAGAATTTTATGCAACTTTAATTGATGACGATACACTTCTTTTGCAGAATTTCTATCCGTTTGACGGACTTATGGGCGTAAGTTATCAGACTTATACAAGAAAATAGATAAATATAGTGGTGTAAGGAGAGATGAAAATGAAAAGATTTACTTTATTACTACTTACTTTTGTGCTTGCGTTTGGTTTTGCAGGATGTAATAACAATCCTAATGAGGCAAGTATTAAAGAAACTGATAAAAAAGAAGATATATCACTGACAAGATTAAAAGAAAAAATATCAGATGGCAATAAACTTATCGGTGTTGCATATCTTGGGTATCTTGAAGGAGATTTAAAAACGGCTTGCAATGACCTTGTAAATTTAGATTATACAAAGGATTTTTCATTTATTAAAGATATAGATAAGTGTGGCGAAAATGAAGGATTCAGAATGTATCTTATTGTACCTAAAGATGAAGATGTAACTGTAACTGCTTATAAATGTGAATTTGATGCTGACTATATGCCATATGCGGGCGAAAAACTTGTAGAGGCAAACGGGCCGATTTTAGTTCGCGGAAATATTAGCGATACAATTCCTAATCTATACATAGTTGCTAAAAAAGGCACAGAAAAGATTGAATACACACCTGTTCAATCTGGCAAGGATGGAAAACTTGAAAATAGCAAAAACTTAGTTTATGACTTTACGCCATATGATAAACTGCCTGAATTTGTTGCTTTTGATGAAGTGCCTGATTATGTATTTTGCGGCAGTTGGATGTGTTTTGCCTATGATTTAAATGGCGAGGAAAGAACGCTTAATCTTACAATTGAGCCTGACGGAAGTGCAAAATATTCTTATGGGATTGGAAATAGCGAAATTTTAGAAAAGTTTGAAGGAACATGGGAAGTTGACGAAAACGATATCTTACATTTCAACCTTGTTGGCGGTCCGATAGGAAGCGAAGATGATACTACTTCATTTGTGCCTTATGAATGTAACCCTTCTTTTGAGTGGGATATAGGTGTTAATGGCTTGATACTTACTCACACAGGCGGAGATGAAATTCTTTACGGTACAAGCGGAAAAACATTTGAATTTTTTGCAAATGAATATTAAAGTATTTAAAACCCCGTACAATGAAATTTGTACGGGGTTGTTTTAACTTAATTCAATTGTTTCGGCAATTGTAATTGGTATCAGGTCTTCAAAGTTTTCCCACACCATAATTTTTACTGTGTCGTATGTTTTTGTAGTTGTAAATTCAAGGTTTTCCAATTTATATATTTTACTTTGCATCTCAACAAAATCATCGTTTTTGTAAAGAGCAATAATTACCGTTTTTCCTTCGTCGATATTTATAGGTTCAACAATAAATGATTTTTTGTCGTCGGAAATTTTGGTTTTTGTGTATTTTACAAATACAACATTGTTTGTAAATAAAGTGTTTGTGTTTCCGATTACTATATCTTTCCATTGCGATTCTGTTCCGTAATAATATGTGGTATCATAACTGTAACAACCTGAAAATGCACTATTATCAATAATTTTTACAGCTGGGTATATTTTTAAGTTTTTAAGATTGTAGCACTCTGAAAACGCACAAGAGTTGATGGTTGTAACACTTTTTGGAATATCTACATATTTCAAATATATGCCTGCACAAAAAGCACTGTATTCAATGCTTATAACTCCATCTGGAATAGAATACGTTTCAAAAGTTGAGCCAATAGGATACTGAATTAAAACAGTTTTGTCTTTGTTAAATAACGTTCCACGCATATCACTAGAGTAATAGGCATTGTCGTCATCAACAGTTATACTTTTAAGATTCATACAATGTTCAAAAGCTCTGTGCCCGATATTTTCTATATTTTTGGCAATGTAAATTTCACTAAGTGCAGTATAACTAAGTGCTGAATCTCCAATATTTGTAACACTTTTTGGGATAGCAATACTGTTTAATTTGCTACAACCGGAAAAAGTACCATTTTTAATACTTGTGATACCTTCAGGAATATCTATACTTGTAAGATTTGAGCAGTTAGAAAAAGCAGAATTTTCTATGTTAGTAACACTTTTTGGAATATTGATATTTGCAAGATTTGTACAACCGGAAAATGCACTATTACCGATATTTTCAACACTTTCAAAAAGGGTTACATCCGTAAGAGATATACAGTTGTAAAATGCTCCGGATTCAATTCTTGTAGTGCTTTTAGGTATAATAATTGACATTAAACTTTTGCAATTTCTAAATGAATATGCTCCGACATTTACAATATCATCAGTAATATCAACATCTGTAAGTGAAACGCAATCTGTAAATGAGTGCGCTCCTATATTTGTAATATTATCCTCAATGATAATTTTTTTAATCGTATTGTTGTATGGACTCCATGGCGAAGGTGAGGTGCTGCTCCAGTGGTACATATCTCCCGTTCCGCTTATTGTAAGTGTTCCTTCTTCGTCAAGTTTATATGTTACATTCTCTCCGCAAACTCCGCTTGCAACCAATGGAATTACATAAGTAATAGTTGCCGAAGTTAAATTGTCATTTCCAACAGATGATATTACTATTTCATTCCATTGTGATTGTGTTCCTGTGTAGTAGACATTTTTTAAACCGTCGCATCTGTAAAATGCATTATCTGATATGGCGGTAACTCCAGTTTCAATAGTAACTTCCTCTACTGCAAAGCAATAACTAAATGTAGAAACTCCTATAGTGCTTATGCCTTTTCCAATTTTTATACTTGCTACTTTTTCACACCACGAAAACGCTTGTTCATCAATATTTGTAACGCTGTCAGGAATTGTAATGGCACCAAGATTTTCACAACCGGAAAAAGCTTTAAAACCAATACTTTTTAAATTGTTTCCAAAATGTACATATTCTAATTTATCACAATTTCCAAATGCAGCATCTCCAATAATTTCCAAACTGTCAGATGCGGAAAAACCAATAAGTTCTGTGCAGGCGCCAAAAGCAGAAACCCCTATGGTTTTTACGCCTTTGCCGAGTGAAATATTTTTTAAACCTGTGCAATTTGAAAATGCATAATCACCAATACTTGTAACACTGTCTGGGATTTCCAATTCAGTTATCCCTGTAATGAGTGTAAATGTACGGCTACCAATACTTGTTATTCCGTTTTCAATTACTAATTTCTTAATGGAACTTCTTTTAGAAAACCACGGAGCACTTCCGCCGCTGGAGTAATCCTTCATATCTCCCGTTCCGCTTATTGTAAGTGTTCCTTCGTCATCTAAGGCCCATTGTACATTTGTTCCGCAAGTTCCGCTATTTACAACAGTTGCACTTACACTTAAAACTCCAAAGAATAAAATCCCTATGCATATAATCAATGTTGAAAGTAATAATCTTTTTTTCACTGTCAATTCACCTTCTTAAAAAGCATTGTACAAATTAAGTATATAACATAAAAATAACTTTGTCTATAACTTGTTTCATTTTTTGCAATTATTGACTTTTATATGCAAAAGTGATATACTTACAGCAGTACTTTTAAGGAGGCTTAAATTATGTTTTGTACAAATTGCGGATATAAAGCAGAAGATGGTTCAAAGTTTTGCTTAAACTGTGGTGCTATTTTAGAACAGGATGCTCCAATTGAGAGTGTCGAAACAAACGCGAAAGAACAAGCACAACAAAATCAAATGCCAAATCAAAACACTATGGCATCACAACCACAGGAAAATATTGAGATGCAAAATCCTGTATATTCTCAGAGCGCACCTTATAATCCTACTTATTCTCAGCCTGTAAATCCGGCATATCAACCATATTCGCCAGTTGGAATAAGAGGTATGAAATGGTTTAAATTTATTATTTACTTTATGCTTTTTGTTAACATTGCAGGGTTACTTTTAGGCGGAATCGGACTAATTACAATATCTAATGTTTTAGATAGCGAACTTGAAAGCGGCGGAGATAAAATAATTGCAAGTTTTGCAGATGAAATTATGTCAACTTTTGATGAAGCAGAAGAATTTATGAAAGGTCTTATAAGTACAATAAGTACTTTTGGGATTGCATGTCTTTGCCTTGCTGTACTTGCAATTATTGCAAGAATTACTCTTGGCGGATATAAAAAATCAGGCCCATTATTTATAAACTTGTACTTTTTCATTTCATCGATTATACCATACATATTTGCATACAGCTTATTTAATTCGTTTATGTCAATAGTTCCGTTTGACAGAGCAATCTACAACGGACCAAGCGAAGAACTGCTTACTACATCAGTTTTAATTACTATGCTTATACCATTTGCAATAAATATGGTTGTATGTTTTGCAAACTTGTCTTACTTTAATAAACGTAAAGATTTATTTGTAAGATAATAAATTTCATAACTTAAATTATCACCTCATATAATGTATAAAATCGTTATATGGGGTGATTTTTTGAAAGATTACATAACCGAAAGAGTTATTCTACTTGCGCAGTATATAATAGAAAACAAATCGACAGTAAGAGGCGCCGCAAAAAAATTTGGCATTTCAAAATCAACAGTACATAAAGATATTTCAGAGCGACTAAAAAAGATAAACAAAAGTATGTATAAAGAAGTTAAAGAAATTTTAGATATAAACAAAAAAGAAAGACACATTCGTGGCGGTCTTGCAACAAAACAAAAGTATGAAAACTATAAAAAAATGCTTTCCGTTAATTCTTAACGGAAAGCATTTTTGATTTAACAAGGTTTAATTATCCAATCATTAAAAGAAGCAGATTGTTATTGTATAGAATTGATGCAACAGAAGAAGATTTAACAAGATCTGCAATTGTTGCTACTGCAGGAACAAAAGATAAAAGTCCTACTACTGCCATTATTAAATAAACCCAGAAAAAGCCTGCTATAATTCCTGTTATAACGCCAAGTACGGTGTCAATTTGTTTTATTACAGGTATAGACGCAAGTGTTTTTATAGGTTTTTTAAGTAGTTTCAACAGAATTCTTATAACAATAAAAAGAAGTATTACAGTTAAAATTGTTATAAGTGCACTTGTTATGTTTTGTGCAATATTTAATGCGGCATCGCTAATGAGTGCGTCAGGCGATATATTCGCTTTAAGAACAGATGGAATACTTAGCTGATCTACAATTGCAGTTGCTTCTTTTGCAAATATACCAAGAATAATTCCTTCTATTCTTTCAGAAATAAACGTTCCGACAGCCGATGCGGCAAGGTGCGGCACAACAAGTTTATATGTACACATTGTAATGATAAATGCAAAAATGCATGAAAATGTGTCAACAATAGAAATTACAAACCCTTTTTTGTAGCCGCGCATTAAAAAGTACGCTAATGCCAAAAGAACAATTAAATCAATTAAAAATCCCATTTTATCACCTCAAATAATAAATTTTTCCTACTGAATTTGATACTACAAATACACCGTTTTTAACTGTAAAAGCGTGAAGAATGTCAATATTTAAATCAAGTTGTCTTTTTACTTTTCCGCTCTCACTTATATTATACAGGTTTCTTTTCCCGTATACAAGTATTGAATTTTGCGAAGTATCAATACCTGTAATTTCGCCATTGTGGATAAATTCTCCTTTAAGATTTCCGGATGGCGAATAAATTTTTACAGAAACTTTTTCAGATGCACTTTTTGTATTTCCAAGTGCAAGAATTATGTTTTTATCATCTGCGCTGTAAGTGAAAAGTTGTTTTGTTGAGTAATCTTCTTCCCATACGGGCGAAAGATTTAAATTGAAAACGCCTGCTTTTTTATCGCCGATTAGGGCAATTTTATTTTTGTTTATAAATGATGCACTTATATATGTAACATCTGTTTTTACAATTTGTGCAATCGGTTTTTCATCAGTAAATGAAAATACCATTATACTGCTTTTTATTGTATCTTTATCCGGTGCAAGTGATGTAAGCACCATATGTTTGTTGTCATCAGAAATACTTACGTCTGTAATGTAATAGTCAGAGGAGTGCCATTTGTAAATTTCGCTTCCTTTGTTGTCGCAAACAATAACCTGCGACTTAAAGCCCTTTTCTTCAGTAATAAGTGCATAATATCCGTTTTTGTTAACAGTTGCATTTAAAATGTAGTAAGGTGTACTTATGTTTTTAGTTTCTGAGCCTATTTTTACAAGTGCCTTGTTTTCTGACGGATAAAACACAACCATATTTTTCCCGTTTGTTTTAACGGTAGGGTCAACTCCCGAAACAGAAATTGTTTCTTTTTCTTTAAGGTCGGTATCGTATATTTTAATGTTGTCCCTGTACGCTGCAACAATGTCTCCGTTAACTGTTGCAAATCCATAATAGTCTGCTTTTTCAAAAGTAATTACCCTTTTGTCAAAATCGGGATTTACAAGTTTTAAGAAAAAGTATGAAACATTGGGATTTGTTTGTATTATAATTGCAAAAATACAAACTACAAGAAGTATTATGCCAATTATAATATGCGATTTCTTTATTTTTTTCATAGTGTACTCCTTAATAATTCACTTTTAAAAGTGAAAGACCGTTAGGTGGTGCAGTCATACCTGCATTTTCCCTTTTTTTCGATTCAATGATTTTTGGTATATCATCTGATTTTATATTTCCCATGCCGACAAATACCAAAGTTCCAACGATAATTCTAACCATATTGTATAAAAATCCGTCGCCGTTTATATCGATTATAATTTTTTCGCCTTTACATTTAAAATCAACACTGTTTATTGTTTTTACAGTTGTGTCAAATGACGACCCCTGCGACATAAATCCTGCAAAATCGTGTGTTCCCACAAAGTGTTTTGATGCTTTTTCCATTTCTGAGGTATTAAGCGCAATAGGAAGATACCACTCGTAAAATCTGTTAAATACATCGTAAGATTTATTTATTGTGTAGCGGTAAGTTTTGTTTTTTGCGCTTTTCCTCGCATGGAAAGAAATATCTACTTCTTCGCAAGAAATTGCTCGCACGTCATCATTTAGTTTTGTGTTAAGCGCAATCGGAACTTTATCGCACGGGATAAGACATTCTGTGGCAAAACTTACTACATATTCTCTTGCGTGAACACCTGCATCGGTTCTTGAAGAACCTGAAACTTTTATATCTTCTTTAAAAATTTCTTTAATTGCTCTTTCAACTTCGCCCTGAACAGTAGGAAGATTAGGCTGAATTTGCCAGCCGTGATACGAAGTTCCGTCATAGCAAAGTGTAAGTTTTAAGTATCTCAAAAAAACACATCCTATAAGAATATATTTATTAAAATTATAAGTGCAGGAAACAGTATCATAACAAATAAAGATAAAATATCTCGTGTTTTGATTTTAAGTTCTTTCATTCTTGTTCTTCCTTCGCCACCATGATAGCATCTTGCTTCCATTGCAATAGCAAGTTCATCTGCCCTGCGGAATGAACTTATAAAGAGCGGAACTAAAATAGGTATCATAGCCTTAACCCTTGAAATAAGGTTTCCGCTTTCAAAGTCTGCACCTCTTGCTTTTTGTGCTTTCATAATTTTATCTGTTTCTTCAATTAAAGTAGGGATAAATCTTATTGCAATAGTCATCATCATGGCAAGTTCGTGTGCAGGAACGCCTATCTTTTTAAATGGACTAAGTAGTTTTTCAATTCCGTCTGTAAGGGATATCGGCGATGTTGTAAAAGTTAAAAGCGATGTTCCCATAACTAAAAATATAAGACGAAATGCCATTTTAAGTGCAGTAAAAATTCCTTCGTATGTGATTTTAATAAATCCCCATTTTAAAACGTAGCCGTTTATATTAACAAGTGTTCCGTCAGTTAAAAGAATGTTTATAACCGATGTAAAAACAATGATAAAAATAAGCGGTTTTAAACTTTTAAGTATAAGTTTTATCGGAACTTTTGAAAGTGCAATAACAAAAAGAGTAAATGCTCCTACAAAAACGTACGAAAAAGGGTTTTCTGCAAAAAATATTGCAATAACGTAAATTATAACTGCAAGTATTTTAATTCTTGCATCAAGTTTGTGTATGATTGAATTTATAGGGAAGTATTGCCCAAGTGTAATGTCTTTTAGCATTTTTTAACCTCCCTTAAATATTTTATGATAGCATCTTTTGCATCTTCTACCGTAAATATATTTTTTCCAAGGTCAATGCCTTTTTCTTTAAGTTTGTTTGCAAATTGTGTAATCTGTGGCACGTTAAGTCCGATATTTTCTAAAAAATCGCTGTCAGAAAAAACTTTTTCTGTACTCTCGTGCATTAAAACTTTTCCGTCATTCATAACGATAATAGTTTTTGCAAATTTCACTATATCTTCCATTGAATGAGTAACAAGAACAACAGTTGTGCCTTTTTTTTCGTGGATTTTTTTAATTGTATCTAAAATGTCATCTCTTCCTTTTGGGTCAAGACCTGCCGTAGGCTCATCAAGAACAAGAATTTTAGGGTTCATTGCAAGAACGCCTGCAATTGCAACACGTCTTTTCTGACCGCCCGAAAGTTCAAAAGGTGATTTTTCAAGATGTTTTTCTTTAAGACCTACCATTTTTATAACTTCGTGTATTGTTTTGTCAATTTCATCATCAGACATACCCATATTTTTAGGGCCGAAGGCAATATCTTTGTAAACCGTTTCTTCAAAAAGTTGATATTCGGGATACTGAAAAACAATGCCGACTTTTTTACGGACGTTTTTTAGGTTGTATCCTTTCTGGCATATATCTTCGCCATCAACAATAACGCTTCCTTCGTTTGGCATAATAAGACCGTTAAAGTGCTGTATAAGTGTACTTTTTCCGCTCCCTGTATGACCTATAAGACCAACAAAATCGCCATCTTTTATAGTTAAGTTAACATCTGAAAGCGCAACTCTTTCAAAAGGAGATGACGCAGAATATATGTGAGTTAAATTTTTTATTGTTATTGACATAGTTTTAAAATCTCCTCTACACACTCGTCAATTTCGAGTATGTCGCGTTTTATGTTTATACCGCATTTTGAAAGTTCGTATGCAAGTGATGTAACAGAAGGTGTATCAAGTCCAAGTTCTCTCATTTTTTCAACATCACAAAAAATTTCTCTTGGTGTTCCTTCTTTTACTATTTCTCCTTTATCCATAACAATAATTCTGTCGGCTTTTGCCGCTTCATCCATATTGTGAGTGATAAGTATTATTGTTATGCCGTATTCTTTGTTGAGCTTTTTAATAGTTTTTATAACTTCTCTTCTACCTACGGGGTCGAGCATTGCAGTAGGCTCGTCAAACACAATATAGTCAGGCTTCATAGCAATAACGCCTGCTATTGCAATTCTTTGTTTTTGACCGCCCGAAAGCATATGCGGTGCGTGTTTTTTAAATTTTAACATTCCCACAGCATCAAGTGCTTCGTCTACTCTTTTTCTTATTTCTAAGGGGTCAATACCTAAGTTTTCTGCCGCAAATGCAACATCTTCTTCAACAATTGTTGCAACTATCTGGTTGTCTGGATTTTGAAAAACCATAGCAACTCTTTGGCGGATTTTTAAAATTTCGTCTTCGTTAAGTGTGTTAAATTTATCAACATATACGTTTCCGCCCATTGGAAGAAGTATAGCATTAAAATGTTTTGCAAGTGTACTTTTTCCTGAGCCGTTATGACCTAAAACGCACAAAAATTCGCCTTTGTTAACTGTTAAATTTATATTATCAAGAACTTTTTTATCTTCGTTTTCATAACTGAAGGTAAGGTTTTCTATTTTAATCATTTTTGCTCCTCATAACTTATGTGTATTAGTCTGCAATCCATCTTGTTGCTGCACCGCAAGGAAGAACAAGATTTGATGACTCTATTGGAAGTGCTATTTCATCGTTTGTAACATAGCCACCGAATTTTTTAACAATGCTAAGATTTAATACGTTTGATACAACAGTTGATGAAACAGAAGATGTGTAAGAGTTGACAATCATAAACAAAGGGTTGTCTGATAAAAGTTTTGCACATCTGTCAATAAGTCCCCAAAGTTCGTCGTCAAATTTCCATACTTCGCCGTTTGGTCCTCTTCCGTATGTCGGAGGGTCCATAATAATTGCATCGTATTTGTTGCCGCGTCTTATTTCACGTTCAACAAATTTTATAACATCGTCAACAATGTAGCGGATAGGCGCATCTTTAAGACCAGAAGATACAGCATTATCTTTTGCCCAAAGCACCATACCTTTTGCGGCATCAACGTGAACAACACTTGCTCCTGCTTTTGCCGCTGCAATGGTAGCACCGCCTGTGTATGCAAAAAGGTTAAGAACTTTTATATCTCTTTTTGCATTTTTTATTTTATCCATTATAAAATCCCAGTTAACAGCCTGTTCGGGAAAAATGCCTGTATGCTTAAATCCCATAGGCTTTACGTTAAATGTTAAATCTTTGTATTTAATCTGCCATGCTTCAGGGAGTTTTTTAAAATATTCCCATTTTCCGCCGCCGGATGAACTTCTTTGGTAGCGAGCGTCAACGTTTTTCCATATTTTTTCGTCGCTCATTTCGTGCCAAATAACCTGAGGGTCAGGACGACAAAGAACGATATCGCACCATTTTTCTATTTTTTCGCCGTTTGCACAGTCTATAAGTTTATAATCTTTCCAACTATCTGCAATAAGCATAGTAAACTCCTTTAAGTAAATATTATTTCTTAACTTTATATTATAACATTTAAAGGCGAAATCGTCAATAATTTGGAAAGTATTTTAGGATAAAAAATAGCCCAAACGATTAACCGTTTGGGTGTTAAATCATAAATCTTTGTTTTTCTTCTTCGCTAAGGCAACGTATTAAATAATCACATTCGTTGCAACAGCACTCAATTAGGTTTCCGTTTTCGTCAAAGTGCTCGCCGTTTCCAAGGCAGTCTTTACCTTCATTTCCGGGTGTAAGTTTAATTCCTGTTACGTCTATAATTTCCATACAAAATTCCTCCAAAATTAAAAAATGCGCCGACCAGAGCCGACGCATAAAAAACGTAGGGACTTTGATTCGGTCTGCTACAACTTACATACAAATTATTATTCCAAACAAAGAGTATGACGAATCAGAGTATACGCTTTTTACATTAGCGTAACCCTTTATTTGAAATAATATTAAATTTGTAAGTTGTAGCATAATCATTCTACTATAAAATGTGTTTTTTGTCAAATAAAAAGGCTCCCTTTGCACAAGGGAGCCTTTTCACAAAATTATCTTGTAAAATTTACAATTTATTCATAATTTTTTAAAATTTATGTTGTATGATGTAATCACAGGATGAAAATAATATCTTGAAGGAGGAAAATTAAATGAACGAATTTAAATGGAATGAAGACGATTTTGAAAAAGATATAATAGAAGAAGAACAGCCTAAAAAAGAAAAAAGAAAATTTGGTGTAAAAACACTTGCTGCATCAATTGCACTAACAATGGTTATTTCTATTTCGGGTTATGCGCTTTTAAATCCTGCAATAACTAAATTTGTGGAAGGATTTTCTAAGAATAATTCGGTTGCAATTAAACAGAATGATGAAAGTATAAATAAAGCTCTTGAAAATATTACTCCAAACGCTGTTGCAACACCGCTAAATCAAACTCCGACAGGCGAAAAAATGGAAATTCCTGACATTGCCGATAAAGTAGGTCCTGCAGTTGTCGGTGTTATAAATAAAACAACTTACGCAAATTCTTTCCCTTATTCATATTACGGATTTGCTCCTGACGGCACACAAACTGAAATTGAACAGGGAAGCGGCTCGGGTATTCTTATTTCAGCTGATGGATACGTTGTTACAAATCATCACGTTGTAGAAGGTGCAACTTCTCTTTCGGTAATACTAAGCACAGGAACAGAATACACAGCAACACTTATAGGAAGCGATGAAAGAACAGACCTTGCTCTTTTAAAAATTGAAGGCGATTCTTTCCCTTATGCAACATTTGGCGACAGTAACGCCCTAAGAGTTGGCGAACTTTGTGTAGCAATCGGAAATCCTCTTGGACAGGAACTTGCAGGAACAGTAACAGTAGGTTATATTAGCGCACTTAACAGAAGTGTTACAATAGATAACAAAACACTTACACTTATTCAGACAGACGCCGCAATCAACCCTGGTAATTCAGGCGGTGCGCTTGTTAATCAGTACGGTCAGGTTATAGGTATTAACACGGCAAAAATTTCGTCATCTAACCTTGAAGGACTTGGATTTGCAATTCCAACTGCAGAGGCAACACCTATTTTATCCGACCTTATGCAGTCAGGTTACGTTAAAGGAAGACCTGTAATAGGTATTTCAGGAAGTGCAATAACAGCTCAGCAGGCAAAACGTTACGGTCTTGTTGAAGGTGTTTATGTTTACTCTATGAGTGCAGGCTCTCCTGCTAATCTTTCCGGAATTAAAGTTGGCGATATTATAACAGAATGTAACGGAACAAAAGTTAAAACAGTAGACGAATTAAACGATATTAAAAATCAGTATAAACCTGGCGATACAATAAATCTTAAAGTATACAGAGGCGGACAAAATATCGATATTGCACTTATACTTGCAGAAGAGATGCCAAATTAAATAATAAATCCCCCCTTAAACCCAAAAATGCCCTTCTTTTTTAAGAAGGGTTTTTGGTTATATTTCTCATTTTCTTGACATTAAAAATGGTGTTTGATATAATCAAGTAGTAAAAAAATATTATGAGGAAAAAGTTATGAATATTATTATAGTTGGATGCGGAAAAGTCGGCGTAAAACTTGTCGAAAAACTTTCTAACGAAAAAGAACACGATATTACAATTATAGATACAAATTCAAAAGTTGTAAGCGAAATTGTAAATGAATACGATATAATGGGCGTTGTTGGAAGTGCAACAGATCTTGACACTTTAAAAGAAGCATCTATTGAAAATGCAGATGTACTTATTGCTGTTGCAGGAAGCGACGAACTTAACCTTATGATTTGCCTTATTGCAAAAAAACTTGGAAATCTGCAAACTATTGCAAGGGTTAGAAAACCTGAATACTACAAAACTGTAAATATTATAAAAGATGAACTTGGTCTTGCAATGATTGTAAATCCTGAGCAAAATGCGGCAAGCGAAATTGCAAGAATTTTAAACTTCCCTTCTGCAATAAATATCGATACTTTTGCAAAAGGAAGAATAGAAATATTAAAATTTGAAGTTCCGTCATCAAATATACTTAATAATTTAAAAATTATGGATATGCCTTCAAAAGTCGGCACAAATGTTCTTGTATGCGGAGTTGAACGTGGCGATGAGGCGTTTATTCCATCAGGTAATTTTGTAATTAAAGCGGGCGACCTTATAAGCATTGTTGCATCAATTGAGGATACAAACGAATTTTTCAAAAAAATCGGCATAAGAACAAACAAAGTTAAAGATACACTTATCGTCGGTGGTGGCGAAACTGCGTATTATCTTGCAAAACGTCTTTTAAAAACCGGAATAAAAGTAAAAATAATAGAAAAAGACGAAGCAAGATGTGATGAACTTATTCAACTTTTACCAAAAGCAACAATAGTTTGTGGCGATGGAACGGATAACCGTCTTCTTGATGAAGAAGGTCTTAAAGATTACGATTCTGTCGTATCACTTATAAATGTAGACGAAGAAAATGTACTTTTATCACTTTATGCAAAAAGCAAAACAGGCGGTAAAATTATTACAAAAATTAACAGAATAGAATACGGCAATGTAATAAATGCATTGGGACTTGGAACGATGATTTATCCAAAAAGCATTACTGCAGAGTACATTGTAAGATTTGTAAGAGCAAAAAACAACTCTATGGGAAGCAGTAATATTGAAACTGTGCATTTTATACTTGATGGAAAAGGCGAAGCGCTTGAGTTTAAAATCAACGAAAATTCGCCTGTATCAAACAAGAAACTCAGCGAAATAAAACTTAAAGAAAATATACTTATAGCATCAATTTCAAGAGGCGGAAAAGTTATTATCCCTCACGGGCAGGATGCGATTTATCCAAATGACACAGTTGTTGTGGTAACTTTAAGAGAAGGAATAAAAGATATAAGCGATATTTTATCAGAGGAATAACATTATGAATTATAGAATGATACTTTATATGTTCGGCTCAGTGCTTAAAATAGAATCTTTTGCGCTTATTGTTCCTTTTGTAACTGCGATTTGTTACAAAGAGCAAACTTCAGTTATAGCGTATTTGATATGTATTGCACTTTGTTTTTGTGTTGGTAAAATTCTTACTTTATTTAAGCCAAAATCAAAAGAAGCATATGCAAAAGAAGGTTTTATTACAGTTGCACTAAGTTGGATAATAATAAGTATTTTTGGCGCATTCCCTTTTATGATAACAGGGCATATCCCGTCATTTGCAAATGCATTTTTTGAAACAGTATCAGGCTTTACAACAACGGGAGCATCAATACTTAAAGATGTAGAGGCACTTCCAAAAGCGCATCTTATGTGGCGAAGTTTTACACATTGGCTCGGCGGAATGGGTGTGCTTGTATTTGTGATGGCTGTAACACCGCTTTTTGGTAAAGGAAGTATTCATATTTTAAAAGCAGAAAGCCCGGGGCCATCTGTAAGTAAACTTGTGCCGAAGGTAAAATCAACGGCAATACTTCTTTACGGAATATATTTTGTAATGACACTTGTAGAAATTGTCTTGTTGCTTTTTGGTAAAATGACGCTTTTTGAAGCGCTTACATTGTCGTTTGGTACAGCAGGTACAGGTGGATTTTCAGTCTTGAATTCAGGGATATCAACGTACTCGCCGTACATTCAGTATGTAATAACAATATTTATGATACTTTTCGGTGTGAACTTTTCTTTATATTTTATCTTGTATTTCAGAGAAAGAAAAAGCGATATATTTAAATCTGAAGAATTAAGAGCATATTTGGGAATAATTGCTGCTGCAATAATCCTTATATTTATAAATAGTTCGTATCTTTTTAAAACCGTAGAAGAAGCGTTCAGACATATTGCGTTTTCGGTAGGCTCAATTATAACAACAACAGGATATACAACTTGCGATTTTAATATATGGCCTGAATTTTCAAGGGTAATACTTGTTTTACTTATGTTTATCGGCGCGTGTGCCGGAAGTACGGGTGGCGGTATAAAAGTTTCAAGAATAATAATACTTTTAAAGAGTATAAAAAAGGAAATAAGAACAACTGCGCATCCAAGAACTACATTAAAAATAAAAATGAATGGCAGAATTATAGACCACGAAACAGTGCGCGGTGTAAATGTGTTTATGGCATCTTATGTTACAATATTTATGATGGCACTTTTAATTATAAGTATTGATAATTTTAATTTTACAACTAACTTTACTGCTGTTGCAGCAACACTTAACAATATTGGTCCGGGACTTGATTTAGTCGGTCCAACGGGTAATTTTTCTTTGTTTTCTGATTTATCTAAATATGTTTTAAGTATGTGTATGCTTATAGGAAGACTTGAAATATTCCCGATGCTTCTTTTGTTTAGCCCATCTACATGGAGAAAATAACACATTTAACATATTGGGGACGGGGCAGTTTCTGTTGCATAATAAAAAGGCACTCAAATGAGTGCCTTAATTTTTTGCTTCTTTTTAAAAAGAAGGGATTTATTTATTCATTGCTTCCTGTACAGCAACAGCAACAGCAACAGTCATACCAACCATTGGGTTGTTACCTGCGCCGATAAGTCCCATCATTTCAACGTATCAAGCCCATTTCATGGGCTTGATAATAATTGTAACAAAGCGGAAACTTTGATAAATTAAAGTTTTATTGTATGTATTATTCTTTTGTTAGTCACATCAATGATGTAATTCTACAATCACATTATATCATAGCATAATAATTTTGTCAAAACCTGTTTTGATTCAAAAGCATACAACTTTTATACATCTTTCAAACAACTAACTAACATCTTTTTAATATCTTTTATACTTCTTTAATACATCTCTCTTATCTTATCAAGGTATGCGGCAAATTCTTGTCTTACTTCTGGCGGTGAAACAATCTGAACTTTTTTACCAAATCCCAAAATCCAACCGAAAAATTGGTCACTAACTTCAACTTTTGCCGTAACAGTAAAGTGTCTGTCGTCACTCTTGGAATACTGAACATCTTTTGTGCCGAAACGGTCAACAATCGCATCCAATAGCGGGGTTATGAATTTTAATGTTATTCTTTTTTCCTCTCCACCGTACATTGAAAATACTCTTTGTGTATATGATTTTAAATTCAGATTAAAAAATTCTTTTTCTCCGTTTCTTTTTTCGCCAATGCGCTGAACATTCTTCATACGGTCAACTCTATAATTTATGAGTTTTTCTTTTTTATCGTCAAAAGCAACAAGATAATAATTACCATCGTTGATAATCAATGCAAATGGACTTGTTATGTAAGTATCTCCGTGGCGCCGTTCCACTTGTTTTTTCATATCACTTATGGAGTGTTTCAAATATTTAAAACTAATTTTTTCAGGAATATGTTTTTTTCCATCAATTTCTTTGCTTATCGCCTCGTTAATTGTCAAAATGTTATTTAATACTTCAGCATTGTTTGTTCTTACTCTGTCAACTAAAAGAACATCGTGTTTGATTTTTTCTGCTTGCCTTTCATTAACAAGAGTACAAACTATATCTGCAAGCGCTTTTGATTGAGATTGACTTAAAAATTTTGCAGAATAGACACATTCTGCCAATAGACGTATGTCGTTTTCTTCATAGTCGCGCGGGCGCGCGTAAAATCCATATTTGTTTTTAAGAATCAATTTTTCGTTGTTGTATTCATCATCTTCAAGAATGCGAGATGCCTCTTCTATTGTACATTCTTGTTCAAGCATTATAATTGCCTTGTTGATTTCTTCTATATCCCTGTAAATTGAACGCCGTTCTGCATATATTCCGTAATCTTCTTTTAAGATTTCTGCTAGATTATCTGCATTTATAGGTCTGTTTTCATCTGTATATTTAAGCAAGTATTGCATAATAAGATACGGTTTCATTTTTTGATTGTGCTGTCTACCGTGATTTAAATTTGGATATTTCTTTCGTTTTCTATCTTCCATAATTTCACTTTCAAGAATGATTTTTTTGGTATTACAATCTGCTCATATCGTCCGAAAATTCATTCATACGCACATCTTGATTGAAAAAGTGGAATCCCCAAATCTTATAATTGTTGTCGTCAACAAAGATTTTTGTAGCAACCGCTTTATCTTCCAATTCAAGTAAGAAATCTTCTTTCCATTTGTCGTTTCCAACAAGGTGCGTTCCTTTCGGTTCAATGAACACCTGTAATTGTTCGTAGCCGTCTGCGTTCTGTTTATGTAAGAACAATAGGAAGTCTGGTTCAAATCGTTCTCCGCCGTCAAACGAATAGATATGTAATTGTCTTTCGTTTCTGATAAGGAAAACTTTGTCGTACTTTTCCTTTAGCTGTGGTACGAATGTTTTGAAATAGGCAACAAACGCCTTTTCTTCACTCGTTCCAAAGTTATCTTCAAATGCGAACCAATCTTCTTTTGATAAGTCAATTTTCCAACTGCTCGGAACAGTCATATCATTTTGAGAATAACCAACTCCACCATCCTGTCGAACGGTGTAATTACATTTCTTGTTCTTAAACATTTCGTGAATACGTGTCGGCTTGAATTCTGTTGTTCCAACATAGCTAACTTCAATAGCTGAAACGGATTCAGATACTTTTCCGAGAACATTCGCACAAGCTGTCAAAAGAATGTTCGGTGTCGGTTCTTCGTACCTTGATGTTATTTCTATTTTGATATCGCCCAGATAGTTAGAACTTGTTATGAATTCTTTTGTAGATTTCAAATTCGGGAAATAACTTTTCAAGGTATTAAACTTGAACACGCCATATTTACATAACGCCTTATGTACTATTGAATAGTTAATATCTGCTATTTCTGAAATGGTGGTACGATAAGTATATGTTTTGTTCGCACGGTCAGTAGTTTTACTGTTGCCGAAAATGGTATCTTCGCCAGAGCTACCTGTTGCGAGCTTGACAGTATAAAGGTGTTCTCTGACAGACGGCAAAAGTCCGTCAACATCTTTTCTGCTTTTTTCAACTCGTTCGTTTGTGAAAACTAATCCCTTTTTATAGAGAGTGTCAGCCTTAAAGCTGTCTTTCAACACGTAGGTACGGACAGTCTGGTTCTCAATATCAATACCGATTTCACGCAACGCCGTATGAAGTTCGCTTATGTATCGAGGTTCGTTCCAACAATGATAATACAATTCTTCACAAATGCGAAGCGGATTATCAATATCCGAATCGTATTTTCTCTTAAATTTCTCTTGTTCATCATCAATCTGGAACGGACAATATCTAGCACCACGCCCTATAAGCTGTGCTTCTTTCATTGTCGTTTTTCCAGGAACACCATTTTTACCGTCTCGAGTTTCGTATAAACGAACGATGTCAAACAGATTGAGAACATCCCAACCCTCATTCAGTTTATCAACCGCAAAAACGGCACGGTACGGATTTGACTTATCTTCAAGTGAATTAAGAAGTAATTGCTTATGTTCTACTTCTTGATTATCATTTGCTGATATACAATGCTCGGCTGAAAAATCGTCTTTCAATTCACTTGCCAATTCATCATAAGAAATGTTGTTCGCCTTAAAATAGCAGTGAGCTTCCGCAAGCGTTTCACTTGTTGATTGTTCAAAAAGTTGTCTTATACGCTCACCTGTAAGCGATTGAACCATAGAAATAATCTTTTCCATATTCTCGGCGTTTTCTCTTATGAGCTTTGATTGGAAGAAAACGACAGGCTTTACATTCTGTCTGTAATCTTGGAAAACTTTGTATCTATACTGGCTGAGAATCAAAGCCTGCAGTGAGCGTTCTTCAACTGCCAAATCCGAACGCAAAGTTTTAATTTCTTTTGAGTAGCCGTCAGCTCTGAATTTTGAAAGCGGATAATCGTGAACAATTTTATTTTCGTACTCTGCTCGTATCATCGGATTAGCAATATCGCAAGTCGCCGTAAATTCAAGCAATACATTATTTTTGTTCGTTTCAAAAATTCGTCTTACAGTATATTCCCAACTGCGATAATTTTCTTCTTCATCTTTACCCAATTTCTTTGTGTCGGCGTTCAAGTGGTGAGCTTCGTCAGAAATGAGAACAATTTTTTTGTCGGCAAAGTCATCAAAAGAAAGGGAATTTTCTTTTGCGAACCACATATCCGTATGTAAGCCTTGTGTTGTTGTAAAACAGATATTGATAGCATTTTCATCGGCATACTGGAAATTGCTCACTTCTTTAATCGGTACTCGTTCTCCGTCAATACGCACTTCTTCAGCAAATAGATATTTGCTTGAATTGGCGTTCAAGAAATTGTCTTTTGTTTTATTGACAATGTTTGATAAATTTACAAAGAACAGAAAATTACGATACCCCTTTTTATAAAGGTATAGCATTAGTCCTGCCATTATCATTGTTTTACCCGAACCAGTCGCCATATGAAAAAGCGTTTGTGTCGGCTTACGGCACATCTTGTCATTTTCAAAGTAGTTTATAAAATTTTCAAATGCTCCTATCTGGTACGGTCTTAATTCAAAACGAGAGCTTATATTCTCTTGTATGTATGACGGTATTTCGCTGAAACTTCCGAAATCTCGCAAAGTATCAAGTTGTTCATAAAGGAATGGCATAATTACATCCCCCCATAGAAACTTTTGGTGAATGCCTTATCTGCTTCGGACACGGCAAAAGTTTCATCTTCAATATCACAATAATTTACATACAACTGATTCTTATCAAGCATTTCCATAAGGAAACGCTTTTTATCGTCAAGAGATAATTCCAAAAAATCGGTATCTTCCATATCAATTTCGCTCGGTTTAACCTTACAACTGATAAATCCTGTTTTTAACATCTCTTCCCAAATAGAAACAATTTCAGAATCGTTTGTTGCTGTCTGAATACCATCTACATACTTCTGGTTCAGTTTGGCAAGTTCACAATATACGAAAGAACCACCGCCTTGCCAATCTACATCTTTTGATATACCAGTTTGTTCCCCGTCAATAACATTTATTAACCTATCAATAGATAATTCAATTTGGGATTCCATTTGTTCAACACATATATATTTTCGTTTCATTTTATGTGCTACTGCCGCAGTTGTTCCTGAACCAAGATGAAAATCAAGAACAATGTCATTTTCATCGGTTGAAATGTTAAGTATCCTTTGAATTAGCTTTTCAGGCTTTTGCCCAGCAAATCCAAGCATTTCAGACCTATATCTATCGGTTGAGTATATGTCTAACCAAAAATCTTCTAACTTCTTTCCCTTCTGCTCGGCTTCTGCTTTAAAGTTGTCTATAACATCTGTACTTCCAAAAACTTGTCCGCTGTTATGAACACCACTTTTATGTTCGATATACTGTATGTGATACTTGTTATTTTCTGTTTTACTATAATAAAGTATGTCATCGTGTTTTCTTGGGAGAAAATTATTTGAGCCTGATGGACCTGTATAGCACCAAACTATATTATTTCTAAAACATTCTCTACCAAATATTTCATCCATCAAAATTTTAGCATAATGACTCTCATGAAAATCCAAATGTACAAATATACTGCCATCTGGAGCTAATAATTTTTTTGCTATCATCAATCTATTTCTCATAAATGATAACCAAGTTGAATGATTAAAGTTGTCATTATATTTAAAATCATCTTTTTGAGTATTAAACGGAGGGTCAATATAGACACATTTAATTTTTCCCTCAAATCTCTTTAACAACGAAGCTAATACAAGCAGATTATTTCCTTTTATAATTAAATTGTCGTTTTCGTTAAATTCAACAATTTCTTCTTTCCCATTGGTAGTATATCTTTTAGCGTTAGTAAATACTTTCGGATAAAGAAGTCTATCCACTTCATCAGGAGCAAGCGTTTCGTTATAGAAAATTTCGCTACGATTCTGGTCTTCTTTTGTTTGACCGCCAGCCAAAACGCAATCTTTGTACGGGAATACAAGCTCAACATCATTAGATGTTGAAATGTAATCGCCGTTGCCATTCGTTAATCCGATTTTGTTTTTATAACGAGTATATGAATCGGGAAGAAACTGACGATTATTGATAACCCATCCGAAGCCGACTTTATCAAAAACTGAAATACCGTCAACATCAGTAAAGAAGCGTTCTCTTGTCATTTCATTATTATAAAGCAACTTCAAAAGGTCGCTATCCATTTTCATAGCCGACTCATACACGGTGTTTCGTAGTAATTCGCCCTCTTCCGAAAAGAACCTTTCGTCCTGTTTCAAAACTTCAATAACTGTGTCAAAAAAATTAGCCATTTTAATTCTCCTTGGATTTTTGTTGCTTTCGATATTTTGAGTATATCATATTTAGATGACAATATCAATAAAAAAGTCGGAATATTGACATTCATTAGTTTTATAATGAATGTCAATATTCCGACTCAATTTATTTTCTAAAATATAACATATTTATAGACGAATGCGGGCATATTTTGGGAAAAACCGGTTAATAGACGTATATTTTTTTGTGTTTGCTTTAATCTTTTTCTAAGTGACTTTTGAAATGAAAAAACGGTGTTATCTTCGTTTTCGCAAAATAAAAATGCAAGTAGTATAATTAAAAATCTACTTGCATTTAGATTATTATGAAGTTTTGTTTGATACGCATTTTATTATGTTGCCAATATAAAACTTAATTATTCGCTTAATTCTTTTTCCATATCTTCTTGTATTAGATTACGTAAAAGTTCTATATCTTTATTGTAAATACCATTTATTTCAGCAATCTCTTGTTTTCTTGCAACACCACCGTAATTTCTTATCATATTATAGATTGCATCGCGTGAAGTATATCCTTTTCCAATATCACTCCAATACATATGCCAAGCTTCACAGTATTCTTTTTTTTCTACTATTCTTTGATTGTTTTTATGTGCAAAATAATATATATAACTGTTATTTTTAGTAACAAAGTTTTTTTTGCAAAGTTTATTTATATAATTTGCAATGGTTTGTCTCGATATGTATTTATGTTCTAATCGCATTCTATTTTCTTGTACTTCATTTGGCATGCTTCTGAACTCTTCATCATTAAAATAGTAATAATAAAAATTTCTTATTTTGTAAAAGTCTGAACGACCATCAAAACCTAATTCTGTCATACAATATATTTTAAATGGATTTTCTATATTTGTTATTGTAAATATCGCATTATCTCCCTTGCCAGTTACTTTGAAAGAAACACCAATTCTTTGAAGTTTTCTTTGTAGACCTTGCATATTTTTTGTTTTAAATATTTCTGTCATTTCTGACTTAGTATATGACGCAAGTTTTAACATAATTAGTTCCTTTCTTTTTTAGTTAATGAATTAACATTATTATATAATATATTAGTGTTAAATAAAAAGCTAAATAGACTGTTTATGCAGACAGTGAGACTTCGTTTTTGGAAAGGTTAATTGTTTTTTCAATTTCTTCTTTAGGCATACCAAATTTAACAATGTTGGGATATTTATCTAAAAACCATTTTTTGATTTTTGGATAACGAAGCGCTTTTGAATGGCATCGAGAAATGAAAAGCATATTATCTAATTCTTCCAACACTTTTTCTTTTTGATTTACTTCTTCGTATTTATCAATATAATTTTTCATATACTGATATGTAAGACCATCATAACAATTTTTATTTGGATTTTTCTTTATTGTACGAACTAAGACGTTGTAATTAGGGTAGTCTTTGCGCACCATTTGAAGATGTGCATATTCTTCGCTTCTAGTGTTTTCTGCAAATTTTGCAAAAGTTCTGTCCATTATAATTTTTCTTTCATTATGATTGATTTTCAATGTGTTTTTCATAGTCTTAAACTCCTTTCTGAATTAGGCTGATTTTTTATTGGCAAGAATTGATTCGCGTTTTTTGTGAAATTCCGCAATCTCTGTGAATTCATTTAGAAACCATTCTTTTATTTCTTGATAAGAACAGGCTTCGGCAAATGCGATTTCTGATTCTTCATCAAGAGCACGGAGATTTTTATACGCTAACATTTTTGACTTGTTTTCATCATCGTGTTTTTCGATATACATTTCCATGTATTCATAAGTAAGCCCCTTATAACAAACTTTTTTCTTTGCATTTGTTATCGTTATTACTCTGAATGTAGGATAGTCTTTGCGCGCATCTTGAAGCATCTTGTATTCTTCTGTTCCGTATACGCTTGCTTTTTTTGAAAAAGCTTTTCCAATTACCTCTATTACCTTTTTTTGTTCATTGATTTTGATGTTCATTTCAAAATCCTCCTTTATATAATTATTTTTAGACGATTATTATTTTCTCGCCCTTTCTATGATTTAATTATAGCATGTACAATAATTCTAAGTGTCGTTATAATGGTAATTTCAAAGTTTTTTTAAAAAATTTTTTTATTCTGTTTTAGTGGGTAACGGTAACAAACAAATCAGAGTAGTTAAAAAGATGTTAAATAAATGTTTTATAGACGTTTCCGGCTTGTTTTCTTTTGGAATAAAAGATGTTTTTATCACATTAAAATAGAGGATAAAACATTGATTGTTCTATCCTCTAAAATGGTTTAATTCTTTTTCATTTTTATACTTTGATTTCCTGCAAATTTATCAAGTAAATTGATTTCGTTGACTTGTTCTGCAATATCACTAACAAGTAAATTTATATAATTTTGTGTTATTTGAAGACTTGAATGTCCCAAAAGTTTTGAAAGAGTAACAACATTTCCGCCATTTAATATCCATTGTTTTGCATATGTATGTCTGTATCTATGAATGCCTGTTGTTTCAACTCCGCGTCGTTTATTATATTCATATAGACGTTGATAGCAAGTGCTTTTAACTAGTTGAGAACCGAATACATTACAAAACAAATAATCATCTGTTGTTTTATGTTGTCTATATTTTAAGTATTCATTTAAAATGTTTGCCATTGTTTGGTTGATTGGCACAAGAAGAGGTTTTCTGTTTTTGGTTACATTTATTTTTACCATATTATTATCCAAATCAACATCTTTTACTTGAATGAAAATTAAACTTCTTTGTCTTACTCCAGTACAAAATAGAAAATTTGTCATTACCCAACTTTGATATTCTGAAAAACTACACTTTTTGATATTTGGTTTTTTTAATAGTAGTTTTAATTCTTCATCCGTATAAGTTTCAACGTGAGCCTTATCAACTTTTATTGCTTGCATTTTATAATGCTCCAAATATCCTTCATTCATTAAAAAGTGCAATGTAGCAATCAAATCGCGCAAGTATGAATTGATACTGACGTCATTGTGAAGTGTTTTTCTTAGATGTACAATAAATTGTTTATAGACGTCTTGCGTCAAATTAGTGATTGGCATTTGCGGGTTGAAATGTTTATAAAATTGAGTGTAACTTTGCTTATAATGATTGATAGTTCCTTCGCGCAAATTTCGTTGTCTGCAGTTATCAAGGTACATATTACAACCTTGCTCAAAAGTAATTGTTTCAGCTTTAGACATTTGTAATTTCTTCATAGTAAATATAATCCCTTCTAAAAATAAAAAAGTTAGACACATCATAGGTATAAACCTTAAAATGATGTGTCTAACTAAAAAATTCTACATATTTACTTTCAAGAAATTTTCAAAAGTTCTAAAACTATTGATTTATCTTATTTATTCATTGCTTCAGAAACTGCAACAGCAACAGCAACAGTCATACCAACCATTGGGTTGTTACCAGCGCCGATAAGTCCCATCATTTCAACGTGAGCAGGAACTGAAGAAGAACCTGCAAACTGAGCATCAGAGTGCATTCTTCCCATAGTATCTGTCATACCGTAAGAAGCAGGACCAGCAGCCATGTTATCTGGATGAAGTGTTCTTCCTGTACCGCCGCCTGAAGCAACTGAGAAGTATTTTTTACCCTGTTCGATACATTCTTTTTTGTATGTACCTGCAACTGGGTGCTGGAATCTTGTTGGGTTTGTTGAGTTACCAGTGATTGATACGTCAACACCTTCAAGATGCATAATAGCAACACCTTCTCTAACGTCATCAGCACCGTAACATCTTACTTTGCTTCTTTCTCCGTCAGAGTATGCTTTTTCTTTAACTACGCTAACTTTACCTGTTGTGTAGTCAAATTTTGTCTGAACGTATGTAAATCCGTTAATTCTTGAAATAATCTGTGCAGCATCTTTTCCAAGACCGTTAAGAATAACTCTTAAAGGCTCTTTTCTTACTTTGTTTGCTGTTCTTGCAATACCGATAGCACCTTCAGCAGCAGCAAAAGATTCATGACCTGCTAAGAATGCGAAACATTTTGTTTCTTCTCTAAGAAGCATTGCACCTAAGTTACCATGACCGATACCAACTTTTCTGTCGTCAGCAACAGAACCGTCGATACAGAAAGCCTGAAGGCCTTCACCGATAACTTCTGCAGCGTCAGCAGCATCTTTGCAGCCTTTTTTGATTGCAAGTGCAGCACCTACAACGTATGCCCAACCAGCATTTTCAAAAGCGATTGGCTGAATCTGTTTTACGATTTCGTATGGATCGAAGCCTTTTTCTGTGCAGATTGCTCTTGCTTCTTCCAAAGATTTAATGCCGTTAGCATTTAATACTTTATTTATATTATCTATTCTTCTTTCATAACTTTCGAATAAAGCCATCTTACTAATCCTCCTTTTAATTATTCATGTCTTGGGTCGATAAGTTTTTTAGCATCGCTAACTCTACCGTATGTACCTGTTGCTTTTTTAAGAGCATCGTTAGCATCTTCGCCTTTTTTAATCATATCCATCATTTTGCCAAGATGAACAAATTCGTATCCGATGATTTCATCATCTTCGTCAAGAGCGATTTTTGTAACATAACCTTCTGCCATTTCAAGGTATCTTGAACCTTTAACTTTAGTACCGTACATTGTACCAACCTGGCTTCTAAGTCCTTTACCAAGGTCTTCAAGACCAGCACCGATTGGAAGTCCGCCTTCAGAGAAAGCAGTCTGAGTTCTTCCGTAAACAATCTGAAGGAAAAGTTCTCTCATAGCAGTGTTTATAGCATCGCAAACAAGGTCTGTGTTTAATGCTTCAAGAATTGTTTTACCAGGAAGAATTTCACTTGCCATAGCAGCAGAGTGAGTCATACCAGAACAACCAAGTGTTTCAACTAATGCTTCTTCAATGATACCGTCTTTAACATTAAGTGTTAACTTACAAGCACCCTGCTGAGGAGCACACCAGCCCACACCGTGTGTTAAACCGCTGATATCTTTAATTTCTTTTGATGCAACCCATTTGCCTTCCTCCGGAATTGGTGCAGGACCATGGTTTGCGCCTTTTCTTACTACGCACATTCTTTCAACTTCTGAAGAATAAATCATTTTAATACTCCTTTCTTTTAAAAGAACCTTAAAAGGTTCCTAAAGCATATTACTTAACGGCTATATTTTACCATAGTTTGATAAATTTTTCACGGGTTTTCATATATAATATTACTATTTTGTTTGATTTGTATATTTTTGTAAAATTGTGCAAGGAAATTTTTATGCAATAAGTACAAATATATACTTTGTTACTTTACTAAAATAAAGCATTGATTTATAATTGAGATGTAAATTACTTTGAATAGTTTATATCAAAGTAAAAAAATATTTTAAAAGTAGACAGAAGGGTGAATAAAAATGAAAAGAATTATTGCATTACTTATGACGGTATGTGTGCTATTTGCATTTGCAGGTTGCGGTGGCAAAACAGGTGGCAGCTACTCAGATTTGATGGTTATTGAAGGTCTTGACCTTGCAGTAGAAGAGTACGGAATTGGATTTAGAACAGGCAGTGATATCGTTCCTGAAGTTAACAAAATCATCAAAGAACTTTACGAAGACGGAACACTTAAAGAAATTGCTGCAAAATATGATTTAACAGACAATTTACAGGAAATTGGCGAAGCAGAAAACAAAGCAAGTGGTGAAAGCGACCTTGAATATGTAAAAGGAAAAGGAAGTCTTGTAATTGGTTACACAGTTTACGACCCAATGAACTTTACAAATGACAAAGGCGAATTTGTTGGATTTGACACAGAATTTGCAAAAGCAGTTTGTAAAAAACTTGGCGTAGAACCTGAATTTGTTGAAATCAACTGGGATACAAAAGAAATGGAATTAAACTCTAAAAAAATTGACTGTATCTGGAACGGATTTACAATTACAGAAGAAAGAGAAGAAAATCTTGACTTTACAGTTCCATACATTTTAAACAAACAGGTTGTTGTAATAAGAAAAGCAGATGCTAACAAATATAAAGATACAGCATCTCTTAAAGATGCAAAACTTGTAGCAGAAGTTGCTTCTGCAGGCGAAACAGCAATTAAAGAAGATGCAAACTTAAAGAGTGCAAAATATACAGCAGTTAAAAAACAGACAGATGCACTACTTGAAGTAAACACAAAAACAGCAGATGCTGCAGTACTTGACTACACACTTGCAAACGCAATGGTAGGTAAATAAGAAAAAATAAGAGCCGGAACGAAAAGTTCCGGCTTTTTATAATTAAAAATACCCCACATATGTTGGTGCGTGTTAGGGATTTTTTAAAAAGGCTCCCTTGCCTAAAGGGAGCTGGATTTCCGTAAGGAAAGACTGAGGGATTGTTTCTGTAGCAATTTTAACATTTACAATCCCTCCACCACCAATGTGGTCCCCCTCCCTTTACACAAGGGAGGCTTTACGGGACGTCGTTTCGCGCCATTCCCTACAACAATAGCAAAAACACCCAAGAAAAACGGGAGGGGACAGAGCCCCTCCCCTACAATATTCAAACAATAAAATTACCGAGTGATTTATTTTCACTCGGTTTTAATTTTATCTCTAAGACCAACGCACTTATGTTAAATACTTGTTGTTACAATCTGTCAAGCGTGTTCCATGTGAGCGGAAGCGGCAATATATGAGAAAGATTTACATCACATACTGTATTTGGCGAAAACGGACCAAATAAAAATCTTGTGGCTGAAAGTTTGTCGAGTGTAATATGAGGCTTTTTGTCGCATTTTTCGCAAAATGCTTTTCCGTCTTTTACACAGATTAAAAGGTTTCCATAGTCTTTTATACCTAAAACAAATTCTGTATCACTAAGTTTTGTGTATGATGCTTTAAGTTTAATTAGAGCATCTGCCACTTTGTCAAAGTTAATAATTTTAAAATGGCAAGGTGGATAAATTGACATATTTGAGCAAACAGAAGAAAAATATTTTATTATCTCGGTATCATATTCGCCCACTGTAAACCAGATTTTTTCGCCAACCTTTATCTGCCAGTTGTATATAATGTCGATAAATGAGTCGATATCTTTAGCACAAACGTCGCTTATGACATCGCCTTTTTCGTTTGCACTTATAAATCCTGTATAATTTCCGTTTTCATCTATGCAAATGTATGGTGTATTTTGCCACGCAACAAGTACTTCATATTCGCCCAAAATGTCATTGTCATCCGAACGATAAACATAAATACCGTTGTTTTTTCTTATACTTTTTATAAATTCAAGTTTGTCTATATCATCTTTTTCTATTTTTTCAAATCGTATATTTTTTCTATTGGTATAGCAACTTTTTGTTGTATAATCATTTACATCAAATTTATAAAGAGATGCGCACATTTCGTAGCCGTATCTGTTGTATCTTTGACGTGCACCGCCAAGACGCGAGGCGTCAACACCCATTTTTTCAATTTTATCCATCGCAAATGTCATAAGTGCTTTCATATAGCCTTTGCCTTCGTATTTCTTTAGCGTTGCAACATTTCCAACGGTAGAAAACATAAGTTCTTTCCCCATAATGTTTACTTTTATAGGGTAAATACCAATAACGGCAACAATTTTTCCGTCGTCTTTTATCCCGTAATGCTTCCCTGTGTGCTCATCATCTTTTTTGCACATTTTCGGAAGTTCTTTTTCAAAATCCATTTTTTTATTGTTATGTTCACTAAAAACTTCGTTTAAAACGCTTATAAGTTCTTCGTAATTTTCTTTTTTCAGATTGATAATTTCCATTTTATCACCTCGTATAATAAATGTAGTAGTTTTTAGAGTTCCTCTCCAAGAACTATGATATAATTGTTTAGATGCTGTGGATTGGTTTTTATCACCTACCACTTGATGGTTTTCGAGAGGCTCCAACCACAGTCTCTTTGCAGTTTGTTAATCAGTTAGATACCGCCAGACGGTTTATTTGGAACGAGGTTACAAGAGCAACGAGTCCCTGTGGATCTAAACAGCGTCATATTACTTTTTACAGGAGGTATCCTTATGATTTTTATTGGTATTGATGCAGCAAAGGACAAGCACGATTGTTTTGTTGTTAGTTCTGAAGGGGAGGTGTTGTACGATGTATTCACTATCTCTAACACCCTCAATGGTTTTAACGACCTGCTCTCTAAAATTAAGTCTGTTTCATCAGATTTTAATAAAACAAAAGTAGGTCTTGAAGCCACAGGACATTACAGTTACAATTTGCTTGGATTTTTACTTGACAATGGTTTGCCCACCTATGTCTTAAATCCCTTGCACACCAATCTCTACCGTAAAAGTCTGTCTTTAAGAAAGACCAAAACAGACAAGGTAGATGCTCGCACAATTGCTTCTATGTTAATGTCTTGCGTAGACCTCAAGCCCTACACAAGAGCATTATACCATAACGAAGAACTAAAGTCACTAACAAGATACAGATTTGATAAAGTTTCAGAGCGAGCAAAACTGAAATCTTCTATTTCAAGACTTGTTACAATTCTTTTCCCTGAACTCGAAAAGTTAGTTCCGGTACTTCATTGCGTATCTGTATATGCACTTCTTTCAGAATTTCCATCTGCAAAGCATGTTGCAAATGCAAATCTTACAAGACTAACTAATCTTTTGTACTCAGCTTCAAAAGGTCACTACAACAGAGATACTGCTATTCGCTTTCGTGAAGCTGCAAGAAAATCTATTGGCTCTGTTATGCCTGCTAAATCTCTTGAATTAAAACACACAATCAAGTTAATATGTGAACTTAATGATGAAATTAACGAGATTGAAGCAGAGATAAAACAGATTGTAGATAGTTTAGGAACTACCATATTAACTATTCCTGGCATTGGTTACTCAACTGCTGCTTCAATTCTTGCTGAAATCGGTGATTTCACAAACTTTGAAACACCTGACAAGATACTTGCTTTTGCAGGAATGTCGCCATCTACATACCAATCAGGGCAACTCACAAATTGTTATGCACATATGGAAAAACGTGGTTCTAAATATTTGAGATTCGCTCTATACAATGCAACTAAATACGTTTGTAAGTGGGATAGCAATTTTGCTATCTACCTCGCTAAAAAGCGTTTAGAAGGTAAGCATTACAACGTTGCTATATCCCATGCCACAAAGAAACTGGTAAGACTGCTTTTTGCTTTAGAAAAGTCTCATTTGCCCTATATACCTGTTGCGTAATTTGTTTCTATATGTTTTTTACGGCTCCCTTTTGGAGGTCTGTTTGCTATACCTATTTTTATCCTGTAAAAAATTTTCGATTATTTTTATTTTATCTATTGACTTTTAATAGTTAGTCTCTTAATAATTGTAAGATAAAAAGCGATAAAATTCAATCCCTAATTTGTAGAGTTATTTCCCTTTTGGCTTAGATAAAAGTGCGGCAAGGTATCCAAAAACAATTACTGCGCAAACGCCCATACTTGTTGCAGTAATACCGCCTGTAAAAATCCCTAAAAATCCGTTTTTTGAAACTTCACTCATTACGCCTTTAGCAAGAGAGTATCCAAAGCCCATAATAGGAACAGTTGCACCTGCACCGCCAAAATCAACAATTTTTTGATAAATTCCAAAAAGTGTTAAAACAGCGCCCAAAACAACGTATAAAACCATAATTCGTGCAGGCGTAAGTTTTGTTTTATCAATTAAAATCTGTGCTATGGCGCAAAGTGTTCCTCCGACTAAAAATGCATTTAATATATTTGAAAACATAACTTCACCTCACATTGTAATTGCAACGGCGTGTGCAATAGAAGGAATAGACTCGCCTTGGAGTGCTGAAATAGGACTTAAAAGCGCACCGGTCGGAACAAAAAGAATGTTTTTATACTCGCCTTCTAAAAGTTTTTTGTAAAAGTAGCCGCAAAACATACTTGCACAGCAACCGCATCCGCTTCCGCCGGCTTTTGCAGATTGCTCTTTTTGATTGAATATCATATTTCCGCAGTCGTTGTAATTGTTTGAAATATCAATTCCTTCTTTTTTTAAAAGATCAATGTTAAGTTTCATTCCAACACTTCCAAGGTCGCCCGTAACAATTAAGTCATAATACTTTTCATCACGCCCCGTTTCCTTAAAATGTGCAAGTATTGTATCGGCAGCAGCCGGTGCCATTGCTGCGCCCATGTTGTTAGCGTCCGTTACGCCCAAATCCATAATTTTTCCCGTTGTAATATGTGTAACAAAAGGCCCTTTGTTAGCATCAGAAAGAATAACAGCACCGCTTCCTGTTACTGTCCACTGAGAAGTGGGGCATCTTGCACTTCCGTATTCTATTGGGTATCTGAACTGTTTTTCAGCAGTACAAAAATGACTTGAAGTTGCACATATAACTTTTTTTGCAAATCCTCCCGAAATAAGAAATGAGCCAAGTGATATACCCTCAGAAAACGTAGAACACGCTCCAAAAATGCCAAAATGAGGCACATTAAAATCTTTAATTGCAAAACTTGTGCTTGTGCACTGATTTAAAAGGTCGCCCGAAAAAATGTAGTCAATATCCGAAAACGCAGTTTTGTTTTTTTGCATAAGCGAAATTATAGTTTCCTTTAAAAGTTCGCTTTCCGCCTTTTCCCAGGTATCTTTACCAATAAGTTCATCGTCAAAAACCTTGTCAAAATAATTGCCAAACGGCCCGTCAGCCTCTTTTTTTCCTACAGAAGAATAAGCACATTCAATGCTTATCGGTTTTTCAAATTCCACAGTTTGTCTTCCAAGTTTCATTTTTATCACCTAAAATATTAAAAGATACAAATAATAAAAAAGTCCGCAAACAACAGACGAAATTACGCCGAACACCAGCACAGGACCTGCAATTGTAAACATTTTAGAGCCAAGTCCTAAAATAATGCCCTCGCTTTTAAATTCCATAGCGGACGATACAACAGAATTTGCAAATCCTGTAATTGGTACAAGAGTACCTGCGCCCGAAAATTTTGCTATATCTCCGTAAATGTTTATTGCAGTCAAAAAAGAGCCGATAAAAATCATTATTACACAAACAAGCGATGACAAGGTTTCTTTATCAAAATTAAACATTTTAAGTATATTAAGTACAATTTGTCCGATTACACATATAATTCCGCCGACTGTAAACGCTAAAATGACATCTAAAAATAATTTCGAGTTTTTTGATGCCTCTTTTACTTTTTGATTGTATTCCTTATTTGTGATATTAAATCCCATAAAAGTTGTGTCTCCTTCATAAGTTTTATGTTATTATTGAACAAAAACAGTTAAATTATTCTTAATAACTGTTTACAAAAAAAGTGTATTGTGATAAAATTAACTAATAAAATTTGGAAGGATAAAAAAATGGAACTATCATTTATAATATTAGAACAAACAATAATGCTTTTTCTTATAATGATTGTCGGTGTAATTTGTTACAAAACAAAAATAATCACAAAAGAAGGCAACAAACAACTTTCAGACATTATGATGAAAATAGTTATGCCTGCGATGGTGTTTAATGCATACCAGACGGCAGATTATTCAACTAAACTTTTAACAGGACTTGGTCAGGGATTTATACTTTCTTTTGTGTTTTTTGTAATTACAATTCCTGTAAGTATGATAATTTTTAGAAAAAGCGATAAATATGAATATTCAATAGAACGTTTTTCTACAATTTATACAAATTGCGCGTTTATGGGATTTCCGCTTATTGACGGTATTTTTGGCGCAGAAGGTATACTTTATACAACAAGTTTTGTAACTCTTTTTAATATTTTTGTATGGACACACGGTATTATGGTAATGAAAAACGAAGTAAGTTTTAAATCATTTTTAAATGCGCTTAAATCGCCTGCCTTAATTGCTGTTGTAGTTGGTATAATATGCTACTTATTTAGATTAACTATTCATAGTGTTCCGCTTAGTGCAATAGGGTTTGTAGCATCTATGAATACACCGCTTGCAATGATTATTGCCGGTGCAACAATTGCGCAGACAAATATTATAAAAACACTTAAAAAAGCACGAATATATCTTGTAACAATAGTGCGACTTTTAATAATACCGTTTATTATGGTGTTTGTAATGAAACTTTTTGGAGTAAGCAATACTGTTTATGTATCTATTGTTATTGCATCATCGTGCCCAACTGCTACAATAGGAACATTATTTGCAATAAAATATGATAAAAATGCAATTTATGCATCTGAAATTTTTGCGGTAACAACGCTTTTATCGGCAATTTCACTTCCTTTAATAGCATATGTTTCGCAAATGATATGAGGGTAGAATATGAAATTTGATGTACTTACGCTTTTCCCGAAAATGTTTGATGATGTGTTATCTGAAAGCATACTTGGAAGAGCAAAAGAAAAAGGAATAATTGAATATAACGCCATAAACATACGTGATTTTGCAAATAATAAACATAACAGAGTAGACGATTATCCGTACGGTGGCGGACGCGGAATGGTTATGCAGGCACCGCCGATTTACGATGCATATAAGAGCATAACAAAGGATTTAAATTATAAACCGCACGTTATATATATGTCGCCAAAGGGAAGTGTACTTAGTCAGAAAAAGGCGATTGAACTTTCTAAAATGGAGCATATTGTGATTTTGTGCGGGCATTATGAAGGAATTGACCAAAGAGTTTTAGATAAAATTGTAGATGAGGAAATATCTATCGGCGATTACGTACTAACCGGTGGAGAACTTCCTGCAATGGTGCTTATAGATACAGTTTCAAGAATGATTGACGGTGTACTTTCAAACGAAGAAAGTTTTACCGATGAATCGCATTTTAACGGACTTTTAGAATATCCGCAGTATACAAGACCGCCTGAATTTGAAGGCGAAAAAGTGCCAGATGTTCTTCTTTCAGGAAATCATGCACTTATTAAAAAGTGGCGCGAGGAAAAATCAATAGAAATAACAAAGAAAAACCGACCTGATATGTTAAAATAAATGTCTTACAATCTTGCAAGGTTTAACGGATGGTTTGCAATATTAACAAAAAACCCAAGTAACTTTAAAATTACTTGGGTTATTTTTATTGCAAAAATTAAAAAATACTTTTATTTTTGGTTTTCATATGCTTCTCTTACTGCTTTTGCAAGTTGGTCTGCGCACGATGTACCGCGTCCTCTGCAATCGTTTCCTGAAAGTTTTTCTTCAATATATTCAACACTTTGACCATCAAGAAGTTTTGCTATTGCTTTTAAATTTCCGTTGCATCCACCGTCAAACTTTATATTAGAAACGATATTTTTATCAATATCAAAACTTATTCTCATAGCACAAGTGCCTTTTGTTTTATATGTGTAATTCATTTTATCAACTCCTTAAAGGTATTTTGAGACCGACAACAAAGAAAAACGGCTATTTTACTTGGTTTAGGCGGGTTCGGATGCTAACGCAACTGCTTAAAGTTATTGTATCACAAAACTTTGAATTTGAAAACAAAAATATAAAATAATATATGCAAAATCGGTATAAAATAATCTTTTGCAGGGAATAAAAAATATAAAAACACAATTTTTGAAAGGAACAAACTTATGTGCGGAATAGTAGGTTATATCGGAGAAGGAAATGCAAAAAAATACCTTTTGCAAGGTCTTGAAAAACTTGAATACCGAGGGTATGATTCTGCAGGAATTTCCGTTTTGCAAGATGATAAAATTGTAACTGTAAAGAAAAAAGGTCCGCTTAAAAATTTAAAAAATGCTATTAAAAACGTTGATCTTACATCTGATGTTGGAATCGGCCACACAAGATGGGCAACACATGGTATACCAAGTGATAAAAATTCGCACCCGCATTTAAGTGAAGATAAAAAAATAAGTGTTGTTCATAACGGAATTATTGAAAACTACGCCGTACTGAAAGAAGATTTAATTAAAAAAGGCTATAAATTTGTATCGGAAACAGACACAGAAGTAATTGCGCACCTTATTTCGCACCTTTATAGCGGAAGTCTTTTAGATGCAGTAATAAGCGCAACCAAGCAATTAAAAGGAAGTTATTCAATCGGCGTAATTTCACAAGATGAGCCTGATAAAATTATTGCAGTAAGAAAAGACAGCCCTTTAATTGTAGGACTTAAAGATGACGGAAACTTTATTGCATCTGACATACCTGCAATTTTAAGTGAAACAAAAGATATTTATATTTTAAATGACAACGAATTTGCACTTTTAAAAAAAGACAAAGTAACGCTATATGACGAAAGAAAAAACGAAATAGAACGAAAAATTTACAAAGCCGAGTTTGATGACGTAACTATTCAAAAAGACGGATATGACCACTTTATGATTAAGGAAATCTTTGAGCAACCAAAAGCGATAAAAGATACGCTTTTATCCTGCATAATGGGTGAAAAAGTTGAAATGGACTCCATTAAATATGATAATTTAAAGGATATTAACAAAATTTTTATAGTAGGTTGCGGAAGTGCTTATCATGCAGGACTTGTGGGCAAAATTGTAATTGAAAAATGGGCAAAAATTCCCGTAAATGTAGATATAGCGTCGGAGTTTATTTATAGAAATCCTTTGATTGACAAAAATACACTTTTAATTTTAATAAGTCAGTCGGGCGAAACGGCAGATACAATTAGCGCATTAAAACTCGGAAAGAAAACGGGATGCAAAACACTTGCAATTACAAATGCGATGGGAAGTACAATATCAAGAGAGGCAGATTTTGTTTTTTACACACGCGCAGGGATTGAAATATCGGTTGCATCAACAAAAGCGTATATAACTCAACTTATTGCACTTTACGCATTTGCCTTGCTTTTAGCACAGAAAAAAATGGAAAAAGACGAATTTGAAAATATAAAAGCCGAGATTTTACTACTTGATAAAAAGGTTTCAAAAATACTTTTAGATGATAAAAACATAAAAACTATAGCCAAAAAAATTGCAAACGAAAAAGATATATTTTATATTGGAAGAGGTGTTTCATATGCCTCTGCAATGGAGGGAGCGCTAAAACTTAAAGAAATTTCGTACATTCATTCTGAAGCATATGCAGGCGGAGAACTTAAACACGGACCGATTGCACTTATTGAAAATGGAACAGTTGTTATTGCTATAAATACAGACAAAAATTTAAAAGAAAAAATGGATAATAACATAAAAGAAGTTGCATCCCGAGGTGCTTATGTAATAGGCATTGTACCTGAAAGTTTTAAAAACTCAAACTATAACGACACTATAAAAATTCCCGATACAAAACCTGAGTTATACCCTGTTTTATCATCAGTTCCGCTTCAGCTTTTATCATACTATGTTGCAACTGAAAAAGGATATGATGTAGATAAACCCCGAAATCTTGCAAAATCGGTAACAGTTGAATAAAATAACTTTCTAATAACCTTGCTGTAAAACGCAATAAAACCGAGTGATTTAATCACTCGGTTTTATTTATCTTTAATACCAACCTGCCTATAAGTGGGTGCGTGTTAGGGATTTTTTAAAAAGGCTCCCTTGCCTAAAGGGAGCTGTCGAGCAAATGCGAGACTGAGGGATTGTGTCTATAGTAATTTTAATAATTACAATCCCTCCACCACTAAAGTGGTCCCCCGTCTACGTTCCA
>SVJH01000019.1 GCA_015069095.1 Oscillospiraceae bacterium | reverse complement strand
TAATTTTTCATATTACTCAATCCTCCTTACTCACTAAGATAAGACTTAACGCCTTCAAAGTTTTTAACAAATGTTTTTACAATAAATTCGCCTGCAAAATCGTTTGGAACATCGCCAATTGCACCTGTTAAAATGTATCCTGCATCTGTTACATACTCTGTATCATTTGCAATAACATTTTCGTAAACTGTATCAAGTACAATTTCCCAAGCATATGTAACTTCATCTATTACTGTCGAAATTTCAAAACCTGCTTCTGCAATATCTTCAATATTTACAAGATTTGCAAAGAATCTGTTTGTAACAGTATTTGCGCCTTTTCCGTCATCGTAAGATGCTTTTATATCTTCGCCAATAACTTCAACAACTGGCATTTCTTTTGTAATAGTAAATGTATTTTCGCCGTAAATGTTCTGTCCGAAAATGTCTTTTACTTCAGATAGGTCAATTTCATTATCTCCAAAGGTAAGTGCATCTTCGCTAATTGTAAGTTTTAGCGCACCTCTTTCAACTTTAACTGCGCTAAGCGGTAAATACTCGCCGTTTGCTTTAATTACGCTAAGAGTTTTATCTGATGTATTTGTAATCTGGCTAAGTGTTACTTCGTTTGAAATTGTAACCTGATTTCCGTCTGTTTCCATAGTAAGTGGAACAAGGTTTGATTTTTTTACTGTGTATATAGCATTGTCGTCGATAAATGTATTGTCATTTGCTACATCACTATTTTGGAAGCTCAATCCGTAAAGATATCCTTCTCTTGCTGAAACAGCGATTGCTTCGTATAAAGTTCCCGATTTTTTAACACCGTTAATATATACATCTACAGGTGCATTTGTATCTGTATTATTTAAATCAATTACCGCAATACAGTCTACCCAGCCGTCCCCGTAATAGTCTGGAATTTTAACACCAAAACTTGTAGATTTTTGTGAGCCTTCCGAGTTACCTACCGCACCGGCAAAAGTTCCATCTGTATTTGTATCTACTGTAAAGATAATCGGCGAACCGCTGCTTTCTCCGTTTTTCCAGCAAATTCTGTATCTTGTTTTTGCATCGCCCGGTTTTATTTTAAGTTTACAAACCATATACAATTCATTGTCGGCTGTAACACCTTCTACATTTGTTGTAAAACCGGCTCTTACAGCACCGCTTGTAGCATTCGCTGTACCAAATATTTTTGCATATCCTGCACTGTTATATACAAGCTGAGTACTTGTGCCAAACCAGCCCGGTACATATGTTGTATTTGTTTTGTTTGTTACATCACTTGATGAGTTAAATTCTACAAGCGGCATATTATACACTTTTTCAGGTACAGTCGTTGTAACAGAAAGTTTTGGTTTAAACTGATTTTCTGCAAGGTTTTTGCCTTCTTTTGATGTAACAGACACATCTGTTGCAAGCAGTTCAACTTCAATATCATCGATATAATAACTTGATGCACCAACAGACGATTCCATTGTAAGCATCTGTATTCTTCCGTCTATAATATCTTTTGTTATTGTGTAATCTAAACTTACTTTTGTCCATTTTCCTGCTTCTGCATTTTGGTTAACAGTTGTTCCAAAGAAATTCTGGTCGTATTTGCAATATGCTGCCTGAGGATGAGTAGCATCACTGTCAGGAATAGATGAACACATAAGCCCTGCTTTAACTGTTACATCTGAGTCAGGGTTTACCCAGAACGAAATTCTATATGTGTCGCCTATGTCATCTTCTGTAAGTTCGTTTGGACCAAATGTATTAAAGAATTTAATTCTGTCCCAGGTATCATTACGTTTGAAGTAAACAGATTTTCCGTTTCCTGTTGTGTGGTCCTTATCAGAAGTTAAATTAACTCCTTGAGGGTCGCCACCTGTTTTGTAGATTGCAGTTTCTGAAACCGGATTGTTATCAGAAACACTCGCTTTTGTAAGTGAAGTTAAACTGTCAAATGACTGAACAAGTCCTTTTTTGCCTGTTTCTTTTTGTGCCTCTAAAATAAATGTAACTTTGCTTCCTTTTACGGTTTTAATAAAGTTAGAAACATCTACTGTGTATGTGCCTTTGCCTGCAATACTTACATCTGCAATGTATGTAGCCAAAGAAAGTGAAGGCGCATTTGATGAGTTTATTGTGCCCTCGTTCCAAACGGCACTGTCAATTCCATAAACTTTAAGTTTCTGAGCAGCATCATTTGCAACACTGAAACTAAATGAACCTGTATCTTTTGTACCTATAAAGTTTGAAAGGTCAAATTCAAAATATCCAAGTTTTTTATCTTTTGAAATTTCAATTGAAGTTGCATTTCCAAAGTTTGCATTATTTCCTATTTCAATATACGCATCTTTTGAAGAATAACTAAAATCGCCTATATCTGCGCTAAATGTTCTTTCTATTCCGCTTTCAAATGTTTCGCCAGTTTTTGCTTTTAAAGTATCATCTACGCTGATTGTGTATGTTACACCATGTTCGTATTCATCAGATACAAAGTGATATTCGTTATCGGCTGCGTATTTTTTCCAGATACCGCTAAGTTCACTTCCGTTTTCGTCTAAAACTTTAACTTTAGATTTAACTTCGTTTTCATCTACAGGAGCAGTAAATTTAACAACAACGTCGCTTATACCGTCAAATGTATCGTTTCCGTCAACAGGAGAAGTATAAACAACTGTTGGTTTGCTTCCGTTTTGAGGTTTTAAGTAGTAATCAAAAAAGTCGATTACTGCATCGTATCTGTCATAGTTAAGGTCTGGATCAATATCTCTTGGAAGAGAGTGTCCCATATCTGTCATACCGACTGCAAGGTTTGGAATATCCCATTCCATATATGCTGCCTGCAATTCATCCCAGTAATCCCACGCACCATATTGGTCGTTTTTGCCGCAGGCAATTACTGCAGGAACTGAAGAATCACAAAGTAATCTGTTATATAGTTTTGCGCCATCGCCCATTGATGTGTAAATAACCTGAACGTTACTTGGGATTTTTGTTACACCATCTTTATATGTTAAAAATGGCTGTTCGCCATAGTTTTCGCCTTTTTCATATCCATATTTTGTGTAATCATCAAGTTCTTCCAAAAGTTCAGGATTATCTCTTCCAAGAAGTGCAGAATATGAAGATTTTGAATGTCCACCAACAGAAAGTCTGTTTACGTCATAACCGAACTCGTCTGCATAGTATCTTACACATCTTGCTGCTGCAGTATGTGTTTTAACACCGTTTGTTCTTGCTGTGCCGTATGAACCACTGTAATAAGAATAGTGGTCATTTCTTGACATTGGATAATATTCGTGATCGTATGCAACAACTGCATAACCTCTTAGCGCAAAACCGATTTTGTAAGGTGTGCCAAGTGTTGATTTTGCTCTTGTTTCAGATGCAGATGCCCACATCCAAACTGGCGGTTTTGATGTTGGATTTGAAGGATAAACTATGTCAAGTCTTAAATCTGTATCGATAGGTCCTCCGCCGTTTGCTTTACTTCTAACAAGCTGGTCTATGCTTGTTGCTTCAAACCATACGCCTTCCTGATAGTTATTACCTTCGCAGGCAGGAATGCGTTTTGCGTGTGTATTTTTAAAATCATCTGAGTTCCAACTTGCAATTATTGCTTCTTCTGTACCTTTTGCACCGTTTTCCAAAAGGTCAAAATACCAGATATCTCTTGCTATTCTGCAACCAGATGGAACTGCATGAATTAAATACTGTCCGTATGTGTTTCCGTTAAGGTAAGCACCTTCATCACGGATATCTGCAATTATTTGAGCAACACTGTAGTCAATCTGAGGTGATACCGCTTTAGGATTGTTTAAAAAGTCAACTGTTACAACGATATTTTTGTACTCTGTATCGTTTAATAAATCGCCGATAATATCGATATCGGAATCTGTTCCAACCCTTTCCATTGCGTGATTCATTATGTAAACAATAACCTGACTGTTTTTGTCGGTTGTACCATTTACATATGTGTTAATATGCACAGGAATGTGCGCATACCCGTCATCAGAAAGAATTTTACTGTTTACAAGATAGTCTTTAAATTCTTCGATAACATTAGTTTCGTCTGTGTCGGCTGCCAAAACAAATGTTGGTACCATTGTGATAAGCATTGCTACCATAACACACAAACTTATTACTCTTTTTAACATTTTTTCTTCCTCCTTTTTATTTTACAAATTAAATTTGTATTCTAAAATGTAGTAATATAACGTAATACCATAATACCAATTAAAAAGTATCATTCATCATTTTCCAAATGCTATGATAATACTCTTTTATGATACGATATGGCATTACATAAAGTAAATACACAAATTTAATATTATGGAATATTTTAATACTTTTTTATGCATTTGTCTACGCACTTTTTCGCTCAATTTGCGCCAAAAAACAGCACAAATCCGCTGAAAAATAAAAGCGCATTATCGAATAAATAATGCGCTAAAATTTATGTACATATATTATATCACTTTAAAAAAACTTAGTAAATATACATATTATACAATTATTTTTTTGTTAAAATGTGTGATTTGCACAAAGACTTATTTTAATTTTCTTTTCTTTGCTGCGGTTAATGTGTTTTTCATAAGTGTTGCTATTGTCATAGGTCCTACACCGCCAGGAACAGGTGTAATATACGATGCTTTTTTGGAAGCACTTTCAAATTCAACGTCGCCAACAAGTTTTTTGTTTTCAAGTCGGTTCATACCAACATCTATTACAACTGCACCTTCTTTAATATAGTCGCCTGTAATCATTTCGGCTCTTCCAACTGCAACAACGAGCACATCTGCAGTTTTACAAATTTCTTTTAAATTAACTGTTTTTGAGTGGCAAATTGTTACTGTTGCATTTTTATGAAGTAGCAGCATTGCCTGAGGTTTTCCAACGATATTACTTCTTCCTACAACTACACAGTTTTTACCGCAAAGATCAATTCCTGCTTCGTCTATAAGTTCCATAACACCTGCAGGTGTACAAGGAAGAAAATCGAAATTACCAATCATAATTTTTCCAACGTTTACAGGATGAAAAGCGTCTACATCCTTTTCTGGAATAATTGTATTTAAAACTTTTTCTTCATTTATTTGTTTTGGAAGCGGAAGTTGAACTAAAATGCCATCTATTTCGTCATCGTTATTTAGTTCTTTAACTAAATTTAAAAGTTCTTCTTCTGTTGTATCTGCGCCAAGTGCATACTCTCTTGAATAATATCCTATTTCCTCGCACGCTTTCTTTTTAGAGTTTACATATACTCTTGATGCAGGATTATCGCCTACTATAATAACAGCAAGACCCGGTATAATACCTTTACTTTTTAAAATTTCTGTTTCCTTTTTTAGCTTGTCCTTTACCTTTTGAGATACTTCTTTTCCGTTTAGTATTTTCGCCATGATTTTCTCCTTTTTTTGTATAAGAATTATTATTGTTTTTAAGTGGTTTTACAAGACAGTTTTTTGAAAATCCTATTAAATCTTCCCTGCCTGCTTTTTTTAGCGCCTTAACAACAAGATTATAATTTTCTTTTTTAGAAAACTGAAGCAGTGCCCTTTGCATTTTCTTTTCTTCATAATCTTTAGGCACATAAACTTCTTTTAGTGTAAACGGGTCAAGCCCTGTATAGAACATTGATGTTGATATTGTAAACGGTGTCGGGTAAAAATCCTGCACCTGTTCAGGATGAAGATTATGCTCTTTTATATACAGTGCAAGTTCAATTGCCTCATTTAATGTGCTTCCCGGATGACTTGACATAAGATACGGCACAAGATACTGTTCTTTACCGATTTTTTTGTTTATATTATAGAATTTTTCAGAAAACTTATCGTAAACACTTCGCGATGGTTTTCCCATTTTAGAAAGCACGTTATCGCTTATATGCTCAGGTGCAACTTTTAGTTGTCCGCTTACATGATGCGTTAAAAGTTCATAGAAAAATTCATCATCTTTATCTGCTATAAGATAGTCATATCGTATTCCAGAACGAACAAAAACTTTTTTTACATTAGGAAGATTTCTTAGTTTTCTAAGCAGTTCCATATATTTTTTATGGTCTATCTTTAAGTTTTTACAAGGCTCAGGATACAAACATCTTTTATTTTTGCAAACGCCGTTTTCAACCTGCAAATCGCACGCTCTTCCGTAAAAGTTTGCAGTAGGACCGCCGACATCGTGAATATATCCTTTAAAATCCTTGTCCCATATAAGTTTTTCGGCTTCTGAAAGAACCGATTTTTCACTTCGTACAGTAACAACTCTTCCCTGATGAAAAGTAAGTGCGCAAAAATTGCATCCGCCATAGCATCCGCGATTATTCGTAATAGAAAACTTAACTTCGCTTATAGCAGGAACTCCGCCGTCTTTTTCATACATCGGATGGTACGTTCTCATATAATTTAGTGCATAAACCTTGTCAAGCTCACTTGTTGTAAGCGGTGCCATAGGTTTATTCTGCACAAGATATTTCCCCTGACATTTTTGCACTATTGCACGACCGCGAACCGCATCCTGCTCGTAATACTCTAATGCTGTTGCTTTTGAATATGCAACTTTATCTTCTTTTACTTCTTCAAACGACGGAACTTCTGTATATTCGCCTTTTAGATAATCTATATTTGTCCTTACATAACAGCATCCGTCAACATTTGTCTGCGATATGTCTTTTCCTTCGCGCATTAAATTTGCAAGTTTCAAAATAGATTTTTCGCCCATTCCGTAACTTAAAACATCTGCTCGTGTATCAAAAAGTATAGAGCGTCTTACTTTGTTATCCCAATAGTCATAATGCGCAAAACGTCTTAGCGATGCTTCAACGCCACCGATTATGATTTTTGCTTTCGGGTACGCTTCTTTAATTCTGTTACAGTAAACAATTGTTGCTCTGTCAGGACGGCATCCTGCCTTTCCGCCCGGAGAATAAAAATCCTCACTGCGTATTTTTTTATTTACTGTATAGTGATTTACCATTGAATCGATATTCCCTGCTGAAACCAAAAAACCAAGTTTTGGCTCGCCAAGTTTTTTAAAATCATTCGTATCTCTCCAGTTTGGCTGAGCAATTATACCCACTTTAAATCCTGCGTTTTCAAGTACTCTTGATATTATTGCATGCCCAAAACTTGGGTGGTCAACGTATGCATCGCCACACACATAAACAAAGTCAAGTTGTTTAATTTTTCTTTTTTCCATATCTTCTTTCGATACGGGTAAAAAATCCTTTTTCACTGTTTCATCTCCGAATAGTACTCTTTTATTCCTTTATATATCGCATAAGCAACTTTATTTTGGTATTCATCTGTAAGAAGAAGTTTTTCTTCATCTGCATTTGATAAAAATCCGCATTCAACAAGTACAGATGGTGTTTTTGCATCTTTTAAAATATAGATTGAACTTTCATCAACCTTGGCAACACGCCTGTTTGACTTATCAAGATATTCTATCATATTTTTTTGTATAACTTCGCCTAAAAGTTTACTTTCAGACGGTGTTTTCGCATAAAATGTCTGCGCACCTTTTTGTTTTTCATCGTGAAACTTATTCATATGGACACTAACAAAAATTGATGTATCTTGTGCATCGCGCATTTTTTTGCGATATTTTAAATCGTCCCTTTTTATCTGGCGCACATTTTTTCCGTTTGTATCTGTTAAGGGGCTGTCATCTTCTCTTGTAAGGACAACATTAAATCCGTCTTTTTTAAGATGTTCTTTTATTTTTTTGCAAATTGAAAGGTTAATATCCTTTTCTATACTTCCGCTATTTCCCACAGCACCGCCGTCAATGTTTCCGTGCCCTGGGTCAATTACAACTACTTTAGAAGTCGAAAACACACTTTCTATTTCGTTTTTTAAAGAAAGATTAAGCATAATAACAGAAACAAAAAATATTGCCACTAAAAAAAGTATATTGTTTTTCTTTATAACTACAAACATAAAAACACCTCTCTAAATTCACAATATGAACTTTTGGGCATTTTTATGTTTAAAGTATACACTATTTTAACTGTTTAGTCAATTGCTTTTAGTCTGTTTGTTATTGTAATTGGTACTTTACTTTTTTTAAAAATTATGTTAAAATGAATTGTAACATTTAATTACTTAAGGAGGAAAAAAATGAAAAAGTTATTATCAATCACTCTTGCCATTATTATGATTTTATCTTCTTTCTCATTTGTTTTAGCAGACACAGAAGTAAAAATTATAATCAACGGCAAAAACCTTGAAACAGACCAGGCTCCTATAATTGTAGACGGAAGAACACTTGTTCCAATGCGTGCAATTTTTGAAGGACTTGGCGCAAAAGTAGAATGGGATGACGCTGCAAAATGCGCATCGGGCGAAAAAGGCGACAAAAAAGTTAAAATTACAATCGGCTCAAAAGATGCTTTCGTTAACGGTAAAGTTAAAACTCTTGACGTTCCTGCACAGATTGTAAACAGCCGTACTTTAGTTCCTGTAAGATTTATTTCTGAATCACTCGGTTGCAATGTTGACTGGGACGATGCTACAAAAACTGTTATTATTACAGATGCATCCGAAGGAAAAACACTTACTTTTGATGATTTAAACGAATTTGTTTCAGGAAAAGATTACGAACTTGGCGGTGGTCTTAAAGCAGATAAAATCTCGCTTTCAACTGAATTTGACCACACAACCGGAAACGGAAAAAGTTTAAAAATTGACGGCAGAAGTATGTTCTACCACAGAGTTAAACTTTTAAACCTTATCGAAAAAGACTATTTAGGCAAAGAAATTGTAATTTCTGCTTACGTTTACTATCCTGATATGGACAATGAACTAAGACTTGGTACATATTCTGCATCAGGCACAGCACATTCAGGTACACCTCGTGTTGGCGAAAACTTTAATATTCCTAAAAACACATGGACAAAAGTTGAACTTACACTTAAACATGATACTGAAATTGCAAATATGATTGGTTTTGACCAGCCAAATGCAGATAACGGTGTACTTGCTTGCATGTATATCGACGATATAAACGTAAAAATTAAAGAAGAAGCCAAAACTGAAATTAAAGTTGAAAACATGGAAAACAAAAGACCTGTTCCAACCGAATTTACAAAATCTAAAAATCCTGAAGATTTAATCTACTACGACGCAGTATCTATTGATGATATTATTCCTACACTTCCACAAGGCGAAGTGATGCTTACAAGTGAAGAATTTTTAAATGGTAAAGCAAAAGGCGGAGATAAAATCGCTTTTGAAATTGTGAATGTTGAAGGTCAGGAATTTGACAAAGCCGTAAGAATTACAGCAAAAGAAAAAACTAAAAACATTTATGATATTCAGTACGAAATAGAACTTCCAAAAAGTTTTGAACCGGGCGATTTAGCAATGCTTGTTGTTTCATCACGAATGATTTCCGGTGGTAACAACGATACAAACACAGGCGGTGTTCAGTTTGTTATTGAACAAAATGTTTCACCTTGGTACAAAGTTCTTCAGCAGGACGGCGTTGTTAACCAGAACACATGGACAAAATCATATATGCCATTTAGCGTTGACTCTAAACTTGGAAAAACTGCACACATGACAGTAAGGGTTGGACACTATGAACAGGTTCTTGAAATCGGCGGTGTTGAAATTATCAACTACAAACAAACTATTAAACAGCTTCCTACAACAAAAACTTACGAAGGTCAGAAAGACGGTGCCCAGTGGAGAAAAGAAGCACTCGAAAGAATTGAAAAAATAAGAAAAGGCGACTTTAAACTTATTATAAAAGATGAAAACGGAAACGTTATTCCAAATGCAAACATTAAAGTTGATATGACAGAACACGAGTTTCAGTGGGGTACTGCCGTTAGCCCAAGACTTTTAGAAGCAGGCGAATCGGGCGACAGATACAGAAGCGAACTTATAAAATACTTTAATGGTGCTGTGCTTGAAAACAACCTTAAATGGCACTACTACGAAGATGACCCTGTTACTACAAGAAATATGATTGATATGCTTAAAAACATGGGTATTAAATACCTAAGAGGCCACGCTCTTGTATGGGATAAAATCGAAGAAAACGATCCTGACTATAACTCATCAATGACACCGGGCGCAGTTGATGCTGCAATTGCAGGCGATTTAAAAACTGTTCAGTCACTTATTGAAGCTCACATCGAAAAGGTTATGGCAGACTTTAAAGACGACCTTGACGACTGGGATGCTACAAACGAACTTTTCAGAAGTGATACATACATCAGAGAAAAATTCGGCAACGATGTTGTTGTAGAGTGGTTTAACATGGCTAACAAATACAATGTTGGTAATGCAAAAATTTATATGAACGAACATAAAATGGTTGGTACAGACAACTATCTTGACGATTTAGTTCCACTTATTGAAGAAGTTCAGTCAAAAGGTGCTAAATTTGACGGTATTGGTGTTCAGGCACACTTTGCATCTCCTTGCTATCCACCGCTATTCTATAATCAACTTGATACACTTGCAAAATATGCAGATGAACTTAAAATTACAGAATTTGACTTTACAACTCCTGACCAGGAACTTCACGCAAGTTTTGTAAGAGATTTCCTTATTACAATATTCAGCCACGAAAAAGTTGAAGGTTTCTTCTGTTGGGGCTTTAAAGACGGCGATGTAGCAAAATACTTGTTGTTTGATAAAAACTGGAACAGAAAAAAAGCTGCTGACCAATACGAAGACCTTGTTTACAATAAATGGTGGACAAACGAAGAAGGTACAACAAATGCAAACGGCGAATTTGACGTAAGATGTTTCTACGGAAACTACGATATTACAGTTAACGTGGATGGCGTAGAAAAAACAGTCAATATTCCTCTTGAAAAAGCAAACAAAGGAACTGTTGAAGTTGTTATAAAATAATATTTTCATCAACAATTATAAAGAGGCATCCGCATATGTTGGTGCAACTTATGGATTTTTGAAAAAGGCTCCCTTGCCTAAAGGGAGCTGGATTTCCGTAAGGAAAGACTGAGGGATTGTGTCTATAGTAATTTTAATAATTACAATCCCTCCACCACTAATGTGGTCCCCCTCCCTTTACACAAGGGAGGCTTTACGGGACGTCGTTTCGCGCCGTCCCCTACAATATTCAAACAATAAAATAACCGAGTGATTTTAGTTTCACTCGGTTATATTTTTCCCTTAAGACCACCCCACTTAAGTGGGTGTCTTTCTTGTGTATTACATTAAAATACCCCCTAAAATTAAGTAAAATAACCCATTGTTTTCTGTGCTAAAAAGATGTAGAATAGTATTAAGGGTATAGGATTTTACCTCTACTTGTATATAATTCTATATTGAATAAACACAAATTATTCGATATAATGAATTTATTAAACACAAAAAAGGAGAGTATAAAATGAAAAAACTATTGTCAATGATTTTGGCTTTATCAATGCTTATATCTTGTTTTTCTTGTGTAGCATTTGCTGATGACGAAATCAAAATTTTGCTTAACGGTTCTAAACTTACAATGGACCAGCCTCCTATTATTGTAGAAGGAAGAACACTCGTTCCACTTCGTGCAATTTTTGAAGGACTTGGTGCAAAAGTAGAATGGGACGATGCTACAAAAACAGCAACAGGAATTTTAGGCGATACAACAGTATCACTTCAAATTAACAACACAGTTGCTAAGGTTAACAACAAAGAAGTTACACTTGATGTTCCTGCACAAATTGTCAACTCAAGAACACTTGTTCCTGTAAGATTCATTTCTGAATCACTCGGCTGCAAAGTTGACTGGGACGGAAACGAAAGAAAAGTTATTATTGAAAGCAGTGCATCAAAAGTTTGGGATTTTGAAAACATTACAACTTTTGATGAAAACAAAGATTTCGTAACAGGTGCTGCTTACGAAGCAAAAAATGTATCTTTGTCAAAAGACGTTGACCATACATCTGGAAACGGTCAGTCACTTAAAATGGCAAACAGAACACAAATTGACTACAGAGTTAAATTTACAGATGTTTTCTCTAAAGAAGATTTAGGAAAAACATTTAAAGTTTCTGCATATGTTTACGGCTCAAACGAAGGAACAAACGTTCTTCTTGGTACATACGGTGCAATGGGAAGTGCAAACGCATTTACACCTGCATCATCTGTTATGATAAACATTAAAGCAAACGAATGGACTTTAATTGAATTTAAATACGAACACACAAACGATTCAATTACACAATTAGGTGTTTGCCAAAAAGGTGCAGACGCAAAACTTATTGAAACACTTTACATTGACGATGTTAAAGTTACAGAAGTTTCAGGTTCTGATGCTGATATCAAAGATGATGAATTTACTCCTGTAAAAGCAGTAGACGGAAAAAGACCTGTTCCTACAGAGTTTACAAAATCAAGCGATCCGTATGATTTAATCTACTATGATGTTAAAAATATTGAAGATATCATTCCTACACTTCCACAGGGCGAAGTAATGCTTACAAACGAAGAATTTTTAAATGGTAATGCTAAAAACTCTAAAATTTCTACTGAAATTGTTGATGTAGAAGGTCAGGAATTTAAGAAAGCAGTAAGAATTACCTGCCCAGAAAGAACTCCTAACATTTACGATGCTCAGTACGAAATTCCTTTAAAGAAAAACTTTAAACCTGGCGATATGGGTATGCTTGTTGTTTCATCAAGAAAAATTTCAGGTGGTGACAACGACACAAACGTAGGTGGTATTCAGTTTGTTATTGAACAGGCAGAAACACCTTGGTACAAAGCACTTCAGCAAGACGGCGTTGTTATTCAGAATGAATGGACAAAATCATATATGCCGTTTAACGTTAATGAATCACTTGGCACAAATGTTCATATGACAGTAAGGGTTGGACACTACGCTCAGGTTCTTGAAATCGGTGGTGTTGAAATTATCAACTATAAGGATGCCGTTACTGCAGAACAGCTTCCTTCTACAAAAACGTACGAAGGTATGGAAGAAGGCGCTCAGTGGAGAAAAGAAGCAATTGAAAGAATTGAAAAAATCAGAAAAGGCGACTTTAAACTTGTTATCAAAGATGAAAACGGAAACATCATTCCTAATGCCGACATCAAAGTTAATATGACAGAACACGAATTTGAATGGGGTACTGCAGTAAGCACACAGCTTCTTACTGAAGGCGAAGCAGGCGAAAAATACAGAAGTAACCTTATTAAATACTTTAACAGTGCTGTTCTTGAAAATCATTTGAAATGGACATATTACGAAACTGACCCTACTATTCCAAGAAAACTTGTTGATACTTTAAAAGATATCGGTATTAAATCAATAAGAGGTCATGCCCTTGTATGGGATAAAACAACACTTTCAGGCAATGGTATTAACTCATCACTTCCTGATCGTGTACTTGAAGCAGCATATGCAAAAGATCGTGATAAAGTACAAGGTTATATTAAAGAACACATGACAAAAGTTATGGCAGAATACAAAGATGACCTTGTAGACTGGGATACAACAAACGAACTTTTCAGAGATGACACTTACATAAGATATGCATTTGGAAATGACATTGTTGTTGAATGGTTTAATATGGCTAACGAAGCTAACGTCGGAAATCAGAAAATTTATATGAACGAACACAAGATGGTTGGTACAGATAACTACTTAGATAACCTTGTTCCTTTAATCGAAGAACTTAAAGCAAAAGGCGCAAAATGGGATGGTATTGGTTCTCAGGCACACTTTGCATATCCTTGCTATCCTCCAAAATTCTATGACCAGCTTGAAGTTTTAGGAAAATATGCTGATGAGTTAAAAATTACAGAATATGACCTTTCAATCAATGATGAAATCATTCACGCAAGTTTTACAAGAGACATTTTAATTACAATATTCAGCCACGAAAAAATTCAGGGCTTCTACTGCTGGGGCTTTGTAGACGGCGGAACACCTAAATACTTACTATTTGACAAAAACTGGAACAGAAAGAAAACTGCCGACCAGTATGAAGACCTTGTTTATAACAAATGGTGGACAAGAGAAGCAGGCGCAACAAATGCAAACGGCGAATTTGACGTAAGAGCGTTCTACGGAGATTACGACATTACAGTAAATGTGGGCGGCGTAGAAAAAACAGTTAACATTCCGCTTAGAAAAGCAAATACAGGAACTGTTGAAGTTATTGTTAAGTAAGTATAATTTGATTGTTACTTTTTAAAAAAGTAACCAAAATCGAAACTTTTTAAAAAAAGTTTCATCAAAAACTTACATAGAGCAAAACGTACGTTTTGCAAACTCAAATTCTAAACTCAGGTAAATTTATTTTTACCTGAGTTTTATTTTTTCTAAATAATATTCTGCATATATATCAAAAATTAAAAATATATTTGTGCATATTAAACAAAAACAAACATAAAATTTATGTTTTTTGTTGATTTTTAACAAATATTATTGTATAATAAAATAGCGTTATAGTATTTAAACATCACAGTAAAAATATATTTTTAAAGGAGGAAATTTTTGTGAAAAAAATTATTGCAATTTTAATCACAATGACTATGCTCATAGGTATGTTTTCCATCACATCATTAGCAGTAACATTTGATGAAAACTCTGTAGTATGGACACAGGATTTCGAAGGAAATCACACAGAAGACGCAAATTCAAATGTGTCATGGGAAATGAAAAATGATACATATGATAACGGAGCTCGTTAGTCTACAGCAGGTAACGCTTCAAACGGTGCTTTTTGCGAAAATGAAGGGGTAAATGGTTCAAAATGTATAAAACTTTATCCGTCTAAAGCGGGCGACGATGCAAGAGGCGGAAAAGTATTTATTGACCAAAGTGCATTTGAAGAAGGAAAAACATATGTATTTAAAGCACAAGTATACGCTGTTAAAGACCCTAATGATACTACAGACACTTTCCCTGTAACACTCGCCATTCTAAAAGGTACATCTTATACTATGTACAATTATAAAACTCAAAGCATACCTTACGGCGAATGGGTAACAGTACTCTCTGCAGTATATACCCCTACTGCTAGTGATATTGAAAAGGGTATAACTGCAAGGGTAAACTCTGAAAAATGGAGTTTTACAGATACCGCTAACAGAACAACACTTTATGTAGATAATTTTGAAATTCTAAACTTAGAAAATTATACTACTTATTTTGAAGATAAAGTAAATGAAAACGGCGGTACTATTGATTTTAACGATGCATCACTTGACAATGAATCACTTGGAGCAGATGTTTCTATAGTTAAAGAATTTGATTATGAATGTCAAAGCGGAACTATAGAAATAACAGATGAAAAAGATGCAAATGGCAATGGCAAAAGCTTATACTATTCTCCGTCAAATGTAAATAATTCAAGATTAACTTTATTTAATATTTTTGACAAAGAAGAAAATTTAGGAAAATCTTACAAAGTTTCAATTAAAATTTATCCTGTGGGAGAAACTACCGGACATATAAACATTGGTTCTAAACATGGTATAGCAGGTTCTAACAGTTATTTTGGCAGTGATATCAATTCATACACAATTGGAACAGATGATAGTTCAAAACTTATTTTAAACCAATGGAATACAGTTGAATTTGTATACACAGGCTCGATGAGTGGAAGTAATTTTATAGACGGTATTGTATTTACATATAGAGCGCAAGGTTCACTTTCAGCTTCAAGTAATGTTATACCATACTACATTGATGACATTGTAATTACACCAATTGACTACTTCACAAATACAGATGGAGAAAAAGTTGGCACAACTGCAGATGCAGGTTACTACACAGACACTTCTGATGAAAGCAAAAAAGAAGGCGCAATTTTAATTAACTCTTACGTTTCTAACGAAGGTAACGTAATTGAAAGATATGATTCTTTCGGTGTATGGGTTTACAGACAGGATGACACTACTAAAGAAGAAACAATTACTGTATCAAGAGCAGATGGAAAGGAACCACTAAAACAAGCTAATGGTTACATTAACCTTCTAATTGAAGGAATCGGCGAAGAATTCTTCGACACAAAAATTGTTGCTGTTCCATTTGTTGTAATGCGTGGAAAAACATTCTGGGGCGATGAATTTACATATTGTGTAAATGATGCTGCTGAACTTAAATACCTTGGCACAAAAGATATTGCAGAGTAAGGAGGAGATAATAATGAAAAATTACATTAAACCGGAAGTTAAAATCAATTCTTTCATTAGTGAAGATGTAATCACAACAAGTGGTACATCAACTCCTACAGTTCAGGAACTTGTTGCCAAAGGCTACAGCATTGGTGCTGTTAAAAACTTATTTAAAAACTAATTTAAGAATTAACAAAAAAGGATGTCAAAATTGACATCCTTTTTTTGTGTAATTAAAATAAATGCAACCTTTGACCGCAGAGAGTCCCCTTGCGTTGACAAAACAAAACAACCCAAGTAACTTTAAAATTACTTGGGTATTTTGTTTTTTATTGATATTGTAGGGGCGTTTCACGAAACGCCCGCAATATTTAAACCAAATAAAATAACCGAGTGATTTATTTATTTTCACTCGGTTTTAATTTTATCCTTAAGACCACCCCACTTATGTGGGTGCGTTCTTTTTCTATTCGATATTTTCAAAATCTTCTACGTTTTCAAAGTCCTCAATTGGCACTTCGTCTGTAACATCTGTACCGTTCATTTCAATTTCAGGTACTGTTGGTACAATTGTTTCTGTACTTTCTTCAGGATTTTGTGTATTTTCAGGATTTTCAACTTCTTCATCAATAGGTTTTGTTCCTAAAATTACAATTTGCTCTGTTGGGATATAATAACTTTTTGTAAGAAGCACTGTATCTTTTTTCACGCCATCTATATATGTTGTTTTATATGTGTTAACACTATAGCCGTAAGTTCCTTTTTGCGAGATTTTTCTTGTTCCGGCAGGTAATGTGTCATCTTCTATGATTTTTTCGCTAAATCCACTTGTTCCAACGGTCTGAGTTGTAATTTCTATCTCTTTATTTTCAAGTTTAATTCCCTTGACAGAGCAAGTAATTTCGCCGTTATTTGTTACAACATCAAGCCTTACAGGATATGGTTGATTATTTGCAAATATAAAATCAATTTCGCCGTATGAAACAGTTGCATCTCTGCCGTTTTGAACGTAACTTACAGGCATTGAGTGATTAGTTCTGAAAACTATTTCAAGGTCTGCTAAAACTACGGCATTAAACAGTGTTGATGAAACCTGACAAATTCCGCCACCAATTCCATCTACAACTTTACCGCCAACATAAACCGATGCAGTTTTAAATCCGTTTGAGGTTGTTCTTTCGCCAACTATATCGTTAAATGAAAAACGGTCGCCCGGTTTTAAAATAAGTCCGTTTATTTTTTTTGCAGCAATATCTATATTTTCACTTCTTCCTATAACACCGGCATTATATTTTGTTGAAAATGTTCCAAGTATCTCGCCGTTTTCATCTATAAACCAGTTATCGTTTTTCTTTGGCATGGTTACTATTATAGGAATATAATATGTTTCTTTGTTATTTTCGTTTTCTCTAAGTATTTTTTCTGCGACATTAAGATCAAAATCTATACCTGTTTGAGAATCTTTATATTCGGGATTCTGTTTATCAAGATTAAATACAGCGTCTATCGGCTCTGCATGAAATTCATCATAAAGCATCTGTGCTGTATATTTTACAGGTTTGCACTGTTCAACTTTAATTGTAAATACTTCTTTATTTCCTTCGCCAAGACTTTTTACAATCTGGTCTGAAAGTTTTTGAATATCAACCCCCATTCCGCCTGTTCCGTTTTTAATAGCAATATTTTCGCCTTCAAGGTATGCCGATGTATAAACTGTTTTGTCAATTGCTTCCGGAATAGTTTTTGCAAGTTGTCTGAAAAGTTTGTTTGAATTTAATGTAACAGTTACAGGAACGTTGTGTTTAAAAAATGTATACTTAACGGCTCCGAATGTTTTTACAAAATAGTTTGCACTTTTACCTTTATTAAATGCGTTCATGGCTGAATCAATATAATTGTATGTAAGGTCAATATCTTTGCCGTAGATTTCAAATTCTTTGTCATTATATTTAAATTTAAGTGAAATATCACTGTTTAAGTTTTCTTCAAGTTTTAGCGCGGCATCTTTAGCATTCATATCTCCCACTTTAATACCCGCAATATAAATATTTGAGTGTATTACATTCTCTTTTGTATATGCAATAGTTGTGCTTATGGCGACAAAAATAAGAATAAGTGATAAAAGTGTTATTCCGCTTATTAAAAGAATTCTTTTTATTAGTTTTGACTTTTCAATAGCCATAAGTTTTTCCGCCTTTCGAAATATGCGTATTATATATTTATTTTTGAAACTTAAAAAAATACCAAGTATTAAAATTCCACCCTAACAAAAGGGTGGAATTTAATACTATTGAAGCTTTAATTAGTTGTTTGCCATTCTTTTGTAAACTTCGTATCTTTCTTTTAAGTCTTTTTCAGCTTTTTCAAATAACTGTTCAGCTATCTGAGGGTAAGCTTTCTTAAGTGAAAGATATCTGTTTTCGCCTTCAAGGAAATCTTTGATTTCGCCTGTTGGTTCTTTAGAATCAAGAGTGAATGGGTTACCATCTGTAATTTCTGGATTGTATCTCCATAGGTGCCAGTAACCTGTTTCAACTGCTTTCTTTTCTTCTAAGATTGTGTTAGCCATACCAACTTTAATACCATGGTTGATACATGGAGCGTAAGCAATGATAAGTGATGGACCTGGATAAGCTTCAGCTTCTTTGATTGCTTTGATAGCCTGGTTCATGTTAGCACCAAGAGCGATCTGTGCAACGTATACATAACCGTATGTTGTAGCAATCATACCAAGGTCTTTTTTCTTAACTTTTTTACCTGATGCAGCAAATTTAGCAACTGCAGCAGTTGGTGTAGCTTTAGAAGACTGACCACCTGTGTTAGAGTAAACTTCAGTATCAACTACGAAGATGTTGATGTCTTCGCCAGAAGCAAGAACATGGTCAAGACCGCCGTAACCGATATCGTAAGCCCAACCGTCTCCACCAAACGCCCACTGAGAACGTTTAACAAGGAAATCACATCTATCAGCAATTTCTTTGATTTCAGGAATGCTCATATCAGCATCAGCGATAAGTGCTTTGATTTTTTCTGCTGCTTCTTTAGAAGCTTCAGCATTATCTTTTCCTTCAATCCATGCTTTGAATGCATCTGCAAGATCAGCGCTGATGCCTTTTTCAATAGCAGAGTTCATTCTTTCAACAAGTGTGTTTCTTACTTTTTTGTTAGCAAGAACCATACCTAAACCAAATTCTGCGTTATCTTCGAATAGTGAGTTAGCCCATGCAGGACCCTGACCTTTTTCGTTTTTGCAGTATGGCATACTTGGAGCACTACCACCCCAGATAGAAGTACAACCTGTAGCGTTGGCAATCATCATTCTGTCACCGAATAACTGTGTGATAAGTTTGATGTAAGGTGTTTCACCACAACCTGCACAAGCGCCTGAGAATTCAAGGTAAGGCATAGCAAACTGTGAACCTTTGATTGTACCTTTGTCCATTAAGTTATCTTTAATAGATACTTTCATAGCGTAATCCCAGTTGTCTGCTTCTTTTGCAACCATTTCATCAAGTGGTTTCATTGTAAGTGCTTTTTCTTTAGCAGGACAAACCTGAGCACAAACTCCACAACCAAGACAGTCTTTAGCACTAACCTGCATACGGAATTTTAAGCCTTTAAGCTGTGGTCCGATAGCATCTTTGGCTTCAAAACCTTCTGGAGCATTAGCCATTTCTTCTTCATTTAGAAGAACTGGTCTTATTGCAGCGTGTGGACATACAAGTGAACACTGGTTACACTGAATACATTTTGTAATATCCCAATCAGGAACGTTAACTGCAACTGTACGTTTTTCATATCTTGAAGTACCCTGTTCGAAAGTACCGTCTTCATAACCTAAGAATGTACTTACAGGAAGTTTGTTACCTTTTTGAGCGTTAACTGCTTCACAGATGTTTTTAACGAATGCAGGAGCATCAGTGTCAGCTTTGTTTTCGTCTTTAGCATCTTTCCAAGAAGCAGGAACTTTGATTTCTTTAAGAGCTGCAACAGCACCGTCAACGGCATCGCAGTTCATTCTAACGATTTCATCACCTTTTTTGCCGTATGTTCTCTTAATAGCGTCTTTAATAAGAACAACTGCTTCGTCAAAAGGAATAACGTTAGCAAGTTTAAAGAAAGCACCTTGTGTTACCATGTTAATTCTTGTTGGTCCAAGACCTACTTTAACGGCAACATCTACAGCGTTGATTGTGTAGAATTTAATATCATTTTGAGCAAGGTATCTTTTTACGTTTGCAGGTAGTTTTTCTTCAAGTTCTTCTTCACTCCATACGCAGTTTAGAAGGAATGTACCACCTTTTTTAAGACCTTCAAGTACATCGTACTGGTAGATGTAAGCAGGTTTATGACAAGCAATGTAGTCTGCTTCATCAAGAAGGTAAGTAGATTTAATAGGTTTTTTACCGAAACGAAGGTGACTCATTGTTACGCCGCCACTTTTCTTTGAGTCGTAATCAAAGTAAGCCTGAGCGTAAAGGTCTGTGTTATCACCGATGATTTTAATAGCATCTTTGTTAGCACCAACTGTACCGTCAGAACCGAATCCCCAGAATTTACAACGTGTTGTGCCTTCAGGAGCAGCATTGATTCTGTCGCCAAGTTTAAGTGAAAGATTTGTAACGTCATCTTCGATACCGATTGTAAAGCTGTTGATAGGCTCTTTAGCATCAAGATTATCATATACAGCAACAATCTGTGTAGGAGTTGTATCTTTAGAACCTAAACCGTAACGTCCGCCAACGATAAGTGGAGCGTTAGCTTTACCAAAGTATAGGTTACATACATCAAGATATAGAGGTTCGCCAAGAGAACCTGGTTCTTTTGTTCTGTCAAGAACTGCGATTTTTTCAACAGTTTTTGGCATAACATCAAAGAAATATTTTGCAGAGAAAGGTCTGTATAAGTGTACTTTAAGTACGCCGACTTTCTGACCCATTGCATTTAAGTAATCAACTGTTTCTTCAATTGCTTCGCATACAGAACCCATAGCAACAATAACTTTAGTAGCATCTTCGGCACCATAGTAGTTGAATGGTTTGTATTCTCTGCCAGTAATTTTAGAAATTTCAGCCATATATTCATTTACGATATCAGGAACTGCTTCGTAGTATTTGTTTGCTACTTCTCTGCCCTGGAAGTAAATGTCAGAGTTCTGTGCTGTACCTCTAAGAACAGGATGTTCTGGGTTTAAAGCTCTGTCTTTGAATGCTTTGATAGCATCCATATCAACTAATTTTTTAAGATCTTCATAATCCATAACTTCGATTTTCTGAATTTCGTGAGAAGTTCTAAATCCATCGAAGAAATGAAGGAATGGAACTCTTCCTTTAATAGCAGCAAGGTGAGCTACACCGCCAAGGTCCATAGTTTCCTGAACACTGCCTGATGCTAAAAGAGCATAACCTGTCTGACGACAAGCCATAACGTCCTGATGGTCGCCGAAAATGTTAAGAGCGTGAGCAGCGATTGCTCTGGCACTAACGTGAATAACTGAAGGTAAAAGTTCCCCAGCCATTTTATACATATTAGGGATCATAAGAAGTAGACCCTGACTCGCTGTAAATGTTGTAGTTAAAGCACCACCCTGAAGTGAGCCGTGAACAGCACCTGCAGCACCTGCTTCAGATTGCATTTCGCAAACGTCAACAGTCTGGCCAAAAATATTTTTAAGGCCTTTTGCACTCCATTCATCTACATATTCAGCCATAGTAGAAGAAGGTGTGATAGGATAGATGGAAGCAACTTCTGTAAACGCATAGGCGCAATGTGCAGCGGCACAGTTTCCATCCATGGTTTTAAATTTTTTTGCCATTTTAAAACTTCATCTCCTTTAAATATTTCATATCAAGAAGTTGTTTATTTAGCTATCAAGCAACTAACTGATATATTGTACATTTATCGTTAAGTAAAAATGGATATAACTTAACGACTGCATTATACCATAAAAACTTTAAAATTTCAACATTATTTTGAAAATTTATAAGTTTAATGAAAAAAAGCAATTTTGTTTGTATAAACTGCATAAAAAAAGGCATCTATTTAAGATGCCCGTAATACATTTTTATTTTATAAGACTTATTATTTCATCCTCACTTGGCATAACGGAAATTGCACCGTATTTTGTTGTTGTAAGTGATGCCGCACCAGATGCATATTTTATAATTTCTTCTAAATTCTTAGTTGTAAGTGATGAAAAATCAAGATTAAAATCTACAAGTTTTTTAAGTGATGCCCCGCAGAAAGAATCTCCTGCACCTGTTGTATCAACTGTTTTTACGCAGTCATAACACGGATGATGAAGCACGGTATCATCTTTTAAAACATAAGCACCGTCTTTTCCGCAAGTTGCAAACATAATGCACGGATTATATTTTTTGTAAAGAATTTTTGAGCCTTCTTTTACATCTTTTTCGCCCGTTAAAAACTCAATTTCGTAGTCAGAGATTTTTATAATATCAGCATATGAAAGTGCTAAGTCAATCGCCTCTTTTGCATCGTCTTCACTTTTCCAAAGTGGCAAACGAAGGTTAGGGTCAACAGAAATTAAAACACCGTTTTCTTTTGCGATTTTCAGCGCTTTAACAGTTGCTTTTTTTACAGAAGGATGTGTTAAAGAAAGTGTACCTATATGGAATATTTTAGCATTTTTTATGAGATTTTCATCAACTTCGTCTTCTGTAAGACAAACGTCTGCACTGTTGTTTCTTGAAAATGCAAAACTTCTGTTCCCGTCTTTATCAAGTGTAACAAAAGCGAGTGTTGTAAAAGCGTCGTCTGTAAGTTTAAGACCTTTTGTGTCAATGCCTATTTTTTCGATTGTATCTTTTAAAAACAGACCAAAAGTATCCTTTCCAACTTTTCCTATAAAGGCAGTTTTGAGTCCTAATTTTGCCATTTGAGCAAGAACGTTACATGGAGCACCGCCTGGATTTGCCTCAAACATAAAATTACCTTTTTCGCTTAATCCCTGAGGTGTAAAATCTATAAGTAATTCTCCAAGTGAAACTATATCGTACATAGAAAATCCTCCTAATGTCATTTACTAATGAAATGATATCACACACAAAAAAAATAGTCAATATTAAAATAATGTTACCTTGCGTACTATTTTGTTGAAAAGAAAGACAAATAATGTTACAATAAATGTATACAAAAAAGGAGTGATTACAAATGAAAAAAGTATTATCAGTTTTACTTGTGCTATGTTTGGTATTATCGGTATGTTCATGCGGTAAAAAAGCAGAAGTAAAACCAAAAGAAGAACAAAAAAAAGCAGAAGCAACACAGCCGATTGCACAGCTTGAACCTGATGAATTTTATAAAAAAATAACATCATCAAAAAGCAGACCGCTTGCAATTATGATAGACAATGACTCTTACGAATCAAGACCTCAATGGGGACTTGAAAATGCATATATGATTTATGAAATTATGGTAGAAGGTGCATCTACAAGAATGATGGCTCTATTTTTAGATTCTGATGCAGAAAAAATCGGACCTGTTCGTTCATCAAGACATTACTTTTTAGATTATGTAATGGAAAACGATGCAATTTATGCACATTGCGGATTCAGTCCACAAGCGGCAAACGATATAAAAGCACTTGGAATTAACAATGTAAACGAACTTTATACAAATAACGGAAAGAACTTTTACAGAGATTCATCCGACGGAAAAAGAGCTCCTCACAACTTATATGCATCAATTAGTGAAGTTTTAAAATATGCGAAAGACAACGCAAAATACAGATTGGAAACAGAAAAAGAAAGAGTACTTTCGTATGCCAAACAGGATGCAGACCTTGAAGGCGATGACGCAACAGAAATTAAACTTCCGTACAATTCAGCATATTCGGTATCATATAAATATAATGCAGATGAAAAAGTTTATGACAGATATGTAAATTCAAAAGAACATACAAGTTTAAGTACAAAAAAAGCACTTACAGCAAAGAATATTATTATATATAAAGTTAAAAACTATAGCATAGATGAAGTTGGCAGACAAAATCTTGAAAATATCGGAAGTGGCGAAGGCTACTATATTTCAAATGGAAAATGTGTAGAAATCAAATGGGAAAAAACAGCAAGAAACTCAAAAACAGTTTATAAGACAGCCGATGGAAATGTTTTAGAAGTAAACCCGGGAAATACATTTATTCAGATAATGCCACTTACAAGTGAAATAACAATACAATAGTATTTATAAAACCCCCGAGTAATTTAAACTACTCGGGGGTTTTTATAAGATTTACGCAAAACTTAAATTTTTTATTTCACATAATAATCCATTGTTAAATTATGCGCTCTGTTTTTTCGTCCGATTGCGTTAAACATACTTTTTTCAACCTTTTCTATTCCGGTTGAAAAAGTAATTTTTGTCCCGTTTCTTTTTAACAAATAATCAGTACTTTTTGTGTAAATACCATTTGGATAAGAAAGCGAAGTTACTTTTTTGCCAATTATACTTTCAAGATAACTTTTATTCTTCATAAAATCATTATACACATAGTTGGAATTTAAACTAAAAAGCATCTCTATTTCCTTATATGTTTTTAAATGTAAATCATATGAGTGATTTCCAATTTCAACAAGTGGTGAATTAGAAAGTTTTATAATTGCTTTTTCATCCATATACTCATTTTTACCGACCATTGCTCCAATAACAAAAAATGTTGCTTTTACATTATGCTTTTCCAAAATAGGAAGTGCCATTTCATAATCGCTCATATAACCATCATCAAAAGTAATTATGGCAACTTTTTTTAAATGGGAACACCTTAAATCCATAAGTTCATTTACTTTTAAAAAAGTATATCCTTTATTCTTTAAATAAACTATGTCTTCTTCAAAATTTTTTGGCGATGTACACCACTGACTCCACTCAGCCGGATTATTTGAAAGTTTATGATACATAATTACTTGAACATCTCTGTTATCTCGTAATAATTTTAACGACTCATTATTTGAATTTGTAAAATCTTGTTTTTCCATTTCTAATGTTTTGTCTATATTTAAATCTGTTATTTCATAACTTAATACATCTTGTGCAAAAACAGAATTATTCATCATTAAAATTAGTATTAAGCATAAATATAATACTTTTTTCATTTTTCCTCCATAATAAAAAAGACGCCTTTTGGCGTCTTTTTAATATTTATTAGTTTACTTTGTATGCGCCACCTGTAAAACCATCAGTTTTATCGCCGTATTCACCTAAATTACGCTGCATAGAACCAATTTTAACATCAATGTCGCCTTCTGTTACCCAAAGTTCAACATGTGTATCTGTAACTACAAAATGACTATCTGCATATCTTCCTGTTGGATATCTTACTACAGGAGCACCATCTTCTATTGCCATTACCATTTTTCCGTCATTATCTTCAATATATTTTACTTCAACAACTTCATATGGAACAACATCATTTATAGCAAAATGTTTCCATTCTACTTTTGGATCGGCTTTTCCGCCTGTGTATCTGTATACAACAGGAGTATCATTTCTTCCATCAAATACAAGACCATTAACAATTAGGTACTGGTAGTATAAGTATGGTTCAGCCATTTCGTAAACAGGCTCAGTCCATTCAATTGTTGCATTGTTTTCGATGATTGCAGTATCTTTATCCCATTTCCATGCAGTACCGTAATCATAGTACATATCAGCAACATCTTTAGTTGGGTTTTCACCATAGAATGATGGACCTGTAACATATTTTGTGTAAGGAATGTCAAGTTTTTCAGCAATCATTTTATCAGTAATAACGTAACTTCCGTCGCCATCTAACTGACTAAGATTTTCATCAGAGAAAAATGTACCATCGACGATTTCTTTTGTAATTTTTCCTGTGATAGGATTGATTACACGATCAAATGCTGATTTTGGCATTGATTTATCAAATACTGTTTCGTTTGTTCCTTCGTATGTTTCGTATTCGCCGTTATAAATAGTCCATAGGTATTCATTGTAGTATTCGCCGTTTTCATCAAGCGGATTACCTTTTTCGTCAAATACATAGTTACCATCTTTGTCGAAGTTAGCAACACCTTTGTCCTGCCAACTATCTACAACATCTGCATATCTGTTTGTAGGAACTAAAACAGCGCTATCCGGAATTCCAAGCGCTTCATTACCAAAATCCCAAGCCCAGAATTTATTGTTTATTTTTGTCTGCTGTCTTTGATAAATTTCATGTTCTCCGCAAACTTCCCACATAAAATCACAAAATCTTGTTTCCCACTGTGGATAAAGGTTTGTAAGTCTGGTGATTGCATTTTGTTTGTTACCTTCAAGGTACAATCTTTCATATCCAGCATGTGGATATGCTTCTTCATAACCTTCGAATTTCCATTCGACATCTTCCGGCGCAACCGGTTCTACTTTATGCTTACTTGTGTATTGGCCATCAATAACTTCGTTATAAAGTTTTGAATAAGCCGGTGGATTTGATGTATCATAGCCAACAAATTCCCAGGCTGCAGATACTGACATACAACCAAGCATAGCAATTGCAACTACCGCACTTAGTGTACGTTTTAAAAATTTGTTCATTAGTATTCCTCCCTAAATGTTTAAGGTAAGTAATTTTTACGTTACCTTTTTTAATTATCACTATCCTAACACAATTTTTTCATTTTGTCAATACATTTTGAATTATTATTTTTATTTTTAATTCAAAATGTGTTTTGGCTTTGTTTTTATTGCCTTTTATTGTATAATTATTTATGTATATTTTTATGTTGTTAAGGAATTATATTTTGTGGTGATTAGTATGTTTAATCAAAATTTAAGAAAAATAAGAGAAGACAAAAGAATATCGCAAATAGAAATGGCAAAAATACTTGGAATACCTGTTACTACTTATAGAAATTATGAGAATACATCTCGCCAACCTGATTTTGAAGTTTTAGTAAAAATGGCTACAACACTTGGAGTTTCTGTTGATAAATTACTTGGTAATACTTCTGATGAAGGATGCTATTCAGATTTATTTTGCAGAATCAGATCACTTCCTAAATCTAAACTTCATCATGTTAATGAATTTATTGAATTTTTGATTTTTAAAGAGAACAATTGCGAAAAATAAAAACTCAGTATTATAAGTACTGGTCTTAAGGAAAAAAATAACCCAAGTAATTTTAAAGTTACTTGGGGATTTTTATTGATATTGCAGGGCGGTTCACAAACCAGCCGATAAGCCTCAAAAGATTGTCAAGCCTCTATTTATTCCAATTTTGCACAACCTTAATCTAAAAAGTTTTAATTTAATATATTTCCTGTTTGGGCATCTATTACGTATCTGATTTCATTTTCTGTTGGAGAAATTGCCCCGTTATAATCTATTTCATAACCTACAAGTGTTATCTTTCCATTTTCGATACTTTCAACTGATACTAAAAGTTCATAATTATGTGGCATAAACATCCAGCCGTATAACAACGAGCCGTCATAATCAACCACGGATTCTGCATCTTTTCTTCGTATTACATCTTTGAATTTTTCTTCAAACAAATTTTTTATACTTTCGTTTGCTTTGTCATATCCTTCAATCTGCGGATAATCCATAAACATTTCATAGTATACAACTTCAATGTTGCCATCTTCTTTTAATTTTTTGTTTTCGTGTGTTCTAAATAAGTTTAATATATTCCTATTCTCACTTTCAATGCTTACTGTCTTAGTAGTTCCATCCCAGCCCACTTTTGCACCAAGCGCCTCTGAAATTGCCCTTACAGGAACGAGTGTACGGCTGTTTATAAGGCTTGCAGGAACATCTATATCAAAATAATTTGCAGTAGAAGGTGTTGTTTTGTAAATTCTATTACTTCCAATCTGCAGTACAATTGTTGTTAAACCTTTTTTTGCAACAACTGTATTTGTATCTCCATTCCACTCTACATAAGCCCCAAGCGCCTCAAAAATTGCGCGAAGCGGAACAAGTGTTCTTCCGTTTTCTATAATAGGATTTTGGTCAAATACAACTTTGTTTGAATCAACAAAAACGCTTATTTCTTCGTCTGCAAAAACAAAAGAAGGCGTTATAGCTACTGCTAATGCAAGTAATAAAGATAATATTTTTTTCATTTTAACTTCTCCTTGTTTGAATTTTTTTAACTACATATTCAAGTATATACATTGTTGGTAGTATCAGTGTCATAAGTATTAAAAGTGTACCTATACTTTTGTAAGAAAGACTATCAAGTGTAAATATCCATTTAAACACAGTTGCACCAAGTGTAAAGAGCATGAGCATTCCAAACCATATAATAAATCTTCTTGCATTAAAAGGTTTTGAAATTCTAAATAGCACTGTAAGTCCTACTGTTCCCATAACAATTGTTGCCATGGTAGAAAATTCGCCCGATGGGATTTTTAAAAATATATTTGATATATACATACATAAAATTAAAATCACATTTGTAATCCCCGCAGGAAGTGCTTTAAATAGTACATTTTTTATAAAATGTCCTTTTACCATATCTTTATTTGGTTCAAGCGCCAAAAAGAATGACGGAATACCTATTGTTGTTGTACTTACAAGTGTAAGCTGCGAAGGTTTTACAGGATATTTTAAAAATGCCAGAATACTTATAATTGCAAATAAAAACGAAAATACATTTTTAATAAGAAACAGTGATGCCGCTCTTTCTATGTTATTTATTACTCTTCTTCCTTCATACACAACATGAGGCATTGAAGAAAAATCAGAATCTAAAAGTACAAGTTTTGATGCATGACATGCCACTTCGCTTCCCGACAAAAGTGCAACAGAGCAATCTGCTTCTTTAAGTGCCAAAACATCATTTACACCATCGCCCGTCATCGCAACTGTATGACCTTTATCTTTTAGCGCAATTACCAGTTGTTTTTTCTGAGTAGGTGTTACCCTTCCAAAAACTGTGTATTTTTCTGCCGCCTCAAAAAGCATTTTTTCATCAGTAATCATTCTTGCATCTATATAATTTTCGGCATTTTCAATGCCTGTTTTTTTGGCAATTTCGCTTACTGCAATAGGATTATCTCCTGATATTACCTTTATTTTTACACCCTGTTTTTTAAAATATTCAAAAGTTTCAGATGCGCTATCTCTTATTTTGTTTATCATAACGATAAAAGCAAGCGGTGTGATGCCTTCTTTTTTTATTTCGCTTTTGTATTTTGCAAAAAGAAGCACTCTGTATCCTTTTTTTGTATATGATAAAACTGTTTTGTTCTCGCCATTTAAAAGTACATCGGGCGCACCTAAAACATAATTTTCATCTTCAAATTCTACTGCACTGTACTTTGTTTTTGAAGAAAATGAGTACACTTTTTTTGCCTTAATTTTATTTTTACATATATAATACGATTTTACGGCATCAATTGTTGCATTGTCATTTTCCATGTTAAATGCAAATTGTGCAATTTTTTCTTTTATATCGTCTATAAAATATTTATCATCTGCCAAAATAGTATCTTCTACATTTATTTTTTCTTCTGTAATAGTTCCTGTTTTGTCAACGCAAAGAACATCTACCCTTGCCAGACTTTCTATACATCCCATATCATGAACAAGTGTATTTTTAAGTGCAAGGCGCATTACACTTATAACAAGCGCCATACTTGTTAAAAGATAAAGTCCTTCAGGAATCATTCCGATAAGTGCACCAACTGTTGATACTACACTTTCTTTAAAAGGATACGAAAGAATATAATGCTGATTTACAAAAAGTAAAATACCAACAGGAATAATTATTATACCGATTGTTTTAACTAAAACATCAAGTGATTTCATCATTTCTGATTTATTATCTCGTTTTTGCTTTTTTGCTTCTACACTAATACGAGACGCATACGAATTTTCGCCGACACTTTCAAGCCTTGCACGACACGAGCCAGAAACGATAAAACTTCCAGAAAGCAAAAAATCGCCTTCTTTTTTTTCTATTTCATTACTTTCGCCCGTAACTAAGGCTTCATTTACCATAACTTTTCCGCTTACAACTGTTGCATCGGCACAAATTTGATTTCCTGCCGAAAATACAACGATATCATCAAGTACCAAAAGGTGGTTTTCAATTACTTTTTCTTCCCCGTCTCTTACAACAGTAGTTTTTGGGCTTGAAATTACAGAGAGTTTATCAAGTGTTTTTTTTGAGCGTATCTGCTGAACAATACCAATTATTATGTTTATTATAACTACCGGCATAAATGCAAGATCGTTAAATGAACCTACTGATATTATAAATAGTGCAAGAATACAGAATACAAGGTTAAAGTATGTAAATACATTATTTTTTATAATTTCTTTTACAGTTATACTTTTAAATTCAACTTTTTTATTGTCAAGTCCGTATTCAAACTGTCCTTTTACCTCGTCAGATGTAAGACCTGATATCGGGTTTGAATTTATCCTCATTTTCTCACCTCTTTTGCACTATTCTTATTATACATCATATAAGATATTATTTCAATAACATTTAAAAAACCTGTAAATTTTAAAATTTACAGGTTTTATAGTTTTCTTATTTAGTAATTGTAACTGTTCTTGTAGCATCATCCCAGCCAACTGTTAAATCAAAGCTTTCTGCGATTGCTCTTACAGGAACAAGTGTTCTTGAATTGATGATTACAGGTGGAACATCAAGTTTTATTGTTTCGTTGTTTTTGTATAGATTTCCGTGTCCTATCTGCATTATGATAACTGTATCATCTTTAGATGCGATAACTGAACTTGTTTCGCCATCCCAGCCAACTGCAGCACCAAGTGCTTCAAAAATTGCACGAAGTGGAACAAGTGTTCTTCCTTCTTGAATTACAGGTGGTTGGTCAAATGCAACTTCACTTCCGTTTACAAGAACTTTTACATCATCAGAAGCAAAGCATGTAACAGACGATAGAGCAATTACCAAACAAATTATAATCGAAAGTACTTTTTTCATATTCAATTCCTCCTAATAGTATATAATATAATTTTACGATATTTTTTTACTTTTGTAAAGTGTTTTATCTGTTTTTTATAATAAATTTTGAAATTTCTTCCACTGCACTTTTTATATCTTTGTCATTTTTATAAATATAATCTGCACTTTTTATGTATTTTTCATATCTTAGTTCATACAAATTATAAATTCTGTTTTTATCATCTTTTAGAAGCGGTCTTCCTAAAAGAGAGGAATTTTTTAAAATGTTTTCGCACGATGTATCTATAAAAATAACTTTTCCGCTTTTTTTCATTATGTCGGTGTTTTCTTCTTTTAAAATTACACCACCGCCGGTTGAAATAAGAATATTTTTATTTTCTGAAAGTTCTTTTAAATACTTAGTTTCAAGATTTCTAAATTGCGCTTCGCCATCTTGCGCAAAAATATCACTGATTTTTCTTTTTTCTTTTTCTTCTAAATAAAAATCCGCATCAATAAGTACCATTCCAAGTTTTTTTGAAATTTCTTTTCCTATTGTGCTTTTTCCGCATCCAGGCATACCAATAAGATAAAAATTACCCATTTATTTTCTCCTTTAATGCATCTATTGCACGAAGGTATCCGTCAAAACCAAGACCGCATATTGTTTTAAAACAGTAGTTTCTTACATACGAAATCTGTCTGAAATCTTCACGTTTTGAAACATCTGAAATATGCACCTCAACTGCAGGTATGTTAACACTTTTTAAAGCATCGAGTAGTGCCACTGATGTGTGAGTATACGCCGCAGGATTTATAACAATTCCGTCTATTTTATCAAAATATGCTTTTTGTATTTCGTCAACAAGTGCACCTTCGTGATTACTTTGAAAAAACGAAACGTTAACGTCTATTTCTTTTGCATAATTTTTTATCAAATCTATAAGGTCATTGTATGTGCTTTTTCCGTAAATATCAGGTTCTCTTACACCAAGCATATTTATATTAGGACCATTTATAACAAGTATTTTCAATTTAATTCACCTTAATTTCATCTTTGATTTTTTCATATATTTTGTCTATGATACTTTTATCAAACTCTTTTTTATGCCATAACTGTTGCGAGCAAATTCCCTGTGCAACAAGCATATAAAGTCCGTTTACAGTGTTTGCACCGCTTTTTTTTGCATTTTTTAAAAGAAGTGTTTCGTACGGATTATAAATTAAATCCACAACATCACTAAATGACGATGTATCGCAAACAGGCGCCAAATCCATTTTCGGATACATCCCTACTGGTGTTGAATTTATTAGTACATCGCCTGTTATTTTATCTAAATAATCAATCACTTTATAATTTAGTTTTTTTGATTTATCTCTTGATACATAAGTAATACTTTTTGCTCCAAGATGCTCTACGCTTTTTTCAACTGCTTTTGATGCTCCGCCTGTGCCGAGTATAACAACATCTTTATCCTTAATTTTTACATTAAACCTTTCATACGTTGCAATAAGTCCGTAAAAATCGGTATTGTATCCTTTTTTCACTCCGTCCTCAAAGCATATTGTGTTTACTGCACCTATTTTTTTTGCAGCATCGTCTATTTTATCAAGATAATCCATAACTTTAAATTTGTACGGAATTGTTACGTTTATGCCGGTATATCCTTTTTTGAGCACATCTTTAAATACACAATCAAAATTGTCTTTTTCAATTTCAATCATATCGTATGTGCTTTTTTCGTTTATAACAGAAAAAAACTCATTATGCAAAACTTTACTTAAAGAATGAGAAAGTTTTTCGCCAATAAGCGCATATTTCAAATTTTTCGCCTCCGCACTTTAATTGTTTTTTAAAATATCAAATATCGCAAGCGCACTTGCACATTCCAAAACTACTGCTGCACGAGGTACAATGCATACATCGTGTCTGCCTTCTAAAGAAAATTTTACGTTTTCTTTTGTTTTTACGTTTATTGTTTCCTGCTCTTTAAAAATGGAAGCAGTAGGTTTTATGGCAACTCTTAAAACGATTGGCATTCCGTTTGTTATACCGCCAAGGATTCCGCCGTTATTGTTTGTTTTTGTTTTTACATTTTTATTTTCATCATAATAGTAAAAATCATTTGCATCATAGCCTTTTTTTGATGCAATATCAAATCCCAAACCAAATTCCACGCCTTTTACGGCAGGAACAGAAAACAGCATAGATGCAAGACGCGATTCAACCGAAGAGAAAAACGGCTCGCCACATCCTGCATCAAGACCTGTAATTACAACTTCAACAACTCCGCCGACAGAATTTAAATCACATCTTGTTTTTTCTATTTCTTCCATAAATTTTTCTTTTAAATTATCATCTAAAACAGGAAAATAAGATGAGTTGAGTTTTTCTATAAGTTTATCATCAATTTCCTTATTTAATAAACTTTCGCCTTTTATGTCGCCAATCTGAATTACGTGAGATATAATATTAACACCTTTTTTTGAAAGAATATCTTTTGTAAATCCACCAGCAATAACAAGAGGCGCTGTTATTCTGCCTGAAAAATGTCCTCCGCCACGGACATCGTTAAATCCGTTGTATTTTACATATGCAGGATAATCAGAATGTGAAGGACGCATAATTTCAGATAAAACACTGTAATGATTACTTTTTGTATCCTGATTTTTTATAATAAACCCAATTGGCGCACCTGTTGTAACACCATCTACAATGCCGCTTAGGATTTCATATTTATCAGGCTCACTTCTTTGTGTTGAATATGATGCTCTGTGATTTCTTCGTTTAAGAAGAAAATCAATTTTTTCAAAATCAATTTTTTCACCTGCACCTATTCCGTCTATCACACCGCCAATTCCCACGCCGTGCGATTCGCCAAATATTGAAAATTTTATGTTTTCTCCGTATGTATTCATAAAAATCTCCTTATTTAATAACAGTAATTATTCCTTCAAAATCATCGTAAAATCTTGGATATGATTTTTCAACACACATTGGTGTTTTAATATATACTTCGTCATCAGTTCCAAGTGATAGAATACTTATCATCATTGCAATTCTGTGGTCATTAAACGAATCAAAAACTCCGCCTTTTGTGTTTTTGCATCCATAAATTACAATTTTATCGCCCTCGTCTGATGCCTTAACCCCAAAAGCATTAAGCGTTGTAACGATTGATTTTACTCTGTCGCTCTCTTTTATTCTTAGTCTTTCTATTCCGACAAGTGTTGTTTTGCCTTTTGCAAAAGCGCATACCGCACTAAACACCGGTGTAATATCAGGGCAGTTTGAAACATCAAACGTTTTATCAGATACAAGGCTTGATTTTTCACATTCTACATAATCGGTATGCACCTCTACTTTTGCACCAAGTTGCTTTACAAAATCTATAAATGCTTTATCGCCCTGAGGTGAATTCTTTATAAGATTTTTAATTTTTACCTTTCCAAACGCTACCCCCGCGCCAATAAATGCACATCCCTGAGAGTAGTCGCCCTCAACATAAGCATCTTTTGGAATATATTTTTGATTTGGCTCAATTTCAAAACTTTTATAATTGTTATTTTTAATTTTAATTCCGTAAAAATCAAGTACACTAAGTGTAATATCGACATACGGTTTTGATTCCAATGTTTTATTTATTACAATTTCACTTTTTTCATCTAATACTGAAAGTGCAAACAAAAGACCTGTTATAAACTGCGAACTTATGTCGCCATCGATTAAATACTTTCCGCCACAAAGTTTTCCGTTAAGTTTTATATACTCGCCTTTTTTATATTCATAATCAAATCCTATTTCGTCAAACATTTTTGTGTATACACTTATAGGTCTTATCATTAAAGATTGTTTTCCGTATATTTTACATTTAATTCCAAGTGCAGCACATATAGGAATTATAAAACGAAGTGTAGATGCAGACTCATTGCAGTCGATACACACATCCTCTTTTTTTGCGTTATTTATGTCAAAAAATACATCGACATAGTCATTTCCCTTTGTAACTGATGCCCCCATAGCCTCAATTGCACCAAGTGTTGCAAGTGTATCTTTTGAATATATAATATTTTTAACTCTTACTTTTTCTCCGCAAAATGATGCACCTAAAATATATCTGTGAGAAAATGATTTTGATGAAGGCGCTTCTATTTCTTTTACGAAATCTTTATTGCCTTTTATTTTTAATACTTCCATAAAAGATTTTCCTCTTTTTTAAGTTTTAATATTTCGCATTTGCCGATTTTTGAGATAATAACATAATTTATTGATGATGTTTCGGATTTTTTATCATGGAAAAGTATTTTTTCGCCATCTTCTTTTGAGATTGAAACATCTTCAAAATGAAGGTCGTATTTTTTAAATATTTCCACAAGTTTATTATAAGTGCCTTCTTCTGTAAGACCCATTTTTTCAGTTGCGTAAGTTATTCTTTCCATACCTACGGCTATTGCCTGACCGTGATTGTATTTTTCAAGGTTATAATAACTTTCAACTACATGGCCAAATGTATGACCAAAATTAAGTATCATTCTAACGCCTAAATCAAATTCATCTTCACTTACAACTTCTCTTTTAATATCAACGCATCTATATATTATTTCTTCAATATTTTCTTTAGCATCACTTTCTAAAAGTTTGTTAAACAAACTTTCATCATAAATTGCGCCGTATTTTATAACTTCAGCCATACCGCAGGCAAATTCTTCTTTTGGCAGTGTTTCAAGAATAAGCGGGTCTATTATTACATCGCAAGGAGGGTAAAAACTTCCTACCAAATTTTTGCCGCCATCTAAATTTATTGCAACTTTTCCGCCTACACTGCTGTCAACCTGAGATAAAAGAGTTGTCGGAATTTGAATAAATTTTACACCTCGAAGAATTGTTGATGCAACAAATCCGGTTAAATCCCCAATTACACCGCCGCCAAAAGCCGCAATATAATCTTTGCGGGATATGTTATTTTGTATTAAATAATCATAAAGGTACTTTGCGCTATCTAAACTTTTGGTTTTTTCGCCGTGATTTAAAACAATAATTTCAAAATCAACTTTGGCTTCTTTTAAAGATTTTTCAAGAGTTTCGCCGTGATATTTATTAACGTTATCATCAGTTATTACAAAAAGTTTGTGATCTGAAACAATTTTTTTAATACGCTCTCCAGCCGTTTTTAGTGCGCCTTTTTCTATTAAAATTTCATATGTTAAATTTTTTGCATCAACATTAAGTTTCATTTTTTCACCTCGTAAATAGTTAAAAACAAAAAGAGAACTCAAATGTAAATGAGTTCTCCAAAACAAGCCACTATTTAAAACTGACACTCATTTACATTATATTTTCGCACATAAAGTAGCTTAGTCCAAAAGAAACCAAGCTGATAAAAAATATAAATGAATAAACGATAGAATGTGTCATTTTTTTATCCTTTAATAATTATTTATTTGTTTAAATTATACGCCTGCAAAGTTACTTTGTCAAGAAATTTTTAACTTCGTCCCATAGCGCTTCTTTTTTGCAAGAATTTTTGAATCTTACTTCTTTTTCTTTTAAAAGGCCAAGTGAATTTGGAATTTTAAGTCCGCTTTTTTCGTTAAGTAAATCAAGAAGCTCAAATTCATCTAAATTGTCAAGCGATGCATCAGGTGTTATAGCACTAAGCACGCTTTCGTTAAATTTATAAGGATTTGCAGTTGATGCTATAACTGTTTTTGTAGTATCGCCTGTTTCTTTTACATAATTTTCGTAAACGTTTTGTGCAACTGCAGTATGTGTATCCATTGTGTAAGAGTATTTGTCATACACATTTTTGATTGTTTTTTTAGTATCTGTATCGTCGCAGTATCCGCCGTAAAATACAGATGTTAATTTTTCTTTTATATCAGATGAAATTTCGTATTTTCCTTCTTTATTTAAAAGGCTCATATATTCAGAAACTTTTTTGTCATCTCTATCTGATAGAAGATATAAAAGTCTTTCAAGATTACTTGAAATTAAAATATCCATTGAAGGAGATATTGTTGTTTCAAATTTTCTGTTTTTATCGTAAATACCTGTTTTTATAAAATCTGTAAGAATATTGTTTGTGTTTGATGCGCAAATAAGTTTGTTTACTTTAAGTCCCATTTCCATAGCAAAATATGCTGCTAAAATGTTTCCAAAGTTACCTGTCGGAACTGTAATATTGATTTTTTCTCCGTTTTTAATGTACCCATCACGAAGCATTTTTGCATATGAAGCAAAGTAGTAAACAATCTGCGGAACAAGTCTTCCCCAGTTAATTGAGTTTGCAGATGAGAAAACATATCCTAATGAATTTGCTTCTTTATTAAACTCATCATTTGAGAAAATAATTTTAACACCTGTCTGGGCATCGTCAAAGTTGCCTTCAACAGCACTTACGTTTACGTTTTTTCCTTCCTGAGTTGTCATCTGAAGTTTTTGGATATCACTTACGCCGTCTCTTGGATAGAAAACCTGAATTTTTGTGCCGTCAACATCTTTAAATCCCTCAAGAGCAGCTTTACCTGTATCACCACTTGTAGCAACAAGAATTATAACGTCTTTTTCTTCGCCTGTTTTTCTTATTGCTTTTGTTAAAAAGTGAGGCAAAATCTGAAGAGCCATATCTTTAAATGCACAAGTTGGACCATGCCATAATTCTAAAATGTATTCATTTTCATTTAGTTTATAAACAGGTGCAATTTCATCTGTTTCAAATTTTTCTTTTGTATATGCATTTTTTGTACAATCTTTAAGTTCTTCTTCTGTGTAATCTGTTAAAAACTCAGATAGAATTTCATTTGCAATTTCAACATAAGTAAGTGATGCAAAAGATGCAATTTTTTCATCTGAAATTTTTGGAATACTTACCGGTACAAAAAGACCGCCATCAGGAGCGATACCAATTTTTATAGCCTGAGCACTGTCAAGATTTAAATTAGAATTTCTTGTACTTTGATACTTCATATTTATCTTACCTTTCATAAGTTAGTTTTCTTTGCTATATGTTCTTTTAATAAGTTTATAAGGTTTCTGTCGTTATCGAAAGTTACCATTTTTAAAGCAGTATCTATTTCAAACCATTCAATTTTAAATATTTCTTCCTTTTGGGCAACAATGTTCTTAGAAATAGGTGTTGCACAAAAATACACCACATCTTTTGTTATACCTGTCTTTGGGCTGTATGTTACAACACTTCTGAATGTTGCATCAAGTTTAACATCAAGATGTGTTTCTTCTTTTATTTCACGAAGGGCAGTTTCAATTTCAGTTTCGCCCTTTTCCACATGACCTTTTGGAAAAGACCAATGTCCCCCGTTTACATGCATTACCATTAAAATATAATACTTATCGTTTTCTTTTTTATATATAAGTGCACCGCACGATTTTTCATACTTCATAGTTGTCACCACAGTTCCTATAATATGATATATTTTAACAGAAATTCAAAAATATGTCTATAATTCAAAGCAACAATTTTTTAAAAATATATCGTTATAAATTATGCAATTTTTATAAAATCCGCTATTTTAACATTATACTTTATTAAAAAAGATTTTTCAACAAAATAAAAAATTTGTAACCTATATGTCAAAAAACGTCAAATTTTCTTCTGTTAACTTTTTTGTAATAATCAAAACTTAAAAACTGTATTTTTTACACTTCAACTTGTACTAAAAGTTCAAGCAATTTTAAAAGTTTAAGCAAATTGAACAAATATTTTTGTCGTTTTATATACATTATTTACCACTTTTGTAAATTATTGTAATAAATGTATAAAATTGGTGGCATTTTATTGAAATGAGACTTTTGTTGATTTATAATTAGCATTGTCAGAAAAACAAACTATTGTTTACTTTAGGAGGAATTAAAATGAATAATGAAAAAGTAAGAGTTCTTGTAGCGGATGATAACAGAGAATTTTGCAGAAATTTAAAAGATTATTTTGCAACTGTTGACGGAATTGAACTTGTTGGTGTAGCCTACGACGGAAAAGAAGCATATGAAATGACAATACTTACAAAGCCTGATGTTATTTTAATGGATGTTATTATGCCACATCTTGACGGTTTTGGTGCGCTTAGCAAAATAAACAACTCTTCTGATATTTCCAAAAAACCAAATGTTATTGTTATTTCATCCATTGCAAGCGACAAGATTACTTTAAAAGCGATGAGTCTTAATGCTAAATATTTTTTAGTAAAACCTGTTGATTTTTCTGTTATTGCAGAAAGAATAAAAGAATTTAAAGATTCTGCTTCTCCTTTAAAAAATATGAAAAATGTTGTAAAATTTTCAGGCGGTACATTTGACATTGAAGCAAACGTAACTTCAATAATACAAAAAATTGGTATCCCTGCTCACATTAAGGGATACCAATACATAAGAGAAGCAATTATGATGGTTATAAAAGATATGGATGCAATAAACTCTGTTACTAAAATTTTGTATCCTACAATTGCACGAAAATTTTCTACTACTTCATCACGCGTTGAACGCGCTATAAGACACGCAATTGAAGTTGCCTGGGACAGAGGAGATCCTGATGTTCTTGATTCTATGTTTGGCTACACAATTTTATCAAGCAAAGGAAAACCTACAAACAGCGAATTTATTGCTATGATTTCAGATAAACTAAGACTCTCTATGAAAGATGCTTCATAAAATCTATCCCCTAAAAAAGAAAAAGCAAACCTAAATTAAGGTTTGCTTTTTCTTTTAAAATTCAATAAGTCCGCTTACAGGAACTTTTATACAATTTACGCCTTCACAAATTGAAATTTTTCCTTCAAAATATGTTTCGCCTTCGCAGGTTTTAACACGAACATTTATATCTTTTTGTACATCTGATTTTACATAAATTACATCATCGCTTGTTGCATTTATGATTTTTACATTTTTATTTAAATCAGGATTTATAACTTTATTTTTTGAATACACTGCAATTATTTCAT
>SVJH01000001.1 GCA_015069095.1 Oscillospiraceae bacterium | reverse complement strand
GGGATGTCATCAGTTCAGATTGCAAAACATTTGAACGAGAAAAACACAATTACACCAAGTCAAAGAAAGAACTCATCGAGAAAAATAAATAATGATGTAATGTGGAGCCATCAAGCAGTAATAAGAATAATTAAAGACTACAAATACACCGGAGCTATGGTGAATTTTAAATGCGAGAGCGAAACTATTCGTGCTAAAGCTCAAAGAAGAAGAAAACCTGAAGAATGGGTTGTTATGGAGAATATGCACGAACCGATAGTCACTCACGAAGAATATGAACTTGCTAATTCTAAGCTGAGAAAGGTTAAGCCTTGCATAAAAACAAAACGCACGGATGTAGTGATAGAATACTATTGTGCTCATTGTGGCAGAATACTCAGAAAAACATACGGGTTGGATGAATACTATTCTTGCACTACTGCAACATATAAAGAATCAACACCGTGTAAGGAAATTAGATTAGCAAAAAAAGAAATTGAAGGTGTTCTTCTTGAAATCTTCAAAAAACAAATGGAGTTAGGATTTCACAAATATGCTAATAGCAAAAAAAGAGAGATTGTTTTTGATAAAAAGTATTTCGATGCTAAAAGACAATTATTGGAAAGCAATATTGAAAAGGCTAAAGCAAGAAACTTTGAACTCTACGAATTGTACCGGGATAACTCTTTAACCGCAGAGCAATACACAGAACAAAAATCGGAATTAGTCGCTCAAATCAAGAATTACAAAAATGAACTCATTCAGTTTGATGAAGAAATGGCTAACGCAGAGGAAAAACAAGAAGCTTTGAATAAAACATATCAGGAGCTAAACGAATATGCTAACATTATGGATGATGAAGAAAAGCTTCTTGAAATGATGAGAATGTCTATAAATCGGGTTGTTGTTCATAGCAATGACGATATAGAAGTACATTGGAAGAATGACAACTTATTTATAAATTGATATGTGAAGGAGTTTTCGACAAAAAATAATTTTTGTGTTTTCTTGACACAAGCAGACGATTTAGGACGAGTTGTAATTCCTAAAGAAATAAGACGTACTATGAGAATAAGAGAAGGCGATCCGCTTGAAATTTATACCGACAAAGACGGCGAAGTTATTTTTAAAAAATACTCACCTATTGGCGAACTTTCTTCTTTTGCATCACAATATGCCGAATCGCTTTATAAAACAGTCGGCTTTCCAACTTGCATTACCGACAAAGATACTGTAATTGCCATCTCAGGTGCAGCGAAAAAAGACTTTCTTGAAAAAAGAATCAGTAGCGACTTAGAAAGAATACTTGACGAAAAAACAGCATTTGTTCAGAAATCTTCAAATGACAAAAACCTTTCTATAATAGATGGCAATAAATACTGTGCCGGCGTGGTTGTTCCGATTATTGCAGAAGGCGACACTATTGGAAGTGTTGTTATTTTAAAAGACTCAAACGAAAAAACAATGGGTGATGCAGAAGAAAAAGTTGCAAAAGCAGGCGCGATGTTTTTAGCAAAACAGATGGAAATATAACTTATTCCACAAATAAGAATCTCACGGAAAACTAACAAACTAAAGTTTAAGTTTCTTAGAGATCCTTATTGTGTTAATTCACAAATAAAAAAGCGGATTCAAACTGAATCCGCTTTTAATTTACTTACTTTAATTATTCTGCTTTAGGAGCGTCTACAGGGCAAGCACCTGCACATGCACCACATTCGATACATTCGTTTGCATCGATAACGAATTTGCCATCGCCTTCAGAAATACATCCTACAGGACATTCGCCTGCACATGCACCACATGAAATGCAATCATCACTGATTATATAAGCCACTTTAAAACACCTCCGGTTTTTTATTTTAAATTCAAATGCGACACTGCGTCGCAAATTAACTTAATTTACGATATCTTCCGACATCATAGACAATTATAACACTATTGATTTGTAAAATCAAGATGTTTTTTTAATCTTCAAGTTTTTTAAGTTCTTCTTCTTCGCGAGCATTTACCTTTACAGAAGCATTTTTTATTATTTTGATATCTTTTACATCGTAATCTTTGTAAACATTTTCTCCGTCTTTTTCTATTGACACATTTATTATAGATTTTAAAAGATTTACGTTATTTACAGTTCCTTTTCCGTCAGGAGTACTTACAAGTGCTCCGACATTAGGAGTGATTTTTATAAGTTCTTCGTATGCTTCTTGCTCATTTTTCAGGCAACACATAAGTCTTCCGCAAGTTCCTGAAATTTTTGTAGGATTAAGCGACAAACTCTGCTCTTTTGCCATTTTTATTGAAACAGGGTCAAATTCGCCAAGGTATGAACTGCAACAAAGCGCTCTTCCGCAAATTCCAAGACCGCCAAGCATTTTTGCTTCATCTCTTACACCGATTTGTCTAAGTTCTATTCTTGTTTTGAAAAGCGATGCCAAATCCTTTACAAGTTCACGAAAATCTATTCTTCCGTCTGCTGTAAAATAGAAAAGAATTTTATTGTGGTCGAATGTATATTCTACATCCACAAGTTTCATATCAAGTTTGTGTTCCAAAACCTTTTCACTGCAAAGTCTTAGTGCCTCTTTTTCTTTTTCTTTATTTTTTTCCATTGCCTTTTCATCTTCGGCTGTGGCAATTCTTATTACTTTTTTTAGCGGTGATACAATTTCTTCATCTTTTACTTCTTTTTTCCCTAAAACTACATTACCGAATTCAATTCCTCTTGCAGTTTCAACAATTACATTATCACCTTTTTTTATATCAAGTCCTGCAGGGTCAAAATAATATATTTTACCCACACTTTTAAAGCGGACTCCCACTACGTCAACCATATATTTCCTCCCATATTTTTATGAGCATTGTATGAATATTTACAGAATATCCGCCGTATTTACCCATTTGCGTTTGAATTTCAAAAATAATTTCGCAAATCTTTTGGCAGTTTTTTAGTGATAACTTTTCGCTAAATAACAAGATATATTCTGTTTTATCTTTGTTTATTACAAATTCCTCACATAAATTTTTATAAAATAAAACATCTCTGAAAAATGATGTAAGCATTTCAAAAATTAAATCTTTGCTTTCTTTGTTTTCGTCAAGAAAATCGTAAATCTTGTACAAATCCGACTCGTTCTTTCCAAGCAAAAGTTTCATTTTATCAAAAAAAGAGTTTCTTAAAATGACAAAATTTTCATCATTTAAAAGGCTTGTAAGTTTTCCAACACGTCCGCCAGAATATTCTAAAAGAAATTCATCTTTGCAGCCTGTAATTTTTGAAAGATTTTCCTTTGAGAGTTTTTTTACACTTACTACTACCGACCTTGAACGTATTGTTGGAAGAAGCAAATCAATTTTTTCGCACAATAGCAGAAACATTACATACTCCGGCGGCTCTTCCAAAACTTTTAAAATACAGTTTTGGGCACCGTGTGTCATAAGATGCGCATTTTCTATGATAAAAAGTTTTTTATTGGAAACTTTTGGCAAAACGTACGCCTCTTGTATAATATCACGGACTTTTTCAACGCCAACTGATGCTTTATCTTCATTTGAAATCACAATGATGTCAGGGTTTGTACCCGCTAAAGTATAAGTGCATTTTTCACATTTTAAGCACGGCTTATCCTCATTACACATTACAAGAAGTGATAAATATTTTGCAATTTCCTTTTTGCCAATTCCGCTTTCGCCTTCTAAAATGTATGCTGCACTCATTTTGTTGTTTGATTTAGCATTTTCAAAATATGAAATTACCTTTTCTTGCCCTATTGGCGGTATATAATTTATCAAACTTTTTCAAACCTTTCAACATCTACAACAAATATTGTTGCTCCGCCAACTTCGATTTCTGTTGTGTGCGAACTAAATCCGCCTGCCGCTTCAATCATAAGCGGAGAAACCACAAGTTGTTTTCTCTTTTGACTTTTTTCTTTGATTATATTTATTACGTCCTGAACTTTTTCTTCTTCAGTACCAATAATAAGTGTCATATTGCCAACTTTTAAAAATCCACCTGTTGTTGCAAGTTTTGTTACTGAAAAACCTGCTTTGTTAAGGGCAGTAAGAACCTTATTGCCGTCCTGATCATTTATTATTGCCAATATAAGTTTCATAAAGGAGCACATCCTTTCTTTTTAAGTCAAATTTATAGTTTCATTTTACCATACAACCAGTATAAAATCAAGATTTTTTAACAACTTCAATCAGATTGCCTTCTCTTAAGCCAAAAATAAAATCATCTTTTGCTTCCATTATTACTTTAACATGAAGTTCAGTAATTTCTTCGCCCGGAACTAATATTGCAGGATGATTATTTTTTGAAATTACATTTTTAGATATTCTTCCGATACTCTCATCTATATTTATAAGTTCACCTTCGCCAAAATATGCATCTCTTGGAATTATTTTAAGATTATGTATTGGATTTCTTGTAACAAATTCTGTTTCGCCTACCTTTTTGGCGCTGCCTTCTACAATTGCAACAATTGCATTTGCAAGACGTTTTATCTCTGAAGTTTTGTTATAAATTGTGGCTGTACACACAATATTAAAATCATCGCAGGTTTCAACTTCAATGCCGTATTCATCATTTAATTTTCTTGCAACATCATATCCTGAAAGTGTTGTATATGCAAAATTAACTACAATTTTTGTAATATCAAAATCAAATACAGTTTCCTTTATATCGCCATCTACCCAATATGCTTTAGTACATTCATTTACAAAAGTCGCACATTTATTTATTGTATCTGTAAGTGTTTTAAATTTTCTGGCACTTGAAAATGCCTTACTTACCGCTTTTTCACTTATCGAATAGAGTGCAAAAGATGGATTTGACATCTGATACATATCGATTGTTTCGATTATTTTTGATGAAACAAAATCATTTGTATTAACGTGAAGAACACCCGTTCCAAGAAGCGAACCCAATGATTTTGAAAGACTTTGAACAGTAAAGTCAGCTCCTAATCTTGTGGAAGATGCAGGAAGTCTTTGTGAGAATGAAAAATGTCCACCTTCACTTTCATCAACTAAAAGATACATTTCATTTTTATGTACAACAGATGCAATACTTTTTATATCAGCCACGCATCCATAAGGCGTAGGACTTGTTAAAAGTACGGCTTTAGCATCAGAATGCTGACTTATTGCATATTCAACATCATCTGCATCTACAGGTGCCAAAAAATCATATCGTGGCATATACACTCCCGTAATAAATACAGGAATTGCACCGATGAGGATTATTGCATCTATAACCGCTTTTTTGCAGTTTCTGTCAACTATTATTTTTTCGCCTTCTTTAAGGCATAGAGTAAGCATTGCATAAATTCCGCTATCTTCGCCACCTGCAAGGTAAAAAACCCTTTGCGACCTGTATATGGTTGCCGCCTGATTCTGACTCATTGTAAGATAAGTTTCGGCATTGTTTTTGTACGCTTTTTGAGAAGATTCAAATGTATAATCCATTTCAAAAAAATCTTCATTCATCATATCTATTCTGCCTTTATGCCCAGGCATATGAAATGATATTTTTCTTTTTGCAATTTCTCTTTTTAGTCCTTTAGAAAGGGCGTCATATTTCTTCATTTATCATATCCATCCTTTTGGAAAGTTCACTTATAAAATCGCTTGACGGTTCAATAATAAGATAAAAGTCTTTGTCGTCTATTTTTACATTTAAAACATATGCATTATTCTTTTTAAAACTTATACAGTAATTTAAAACACCTTTTATTTTTTGTGTGTATTTTTCAATACTTAAAATATTTTCAAGTTCTATCTCTGCCTGAATTTGCTCATTATTCTTTCCCGCGATTTTTACAATTGTAATTTTTTTATCATCTAAAATATATCGGTAACTTAAAACAGAATATCTGTACAATATATAAACACCCACGCAAATAGATATAAGTGTTAAAATATCACAGGCTAAAATATTTATTTTTGCTACTGTAAGATTAAAAAAACAAATCGCACAAAAAATATATAAAAGAATATACCAGAATGCTTTTGCAGGTGTTAGTTTGCTTTTACATATTTCGTTCATTATTTATCTTCCTTTAATGTTTTGTAAATTATATTAAGACCTTTTAACGTAAGTTTTGAGTCGGTATGTGTGATTGATTTAGAATCTTCACTTATCATTCTTGCAAGACCACCCGTTGCAATAACTGTAACATCATCTCTTCCAAGTTCTTCTTTTATTTTCTTAACCGTATAATCAACACTTCCTACATATCCGTAATACACACCGGACTGCATACTGTCAACTGTATTTGTACCTATAACTTTTTTAGGTTTTGCAATTTCTATTCTTGGAAGTTTTGCTGTTTTTTCAAAAAGAGCATTCATTGAAATTTTAATACCCGGAAGTATTGCACCGCCAAGATATTCTTTTTTTTCATTTATAACGCAAAACGTTGTTGCAGTACCAAAATCCACAATTATCATAGGCGCTTTATATGAATTTATAGCCGCTATTGCATTTACAACTCTGTCTGCACCAAGTTCCTTTGGATTATCACATTTTATTTTAAGGTCGCTTTTTACTTTGTTGTCAACAACAATAGCATCTTTTCCCAAATACTTTTTCATTGCATGACATAATGAATACATTATCGGAGGAACAACAGATGAAATTATAACATCATCTATTTTCTTATAATCTATGTCAGAATATTTAAACATGTCAAGAATAAAAACTCCGATTTCATCAGCAGTCTTAACTTTATCCGTTGCCATTCTCCAATTATTTACAAGTTCGTCATTATCATAAACTCCAAGTGTTATATGTGTATTTCCAACATCTACAACAAGTAACATATTATCACTCCTTAGAATTTTAGTTCTTAATTATGTTACAAATATTATATATTATATAATGAAAAAAATCAATATTTTATTATAAAACAAAAAACACTTGAGGAAAAAAAGTAACCTCATAATCCTTTTTTGCACCAAATCCTTTTCTTTTAAAATTGTAGTGTGTTTTGTTACACGAAACACCTATTTCCTGTGCCACTTCAATTTGAGTTTTCCCCTTAAAAAAACGCAGATTCAAAATATGCTTTTCTCTCCCTGTAAGTTTTTTCATCGCCTCTTTTAAAGCAATATGCTCAATCCAGTTTTCATCAAGACTTTTTTCATCACTCACCTGATCCATAACAAAAATGGCATCTCCGTTGTCATTATAAATTGGTTCAAAAAGCGACATGGGGTCTTGTATTGCACTAAGCGCATTCATTATATCTTTTGCCGGAATATCTATCTCTTTTGATATTTCTTCTATTGTAGGCTCTCTTTCACTTTGTCCCATAAGTTTTTCTTTTGCCGAAAGTGCTTTGTATGCTATATCTTTAAGCGACCTTGAAACCCTTATTGAACTGTTATCCCTAAGATACCGTCTTATTTCTCCTATTATCATTGGTACTGCGTATGTGCTGAACTGTACGTTTAATTCTGTATTAAAATTGTCTATTGATTTCATAAGTCCTATGCAGCCAATTTGAAAAAGGTCATCTGCGTTTTCTCCTCTTTGTGAAAACCTTTGAAGAACAGATAAAACAAGTCTTAAATTTCCTTTTACAAATTCTTCTCTTGCACTTTTATCACCTTGTTTTATTCTTTTAAAAAGTATTTCTTTTTCTGCATTTGTAAGTACCGGTAGTTTTGATGTGTTAACTCCGCATATTTCCACCTTGCTCAGCATGTAAACACCCTCCATAGGTTTTTGTACAAATAAGTATCTCCTCCCGTGCGTTTTATTATTCAGATAATTGACAAATAAAATTTTTTCTACTATAATATATAATGTATATTTTTGTTTATAAAAGGATGAAATGAAATGAACTGGATTAAATGCACAATATTTACAACATCATTAGCAGTTGAAAGCGTATGCGGAAGACTTTCGCTTATAGATATTAACGGAACTCAGGTGGAAGACGAAAAAGACTTTCTTCTTTTTCTTAAAGAAAACACTGCTTTCTGGGATCTTGTTGATGATGAACTTATGGAAAAAATGAAGGGAGAAACAAGAGTTATCTTCTATCTTCCCGATGATGAATATTTGGAATCAAAACTTTTGGAAGTTAAAAATGAACTTGACGAACTTAAAAAATTCGATACAGAAAATCAGTACGGAAGACTTGATTTTGAAACATCAGTTACAAATGAAGAAGACTGGGCTAACAACTGGAAAAAGTATTTTAAACCTATAAACATAGGAAATAAGATTTTAGTTTGTCCAGAGTGGGAAGAATGCGAAAATAAGGATAACAGAATTGTTTTTAAAATAAATCCTGGTATGACATTTGGAACAGGTACACATCACAGCACAAGAATGTGTATTGAACTCCTTGAAAACATCATTAAAGAAGGCGACAGCGTTCTTGATGTCGGTTGCGGAAGCGGTATTCTTTCTATTATATCACTGCTACTTGGTGCAAAAGATGCTTTCGCGCTTGATATCGACCCAAACGCAATACATATTGCGTATGAAAATGCTGCTCTTAACGGCATCGGCAAGGACAAATACTATGTTACAAGCGGAAATGTTCTTTCAGATGCAAATCTGCAAAATGAAATTAAGCAAAAAAAATATGATGTTGTAGTTGCAAATATTATTGCCGATGTTATAATAGCACTTGCACCTATGGCAAAAGACTATGTCAAAGAAGATGGAACATTTATTTGTTCAGGCATCATTCTTCCAAGACTTGACGAAGTTGAAGCAGAACTTAAAAAATATTTCAGAATAGAAAAAACAGTGAAAAGTGCCGATTGGGCTGCAATTTACTGTAAACTTTTATAAGGAGAGTAAAAATGAAACTTAAAGACTGTTTTATTCTTCAGAAAATAGAAGATGATTATATAGTTGTTCCAACAGATTCTACTCTTTTGGAAGTCGGCGCAATGATTACATTAAATGAAACAAGTGCTTTTATATGGCGCATGCTTGAAAAAGGATCAGACAAGGAAACTATTGCACAAAATATGATTAAAGAATATAGCATCGACAAAGAAACTGCTCTTTTGGACATTTCAGAATTTATAAATATTTTAAAAGAAAGAAATTTTCTTGAAGAATAAATATCGGAGATAATGATGAAAAATAGTAAACCATTAAAATGGATTTTTAAAAATACAAAACCTCATATTCTTAAACTCATAATACTTACGGTTGTTAGTTGTATGATGTCTGTGCTTTCAGTTCTTTTTGCACTTGTATCAAAAGACGTTATTGACGCAGCAACCGGTGCAAACAACAAAATATTTACCGACGAAGTAATAAAACTTGTAATTTTTCTTGTTTTACAATTGGCATTTCAGTCATTTCTTGCTGTAATGTACAATATGACAGTCGGGAAAATAAGAATGACACTTAAAACAAGTCTTTTTAAAACAATTTTAAAAAAGGACTGGTTAAGTGTTAACAATTATCACACTGGCGAACTTTCAACAAGACTAACAAGTGATATAAATATAATTTCAGAAGCAATAACAGATATTGTTCCTTCGTTTTTGTCGCTTCTTACAAGCATAATTTTAGGAATTGTTACATTGTATAAATTAGAGCCTACTTTTGCTCTTATTTGTCTTTGTGTCGGCCCTGTAATAGTAATTGCAGCAAGATTTTACAGAAAAAAATTCAAAGCACTTCACAAAGAATTTCAGGAAACAGATGGTCTTACACGTTCGTTTATGCAGGACTCATTAAAAAGCACACTTGTTATAAAATCGTTCCAGAATGAAAATAAAATAATTTCTCTGCTTAACAAACTACAATTTAAAAATTACAAAATAAGCATTAAAAGAAATAATGTAAGTATTCTTGCAAACATTATGTTTTATCTTTCTGTAAATGCAGGTTACTACCTTGCAATTGCATGGGGTGCATACAGAATATCGATAGGTGCAATTACATTTGGTACACTTACTGCTATGCTTAACCTTATAGGAGATGCCGTAACACCGTTCAAATCGATTTCATCACTGTTTCCAAAATTCTATCAGGCACTTGCATCTTCTGAAAGAATTATAGAAATTGAACAACTTGAAGATGATACATCGCCTAACGAAACAATTAAGGATTTTGAAAACTTTGAATGTATAAACATAAATAATGTAGATTTTTCTTACAATGACGAAACAGAAGTTTTAAAAGATTTTTCTCTTACAATAAATAAAGGAGACTTTGTTGCAATAAACGGTCGAAGTGGAATAGGAAAAAGTACACTTTTAAAACTTATGCTTGGCATAATAAAACCTCAAAAAGGAATTTTAACTGCTAATATAAATAATGAAGAAATCATTTTAGATAAATCAACAAGAGGTCTTTTCTCTTACGTTCCTCAGGGAAATATGATACTTACAGGAACAATAAAAGAAAATATCGCATTTGCAACCGACAAAATTGACGATGAAAGAATTATTGAAAGCGCAAAAATTGCCGAAATATGGGACGTTATAAAGGATTTACCGGACGGTCTTGATACCAAACTTGGCGAAGATGGAATGGGACTTTCAGAAGGTCAAATTCAACGCCTTGCTATTGCCAGAGCAATGTATCATAACTCAAAAATTCTTCTTTTTGACGAGGCAACAAGTGCTCTTGATAAAAAAACCGAGATGAAAATTCTAAGTAATATCCGCAGTTTAAACGATAAAACTCTGATCATCGTTTCGCATAGAGAAGAAGTTCTAAAATTTTGTTCAACAAATGTTAATATTTGTGTTGACAAATGATAAAATTTATTATATAATGATAACAAAAGATGGAGAATTTCATCCAAAAATAACAGCCAAAAGGCTTAACTTGTGAACACACAAGATTATTAGGGAGGAAAAATTAATGGCTAAAAAGTTTGCAAAAAAAGTTATTGCAGTTGCTGCAGTAACAGCGATGCTATGTGCATCATGCATATCAGCATCAGCAGCTACTTACACATCTACAACTACTTATTACAATGGTGTAGATAAAATCCAAGTTACTACAAACGTTTCAGGTTTGGCGGCTAACGATGAAGTTACATATCTTGCTTATGCAGGCGAAGGTGATTTTAATCCTGCTACAAGCACAATCGTATATGTTAACCAGTACACAGTTGGCAGTGAAGAAACAGCAGCAAAAACATTCTCATATGTTACAGACTCTGCAAATGTTGGTTCTTCAATTATGATGGCTAAAGCTGATTCTAATTTTGAAAATGGTGCAGTAATCAATCCTGCTGAAAACGACACTGATACAATTGATGGTGCGGCAGTTACATTTAATGTTTCTGTAGATGGTGCAGCAGCAGTTGCTACTCAGGTTGAAGCCGCTAAAGGTAATGTACAGGTTTCAATCCCTGTAACACTTACAGGCAAAGAAGTAGTCGCAGTAGTTATTGATAACTCAATCGCTGCTACAGAAGTTATTGTTACAGAAAATTCTATCAAAGTTCCAATGAACATTACTAAAACATCTTATGACATTGCAGTTACAACAAAAGATGCAGATGTTGCAATTGCAGCTCCTACATTTGTAGCTGGTGCAAAAGAGTTCAACAAAGAAGTAACTGTAGCTGATGAAACAGTAACAGGTACTGTATATACAGTAATTGCTGATGCTACATACACACCAGTTGAATACGAAGTTGGTGTTGCATTTGCTGATGAAGCACTATTTACAAAAGATGCAACAGGTACAGCAATTGGTGGTGCTACATACTACGCATCAATCGGTAATGCAAGAGGCAGCGATGGTAAATATGCTATCGTAATTGTAGACGAAGAAAACCAGTCAGAAGGCAAAGTTTACTACGCTACATACATGAAAGATGCTGAAGGTAATTACACATATGGTTCTATCGGCTCAATTGATTTAACAGCTCCACAGGCGTAAATCAAGTTATAACGAATATTAGGAGGTATACATAAATGAAAGAATATATTAAACCTACATTTGACATCGTTGAGCTAAGAATCAATGAAGAAATTAACGCTTCTTACAAAACAAGCGCATCATTCTACAAAAAAGGTTCTAACGGCTGGACAGATGCTCAACTTAAACAGATGGCTCTTCAAACTTTAGAAGCTGACACAGCAAGCAACTTTTAATTTAATACAGTTTGCTAAATATGGCGGGTTAATTATAACCCGCCTTTTTAAATAATTTTTATTTGTACGGTGAATAAAAATGAACCTTAGAATAAGTGAATTTAACATTAAACTTAATGGCGATTTTGATGATAGGACAATACTCTCATTAAAGAACTATGAAGTATCTGAATTTGAAGGTAATATCGACCTTGAAATAACCTATATAAGTGATGACAATATCGTTTTAAATAAAAACGAGTTTATCGGTCCTTATAAAATGTGGTATTTTAAAGAAACTGAATTTGGCTTTGAAATGGCTAAATTTGCAGATGGTGTCGACAATGCCCTTTCCCATGTTATTATGGATACTAACAAAGGCATCGCAACTTTTAAAAACTGGGATATTTCATCTTTAATTAACAGAGAACTTTATTACATGCTTTTCTTTGGAATTTCTGAAATATACTCTTATTTTATATTAAATAAAGATGCAATTATGTTTCATTCATCTTCGATTATATACAATGATAAAGGTATTTGCTTTTCAGGAAAATCAGGCACGGGCAAGTCAACACATACATCACTTTGGAAGAAGTATTATGATGTAGAAGTTTTAAACGACGACTCCCCTACTTTAAAGATAAATGACGACGGAGTATATGCCTGCGGTTCTCCGTTTGCCGGTTCTACGGGAATCAATACAAACAAAGTTGTTCCTTTAAAAGGAATTGTTTTTTTAGAGCAAGCAAAAGAGAATTCCATAAAAAAACTTTCTCAAAAAGAAGCGTATTTAAGATTTTTTAACGAAACTAAGAAACCCGTTATGAAAAACTATATTCAAAAAACAATTGATATTTTTGGCAAAATTTACGCCTCTGTTCCTATGTATGTTTTATCGTGTAACATATCAAAAGAGGCAGTAGATTTAGTAATAAAAACATTGGAGTGTGAAAACAATGCGTAAAAATACTTTAATTAAAAGACTTTTTGTATTTGCTCTTTCATTGACACTTTTAATTTCATCTTTTGTTGTTGCAAATGCAATATCATTTGCCGATATTGAAGGACACTGGGCAGAAAGTTACATAAATGTACTTATTTCTGATGGTACAATTAACGGCTACGAAGATGGAACATTCCGTCCTTCTGGCACAGTTACAAGAGCTGAATTTACTAAAATGATTGGCAAAGGCCCTACAAGATTTGAATCTGATTTTAATGACGTTCCTACTAATCACTGGGGATATGAATACATTATGTATTCCGGTCTTGAAGGCGAAGGCAAAAACTTCAATCCGTCAACCCCTATTCTTAGAAAAGATGTTGTTAATCTTATCTGGAAAAGAAACGGAAGCATTACAGGTTGTTATGCTCCTTCAATAATTACAAATCAGTCAAATAATAAAGATGCCATTGCCTGGGCATATTCAAATGGTCTTCTTCTTGGCGATGACGGAATTAACCTACGTCTTAACGATACACTCACAAGGGCGGAGGCTGCAACTTTTATCGTCAGAGCAAGACAAATTGACCCCAATAAAGCAAAAACAGGATTTATTGATGCAGTAAGTGATGAAACACTTAAAGTTATTTATAACTCTTTAAATCTTTTTGACGATGAATATATTGGAGACGATACAATTACAAACGGCGAAATGGCTCGTGCAGTTTTAAGATACGGCAACAGAAAACATGATTTAACAAATGCATACAGATATTCAAAAGAACTTTTTGCACATGAATATGCAAAAGATTTATACTTAATAGGCAAAGAGTGTATCCCGTTTGAGAATGTTACTGAAGAGTTTGCAAACAAAAATGCAACGATTGGCGATACTTTAGCCGAACTTGTATACAATACAAAAAAACTTGTTACAAAATCAGTGTCTCTACCTGATTCTATTGACTATGCAGACTCAAAAGCACTTTCGCAAAAAGTAAAAGGTCAACTTTCTTTTGCAAGGGGTTACAACGTTTTGCTTTATGCAAACGACACTATAACACCTGACAAAGAAATTACAAAAAGAGAGTTTATGGCACTTTTAATTCAACTTGACGAAATCGTAGGATCTCAACTTGCATATGATATGCAGACACCATCTGTTATATCTATAAACAAAAATGTTGCATCTTACCCTGCAAATTATGAAGATTTTTCTTGCATATTAAAAGGTATTCCAAATATTGTTTATCAAACTCCATTTGGAAAAGAATTGCCTAAAAACATAAGTGAAACAGCATCTAATCTTGCAACAACATACAGAACAATGCTTGACGAAATTGTAAAAAAAGCAGCACTTAAAAATATTACACTAAAAACTGTATTCTACCCTACACTTGTTAGCAGCGAAAACGACTCAACTATTGCCCGTGTAAAATTTGAATTTTCATCAGTGCTTAGTGAAACACAAATTTCTAATCTTATAAACTTAAGCGATGCTTCACTTGACTTTGTACCAAAAAGCGGAGATATACTATTTGTTGATATAAAACTTCCTCCTATTTTGGACTTATATGTATCTGCAGATGATGTTACATTAGTAAATATTATAAAATAATTATAAAAGGTTGTATCATGATTTGATACAACCTTTTTCATTGTTAACATTTTCGTAACAATTGACAGTCTAAAATGATGTATAATGTAGTTAAAATACATAATTTTTTTGCTTTTTTTTATAAAAAATGTTCAAATTTATTTGCAAATTGTTAAAAAAAATGTTATTATATAATTATATATAATTTATAATGAGGTGATTTACGGTGAATACAAGAGTATTTCAGCAAATGGCATATCAGATGAGAGATGTTATGAACAGAAATCTTGGAATTATTACCGATGGTGGATTTGTTATATCAAGCAAAGAAGGTTGCATATCAAACAGTGACCTTAGTTGTGTATTAAGTTTTACAGAAGATAATACAGATACATTCACTTATAATGGTTTTACTTACAAACCCGTTCTTAATATGAATAAAGTTGATTATATAATTTTTGTTCAGGGCGATGACACACTTGCTAAGAACTATGTAAATATTTTGCAGGTTAGTTTTTCGGGTGTTAAATATCTTTACGATGACAAGCATGATAAAACAAACTTTATCAAAAATATTATATTAGATAACATTCTTCCGGGAGATGTTTTAGCAAAAGCTACAGAACTCCATTTCCCTATAGAAGGACTTCGTGCAGTATATCTTATTAAATCAGAAAAAAATACAGATTTTTCTGTATTTGAAATTATTGAAAATATGTTTCCTGATAAACAACAGGATTTTATTGTAAGTTTAGATGAAACTTCTCTCGTTTTGGTTAAAGGTTTTGAAGAAGAAAATGATGATGAAGTTATGAATATTGCAAAATCTATTTATGACAACTTGATGAGCGAAGGTCTTGTAAAAGCTACTATTGGAATTGGAACAGTAATTGACAACGTAAAAGAAATTGCACGTTCTTATAAAGAGGCTTGTGTTGCACTTGAAGTTGGAAAAGTTTTTGACAATGAAAAATCTATTGTTAGTTATGATAACCTTGGTATCGGAAGAATTATATACCAACTTCCTACTACACTTTGTGAACTTTTCTTAAGTGAAGTTTTCAAAAAAGGTTCTATTGAAGATCTTGATCAGGAAATTATTTTTACAATTCAAAAATTCTTTGAAAACAATCTTAACGTTTCTGAAACATCAAGACAGCTTTATGTTCACAGAAACACACTTGTATACAGACTTGATAAAATACAAAAAATTACAGGTCTTGACCTTAGAGTTTTTGATGAAGCAATCATATTTAAAGTTGCTATGATGGTTAACAAATACTTAGAATCTAATACCATAAGACTTTAATACACGAAAGGAATGTTTTTTAGTGATTCAATTTAACAATGTCAGTATGGTTTACGATAACGGCGTTAAAGCACTTGATAACATAAGTTTAAATATTGAAAAAGGTGAATTTGTATTTTTAGTTGGTTCAAGCGCTGCAGGTAAATCTACTATGGTACGTCTTATGATGCGTGAAATTGTAGCAACAGAAGGCGAAGTTATTATAAACGGTATTGACGTAGGAAAATTAAAAAGAAGAAAAATACCACTATTTAGAAGAAGTATCGGCGTTGTTTTTCAGGATTTCAGACTTTTGCCTAATAAAACTGCATATGAAAATGTTGCATATGCAATGGAAATAATAGGTGCAAAAAGAAAAACAATTAAAGAAACTGTTCCAAGCGTTTTAGAACTTGTAGGTCTTTCGGGAAAAGAAAAAATGTATCCAAATGAACTTTCAGGCGGTGAGCAACAAAGGGTTGCGCTTGCAAGAGCAATTGTAAACAGCCCAGATGTTCTTATAGCAGACGAACCTACCGGAAACTTAGACCCTGAAACATCAAACGAAATTATGCAGATAATTGACGATATTAACAAATGCGGAACAACAGTAATTATGGCAACTCATGCTGAAAAAATTGTTGACTCTATGCAAAAAAGAGTTATTGAAGTAAATCACGGAAATATTGCTCGTGATGAAATGCGAGGAGGATATAATTATGTTCTTTAGATCTATTGGAAAATTTATATCCGAAGCATTTAAATCTGTTTTTAAAAACGGATTTATGACATTTGCATCTGTTATAATTGTTACTATTTGCCTTATTCTTTTTGGCGTTTTAGAAGTTGTAACTGTAAATGTCAACTCAATTGGTGAGCAAATTTCAGGCAACTGTCAATTACAGGTTTATTTAAAGAAAGATATCACAGACTTAGAACTTACAAATGTTGCAGAAAAAATAGATTCTTATGATTTTGTAAGAGAAAAATCATATCTTACAGGTAAAGACAGATTTGATAAATTCAAAGAAGATAAAGACCCTGAAACTCTTGCCTATTTAAGCAATGTTCCTGATAGTGCTATTAAAAGTTCTTATCAGGTTACTCTAAAAGACACAGACGAAATAGATAAAGCGGTTACTCTTTTATCGAGAATTGATGGTGTTGAAAAAGTTGTTAATGATGAAGAAGTTATTTCTTTTATAAACACATTAAAAAATGTTGTTAATAACTTTTCTTTGTGGATGGTAATAGTTTTTGCATTCATCAGCATATTTATTATATCGAATACAATTAAACTTACACTTTACAGCAGAAGAAAAGAAATTAACATTATGAAATACATAGGTGCGAAAGATTACTATATAAGAGGACCATTTGTTACAGAAGGTATTTTTGTTGGTCTTATTGCAGCATGTATTGCATTTGGCTTAACATATCTGTTATACACATGGGCAATTAACTCGCTAAATGCCACATTTACTTTCTTAAATCAGATTAAATTCAAAAAATTTAGCGAACTTTTAATTGTTTTAATTCCAAGTTATGCAGTAATGGGAATTGGTCTTGGCGCAGTTGGTAGCGCTGTATCAATAAGAAAATATTTGAAAGTGTGAGATTATACAAATGAAAAACAAACTACTTGTAAAAATAGTTGCCTGGATTGCACTTATTACTTTTTTTTCAGTAATGATTTTTTCAACAGTTTCACAACTTACTTTTGCAAAAACTGATATTGAAAAAGCGCAAGAAGCACAAAGAATAGCAAAAGAAAACAGAGACAAAGCAAAAAAGGCACAACAAGAAGCAAAAACAGAAAAAGAAAAAATTGATGCTCAAATTACAGAACTTGCAAGTGTTGTTGCAGGACTTGAAGCAGAAATTTCTATAATTAACGCAAAAATTGAGCAATATGAAGAAGAATTAGAACTTGCCAAGGAACAGAGAATTAAACAAGAAGAAGCATACTATACACGTGTTGCACTAATGGTGGAATCTGGAACTTCTACCCATCTTAAACTTCTTATAACATCAAAATCATTCTCTGACCTTACAGAAAATATGGAAATTCTTTCTGAAATAGTTGAATATGATAATTCGCTTTTGGAACAATTAAAAGAAACTGAAATAAAAATTAAAAACCTTTTAGTTCAGGTCGAAACAGAGAAAAAATCACTTGAAGAGAAACTTTCCGAATGTGAAGCGCAGCAAAAAGAACTGGATGCACTTCAAGCAAAAAATCAGAAACTTATTGACGATTTACAAAATGATATAAATAAATATCAAAAAGAATATGATAAAGCAAGACAAGAAGAAGAAAGAGCGTGGGCTGAAGCACAAGGAAGAGTAAGCACAAACACTCAGTTTGTTGGCGGAGAATTCAGTTGGCCATCAGCTTCGTCTTACACAATTACTTCTTATTTTGGACTTAGAATACACCCTGTTTTAAAAACACAAAAAGGTCATACCGGTATTGATATTGGTGCAGCACATGGAACAAACGTTCTTGCTGCCCAATCGGGTAAAGTTATTATGGCATCTTATAACGGTGGATACGGAAACTGTGTAATGATTGATCATGGTGGCGGTGTAGTAACACTTTACGGACATAACAGTTCTTTAAATGTTAGTGTCGGTCAGCAGGTTTCCCGTGGCGAAGTTATCGCAAAAGTCGGCTCAACCGGTATGTCTACAGGACCACACATCCACTTTGAAGTAAGAGTTAACGGTACTCCTCAAGATCCACTTCCATATTTAAAAAAATAAGGAGTCTTATTAAATGTATAAATACAGACATGTAATTTCTGCTGTTATACTCACTTTTATTTTAACAACTGCATTTTGGCTTTGTATTGGTTCTGACATCATAAGTTATATAGGTGCAGCAAACGGAAATTTCCCGTCTAAATTAAATCATATACAAAACATCATAGAAAAGTTTTACATTAACGACTATAACAGTGCCAACCTTGAAACAAATGCACTTGAAGGATATGTAAAAGGCCTTGGCGATCCTTATGCTGAATATATTTCTCCCGAAGAAATAGATGAATATATGTCCAGTACAACAGGAAATTACAAAGGAATTGGTGTTGAAGTATACATTGACGAAGATGACCTTATCACTGTAAGCAGAGTAAATGAAAACTCCCCTGCTTTTGAGGTAGAAATAAAGCCTGGCGATAAAATTATAAAAGCAGATGAAGTATTTGTATCAGTAAAAAACTATGATGAAGCATTAAACATTATTAAAGGTGTAGATGATACCGATGACAATGTTAAAATAACGATAAAACGCGGCGAAGAAGAAATAGAAAAAGACATTATAAGAAGATTTGTTCAGACTGATTATGTTACTGAAGAAATGATAGATGGTATTTATTATATTTCTCTTAGTTCTTTTGAAGGTGATAGTGCAGACCAGTTTAATAATGCAATAACTAACGCTGAAAAAGAAAAAGCAAAAGGTATTATAATTGACCTTCGTGGAAATCCCGGCGGAATTCTTGAAAACGTTGTTGCAATATCTGACAGAATTCTTAAAGAAGGTAAAATTCTTACGATAAAAGACAAAGCAAAAAACGAAGATGTATATAAAGCAAAAGACAAAATAGAATGTACAATTCCTATTTGTGTTTTGGTTAATGGTGCCAGTGCATCAGCATCTGAAGTTTTGGCTGCATCACTTAAAGATAACGGCAAAGCTACACTCGTTGGTACAAAAACTTACGGAAAAGGTGTTGTTCAAACAATATTTCAGGTAGATGACTCATCTTTGATTAAACTTACAACTGCAAAATACTATACACCAAGCGGTGTGTGCATTGATAAAATCGGAATTACTCCCGATAAGGTTGTAGAAATAGATGAAAAATATTCAAAATCAGGACCATCTTTAATACCAAGGGAAGTTGATACTCAACTTAAGGAAGCATTAAATATTTTAAAATGATTAAAAAAGGTATCTTCATTTTGAAGATACCTTTTAAATACTTTTCAATTGATTTATACATTTTTTTATGTTACAATTACTGTATTAAAAATTACGAAAGGATTTTATCAAAATGAAACCTATTACAAAAAAAATTATCAGTATTATTCTAAATATATTTCTTGCAGGTGTTTTTGTTTTATACACTGCCCTTTCGGCAACAGGAGCACTTACTACGCAAAGCACAAATATATTTTCTATAATAAGTTCATATATATTTAGAAGTATGCCTGTAATCATTATGATTGCACTTGCATTTTCTTTTTCTTATAGGAACGATGAAAAATATGAAAAATCAATAATTATACAAATTATTCCTTTTATTACGCTAATTATAGCGCAATGTTTCACATTTTTATCACTTATTTAACACAAAATAATACTATCATTGAGGGAATATTATGGCAAAAAATATTAAAACAAATGCAATGAGAATTTTAGACAAAGAAAAAATAGAATACATACCTTATGAATACATACCGGACGAAAACGACCTATCGGGTACAAATATAGCAAATCAAGTGGGATTGCCTTTTGAAATTGTGTTTAAAACACTTGTAGCCAAAGGCGATAAAACAGGTCCTGTTGTTTTTTGTATTCCTGTAGATAAAGAAATAAACTTAAAAGTTGCAGCATCTGTTACGGGTAACAAAAAAATTGAAATGGTTCACGTTAAAGACCTCTTAGGTCTTACTGGTTACATCCGCGGTGGTTGTTCCCCTATTGGTATGAAAAAGAAGTTTCCAACCTATATAAACGAAACTGCAAAACAACACGAAAAAATTACAGTAAGTGCAGGAATTAAAGGGTGTCAACTTCTTTTAAAAGTTGATGATATTGTAAGAATAACAAATGCAACTTTATGCAATTTAATAAATTGAAGGTGAAATTGTGCGAAAAATATTCGGATACGTTGGAAAATACAAAATTTATGCAATCCTTACTCCAATAACCGTTGCGCTTGAAGTGCTACTCGAAATACTCATACCGTTTTTTATGGCAAATATAATTGATATCGGTGTAAAAAACGGCGATATGGTTTACATTGCAAAAACAGGCGGTATAATGATTGCAATGGCGCTTTTGGCACTATTTTTTGGCGCTATAAGCGGAAAGTACTCTGCAGTGGCAAGTGCGGGACTTGCAAAAAATTTACGATCTGCACTTTTTAAAAAGATGCAGTCTTTTTCTTTTTCAAATATAAATAATTTCAATACTGCATCGCTTATTACTCGTCTTACAACTGATATTGCAAGTACTCAGCACGCATTTATGATGATTATAAGAATGCTTGTACGCTCACCTGTTATGCTTATAGGTGCAACGTATATGGCAATAAAAATAAATGCTACTCTTGCAATTATTTTCCTTATTGCAATTCCTGTTCTTGGAATTTCTCTTATGACTATTGCAATAAAAGCATACCCACGTTTTGGAGTTATGCTTAAAAAATACGATAAAATGAATCTTGCTATTCAGGAAAATTTAATTGCAATAAGAGTTGTAAAATCATTTGTAAGAGGAAAATACGAAGAAGAAAAATTTGAATTTTCTGCAGATGATGTAAGAAAAGCACAGGTAAGAGCGGAAAAACTTATTATTCTTAATAACCCTATTATGCAAATTGTTATGTACACATGTATGATTTGTATTTCATATTTTGGGGCTAATATGATTATTGCAGGAAATATGCATCAGGGTCAGCTTATGAGTTTTATAAGTTATGTTACACAAATTTTAACATCTCTTATGATGATTTCAATGGCATCAGTTATGCTTGTTATGAGCAGAGCCTCTATTACAAGAATTAACGAAGTCCTTGATGAAGAAATTGATATAAAAGACGATAATGCAAGTGAAAATAACGACGTTAAGGACGGAAGCATCGAATTTGAAAATGTAAATTTTTCATATAAAAAAGGAAAAAATCTTGTACTTAAGGATATAAATCTTAAAATAAATCACGGCGAAACTGTCGCTATTATCGGGGGCACGGGAAGTGCAAAAACAACTCTTGTCCAACTTATTCCGCGTCTTTACGATGCAGATTGCGGAAGTATTAAAATCGGCGGGATAGATGTAAAAGACTATAAAAAAGAAACACTTAGAAAGAATGTTTCAATGGTGCTTCAAAAAAATGTACTGTTTTCCGGTACAATTTTAGAAAATCTTAAATGGGGCGACAAAAATGCTACTGAAGAAGAAATAATAAGTGTGTGCAAAGATGCTCAGGCGCACGATTTTATTACTTCTTTTCCTGATGGTTACAACACAATGCTTGGTCAGGGCGGTGTAAATGTTTCAGGCGGTCAAAAGCAAAGACTTTGCATAGCAAGAGCACTACTCAAAAAACCGAAAATTCTTATTCTTGATGACTCTACAAGTGCTGTCGATACAGAAACAGACAAAAAAATACGTACCGCTTTTAAAAAGAATAAAGATATTACTGTAATCATTATTGCACAACGTATTTCATCTGTTATCGATGCCGATAAAATAATCGTACTTGATGACGGAAAAATAAATGCAGTCGGCACGCACGAAACGCTTCTTAGCGAAAACGAAATTTATCAGGAGATTTATAGCCTGCAAAACAACCAAGTATGAAAGGGGTGATAAAAAATGCCACCAATGAGAAGAAATATGTCTCCGGTCAGAAAACCTAAAGACACAAAGAAAACAATTCTTCGTATACTTAAATATATGTCGAAATACAAACTTCACATTGTATTTGTGCTTATAGGTATTATATTTAGTTCTATTGCAACTATCGCAGGAAACTATCTTTTAAAACCTATTATAAATAATTTAACAACAAATTCTGATATAAAAGAAATTTTAAAACCTATTTCGATGATGGTAGTTTTTTATTCACTCGGAGTTATTGGAAACTACTTATATGCTCGTCTTATGCTTAAAATAAGCACAGGCACTCTTCTTAAAATCAGAACAGATCTTTTTAAGAATATGGAAAAACTTCCGATAAAACACTTTGATACGCATACTCACGGCGAACTTATGAGTAGATTTACAAGTGATATTGACACATTAAGGGAAATGTTGTCAAACGGTATCCCTAACCTATTTTCATCAAGTATAACTATTGTCGGTGTGTTTTTCGCAATGCTTTTTTTAAGTCCTATTCTTACATCACTTATAATTTTAATGCTGTTTGTAATGCTGTTTGTAATTAAAACAATCGGCAAAAAAAGTGCAATATATTTTAAAGAACAACAAAAAAACAATGGTATTTTAAACGGTTATGTTGAAGAAATGACTGAAGGAATTAAAGTTGTAAAAATATTTAACAGAGAAAACGAAGTTATTGATAAATTTGAAACATTAAATGAAAACCTTTGCAAATCTGCAACAAATGCGAACATTTGTGCAAACATACTTATGCCTATAATGGGTAACTTATCTTATATGAATTATGCAATTACTGCAGGTGTCGGCGGATTTTTAGTTATAAACAAAATGCTTGATATAGGCACAATAGCTTCATTTTTGCAGTATACGCGTTCTTTTTCTCAGCCAATAACTCAAATCTCTCAACAGTTTAACTCTATTTTAAACGCGCTTGCAGGGGCTGAGAGAATATTTGAAATGATTGATACCGAAAAAGAAGTTGACGAAGGAAATGTTACACTTGTTTATGCAAAAGAAACAAACGGCATTTTGGAAGAAAGTAAAACTCATACGGGAACATGGGCATGGAAAGTGCCAACCCAAGATTCATTTAAACTTGTTAAACTTCTTGGCGATGTAAGATTTAACAACGTAACTTTTGGTTATAACGATGATAAAATCGTTCTTAAAAATGTATCTTTATATGCAAAACCAGGACAAAAGATTGCATTTGTTGGTTCAACAGGCGCAGGGAAAACTACTATTACAAATCTTTTAAACAGATTTTATGATATTAAAGACGGCGAAATCACATACGATGGAATTGACATAAAACAAATTAAAAAAGATGCACTTCGCGCATCACTCTCTATGGTGCTTCAGGATACACATCTTTTTACAGGCACTGTAAGAGATAACATTCGCTATGGTAAACTTGATGCAACTGATGAGGAAGTTGAAAATGCAGCACGTCTTGCAAATGCACACTCGTTTATAATGCATCTTCCTGACGGCTACGACACACTTCTTACTGCGGATGGTTCAAATTTAAGTCAGGGACAACGTCAACTTATTGCAATAGCAAGGGCGGCAGTTGCAAATCCTCCGGTGCTTATACTTGACGAGGCAACAAGTTCTATTGATACAAGAACAGAAAAACTTATTGAAAAAGGTATGAATACTCTTATGAAAGGAAGAACTGTTTTTGTTATTGCGCATCGTCTTTCAACTGTTAGAAATTCAGACGCTATTATGGTGCTTGAAAACGGAGAAATTATTGAACGCGGCGACCATGATGAACTTCTAAAACAACAAGGCAAATACTACAAACTTTATACAGGAATGTTTGAACTTAGTTAAATAGCTTTTTAAACCGCTTTTTGAAACGCTTTTTTGCAAAAAAGCTTAGCAAAAAACTCATACTTTTTTTGTAAAAAAAGTATGCAAAAAAACTAACATATGCAAAAACATATGTTTTTGCAAAATAAATAAGGTATCTCATTTTTGAGATACCTTTTAAAATTCTCTTGCAAAACGTAAGAACTTACTTCATATAGAATTCAAATGAAATGTCTTTTTCGCTTAATCTGTACTTTTCAATAAGTTCAGGTCCGCAACTGTTAGAACCTATCCCCGACACTTTGTAATCAATTCTAATGTTTGTTTTACCGTTTGGTTTAAGTTCGTTTGTATGCATTGCCTTTGTAAGCGCATCCGATGTATAAAGCGATACATTAAACTCAAACTCATCATCAGTAAAGAATGTGATACCATTTTTCATTTTAAGATACTTTGTTCTGATATGATTTCCATGTTCCTGAGGAACAATGTATCTTACATACTCTTTACTTGCCTGACTGTTATACATACCGATTTTTGTATGATAACACATATCACAGTAGTTTTCCATATCTCCCATTCCAAAATATTCAAACTTATCATTTTTAACAGGCGATGTAAATTCATATCCAAGTCTTGGCAAGAATTCCGATGCCATTTCGTCTTTTATTTTTCCGTTTAAACTCACCTTTACTGTTCCGTCTTTAAAGAATTCAAATACATTTTCAAACTTAAAAAACGGAATTTGCGATACGCTTGAAAGTGCACCTTTTACAATAATTTTATTATCTTTTATATCGCACGAATAAACTTTTCTAAATGGTTTGTTTAAATAATCCGAACTGTAACTTGTGCTCTCTCCTACATATATGCCCCACTTAAATTTTACTTTTCTGTCGTTATCTGTAGGTGCTCTCCATACAGAAAGTTTGCAGGCGCCATCAAACTGCTCCTTGCCATCTTTTATAAAACTGTCAAAATTTCCGTAATGCTTGTTAAATGCATACTTAAATCCATTACCTTCAATATAAATTCTTTCTTTGTCAGATTTAAAATCTGTGTATTTTTCACCCACAGAAATTTTACTTATTTTACTTTCTAATTTATGTTGCATAAATCCGACTTCGTATAAATTTTTATCTAAGAGATAAACGTTCAAATATGCACCATATTTGCACATATTTGGAATATCAAACGGAATTTCAATTTCACATGCTTTATGCGGTTTTACATTTAGCACATATTCTTTTTTGTTTACAACCTTACCATCTACTGTCAATTCCAAAACAGTTTTATATTCATTTAAATTTGTAAAATCATATCTGTTTGTAATTCTAAGTACATTTTCATTTATACTTGATGTAAAATACTGATATGAATATTTTGCATTAAGTGAACCTGCTTTAAATGTTCTGTCGTGGAAAACAAGACCATCGCAGCAGAAGTTATCGTCATGGGTATCTTCTCCAAAATCTCCGCCGTATTTTGCCACGCCGTCTTCAATATATGTATGATCTGCCCACTCCCATATACATCCACCAATAAAACTTTTGTATTTATACATAAGGTCAATATAATCGTGAACATCGCCGGGGCCATTTCCCATTGCGTGAGCATATTCACACATAAATAATGGTCTTTTGTTTTTTATTCTTTTTTTCAAATATGTTTCGCATCTTACAAGATTATAATACATTCCTGAGTGAACATCTACATTTGTATCAATATCTTTTCTTGATGCGTCTTCGCAGTGTATAAGACGGGTGTTATCACGCTCTTTTGCCCACTTTATCATTGCAACATGGTTTGGTCCGTGTCCCGATTCGTTCCCTGTTGACCACATAATTACGCAAGGATGGTTTTTATCTCTTTCCACCATTCGAACCATTCTTTCAACGTGCGCTTCTTTCCAGTCAGGTCTATTACATGGCCAGCCATCATATGTTTCAACATCATAACCCCAGTATTTTCCGCCGTGTCTTGTGGCAAAGCCGTGAGATTCAATATCTGTTTCATCAATTACATAAAAACCCATTTCATCGCACATGGAAAGAAACTCAGGTGTTGGAGGATAATGCGATGTTCTTACTGTATTGATGTTTAACTGTTTCATTTTTTCAAGGTCATTTCTTAGTTCCTCGTCAGTTAAATAATATCCGTTTGTCGGATGTGTATCGTGATGGTTAACACCTTTTAATTTAACAGAAACACCGTTTATTAAAAGTTCGTTTTTCTTTGAAATTTTAATATCTCTCATTCCGACTTTTATTGGAATAAACTCAGTTTTACCTTTAATAATTACTGTATATAAATTTGGTTTTTCACTACTCCAGAGTTTTGGCTTTTTAATTTCGTCTATTTTTTTGCCGTTAAAATAAATTTCGTAATCATCTGCTAAAACCTCGATTGTTTTTGTGTTTGCCTTTATTTCTACATCTTTTATATGACCTTTTTCTCTTGATAAAAGGTACACATCTCTGAAAATCCCAGAAAGGCGGAAGAAATCCTGGTCTTCAAGATAACTTCCAACACACCATTTAAGTACTTTTGCATAAAGTGTGTTTTCGCCTTTTTTAATATATTTTGTAATATCAAATTCTGCCTGAAGATGCGAACCCTGGCTAAAGCCGACATAAGTGCCGTTTATGTATAAATAAATGCAAGATGAAACGCCTTCAAAAACAATATATGTTTCTCTTTTTGACCAGTTTTCGTCTATGTTAAATTTAAGAGAATACACACCTGAGGGGTTATCATCAGGAACATATGGAACATCTACCGGATGAGGAAATCTTACGTTTGTATAATAAGGCTTGTCATAGCCTCTGCATTGCCAGTTTGACGGAACATCTATTGTGTCCCAGTTTTTTATTTCATCAAAATTTTCAGGAACATCAATATCCCTTTTAAAGTATTTAAAATTCCAATTTCCGTTTAAAAGATGATAATACGCTGAGTTTTCCTTTTTGCCTTCAAGCGCTTTTTCTAAACTATCGTACGGAATGTAATATGCTCTTTGTTTTTCTCTGTTTTCTTGCAAATTCAATATATTTTCATAATGACGCATTTTCATCACTCCTTATGCTTTAATTATATCTTTTTACTATATAAAATTCAATATAATTATAGTATCAAAAATATAACTATCTTGCAAAAAAAGAACAGTGCCTTTGGCACTGTTCTTTTTAATTATCTTTTGTATTCTGTTAAATATTTACTTGTGTTTTCAACCATTTCGTCAAATAGTTTTTTAGCATCATCAAGTGAAAGTGTTTCAACCTGTGGGTCTTTAACAAATGCAGAAAATGCAAGGTCTAAATCTCTTGTAACACCTGCTTCAACAACTGTTTCCTGATTTAGTACTGTCTGATACATAAGTGAAAGTACGTTATTTGGAATACTTCCTGCAGTTATTGGTCTTACACCGTCTGTTGTAAAGTGTGCGTTTGATTCAACAACTGCACCAAGTGGAAGATTTGGAATCTGCCCAACGTTTGGTACGTTTACATTTGTAACAAAATCGCCAAGACCAAGTAGCGCTTTCATCTGTTTTACGCCTTCTTCACCTGTTTCTTTAATTACAAATTTTTCTTCGCCGGAAACTAATCTTGCACTTCTTTCAAGTCTTGTTTTTAACTCTTCTTTTCTCCAAGCAACACTTGTAAGAGCAAATCTCCATTTTGCAACTGTTTCAGGATCTTTTAAGTACCATTTGTTAGGTACAAATTCTGCAAGGTGTCTGTCGCCTGCAGCAGCAATTACGCCGTATTTTAAGAACAAATCATAGTGAATGATATTCTGACTTTTAAATACGTTGTTTGCCCAGTTGTTATCTACATTTTCAGCATCTACGTCATCATAATGTTTTATGCAGAATTCTTTATAGTAAGGAAGAAGGTCTATATTTCTATAATGTGCTTTATCAATCCATGTAAAGTGGTTTATACCATAAACATTAACTTTAATTTCTTCACGGTTTACTTCTTCTTCAAGATTTAGCATTTCTTTTGCACATTTAGCAAGAAGTTTTTGAGTACCAAATACTTCGTGGCAGCAACCGAATGCTTTAATCTGTGGGAATACTCTGTAAAGTGTTTTTACACACATTGTCATTGGGTTTGTGTAGTTGATAACCCAAGCATCAGGACAATTTTCTTTAATTGCATTTGCAATTACTTCGTACATTGGAATTGTTCTTAGTGCTCTTATAATACCGCCTGCGCCAACAGTATCGCCAACTGACTGATAAATACCATATTTTTCAGGTGTATGTACGTCTGATGCCATTTCATCAAATGTACCAGGAAGAATTGAAATTACAACAAAGTTTGCATCTTTTAGAGCATCTTCAATTTTTTCCTCTGCTTTGTATGTCCATTTTCCAGGTGCATCAGGGCAATCTACATTTACTCTGTTACCAATAATTTCGTTTGCTTTTGCTGCTTCAAAATCGATGTCATAAAGAGAAACTGTACCAGACATAGCACCTTCTCTTGCAAGGTCACTCATAAGCCCCCAAGCCCAACCTCTTGAGCCACCGCCGATATAACAAATTTTTACATCTTCTACTCTGTTTCCATAATGTTTCATTTTTTCTTCTCCTTTTTACAGTGTTACACCGTCTTTAAATATTGATATTTCACGGTAATTATTTATTTCGTTTTTGGTTTCTTTTCCATTTGCAACTTCAATGCAGAAATCAAAAAATTCTTTTGCTACTTCATCAATTGTTCTGCCTTCGATAATCTGACCTGCGTTAAAATCTATCCAATTTGACTTTCTTTTTGCAAGATTTGAATTTGTTGCAACTTTAATTGTTGGAACCGGAGCGCCAACAGGTGTTCCTCTACCGGTTGTAAACAGTATAAAATGCGCACCTGCTGCTGTTAAGTTTGTAATAGCAACAATATCATTGCCAGGTCCGTTAAGTAGGTTAAGACCGCTTTTTGAAAGTGTATCGCCATAATCCAAAACGTCTACAACTTTGCTCATACCGCCTTTTTGAACACATCCAAGCGATTTTTCTTCAAGTGTTGTAATACCGCCTTTTTTATTACCAGGCGAAGGATTTTCGTATATAACCTGATTATGTGATGTAAAATACTCTTTAAAATCGTTAATTAAGTTAACTGTTTTATCAAATATTTCTTTGCTTTCGCATCTGTCCATAAGTAGTGTTTCTGCGCCGAACATTTCAGGAACTTCTGTAAGCACACTTGTACCGCCGTAAGAGATTAACATATCTGAAAATCTGCCAACTAAAGGATTTCCTGTAATACCACTGTATCCGTCGCTACCGCCACATTTAAGACCAACTTTTAGTTTAGATACACTTACTTTTTCTCTTTTGAATGTACTTGCGTATTCTTTAAGCTCGCCAATAAGTTTTACGCCTTCTTCTACTTCGTCATCAAAATCCTGACAGTTTAAAAACTTAACTCTTTTTTCGTTTACATCGCCTAAAACTGTTTTGAAAACATCAATGTTGTTGTTTTCGCATCCAAGCCCTAAAACAAGCACACCGCCTGCATTTGGATGATTAACAAGACCTTTTAATATTTTTTGTGTAATTAACTGATCGCCACCAAGCTGAGAACATCCAAACGGATGATTAAAAGTAAGTGCGCCTGTTTTTTTGGCAATTTGTTCTGCAACTTTATTTACACAACCAACTGTATTTACAATCCATATGTCGTTTCTTATACCAACATCGCCATTTTCTCTCACATATCCTTCAAAATAGCGATTCTCTGCCGCTTTTTTCATTTCGGCAAAATGCGGATTATAAGTATAAGTCAAAAGGTCGCCAAGATTTGTTTTTACATTATCTGTATGTACGGTTTCGCCTTTTTTGATATCTTTTGTAGCATGTCCAATAGGAAAACCGTATTTAATTATGTTTTCGTCTTTTTTGATATCACAAAGCGCAATTTTGTGCCCTGTTTCAAGATTTACCTCTACATTATCAAGGGGATTGATTATCATAACATTCACCTATCTTTTCATAATTTCATCTGCAAGGAATGATAAATCTTCATCCCAAAGTGCTGTATTTGCAAGTATTTCAGGTATAGAAGCATTTTTCATAAATTCCATAACGTCTTTATCATCGTTTGGCATATCTGTTTTATAGAATCTTATCAAAGATGCAAATGCTAAAAGTAATGTTTCAGGCATTTTGTTGTATCTTTTAATGTATTCTAAAATTGAAGGTAATACTCTTACTTTGAATTTACTTACAGAGTTTAGTGAAATCGATGCTAAATAATGTTTGATGTAAGGATTTCCAAAACGTTCAAGAACATTATTTGCATAATCAACAAGTTCATCTTTTGGAAGATCAAGTGTAGGAATAATTTCATCAAATACACATTTTTTAATGTGATCGCACATTTTTTCATCTTCAACACAATCTCTTACAGTTTCAAAACCGTTAAGCATTGCATAAGGAACAAGCGATGTATGAGCACCGTTTAGAATTCTTACCTTTCTTGTGCGGTACATTTCCATTTTATCTGTCCAGATAACATTTAGTCCTATTTCATGGAATGGAAGTTCTTTTGAAAGTTCTTTGGTTCCTTCAATAACCCAAAGATGGAAAAGTTCACTTGTGTTTACCATGTTATCTTCATAGCCAAGTTCCATATCTTCATCTTTTGGATAACCTGTTACAATTCTGTCAACAAGTGTGTTACAGAAATAGTTTTTAGTTTCAATCCAGTTTATAAATTCATCGCCAAGATTCCATTCTTTAGCGTATTTAATAACGATTTCTTTAAGTTTGCTTCCGTTTTTATCAATAAGTTCACATGGTAAAAATACAAAACCATCAAGACCTAATGTAAATCTTTTGTGCAAAAGAACACAAACTTTTGCAGGGAATGATTTTGGAGGCACATCGTCATATTTATCTCCTTCAGAATATGCAATACCTGATTCTGTTGTATTAGATACAATAAATCTGAAGTCTTTGTTTTCGGCAAGACGTAAATATTCATCGTAGTTATCGTAAGGCTTTACGCAACGTGAAATAACGTCTACTTTATCCTTTTTAACAACGCTTTTTCCGTTTTCAAGTCCACGCATTACATGAGTATAAACACAATTCTGCTCAGATAATTTATCGCACATACCCATTTCGATTGGCTGAACTACAACAACGCTACCTTCGTATTTTCCGCTTTCGTTAAGTTTTTGAAGCATCCAATCTACAAAGCCTCTTAAAAATCCACCTTCACCAAACTGAATAACAGTTTCTTTTCTTTGAGGTTTGTTTACAATTTCATCAATTCTTGCCATATTAAATCTCCTCCATATGCAAATTTTTTTACTTCATCATTTAACTATATAATAGTACTTTTAAGATAAATTTTCAACTCATTTTTTGCCTATTTTTACAAAAAATATTCATTTTTTGCCTATTTATACTGTTTGACTTTAACTTTACCAAATTTAGCATAAATTTCATATGCTCCATTTGTAATTTGCTTTGGTAAAATTTTTTCATCATCAATGAAAAATTCGTAGTTGTAATTTTCGTTCATACATAGTATAACTTTTGAATTTTCAAGGGTATTTAAAATATCAAATTCAACACCTGACATATCGTCATTCCATTTTATATTATCAAACATCGTCTGAAATCCTCCCGTTATATTTCCGGGAACAAAATAAGTATCATACCACATAAGAACAGGTGTTGAAAGACCTGAAAACTGATGGAAACCTGCACCTCTGCCGTTTTCTATCATAAAATGTTCATAACAGTTATATGTTAAGTCGACTTCGTTTTTCCATACATCAAGCGCGCATTTTGCAACGCGGTACGCCTCATCGCCTCGTCCGTGATCTAAATATGCTTTAAACAGTATCCATTGATGCGGCATCCATATCGAACCATTCCAGTAGCCGTCTTTACTATAATACGGTGCTCTTGTATCTACAACGCTAACTCCGTACTTTGTAAACAAGCCGTTTTCAATGTTTTCTTCTATTCGTTTTTTCTGCTCATCCTTGCAAATATCTGCAATATACGGATAAATTCCGTCAAATCCCATATTATAGTTTATTTCATCGTTATATTTTAAAGGTCTTATTTTTCCGTTTTCATTTATAACATATGTAAAATATCCTGTTTTTTCATCCCACATTTTATCCTGCAATGACAATGTAAGTTTTTTTATGTCATTATCATATTTTGTATAATCACGATTTAGTTTTTTCGCAATATTCTTCATTATTTTTGCGCAAAGTACTGTTATTGCAGTTGTAATTACGGGGTATGCTTTATCTTTCAAATTGTTATCTGACACATACTGTTGTGGCGGATAATCGTCCCAGCCACCGCTGTTATAAAATATTTCAAATGTTTTTGAAAGTATAGTATCTTTATCAGGAAGATCTGAAAAGAAATTATAATACTGCTCCATATAAGGATAAAACTCGTTTAAAAAGTTTATATCTGTACTCTTATTCCATATTTCAAGATACAAAAGCATTTGTGTAGGAACAACACTTCCGTGGAATATAAAAGGCGAATGGATATCTCCTATTTCTGTCATATATGTGTTTAAACAATCCTTTGCCCTTAAACTGTTTACAGTGTTAAGTCCCATTCCAATAAATCCGCTATCCCAGGTATAAAGTGAATCCCAAAGTCTTCCCGGAGTGTTATGACGAATGTACTCTTGTTTGCAGTAAATCGGAAAAACAACATTTGTAAGCGTTGTTGCCCTCATTATATCTTGTGAAAGTTTATACTTTTGCCCGTCGCTGTTCGATATCTTGCACGCAAAGTCATTATTTACCGATTTTGATTTTGCGTTATTTTTTTCAATATTAAATATAATTTTTTTGCTCGATTTTGCATCTACAAAAATCGGTCTTATAAATATATCGGCATAATGTCCTTTTCCGTTTCCGCCAAGTTTCCTTGACACATGGTTATGTATTGAGTCTGTAAGAATCTGACCAGCATCACGACCAACAAGTTCTCTTATTACATAATCATCGCAATCCCAAGAAATTACATATGTTCCAAATGCGTACTTGAGGATTACCTTTTTATCGTATTCCGAAATAAGTGGCATAAACTTATCGGTATATTTATTAAATTCTACTTCGCCAAAAATAAATCCATCAATTAAGCATTTCGATTTTTTTATATAAACTTTCATTTTTGAAAACTTATCTTCATTTATTTCTATAGGTAAATTTGTAATTTCATCACTTTTTTTACATATTTTTTTGTAGAAATTTCCGTTTATTTCAACTAAAATCAAAAAATCTTCCTGTGATGAGTATCTTATAAAAATTTTATCTGTGCTTTTTTCGATAAACTTATACTCTACAAAACCGTCATCAAAAGACAATCCGTCAAGTGCATTTGCACCCACAAAGTTCGAAACTCTTTTTTGTGCAAGTTTAAGACCATCTTGTGCAAGGGTTTTATTTGTTTTAATATCAGTATAATCTATTGCATCAACCCAGTTTAAATCATCTTCAACTTCTGTTATTTCAAGATCATTTCTGTAATTTGTAGGAAATTTTATTGATGCGCATCCGTTTAATGAAATGCTTTGACTTTCATCTGTATTATTTACAACATTGCATTCCACTGTCATTTTTCCGTTTTCATCGCACTTAAAATCTGCATCTATATAAACCTCATCTTTCCACATAAGTTCATAGCGATACACAAAATGCGATAAATCAGCGCTACTTTTAAGTATCTTTGTCCCACTATCACATATATCTTTCGGGCATAGCACACTTCTTCTGTAAAATCCAGGAAAAAGATTAAAATCAAACCTTACACCTTTTTCCTTGTCTGCTATATGACTTACGCCCATGTATTCTTTATTATAAGGTCCCCAATCGGATAAATTCAAATCATAGTTTTTCATAAAAAACTCCTATTATATATTTTCTCAATTAAATTATATAGTTTTTTATAAAAAAAAGCAACCCCAAAATCTAAACGATTTTGGGGTTTTAATATACCAATTATACTAATTCAATTACAGCCATTTCGCAAGCATCGCCGCGTCTTGGTCCTATTTTTACAATTCTGGTATATCCGCCGTTTCTTTCGGCATACTTAGGAGCTATTTCATTGAACAGCTTTGTAACAACATCCTCTTCTGTAATGAAGGCAAGAGCCTGTCTTTTTGTATGAAGAGTATTTTGTTTACCCAAGGTTATCATTTTTTCTGCCATGCTTCTAACTTCTTTTGCTTTAGCAACTGAAGTTTCGATTTTACCATGTGCAAGAAGCTGTGTTGTTAGATTTTTAAGCATAGCCATTCTATGGTCTGTTGCTTTTCCAAGTTTTCTTGTACCCGGCATAATACATATACCTCCTTTATACCAATTAATTAATCATCATAAGTTTCTTTAGAGAAACACAATCCCAAACCTGCAAGTTTAGCAATTACTTCTTCAAGTGATTTTCTACCAAGGTTTCTAACCTTCATCATTTCACCTTCAGATTTATTTACTAAATCTTCAACAGTATTGATTCCTGCGCGTTTCAAGCAGTTGAAAGAACGCACTGACAAATCAAGTTCTTCGATTGTAAGTTCTAAGACTTTATCTTTTTTATCCTCGCTCTTTTCAACCATAATATCCTGATGTTTGATTTCGTCTGTTAAGTCGATAAACAAACTCATATGGTCGTTAAGGATTTTTGCACTAAGTGATAGTGCTTCTTCAGGTGTGATAGTACCGTCTGACCAAAGTTCCAAAGAAAGTTTGTCATAGTCTGTAACCTGACCAACTCTTGTATTTGTTACGTTGTAATTAACTTTGCAAATTGGTGAGTAGATTGAATCCACAGGGATTACACCAATCATGCTCTGCATATTTTCTTTGTTCTTTTCTGCAGAAACATATCCTCTGCCGTTTGCAAGTGTAATTTCCATATAAAGTTTAGTATCGTCATCAAGTGTAGCGATGTGTAAATCTTTGTTGATGATTTCCACTTCGTGGTCGCACTTAATATCGCATCCTAATACTTCTCCCGGACCGGTAGCATCAATATATACTGTTTTTGGAGTATCAGAGTATACCATTGTGATTAACTTTTTGATGTTTAAGATAATCTCTGTAACGTCTTCTTTTACCCCTTTTATTGTGGAAAATTCGTGCAATACACCATCAATTTTTACTGATGTTGCAGCAGAACCAGGAAGTGATGATAAAAGTATTCTTCTTAGTGAGTTACCAAGAGTAGTACCATATCCTCTCTCTAAAGGTTCAACTTCGAATCTGGCATAAGTTCCTTCTTCGTTTCTTTCCACACATTCAACTTTGGGTTTTTCCATTTCTATCATAACTTATACAACCCTCCATTCCAAGCATTCAATTTAATTATTATTTAGAATACAACTCAACGATCAAGTGTTCTTTGATTTCAAGATCGATGTCTTCTCTTGCAGCAAGTTTAACAACTTTTGCTGAAGAAGTGTTTTTATCTAAATCAAGCCATGCAGGAATTACTTTTCCTTCTGTCTGTTCTAAAACAGCTTTAATTTTTGTAAGCGATCTGCTATTTTCTTTAATTGCAATAACGTCGCCTTCTTTAATTAGGTAAGAAGGAATATCTACTTTATTTCCGTTAACTGTAAAGTGACCGTGTTTTACAAGCTGTCTTGCTTCAGGTCTTGATACTGCAAAACCTAATCTGTAAACAACATTGTCTAAACGGCTTTCAAGGATCTGTAATAGGTTTTCACCTGTGATACCTTTTTTCTTTTCAGCCATTTCGAAGTATTTTGCGAACTGAGATTCAAGTACGCCATAATATCTTCTTGCTTTCTGTTTTTCTCTTAACTGAACACCATATTCAGATAATTTTTTTCTGCTCTGACCATGCTGACCAGGAGCATACTGTCTTTTATTGATTGAGCATTTATCGCTGTAACATCTTTCACCTTTTAAGAAAAGTTTCTGACCTTCTCTACGGCAAAGACGGCAAACTGCTCCAGTATATCTAGCCATTTATAAACACCTCCTGTAATTATACTCTTCTTCTTTTTGGCGGTCTGCATCCGTTGTGAGGAATTGGAGTAACATCTTTAATCATGCTAACTTCCAAGCCTGCAGTCTGAAGTGCTCTGATAGCAGCTTCACGTCCTGCACCAGGACCTTTAACGTAAACTTCAACAGTTTTTAGGCCATGTTCCATTGCAGCTTTAGCAGCTGTTTCTGCAGCCATCTGTGAAGCAAACGGTGTGCTTTTTCTTGAACCTCTAAATCCAAGACCACCAGCACTTGCCCAAGATAATGCATTACCTTGTGTGTCAGTAATAGTTACAATTGTGTTATTGAAAGAAGAACGGATATGTGCAGCTCCTCTTTCAATATTTTTCTTTTCACGTCTCTTACGAGTTTTCTTAGGTTGAGCCATTTTATATCCCTCCTCTTACTTTTTCTTGTTAGCCATAGTCTTTCTAGGACCTTTTCTTGTTCTGGCATTTGTTTTTGTTCTCTGACCTCTTACAGGAAGACTTCTTCTATGACGAAGACCTCTGTAACAGCCAATTTCAATAAGTCTTTTTATATCAAGAGCAACCTGTCTTCTTAGGTCACCTTCTACCTGATATTGTGCATCGATGATAGCTCTTAGTTTTGAAACTTCATCTTCTGTTAAATCTTTAACACGAGTATCAGGGTTTATACCTGCTTCTTTAAGAATTTTGTTTGATGAGCTTTTGCCTATACCGAAAATGTAAGTAAGACCGATTTCTACTCTTTTTTCGTTAGGTAAATCAACACCGGCTATTCTTGCCATTTAAAACACCTCCTAAATAATATAACTAATTTTTAGTTGCACATTTTTGTGCTGTTTGTTTTATATTAAACTTAAAAGGTTATAGAAAATTCTATACAGCCGCCCTTTTTAAGCTAATTGCATTAAATCAACCCTGTTTCTGTTTGTGTTTAGGGTTCTGGCAAATAACCATAACATTGCCTTTTCTTTTAATTATTTTGCATTTTTCGCAAATTGGTTTAACTGAGGGTCTGACCTTCATTTTAACTACCTCCTGTTTAAATTAAAATCTCGAAATATACTTCTTACTTTGCTCTCCAAGTAATTCTTCCTCTTGTTAAGTCATAAGGAGACATCTCCACAGTTACTTTATCGCCTGGAAGAATTCTTATGAAATTCATTCTTAATTTTCCTGAAATGTGAGCAAGAATTCTATGACCGTTTTCAAACTCTACCTGAAACATTGCATTTGGAAGTGCTTCAACAACTGTTCCTTCAAGTTCCAATACATCTTCTTTAGCCATGATTTAACCTCCTTTGATTTAATCATCATTACTTTGATCGCCTAAGTAATTTGAAAGCGAATATCTGATTTCTTTATTTGTAACTTTGCCTGTTTGCATAAGTTTTGCCATAATAAATTCATCTCTATCGCCTGTCATCTCTACGTGCTTTACCTTTTTTTTCTTAGGGGTACTCACTTTGCGTGCCCTTCCATCTGCCAAGTATAAATATTCATTCTCGGCATAAAGTATTACAAAGCATTTCCCTTTATCTCTACCAGCAGTAGCATATACAAACTCTCCCGGATGAGCGTCCAATAAATATCACCTCTGTTTAATAAAAGCAATTACGCATTTTTACATAGTAAGTATAAATGGCTCACCATCTGTAATTACTATTGTGTTTTCATAGTGTGCTGAAAGTGAATTGTCAAGTGTAACAACACCCCAGCCATCGCTTAAAACTTTTGTAGGAGCTTTTCCGTAATTTACCATTGGCTCAATCGCAAGTGTCATATTCTTCATAAGTCTGTTTCCACGTCCGAATGTTCCATAATTTGGAATTTCAGGATCTTCATGAAGATTTTTACCAATTCCATGGCCACAGTAATTTCTTACAATACTAAAACCATTTTCTTCAACGTAGTTTTGGATTGTAGCAGAAATACTGAAAAGTCTTTCGCCTAAGCGTGCGTAATTTAGTCCTTCAAAGAAACTTTGTTTTGTAACATCGATTAGTCTTTGGGCTTCTTTGGAAATTTGTCCGACAGCAAAAGTTCTTGCGGCATCGCCGTGATATCCATCCTTTACAGCACCAACATCAATGCTTATTATGTCGCCTTCTTTTAACTTGTCGTTTCCTGGAATCCCATGTATTACAACATTATTAATCGAGGAACATATACTGGCAGGGAAACCGTTGTAATTTAGAAACGATGGTTTCGCACCTTGACTTAGTATATATTCTTTCGCGATTTTGTCCAATTCGGCGGTCGTAACGCCCGGCTTGATATATGGTTTTAATACCTCAAAGGTACCAGCCACTATCTTGCCGGCTTTTTGCATTGCGTTAATCTCACCGGATGATTTTATATAAATCATTTTATTTCTCCAATGTACCTATAATGTCGTTTGTAATCTGATCAATCGGATTTGTACCGCAAACAAGTTTAAGATTTCCTTTTTTAGCATAGTAATCTTTTAAAACTGCTGTCTGCTCATGGTACACACTTAATCTGTTCTTGATTGTTTCAGGTTCATCATCCGCTCTGCGAATAAGTTTACCATCACATTTATCACAGATATCTCCTTTTTTAGAAGGAAGATTTTCAATATGATAAGTTGCTCTGCAGTTTGCACATTCGCGTCTGCCTGAAAGTCTTTTTATAATATCTTCATCGCTAACTTCAATTGAAGCAACAACATCAATTTTTATACCAAGTTCTTCCAGTGCATCAGCCTGAGCAACAGTTCTTGGAAAACCATCAAGAATAAATCCGTTTTTACAATCATCTTCTTTTAAACGATTTTCAATAATTTCAATTACGATTTCGTCTGAAACAAGATTTCCGCTCTCAATTATTGATTTAACTTTTTTGCCAATCTCGCTTCCGCTTTTAATTGATTCGCGAATAATCGCGCCGGTAGAAATTGTAGGAATATTAAGTTTATTACTGATTATTTCAGCCTGTGTACCTTTTCCTGCACCCGGTGCACCCAACAATATAAGTTTCATCAAAAAATCCACCTTTATAAATTTATATTATTCCAAGAAACCTTTGTAGTGTCTCATAAGCATCTGAGATTCAATCTGTCTCACTGTTTCAAGGGCAACACCAACTATAATTAGTAGTGAAGAACCACCAAGAGACATTGGAATATTTGTGTATTTTCCTGTAATCATAGGAAGTACAGCAATTATACCTAAGAAGAATGCTCCTGCAAGAGTAATTCTTGTCATTGTTTTGCTTATAAAATCACTTGTCGGTTTACCAGGTCTTATACCCGGTACAAAACCGCCATTTTTCTTCATGTTATTTGCAATTTCAATTGGATTAAACTGAATTGCTGTATAGAAATATGTGAAGAAAATAATTAGTAGGAAGTAAATTCCAATATACCACCATGAAGTAGGGTTAATCCATGTCCAGTTTTTGCCAAGCATTGCACCAAGTGTCTGTGGGAAACTTAGTATTGACATAGCAAAGATAATTGGAATAACGCCTGCCATTGATACTTTGATTGGAATATGTGTACTTTGTCCACCGTACATTTTTCTTCCGACCATTCTTTTTGCATACTGAACTGATATTCTTCTTTCAGCATTATCCATAAAGATGATGAATAGAACTGAAATAATTGATACAATTACAACTGCTGCAACTTTACCAATCATTGCCATATCAGAAGGATTTGCTATAATGTTCATTGCCATTACATATATATCAGTTGGTAAGCTTGAAACGATACCGGCAAAGATAATGATTGAAATACCGTTACCTACACCGCGTTCTGTAATCTGTTCACCAAGCCACATTAAAAATGCAGTACCTGCAGTAAATGTTAATGTGATTAGTATATATGAAGCAAAACCTCTGCTTGCTACGGCATTAGTTAAACCAAAGTATAAACCTGTTGCCTGCACAAAAGCAAGAATAACTGTTAAATATCTTGTCCAAGATGCCATTTTCTTTCTGCCATCTTCGCCTTCTTGCATCATTCTTTCAAGAGCTGGGATAGCAACTGTTAATAACTGAATAATGATAGATGAGTTAATGTATGGAGTAATACCCATTGCAAAAATTGTTGCATTACTGAATGCGCCCCCTGAGAATGCATTTAGCATACCAAAAAGGTTATTTCCATCACCAACCAAACTTTGTAGTGCTGCTCTGTTTAGTCCTGGAACAGGAATAAATGTTCCAAGTCTAAAAACAGCAATCATCAATAATGTGAATATTATTTTTTTTCTGAGGTCGGGGATTTTCCAAGCATTTCTTAAAGTCTGAAACACCTTACATCACCTCAACCTTTCCACCGGCAGCTTCAATTTTCTGTTTTGCTGTTTCGGTAAATTTCTGTGCTTTAACAGTAAGTTTTACTTTTAATTCTCCGTTTCCTAAAACTTTAATGCCATCGCACACTTTTTTAACAATTCCAGCTTCTTTTAGTGCAGCTGCATCTACAACTGCTCCGTCTGAGAATTTATTTAAATCTGAAATTTTAATTTCCGCATATTCCTTTGCGAAGATGTTTGTAAAACCACGTTTTGGTAGTCTTCTGTAGATAGGCATCTGACCGCCTTCAAAACCGATTCTTACGCCACCGCCACTACGTGCTTTCTGACCTTTATGTCCACGACCTGATGTCTTTCCGCTTCCACTTCCATGACCTCTGCCGACTCTTTTTCTGTCCTTTACAGAACCTTCGCTAGGTGCTAATTCAAACAATTTCATTGTAAGACACCTCCTTTAATTTTTATAATTCTTCTACACTTACCAAATGATTGATTTTTTTAACCATACCCATAATCTGTGCACAGTCTTCGTGTATTTTTTCATCTCTTATTTTCTTAAGTCCAAGTGCTTCAACTGTAGCAATCTGGTCTTTTTTGCAACCAATAGGGCTTTTTATAAGAGTAACTTTAATTTTAGCCATTGCTTCGTACCTCCTGCAATAATTTTTAATTGATTAACCCAACAATTCTTCTACTGATTTGCCTCTTGCTTTAGCAACTTCTTCGGCAACTTTAAGATTTCTTAATCCTTCGATTGTTGCATTAACCATATTGCGAGGATTGTTTGAACGCAAAGATTTTGTTCTGATATTCTGGATACCTGCAAGTTCAAGCACGGCTCTAACACCGCCACCTGCGATAACACCAGTACCAAGACCAGCCGGTTTAAGAAGAACTCTTCCTGCGCCGAACTCACCAATGTTTTCGTGAGGGATTGTTGTATTAACAATCGGAACTGTAATCATATTTTTCTTTGCATCATCTATTGCTTTTCTAACTGCATCAGGAATTTCAGCTGCTTTACCAGTACCTGCACCAACATGACCGTTTTCATCGCCGACAACTACTAAAACGCTGAATCTAAAGGTTCTACCACCTTTAACAACCTTTGCAACACGATTTATGCTAACAACTTTTTCTTTTAAATCTAATGTGCTTGCATCTATGTTCTGCATAAAAGTCTTTAACCTCCTTTAGTAAACTCTAAAAAGTTTAATTAGAATTCTAATCCGCCTTCTCTTGCACCTTCTGCAAGTTCTTTAACTCTACCGTGGTAAATATATCCACCTCTGTCAAATACAACTTGTTTAATGCCTTTTTCGATGGCTCTTTTTGCAACTAGGATACCAACTTCTTTTGCAGCTTCTTTATTTCCGCCGTTTTCAAGATTGATTTCTTTATCAATTGAAGAAGCAGAAACTAAAGTTGTGCCTGTTACGTCGTCAATAACCTGTGCGTATATATTTTTTAAACTTCTATATACATTAAGTCTTGGACGAGCAGCTGTACCAGAAACATTTTTACGAACTCTTTCGTGTCTACGTACTCTTGCAACGCTGCTGCTTTGTTTCTTTATCATTGACCTTAAGCTCCTTTCAAATATTCTTTACCGATTACTTCTTAGCGCCGGTCTTACCTTCTTTTCTTCTGATAACTTCGTCAGCATACTTAATACCTTTGCCTTTATATGGTTCAGGTAATCTCTTTTCTCTGATTTTAGCAGCGATTTCGCCGACAATTTGTTTATCAATACCACTTACAACGATTGTATTTGGGTTTGGAACTTCAAGCTTGTAATCAGCTGTATCTTCGAACTCAACCGGATGAGAATATCCAAGGTTAAGAACAATTTTATTGCCTTGCTTCTGAGCTCTGTAACCAACACCGTTGATTTCAAGAGTTTTCTGATAGCCGTCTGTAACACCTGTTACCATGTTAGCTAAAAGAGTTCTTGTTAAACCGTGAAGAGATCTGTGTTCTTTCACTTCACTTGGTCTTTCGATAACGATTGTACCGTTATCCTGTTTTATAATCATATCTTTATGAAGTTTTTTTGTAAGAGTACCTTTAGGACCTTTTACGATTACTTCATTTTCAGGATTAATTTTAACTTCTACGCCATTTGGAACACTAATTGGCATTCTTCCTATTCTAGACAAATTGTTCACCTCCTGTAAAACAATAACTTATTACCAAATAAATGCTAAAACTTCTCCGCCCACATTTAGTTTTCTGGCTTCTTTGTCTGTCATAATTCCTTTAGAAGTAGAGATTATGGCAATACCTAAACCTTTTAAAACTTTTGGTAATTCTTCTTTATTTGCATATACTCTAAGTCCTGGTTTACTAACTCTTTTTAGACCAGAAATAACGCTAGTCTTGTTAGCACCGTACTTAAGATTGATTTTTATAATACCTTGTTTGTCATCTTCAACAACTTCGTATCCAGCGATATAACCTTCATCGTTCAAAATTTTAGCGATAGCTAATTTGATTTTTGAAGAAGGAACTGTAACAGAATCATGTTTAGATGAACTTGCATTTCTGATACGTGTAAGCATATCAGCAATAGGATCGGTTATCTGCATTGTGTGCTACCTCCTTTTTAAAATATCTAAACTTTATCATTAAACTTAAATCTTACCAACTTGCCTTTTTAACACCAGGGATTTGTCCTTTGTAAGCCAATTCTCTGAAGCAAATACGGCAAATTCCGAATTTTCTAAGGTAAGCGTGAGGTCTTCCGCATATTTTACATCTGTTATATTCTCTTGTAGAATATTTCTGTTCTTTCTGCTGTTTTAATACCATTGCTTTCTTAGCCATGCTTCAATACCCCCTCTCACGCTTTGATGAATGGAGCACCCATAAGTGTTAATAACTCACGAGCTTCCTCATCAGTTTTTGCGGTTGTAACCACAATTATATCCATCCCTCTTAATTTATCGATTTTATCGTAATCGATTTCAGGGAAAATAAGTTGTTCTTTAATACCTAAGCAGTAGTTTCCTCTACCGTCGAAAGAGTTAGGATTGATACCTCTGAAGTCTCTTACACGAGGAAGAGCAATGTTGATAAGTCTGTCTAAGAACTCATACATTTTATCACTTCTAAGTGTAACTTTACATCCAAGGTTCATACCTTCTCTGATTTTAAAGTTGGCAACTGATTTTTTAGCTTTTGTAATAACAGGTTTCTGACCTGTGATAAGACCTAAATCATTAACAGCAGCTTCTAATGCTTTTGCATTATCTTTTGCTTCACCAACACCGATATTGATAACTACTTTTTCTATTTTAGGAATTTCCATCGGACTTTTGTATCCGTATTTTTCCATAAGCACTTTTCTTACTTCGTTTTCATACTGTGCTCTAAGTCTACTAGCCATTAGTGAAAATCCTCCTCTCTGGAAATTAGTTTTCAAATACTTCTAAACAATTTTTGCATATTCTGGCTTTTTTGCCATCTGCCAAAAGCTTATGACCGATACGAGTCGGTTTTCCGCATTTATTACATATATGCATTACTTTTGAAGCGTAAAGTGGAGCTTCCTGTTTAATAATTCCGCTTGTATCTGTTTGTTTACGAGCTTTTTTATGTTTTGAAACCATGTTTACGCCTTCAACGATTACTTTTCTTTCTTCAGGGATAACTGATAGTACTTTACCCTTTTTGCCTTTGTCTTCGCCGGATAAAACAATTACGTTGTCCCCTTTTTTAATATGAACATTTGTTCTCATGTTAGACTCCTCCTTGTCTTATAAAACTTCCGGTGCCAAGGAAAGTATTTTCATATATTCTTTGTCTCTCAACTCACGGGCGATAGGTCCGAATATACGAGTACCTCTTGGGGTTTTATCATCTCTGATGACAACAGCTGCATTTTCATCAAATTTGATGTATGTGCCATCCGCTCTTCTTAAACCTTTAACAGATCTAACAACAACGGCTTTAACTACGTCACCTTTTTTAACAACACCGCCGGGTGTTGCTTTTTTAACCGAAGCGATAATAACATCACCGATATTGGCATATTTTCTTCTTGAGCCACCTAAAACTCTGATGCACATAATTTCTTTTGCACCTGTGTTGTCGGCAACTTTTAATAATGTTTGTTGCTGTATCACTTAAGAACCTCTCCTTTCCGTGTATTATCGAGCTTTTTCTACAATCTCAACGAGTCTCCAACGTTTGTCCTTAGAAATAGGTTTTGTTTCCATAACTTTAACCTTATCTCCCATTTTAGCAACGCCCTGTTCATCGTGAGCTTTTAGTTTATAAGTTCTTTTAACAATTTTACCGTAAAGACCATGCTTTACATTATATTCAATAGCAACAACGATTGTTTTGTCCATTTTATCACTAACAACCTTGCCTATACGAACTTTTCTGTAATTACGTTCCACGAGCAATATTCCTCCTTTTTAAAAAACTTCCTCTAAAAATTAAACAGTCTGTTTTAATTCTCTTTCACGTATAACTGTTTTGATTTTAGCAATTGTACGTTTAACCTCGGTTATTCTTCTTGGATTATCAAGCTGGTTTGTTGCATGCTGAAATCTCAAGTTGAACAATTCGACTTTAAGTTCGGATAATTTTTGCTCTAATTCCATATCTGCAAAATCTCTGATTTCATTAACTTTCACTTAAATCACCGTCACTTTCTTGAGTTTCGCGTGTAACGAATTTACATTTAACTGGTAATTTATGCATTGCAAGACGCATAGCTTCTCTTGCTGTTTCTTCATTTACACCGCCGATTTCAAATAATACTCTGCCCGGTTTAACTACTGCTACCCAGTATTCTGGAGAACCTTTACCGCTACCCATACGAGTTTCAGCAGGTTTTTCTGTTACAGGTTTGTCAGGGAATATTTTAATCCAAACCTGACCACCTCTTTTGATATAACGTGTCATTGCAATTCTGGCTGCTTCAATCTGATTACTTGTGATCCAAGCTGGCTCTAAAGCCTGAATACCAAAATCGCCGTGAGATACTTTATTTCCGCGAGTAGCTTTACCGGTCATACGACCTCTCATTACTCTTCTGTATTTAACTCTTTTAGGTAATAACATGATTACTTACCTCCTTCAGCTTTAGCGGCTGGTTTGTTGGCTCTTAAAACTTCGCCTTTGTAAATCCAAACCTTAACACCGATTTTACCATATGTTGTGTCAGCTTCATAGAAACCGTAATCAATGTCTGCTCTAAGTGTCTGAAGTGGAATAGTACCTTCATGATAATGTTCTGTACGAGCGATTTCAGCACCGCCAAGACGACCAGAACATGCTGTTTTGATACCTTTAACTCCAAGTTTCATTGCTCTTTGCATACATGATTTCATTGCACGTCTGAAAGAGATACGTCTTTCGAGCTGTGCAGCAATGTTTTCAGCAACAAGTTGTGCATTTGTTTCAGCACTTTTAACTTCAACAATGTTAATTATAACATTTTTGCCGATTAGTTTTTCTACATTTGCTTTAATTTTGTCTTTTTCTGCACCACCGCGACCAATAATGATACCAGGTTTTGCAGAATAAATGTTTACTCTTACTTTATCATCGTTTCTTTCAATCTCAATTTTAGCAATTCCAGCAGCAAAAAGAGATTTTTTAAGATATTTTCTTATTTTGTAATCTTCAACAAGATTATCACCGAAATCTTTTTTGTCAGCGTACCATTTTGAATCCCAATCTTTGATAACGCCAACTCTTAATCCGTGTGGATGTACTTTCTGACCCAAAATTCTTACCTCCTTCTTACTCTTTTTCTTTTAGAACGATAGTAATGTGACTAGTTCTTTTTCTTATTCTGAACGCTCTACCCTGTGCTCTTGGCTGTACTCTTTTAAGAGTTGGGCCCTGGTTTGCAAAAACCTCAGCAACATAAAGTTTATCAACGTCCATATTATGATTTGTTTCTGCATTTGCGATAGCAGAAAGTAGAAGTTTTTCTACGATAGGAGCTGCAGCTTTAGGAGTAAATTTTAAAATTGCTAAAGCATCTCCAACTTTTTTATTTCTGATTAAATCAATTACAACTTTAACTTTTCTTGAAGAAATACGAGCATAACTAAGTTTTGCTCTTGCTTCATTTGCAATTGCTTGTTCCATTGTTAAATCCTCCTCTCCGGAATTAGGATAACGATTGTTATCTTACGTTTGATGTTTTTGAACCTGCATGACCTTTATATGTTCTTGTAGGAGCAAATTCACCAAGTTTGTGTCCAACCATATCCTCACTAATATAAACCGGCACGTGTTTTCTGCCGTCATAAACAGCTATTGTGTGTCCAACCATTTCAGGGAATATTGTAGATGCTCTTGACCAAGTTTTTACAACTCTTTTTTCACCAGCATCGTTCATTTCAACGATTCTTTTCATCAAACGTTCTTCGACGAAAGGACCTTTTTTAACTGATCTTCCCATAATAAACCTCCTCTCGAATTACATAGGTTTTACTTCGCGTTTCTTCTTCTAACGATATATTTGTTACTCTGTTTTTTCTTGTTACGTGTTTTGTAACCAAGTGTAGGTTTACCCCAAGGAGTAACCGGGCTAGGCATACCAACTGGAGATTTACCTTCACCACCACCGTGTGGATGGTCGCATGGGTTCATAACAACACCACGTACTGTAGGTCTCCATCCCATATGTCTCTTTCTACCTGCTTTACCGATTGAGATGTTTTCATGGTCTAAGTTACTTACCTGACCAACAGTTGCTCTACAATCGATTCTTATCATTCTAACTTCACCAGATGGAAGTCTTACCTGAGCATATTTACCTTCTTTAGCCATAAGCTGTGCACTGTTACCAGCACTTCTTACAAGCTGACCGCCTTTTCCAGGTGCAAGTTCAATGTTGTGGATTAAAGTACCAACAGGAATTGCACTGATTGGTAATGCGTTACCAGGTTTAATGTCAGCATCGGCACCTGAACGAACAACGTCGCCAACTTTTAGGCTGTATGGAGCGATGATGTAGCTTTTTTCGCCATCTTCGTACTGAATTAGAGCGATATTAGCTGATCTGTTTGGATCGTATTCAATCGCAATAACGTTTGCGTTCATACCGTCTTTTGTTCTTTTGAAATCTATAATTCTGTATTTTCTTTTGTTTCCGCCGCCTCTATGACGTACTGTGATTCTACCGTATGAGTTTCTGCCTGAATTTTTCTTTAAAGGTTCAAGCAAAGATTTTTCCGGTTCAACCTTAGTAATTTCTTCAAAGGTTGACACTGTCATAAATCTACGAGCCGGAGAAGTAGGATTAAATTTTTTAATCGCCATTTTCTTTACACTCCTTAACTATTTGATATTAAGCCAAGCCTTCAAAGAACTCAATTGTTTTTGAATCTTGTGATAATTTAACAGTTGCTTTTTTCCAGTCTGCTCTTTTACCGGATGTAGCACCCATTCTTTTAATTTTACCTTTAACTATTGAAGTTGTAACACTTTCAACGTGTGTACCTTTGAAAATTTCTTCAACAGCTTTTTTGATTTCAATTTTGTTTGCGCCTTTTGCTACTTCAAAAGTATATTTTTTATCAGCTAACTGATCCATACTTTTTTCAGAGATAATAGGTCTTATAATGATATCATGTGCGTTCATTATGCAAACACCTCCTCAAGCTTACTGATTGCTTCTTTAGCAATAATAAGTTGATCGTGACTTAAAATATCATATACGTTCAAAACGTTTACGAATGTTGTATCAACGCCTTCAATGTTTCTTGCTGATTTAACAACAATATCATCTTTTTCGCAAGTAACGATAAGAGCTTTTGTGTTAACTTCAAGATTTTTAAGCATTGTAACAACTGTTTTTGTTTTGATTTCTTCTATTTTCAAATCTTCGATAACTTTAATTTCGTTTTCAGCCACTTTTGAACTTAGAGCTGATTTTAAAGCAACTCTTTTAACTTTTTTGTTTAATGTGTAGCTGTAATCTCTTGGTTTTGGACCTAAAGCGATACCGCCTTTAATCCACTGTGTAGCTCTGATGCTACCCTGTCTTGCACGGCCTGTACCTTTTTGTCTCCAAGGTTTAATTCCGCCGCCTGATACTTCACTGCGAGTTTTAGTACTCTGTGTACCTTGTCTCTGATTTGCTAAGTAATTAACAACAACCTGATGCATAACGCTTGTATTTACTTCCTGACCGAAGATTGCATCGTTAAGTTCAATTGTGCCGTTTTTACTTCCATCCATTTTATATAAATCTACCTTAGGCATATTTTAGTCCTCCTTTCTCGAGTATAACCTTAAGCTTTCACAGTGTTTACTATTGTAAGTAAACCACCTTTAGGACCAGGAACTGCACCTTTTACTAAAAGAAGGTTCTTTTCTGCGTCCACTTTAACAACATCCAAATTCTGAACAGTAACTTGTTCAACACCCATGTGTCCAGGAAGTTTCTTGTTCTTCATAACTCTTGAAGGAGTTGAACAAGCACCCATAGAACCAACACCTCTGTGATAACCAGAACCGTGACTCATAGGACCTCTGTGTGTTCCCCATCTTTTTGTTGTACCTGCAAAGCCTTTACCTTTGCTGATACCTGTTACATCGATTTTGTCTCCAGCTGCAAAAACATCAACTTTGATTTCATCACCAAGGTTAAGTTCAACGCCTTCGTCAAATCTGAATTCTTTCAAAACTCTCTTTGCAGCTACGCCTGCTTTGTCTAAATGACCTTTTTCAGGTTTGTTTAGTTTGTTTTCTTTAGCATCTTCATAGCCAACCTGAACAGCTTTGTAACCATCATTTTCGATAGTTTTAAGTTGTGTAACAGTTACAGGGCCTGCTTCAATTACTGTAACAGGAATAACTGTTCCGTCTTCTGTGAAAACTTGAGTCATACCAAGCTTTCTTCCTAAAATTGCTTTCTGCATTTTTCTTTCCTCCTATATGGTTATTGGTTGAGGATTTCCCCAACATTACCCGTTGCTTAAACATTATAAGCAACTTATGCAAATTAAACAGTGGGTTAAATTAAAGCTGTTTAATTTCTATATCAACGCCTGCTGGCAATGATATTTTAAGAAGTGTGTCGATTGTTTTAGAATTTGGTTCTAAGATATCGATCATTCTTTTGTGAGTTCTCATTTCGAACTGTTCACGACTATCTTTGTATTTGTGAACCGCTCTTAGGATTGTCACAACTTCCTTTTTAGTTGGAAGCGGAATAGGACCTGATACCTTTGCACCTGTTCTAAGTGCTGTTTCAACTAACTTCTGTGCTGACTGATCAACTAACTGATGATCATAAGCTTTTAGTTTGATTCTGATTTTCTGACTTTTAGCCATTTGTAAGTACCTCCTTATCGTATTGTTTGCTGCATTACGACAACTCATATACAGTACACTTAGCCGTGTGTTTCGTGCTCTAAGCATTATAAATCCCGGTTTACATAGTAAAACCGGGCATAATACTCCTGTACTGTGGTTATGCCGCCCGAGTTCTATGATTCGGACATTCTCCATGGAAATTAGTCAGGTTTTTCCTGACTGCAACCTCCCACTTCATCGTATGTCAATGCCACTTGCTATATTATTTTACAATAAAACAGCCTATTTTGCAAGGATTTTTTTCATTTTTTAGGTGTTTTTTTCAACTTTTTTAAAATTTCGTGAAAAGTGCACAAAAATCGATTAGATTTTTGTGCACTTTTTATGATTTTTGAGGTGTTATGCTCTTGGATGAGCCTTATTATATACCTCTTTTATTCTTGTTTTTACTAATTTTGTGTAAATTTGGGTAGATGAAATATCACTATGGCCAAGCATTTCCTGAATTGAGGTTAAATCCGCCCCATTTTCCAGAAGATGTGCCGCAAACGAGTGCCTTAATGTGTGTGGTGTTATCTCTTTTTCTATATTTGCCTTTTCTTTGTATTCTTTTATTATCTTCCAGAATCCCTGACGGGTAAGGTTAGAACCCGAGCAGTTTACAAAAAGTTTTTTCTGAGATTTATCCGATACAAGAAAACTTCTTGAAAACTGAAGATAATCACTAAGTGCTTTAAGACATACACTTCCAAGCGGTATGATTCTTGCCTTTGCACCAGAAACGCACCTTACAAAACCAAGTCCTATTTCAACATCTTCAATTTCAAGAGATACAAGTTCTGAAACTTTTATTCCCGATGCATAAATAAGTTCAAGCATTGCTTTATCGCGTTTACCTCTGAAAGTTCCGACATCTGGTTGTTCAAGCAGCAAATCTACTTCTTCTACGGTAAGAATTGAAGGAAGTTTCTTGTCCTGTTTTGGAGTTTCAAGTCTTAACGTAGGATCATTTGCAACAATATTTTCAGATGTAAGATATTTATAAAACGCTCTTAATGATGCAAGTGCACGCGAAATACTTGATGGTGCACGTCCGTTTTTTTGGAGCGACATCATATATGAAATAACATTCGTTTTATTTGCTCTTTGGATATCTATGTAATTTGCATTAAGGTAATTCATATACTGTTTTATATCTCTTGTATACGATTGTATCGTACCTTGAGATACACCTTTGGTACTATCAAGATAAGTCGCAAATTCATTTATAACATTTGCCATTAAATTTCATCTCCGCTAAATTTTAGTTATTATAATGTAAGAAAAAATTCCAATTATGATTTGCATAAGTGCCATACATATCCCTAGTAAAGTGATTTTAAATGTACTTTTTTTGTTTTTTGTATTTCTTATACATAAACTACATAATGCAAACATTATCGGCATAATAAATATACATTCTGTTACAACAGTTAAAAGTGAATACAGCATCCCTTTTGTGCTATATACAAAAATTAAGAATCCTGATGTAAATCCAACCGAAAAGCCTTTAAGTATAATTATCAAAGCACTTAAAAACGACGTTGGATATGAAAGTGAACACAAAAGCACAAATCCAACTGTTTTAACATTTGTAACAAAACTGTTTTTTATAATGTAAGAAAAATCTGCATATTGATCATTTAAAAAGATTTCATCTGTAAATTCTCTAAGATTTATTATTTCGTCATTTGTAAGTTTCGTAACATTTGATGCACCAAGTATTACAAAAGTGATAAATACAAAAACAAGAACTATATATATAATGTAATTTTTAGGAACATTTCTTTTAACTGTATATTTCATCTTAGACAACTCCATTTATATTATATAAATATATATGAAGAAATCAGATGAATAATACTTATTAGTTTTTGCTCATTTTTTCTGCTTTTTCTGTGCATTTTTGAACTGCACTTATTACAGCATTTCTAAATCCTTTGTTTTCAAGTTCAATTACCGCTTCTATTGTTGTACCTGCAGGCGAGCACACCATATCTTTAAGATGTGCGGGATTTATTCCTGTTTCAAGCACCATTTTTGCACTCCCAAGCACTGTTTGTGCTGCTATAAAATATGCATCATCGCGTGTTAATCCATTTTTAACACCTGCATCTGCGAGTGCTTCTATAAACATAAACACATATGCCGGAGCACTTCCGTTTATTGCAATTGCTTTGTTGATATAACTTTCGGGAAGAATTTTCATTTTCCCGCACGAGTTAAATATTTGTTCAACAACATCAAGTTCGTCATTTGCAATATTCTCATACGGACACACAACAGTCATTCCTTCGCCAACGCTTAATGCAAGGTTAGGCATAACTCTTGTTATTTTAACATCTCCAAGAATTTCTTTTATATAGTCAGTTGTAATTCCTGCCGCTATTGAAATATAACTTTTTACATTATATTTGTCTGCACCTTTAACTTCATTTAGAATTTTTGAAAACATATTCGGTTTTACAGCCAAAATAATAACATCACTTTTTTCAACAAGTTCTTTAATATTTTCGGCTTTTAATATATCCGAAGGAACATCTGAAGAATACTTTATATCATACACAAAAAGATTATGTTTACTTATAACCTCAGATTTAAGCATTCCAAGTAGTATGGATAATCCCATATTTCCAACACCTATAAAGCCAATTTTCTTTTCAATCATATATTCACCTTATTTCAGATTTTATGTAAACTTAACAGGGTAAGTTTGTACATTATAACACACAAAATGTATCTTGTATATAGTAAATTTGATTTTTGTTTATTTTTTTACAAATTCCACAAAATTTTTTGTATATTTTTACTTGACTTATAAAACAAAAAAGTGTATAATTACCTATGTTGTAAATATCTGCGCCTCTAGCTCAGTTGGTAGAGCATTCGACTCTTAATCGACAGGTCCAGGGTTCGAATCCCTGGAGGCGCACCACGTCGAAGCAAAGTTCACTGTGCTTCGACTTTTTTTATTAAAAAAGTCTTCCGCGTGTTTCCTTTCTTCTCCTTTTCCACAAAAAGTCACGCTCTACTTTACTGCGCGGTTGTAAACGCCCTTGCGACGCTTCGTTATCGCTACCAACTTTTTGCGGGGGGTTCTTTTTTATTTGGCAGACGAAGGGGATTCGAACCCCGAGGGGGCACGCGGCGTTTAGCAAAATAGTCCGGTGGACTGTTTTGTAGCCAAGTGTTGCGACGGCGGGTACCAAAAGGCGTTGCCTTTGGGTCGACTATCAGGGCGGATGCGCAGCATACGTTTCCCTGGAGGCGCACCACGTCGAAGCAAAGGTTACTATGCTTCGACTTTTTTGTATAATGAAAACAACCCAAGTAACTTTAAAATTACTTGGGTTATTTTTTTATATCTGCGACCAACTCACTTAAGCAAGCGCTTTTTAACCTTTATACTCTTCATCAAAAAGTTCAAGTTTAACATCTTCTTCCACAACATCAAAGGTTGTATTGTTTAAATGCAATCCTTTAACATTTGCAAAAGGAAGGGTTTGATTTTTATGATTTCCTTTAATTGTAAATTTACAGTTATCAAAATATATTTCTTCAATTATTGCATCACTTCTTCCTTTTACAACAGGATAAAGACCGCTTGAAGCAGTAATATTTGAAAAACGTATATTTTTTATTCTTTCAAACATATTATTCTCGTGAACAATCATAAGAATCGGATATTGCTCAACAGAGTCAAAGACCACATTGCTCACATGGATGTTTTCAAGCACCGTTGCATTTTCGCCAATATCTGTCGGCGAAGATGAATAAGGAAGTTCAAATTTCATTCCTGTTCTTGAATTTGTTACAATACAGTCTGAAATTATACAATCTCTTACAATGCCATCATTTCTCCATCCCACTCTAACTGCCTGGCAAGCACTTGAAAGAGTACATCCTTTAACAACAACACGTTCACAAACGCGTTTTTCTTTTAACGTATTCGTGTTTGCCCTTATTATAATACTGTCATCGCCAGAGTGAATAACTGAGCTGTCAACTAAAACATCGCTCGAACAGTTGATATGGATACCATCGGCATTCGGATATCTCGGATTGCAATACAATTTTACCTTTGAAAAAGTAACATACTGCGAATTGTTTACCCAGTATCCCCAACCGCCTGCCATTTCGAGCATTGTTATATTTTCAACATTTATATTTGTACATCCCATAATAAAAATCATTCTTGCAGGGACCAAAAGTGTGTTTCTTACACATTTAAAACGTCTTCCGTTTTCATCTGTGAATTTTCCTTCTTCATCATAAACAAAATCACAAAAAGCGCTTCCCGAACAATCAATTTTTCCCATACCGCAAAGCGATGCATTGTTTATGTAACCAAAATAAATAAGGCATTTTGCAGTTTCCCTCGGTGCTGCTTTTACATTCCACTCTTCAGGTTCAAAATGCGGAAAATCATCTGTATTTTCGCTTGCTTTAAGTGTTGCATTGGCTTCTATGCAAAGTTCAACAAAGGAACGCATAAAAAGTGTGCCTGTTACAAAAACGCCGTCACTTACAACAACTCTTCCTCCGCCGTTTTTCGAGCAATCATCTATTGCAGCCTGAATATATTTGGTATTTATTGTTTTTCCATCGCCAACTGCCCCGTATAAACTAACATCATATTCTTTCATTTTCATTCTCCTCATATATTTTTTATTATAAAAAGTTTCGTTTCAAACTTTTTACAATCAAACTCCAATACATTTGTAACAACACTTTTTCCTGTATCGATATCAGTGCATTTTACTGTCATTGGAAAACGTATCTTTTTTAATCCTTCTTTAGATGCATGAAGTGAAGCAAAGCCGTTGCCTATATAACACACATCTAAACTATTGCAATATAAATGTACACCGCTTTTTTCAAAGAACTCATAAAGTTCCTTTGATGAATACGTCGGTTTTTCATAACCCACTTTTAAAGTTGCTATTCCTTTTTTGTTAAGAAATTTAATTTTTTCATCTATAAATTCGCTTTCTAAAGGAATATTGAAAATTACAACTTTATATTTTTCTAAATCAATTTTACCAAAATCGCTTATAAGATAGACTTTATATGGCACTCCGCTTTGACCCAAAGATACCTTTAAATGATATGCACTATCATGTGCAGGATGCTTATTTCCCATTTTTGAAAAACATTTTTCGTCTATAAAAACAGCAACTTCCGTTTCAAACTCTAATCCGTTATTTTTTAGCACGTCATCGTAAAGTTTTAATGATGTTTCCATTTCTTTCATTAGTTTTGGACTTTTGTACCAATGCCCGAACATATCAAACCACCAAAGTCCGTGTTTATGGGTAAGTTGCCTTGCAAGACTTTTTCTTATGGCATATGCTGAAAGTTCTTCTGTTTTTGGACCTTCCCACACCTTGTGAGAATAATAGTGCATAGGGTCGCTGTTCGGTCTGCTTTCTTCAGGCGACATTGTAAGAAATGTTCTTATATCACATTCCATAAAACACATTTTTCCATGAAGTTTTACAGAGTCAACAGGTATCATATCCGCCCAGTCTATGCCAAGTGCACGTCCGTTTGTATACGAATTCGGAGATGATAAAAAGTCAATATTTTTGCTATCAAGTATTTTTTCAAGTGCATGAGTTCCCCAAAGCGGATTGCAAACTTCTAAAGAATATCCGTAAAACGCGCCGGTAATTTTTTTGTAATTGCACGCCTCTTTGGTGGCTTTACAAAGACAATCAACAGTTTTTGCAACTTCCTCGTTTACAAATAAAAGATACTCTGTAAGCATACTATCATCTATAAATTCTGCACTTTTTATTTTGTCAATATCAGGAAGTTTATCAAGCATTTTTATATCAGGATATTTGTTTTTTAAATATTTATTAAAATAAGGCAAGGCGTTTTCACAGTATGAACCATTAAGGTCAAGATGAAACCATTCCTGAGTATTTCCACCGCTTATCTGGTAGCCTATTATATAGTCTGCATACTCGCCGTTTTCAAGATATTCTATAAGTTGTTTAAGCATATTTTGTGCATCTACTCTGAATTTTTCGCAAAAGAGCATCTCTCTCTTTTTATCATGAGGGACATCGATAGTTTCATTTAGGTTTTCTTTAATCCACCACGATGGCATGCAAACATATATTCTTGGAAAAATATATGCATTGGGTACAGAATCTACAACTCTTTTAATAGAAGCATCTACGCAGGAAAAATCAGGCTTTCCTTTTACATCAAATACGCCTTTTTCAAATGGCATAAATCCACTTTGTGTATTTATTGGCTGTGAGGCTAAAGATACCGACACAGAATAAAGGCGAAATCCGTTTTTTGAAAACTCCTTATAATCATTTCTATCATCAAAATAGGTAATATATGCACAGGCAGAAAGTTCTTCATCACCGACTAAAAGCACAGGATTTCCATTTTTATTTGCAACTTTTACTGCCTTCATAATACTTACCTCCTACTTATATTCAAAGCATACCTCTGTCCGAAAAACTTGTAAAAGAATTTTCGCAGCATATTATGTGGTCAACAAGTGAAATTCCCATTGCATTAAGTATTGTGTTTAACTGATTTGAAAGAGCTGTATCTTCAGGCGACGGATGAACACTGTTACCTGTATGATTATGTGCTACCATAATCATATTCGCTTTGTACTTTATTGCCGCTTCTACAACTTTTCTCGGGTAATATGCAGTTTCGTTTTCTGTACCCTGACTTATCTCTACAATCTTTTTAACACTTCTTGTAGTATCAAGCACAAGTACAATAAAATGCTCTTCTGTATGCTGAGCAAAATATTTACAGCAAAACTGTCCTGCACTGGTTGAAGTTGAAAGTGTTACTTTATCAGTTATATTCTGATTAAGATAAATTAAAAGTTGGCGAATAAAACTAATAAAGAGTGCACTTTCTTCACCGATTCCGTCAACTTCTGAAAGTGCATTCGTATCCGCCTTAAAAACACTTTGAATATCGTTAAATTCATTTATTAAATTATGTGCAATAGGATTTGTATCACGTCTTTCGTGCGTATAATACAAAAGCATTTCCAGCACTTCGTGCGGAGCAAAGTTTGAAAGTCCGTATTCTCTGAAACGTTTTTTCATTCTTTCTCTGTGCCCTTTGTGTATACTTTCGTTTACTTCCTTCTTTTTGACTTCAGCCTTTGTATCTTCAAATATTTCAACTGTGCTTCCGTCATCAATTAAATCATCATAGTTTATATCAAACTCAATATTATTTTCCATTATACTTACTTCTTTTTCCTCATTATCGTTTTGAATTACAATTTCTTTTTTATCATCACTTGCATCTTCATGACCATCAAAAATGCAATCACTGAATTTTTCGTACCTTTTACCGGTTTTTATATTTACTACATCAAACCCGTTTTTAGCATCTTTTGGATTTGGAACAAATGCCAAATCACCAGATATAATTGTTCCTTCTGGAAAATTATTTTGCCTCGCCATGTGCACTGTCCACCGTTTCTTCTATTAAACTTTCTAAAATATCATCTTCTTTGTTTTTTGAAAGATACATTAAAAATTCGATATTTCCTTCAGGCCCTTTTATAGGAGAAAAATCAAGCCCCTTTATTCCAAAGCCTAAATCTTTTGCAATTGCAAGTGAATTTGTTATAACCCTTTTATGTACTTCTTTATCTTTTATTACACCTTTTTTTCCTACATCTTCTCTTTGGGCTTCAAACTGAGGTTTAATAAGTGCAACAACATTTCCGTTATCTGATAAAAAAGAATATACAACAGGTAAAACAAGTTTTAACGAAATAAATGATACGTCAATTGATGCAAAATCTATTTCATCTTTTAAAAGTTCCAAATCAAGATGTCTTATATTTGTTCTTTCGATATTTACAACTCTTTCATCGCTTCTTAGTTTCCAGGCAAGTTGACCGTAACCGACATCGATTGAATAAACTTTTTTTGCGCCATTTTGAAGCATACAGTCTGTAAATCCGCCTGTAGATGCTCCTACATCAACACAGACTTTGCCTTCTAAACTGATATCAAAAACATCAACCGCTTTTTCAAGTTTAAGACCACCACGGCTTACATATTTAAGTTTCTGACCTCTTATTTCAATATTCTGTCCGTCTTTTACCTTATCTCCGGCTTTTAAAGTTTTTTGATTATCAACATAAACTATTCCCGCCATTATATATGATTTCGCACGTTCTCTGCTTTCAACAAGCCCGCGGTTTACAAGTTCAACATCAAGTCTTTCACTCAATTTATTTATCCCCTTTTACAATCTTTAAAATATCTTCGGCTATGCTTTTTGCATCCAAATGTGAATCTTCATAAAGAAGATCGCTTTTTCCGTGAGCGACAAATTTACTGTCCCAGCCGTAATTTTTAAATCTAACATTCTTTTCTATTTGCGCCTTTACTTTTTCTCCATATCCACCGGCTAAAACATTGTCCTCTATTGTAAACAAATATTTTTCGGTATTTTCACTGATAGTTTTTATATCACAAGGAGAAACTACAAGGGCGTTTATAAGTGTTGCGTCTATACCGTTTTCTTTTAATATGCCTAAAACCTTATTTCCTGTTTCTAACATATTTCCAACAGCAACAATTGTTACATCATTTCCTTTTTTCACAACACATGACTTTCCTATTTCAAAGTTTTCTACTCTACTTCCTAAAGGCATTTCGCCCCTTGGATATCTTATTGCAACAGGTCCGTCCATTTTATTTACAGCATAATCCAGTATTTTTTCAAGTTCATCTTCGCATGTTGGAGAAAAAACTGTCATATTAGGAATATGACTTAAATACGATATATCAAAAATTCCGTGATGTGTTTCACCGTCGTCCCCTACTATACCGCTTCTGTCAATACAAAATACAACATGAAGGTTTGATATACACACATCGTGAATAATCTGGTCGTACGCACGCTGCATAAACGTAGAATAAATGCAAACTACAGGAATAGTTTTACCTATTGCAAGTCCTGCCGCCATTGTAACTGCGTGTTCTTCTGCTATTCCTACATCAAAAAATCTTTTTGGATATTTTTCGCTAAATTCATTAAGTCCGCATCCTGATGTCATAGCTGCAGTAATTGCTACCACATCATCATTCTTTTCGGCTATTTTGCAAAGCACATCGCCTACTTTTGAAGAATAATCAGAATTTAATTTCTTAACGCTTTTTTCACCTTTTACTCCGTGGAATAAACTTGGCTCTTTTTCCGCCTTTTCATATCCCATACCCTTTTTAGTAAATGCATGAATAATCACAGGACCTTCTATTTCCTTTGCCCTGTTTAAAGCGTTTATTATACTTTCAAAATTATGTCCGTCAATTATTCCTATATATGTAAAGCCTAATTCTTCAAAAAACACATTTGATATTGCAGAATACTTAAATGCATTTTTAATTTTTTGCAAAACTTTTTTTGTACCGCGGCCAAAACCGCCAAGTTTTTCAAGAAATTTTGAAAGATTATCTTTTGTTTTTATGTACCTTTTGGTTGTACGCAATTTGCTTAAGTACTCACTCATTCCGCCAACATTTTTTTCTATCGACATTTCATTGTCATTTAAAATTACGATTATTTTTGTTCCGGTTTGTGCAACGTCATTCATTGCCTCATACACCATACCGTTACCAAGCGAGCCATCGCCTAAAAATGCAATTACATCGTAGTCTTCATTTTTTAAATCTCTGCTTCTTGCAATACCAAGCGCAGTTGATATACTTGTTCCTGCGTGTCCTGAAATCGATGTATCATACTCGCTTTCGTTTGGTTTTGGAAAGCCAGATAATCCTCCAAATGTGCGAAGAGTATCTAACTTTTCATATCTTCCTGTAACCATTTTATGTACATAGCACTGATGTCCTACATCAAAAATGAGCTTGTCCTTAGGCGTATTAAAAGTATAATGTACGCCAAGGGTAAGCTCTACTGCACCAAGGTTTGAAGCAAGGTGTCCCCCAGTTTTAAGAACATTTTTAATAAGCTCTTGCCTGATTTCACAAGAAAGAACACCTAACTTATCTATATTAAGTTTTTTTAAATCAGCCGGACTTTTAATATTTTCTAAAATCATCAGCATTTTCTCTTTTCGCTTTTTTTATTTCTTTTGAATATATTCTTAAAAAAGTAAATAACTCTTCCCGAAAAATAAATAATATCTTTTCCTTTGCTTAACGCAATTGTTTTTCCAAATGCTTTTCCGCCAATTGTAACAGCGGCAACTATACCTGCAAGAACGATATTTACTATCATCATTTTCATATCAGTATACAAAGATGCAATAAGTGTCGCAATTGCTGTAACAAGACCACCTGAAATAATGCCTACAATATCTCCTATAACGTCGTTGCAGAAATTCGAAACTTTTTCAGCATTTCGTATAAGTGAAATTGCCTCTTTACTTCCTTTTACGCCGTGTGTACTCATCGCATGAAACGGTGCTTCTGTTACCGATGTAACAGACATACCAAGAATATCAAAAACAATACCTATTAAAACAACTATCCCAAGTATCAAAAATGCAATAGCAAGTCCTACATTTTCAAACATTACATTAGTTATAACACTGATAGTCATAGATAAAAAAAACGAAATTATCGTTATTTTTATTGTCCACGAGTACCGTCCTTCTTTTTTCATTTTTCTGTCCTCTCTAATAATGATTATATATAAAAGAATTATTTTAAAAATAAAGGTGGTATTATACAAAGTAAAATTTACGGCTTAGGTTCAGCTGGATTTCCCATAAGGCTACCAAATCGTCGCCAATAAGGCAGTTTCCTTTTAAAACCTTATATGTCCTGTCGCCAAAGACATGGCTGAATTGCCACTTAGTCCGCACTGCAATCCTTTGTATAACACAGCCTAGGAGTTTTCCTCGACAGTCGTATCAACTCTTAGCCTCTTTTGCAAACTTGGTTTCAAACTCTATAACCTTTGACTCGACGGCCATCGGGTCAGGGTCTGACGGTTATTCGCACAAGTTCACTCAAGGCAGGCTACACTGTTCACAGCATATTGTTACCTACACCGCAAAACAGGTTTTATCCTAAACCGTAACATTGATTATTAAATAATCGGAAATAAAAAAGGTATCAAGACCAAAGCAATAAGCTTAAAATGGAATTAACCCTTTTTTATAGGTCACGTATTTAGGTCTCCACGGAAAAAGGGTCAACGCCCACATGCCATTGCGGATCGCCCTTAATCCTTAACTCCCAGCATCTGCCCCAGACTGGGCGTAAGAAGCAAACACAAGGAACTTCATCGATATGCCCTTTAGTGGATTTTTAGGCCCACCCTACAAGCTGACAGATCCGACTAGGATACTGCACCACCACGGTAGATTATATCATATTTTTTCAAAAAAGTAAAGTACTTTCATTGACAAATGAGATGTATTGGTATATAATTTTTTAAAAAAACGACACTTTTGGAGAAAGGATGACATTTTTATGGGTAAGATTAAAAACTTTTTAAAAAGAAAAGACATTGTATTTTCTGCCAAAAGATACGGAATTGATGCACTTGGCGCAATGGCACAAGGTCTTTTCGCATCACTTCTTATCGGAACGATTATCGGTACACTTGGCACACAACTTAACATTGACATTTTTGTTAAAATCGGAGATTTTGCAAAAAAAGTAAGCGGAAGTGCGATGGCTATTGCTATTGCATACGCACTTAATGCGCCTCCACTTGTTCTTTTTTCAATGACAACTGTTGGATTTGCAGCAAATGAAATAGGTGGTGCAGGCGGCCCGCTTGCAGTTTTATTTATTGCAATAATTGCGGCTGAATGCGGTAAAGCAGTAAGTAAAGAAACAAAAGTTGATATTATCGTTACACCGTTTGTAACTATTTTTATCGGAACTCTTTTATCTATCCTTATTGCTCCATACATTGGAAATGCTGCACAGTCTTTCGGTAATGCAATTATGTGGGCAACAAATCTTCAGCCGTTTTTAATGGGCATAGTTGTTTCTGTACTTGTTGGTATTGCACTTACATTACCTATAAGTTCTGCAGCAATTTGTGCCGCGTTATCGCTCACAGGCCTTGCGGGCGGTGCAGCAGTTGCAGGATGTTGTGCACAAATGGTTGGATTTGCTGTAATGAGTTTTAGAGAAAACAAATGGGGCGGTCTATTTGCTCAGGGAATAGGAACAAGTATGCTACAAATGGGCAACATTGTTAAAAATCCTAAAATATGGATTCCGCCAATACTCGCTTCTGCCATCACAGGTCCGATTGCTACTTGCATATTCCGTCTTGAAATGAATGGTCCTGCAATTTCATCGGGAATGGGAACTTGCGGTCTTGTAGGTCAGATTGGTGTTTACACAGGATGGGTAAACGATGCTTCTAAAGTTATTACATCATTTGACTGGATTGGTCTTGTACTTATTTCTTTTGTTCTTCCTGCAATTTTAACTTATATCATATCTTTACCGCTAAGAAAAATAGGCTGGATTGGTAAAAACGATTTAAAACTTGATGTTTAGGAGAAAACTAATGAAAAAAATACTGTTATTTTCTGTTTTAATATTATCGCTTGTATTTTGTTCATGTTCAAAAAAAGAGGAAGAAAAACAGAGTGTAAACAGAAATATTGAAAAAGCACTACCTTCATTTTCAACTTCGCAGATGGAACTGCTTTTGAAAAAACATACAAATTCAGCTTTTACCGAAGATGTAGTTACAGTTGCACAAATTGAAAATATACTTAAAGCGGCAGTTAATTCGCCAAGTGCAACTAATTCTAAAACCTTACATTTTAGTGCTGTAATGGAAGAAGAACATATGAAACAAATTTCTCCAAAAGCAACTAAAGGATGTGTTGTAATTGTAGTTTCTTCGATCGATTCAAATTCAGTTGACTCTGGAATTGCAACGCAAAGTATATATCTTGCAGCAAGAGCAAACGGGCTTAATGCTGATATAAACACTAACGGCGCTAACATAATAAACACGGGCAATTTAAAAGAAAATTATGGAGTTCCAAACGGATATAGTGCAGTAAGTTGTATTTGTATAGGTAATGCAAAAGAAAACCCAACTGAAACTTATGACAATGAAATTAAGATAGATGAATATGTAACATATATTGAATAAAATTTTTAAAGGACGTCCTTACTTGGCGTCCTTTTATTTTTACAAAAAAAGGTGCCCTTTTCTTTTTTATAAGAAAAGGGCGAGTGAGAATGAAAAACTAAGCATCAGCTTATGACGTAAAAAGTATTACTTTTCACATCACGTGTTATATTATACATCAACAAATTTTTAAATTCAACTGTTATTTTGCTCACTTTTTTGCATTTTATATTCATATTTTGTCATTTTTTCAAATATTTTGCATATTTTTAATTTTTATAAATTCGTTACTTTTTTAACATATAATTTTAAGCATCAAAGAAAAAGAGCAGATTAAAATCTGCTCTTTTTAATTAGTTATTAACTTTAATATCGTAATGGTTGTTTACTTCCCATACATCGCCAACTTCAACATATGTACTTTCGTGAGAACCAAAGTAAATTTTGTTATCTCCATAAATACGCGCAGTTAGGTTTGTAAAGTCATTACGAAGTCCTCTTACAGTATCTGTCCATACATAAGCGTCTATATCGCCTGCCTTGCTCCATAAATGAACTTTATTTACATAAGTTCCATCATCTTTCGCATCGATATCTCCCGGTGCATATGAGTAATCTGCAAACTTTTCGCCCGCTACCTGACCTTTTTCTTCTATTGTTTCCAAATATGTATTATAACCGTAGTTAGAAACATCATAATATGCTGCTTCTGTACCGTCGCTCCAGTAGAATTTCATATAATCTGTAACTCTGTCTGCATTTGCACCCGGCTGACGCATAATTGTAAACATTGTAAGGTATGCAACATTTATTTTTGCAGGCCCTATCCACTCAGCGATCTGATTTAAATCAATACCATTTTTAGTTACAACATATTTTTTAGTATGATTTATAAGTTTTTCTTCAGGGGTGTTACATCTGTTTACTACTGAATACTGGTCAAATTCAATTTTCTTACCAACATAATTTCCTGCTTTATTAAGCGGAATTTCTTTGCCATCAATTTTAAGTGTTACACTTGTTAGGTGTTCATCGCCATGGAAACCACCAATAAAATCTCCAGGTGCCTTATTATTTGTGTATTCACTGCTTGCTTCTCTTATAGCCATTTCAATTTCACCTTCCTGAAGAACCTGAGTTCCTCTTGTAAAGGTAAATTCATCTGTTCTTGCTGCTTTAAATGCAGTTTTTACTCTGTAAAGTGTTGCGTCTTGTCTTACATTTGCGCCACTTGTATAATCCTGTTCAATTCTTTCATTGTTAATATGCTGGAATTTATACATTGTGTACATATTGCTTGTTTTCTTTGTACCTTTAACAAAAACGTCAAAAGATGCATATGAAGCACCAGAAGCAACATCATAAACTTTTACAACAACTTCTTCAGGATTATAGTATACTGGATATTCCTTCGTTTCGCCCATTGGAAGCATATTTTCACCATCCCACAACAGTGTTTTTGCGTAATAGCCAGTTGTTACATCAATATTTGGTAGTTTTATATTTGTTGCAAGTTCACAAACTTCACCTATACCGATTTCATCTCCACATGAATTTGCTGTAATCATGTTGTCGTTTTCATCGAATAAAGCGGTAATAAGAATTGCATTTACTGGTTCATCTGTGTTGTTTCTTAAAGTTTTTTCAAATCCGTAATCAGAATTTGCACTAAACTCGCCAACCCAGTTTGATTTAAGTGTCTGTACTTCTTTTTTAATAAGTCCAACACCTTTGTCGTTAATGTTAATAGTTGAATTGTTCATTACATTATAAGCATTGTCGCCATCTTCAATACAAACTACATTAGTAGAAACATCATATTTTACTGTTCCATCTGATTTTGTAATTCTAAGTCTTGGTGCTTTTGATGTAGTACCATCAACAATTTCTTTTACTGTAAAATTATCAATGAAATAATAGTTTAAAACATTAGGTATTGTAAATGTAGGCATACCGTGTTGACCGGTAATATTTCCTTCGTCAAGTGTATATTCCAAAGAAATTTTTGTCCAGTCATTTTTATTTGCTGTAACTGTTGTTGTTGCACCGTATGTAGACCAACCTTGTTCACTCATCATACAAAGAGAAATATTGGCACTGTCTGCATATTGCATTTTTACATATGCTTCAATAAGGAATTTTCTTCCGATATCATCTTCTGTTAAAGCACTGTTTTTAATAGCATTGTAAAATTTAAGTCTTCCGCCGCCTGTTGAACTTTCAGTATTACCAGTAACTCTAAGTGCTTTTCCTGATGTGCCATTAGGATAGTTTGCAGCATCTGTTACTGTAATTGCAGCACCACCTGTATTACCGCATCGGTAAGCGTGTGTGCTTGTGTGATAAATATTGTTAGTTGTAATTGACGATTCAGCACGTCTGTAGTAATCTTCAGTTGTAAGATTTTCAAATACAGGAGCATATGTTATATCTGATGCTGTAATATTTGTTACAGGAGTTGAAATATCTTTTACAGATACATCATCAATATAAACATCCAAGAATGCGTTACCAAATGTAAGCATACCCGCCTGATAATCTACAGTATCCTGTGTTACTTCATATGTAAAACTGTGTTTAACCCAGCCTTCTGCTTTTGTTGATGTAACTGAACATGTTGTTCCAACAAAATTTGTAGCTTTACCTGTTGGGTTTTCTGCTGTTCCCGCACCTGCTGCCGCAGACATAAAACCAACAGCCATATTAAGCGCTGTATCAGAATTATTTTTAACCCAGAAACTTACTTCAAATTTTCTTCCGACATCGGTTGCGTCAAGCGGACCTTCACTTTTTAGCCCGTTGTAGAATTTATATCTGTATGTAGACGATGTTGAAGATTTTATAAGGCGCAAACTTTTTCCGTAGCCTGATGTTGTATCATTCGCAGTATGGTCTTCGTTTGTTACAATAGTTGCACTTGTTGTTCCGGTCTGTCCACCTCTTATTGCATTTCCTTCTGTGCCATAAGAAAAGTTCTTACTTGATGTTATTACATTAACACCAGTCCAAGTAGAAAAGTCTGTTGTAAGCCCATTTCTTATATTACCAGAAAGACCGAATGTGAGTTTTTCTTTTCCTGATGCTTTTTTTGCTTTTACATAATCTGTTACATCAATAGCGTACTCTTTTGCATCTTTTACAACAACACTTCCAACTTTATCGGCATTAAAACCAGATTCAGACTGTTTGTTATTAGGTGCATTTGTCCATGTAACACCATTTGTTAATGCATCATCCATAGCATATAAATCAATTTGCTGTGCCGATGATGAATTTACGTTAAACACAAATTCAACTTTTGTATCTGTATCAGATACATTTGTTAGTGGTATTTCTACATATGCTTTTTGGTTGTTTGATTCAAAATCTGCAGCATTGGCTACATAAGAAAATGAAAACATTGAAAAAAGCATTGTTAATACCAAAAGTAAACTTACTTTCTTTTTCATCTCTTTTTACTCCTTTTAATATAAAATTATATATTCGGTTAATTATAACACAAATAGGAAAAAAAATCAAATATTATCTTAATAAAATGTCAAACAAAAATGCTTGTTATTTTTTGTTTAATTTGCTATAATTATTTAAGGTGATTATTTATGGATACATTTTTAAATCTGGAATTTGGTATTTTAAATTTTTTTGCATCACTGCACTTTCCGTTTCTTGATAAACTTATGATATTTATTTCAGCAACAGGCAATGCAGGAATAATATGGATTGTTTTTGGAATTGCTCTTTTGTTTTTTAAAGATTACAGAAAATGTGGCGTGTGTGTTATTATGTCGCTCATATTTTGTTTAATAATTGGAAATATAACATTAAAACCGCTTGTTGCAAGGACTCGTCCTTTTGACATCGACAAAACAATTTCGCTACTTATAAGTGCACCTAAAGATTTTTCGTTTCCTTCAGGCCATACACTTTCATCATTTGCTGCTGCAACTGCATCTGTTTATTCAAAAAATAAATATATTTATGTGCCTGCTTTTATATATGCATTTTTAATTGCATTTTCGCGTTTGTACCTTCAGGTGCATTTTTTAACAGATATTCTTGGTGGCGTAATTATTGGAATTATTTTAGGATTTACAGCAAAAAAAATAACAGAAAAAAAGCTATGCTGACGCATAGCTTTTATTTTTTAAAAATTAAATATAACACCGATTAAAGCAGCAATGAGTATCATTACAATCGGATGAAGTTTTTTAAATACAATTCTAAATACATATAAAAATACAAATAGCACAAGCGCTTTATAATTTATAGCACCGCCTGACAGTAAAAACGCATTCTTCATTACAGTTACGCCTGCTATTAAAATAAGCGCTGTTACAGATGGTCTTATTCCGTAAAACGCATCCTGAACAAATCTGTTTTCTTTAAACTTTTCAAGGACTTTTGAAACAAATATTATTACTATAAGTGATGGAAGCACAAGCGAAAGAGTTGTTATTATACCGCCAATTATTCCAAATAGAATGCCATATACACTTCCAGCACTGTATCCGACGTAAGTTGCCATATTAACGCCTATAGGACCCGGTGTTGATTCCGATATTGCTATCATATTAGGGAGCATTTTTGCATCAAGCCATGTGTATCTTGATGCTATATCAAACAAAAACGGAATTGTGGCGAGACCTCCGCCCACGGCAAAAAGACTGGTTTTGAAAAACTCAAATGCCATTATTAAAAACATTGTCATATTCTATTTTTCCTCCCGATACTTTTTTTAATTATACCAACAAGTGCTGCACTTACTACAATTACAACAGGTGAAATGTTAAATAAAAGGAGCAATATAAAGACAAAAACACTTATTATAAGTCCGAATAAATCTTTTACGCTTGATTTAAACATTTTTATAACTGCATCAAGAATGAGTACAACAACGGCAACACTTATTGCATTAAACGCACTTTGAACCTGAGGGATTGACGCAAAATTAGAAAGTACCGACGCAATGGCTATAATTATTATAATCGACGGGCAAATTACACCAAGCGTTGCAAAAATTGCGCCCCTTATTTTTTTGAATTTATAACCGATGAACGTTGCCGTATTTACTGCAATTACACCAGGCGTACACTGACCAATTGCAAAATAATCAAGCAGTTCATCATTTGTTGCCCATTTATTTTTTTCCACAACTTCTTTTTGCAACATAGGTAGCATTGCATATCCACCACCAAAGGTAAATGCACCTATCTTAAAAAATGCCCAGAATAAATTTATAAGTTCTTTCATTTTTGTTTTCCTTTCGTTTAAATTCCATATATTAGTATTTGACAATTTTCAAAAAAATCCTTTTAATAATATTATAAAATATTATAAGGTGATTTTATGGATTTATACAAAGTTAAAAACGAACTTTTAAGCGGCAAAAGTATATTTGACATAAAATTAAATGTTGTGTTTTACGCAAGAGTTTCAACAGATACAAAAGAGCAATCACTTTCACTTGACAATCAGATTAAATACTTTGAAGACTTTATAAAAAGCAATAAAAACTGGGTTTACAAAGGAAGATATGTTGATGAAGCAGTTAGTGGAACGAGTGTTAAAAAACGTCAGAATTTTTTAAAAATGATTGATGACGCAAAAGAAAATAAATTTGACCTTATTCTTACAAAAGAAATAAGCAGATTTTCAAGAAACACATTAGACAGTATAAAATATACACAAAATCTTTTAAAATGCTCTGTAGGTGTATACTTTATGTCCGACAACATAAATACTCTTATGCCTGACAGCGAACTTCGTCTTACAATTATGAGTGCTATCGCACAGGACGAAGTAAGAAGAATTTCCGAAAGAGTTAAATTTGGTCTTAAACAATCTGTTAAAGACGGAAAAATGCTTGGTTCTGCCCCATTTGGATACGAAAAGAAAAACGGAATTTTAACAATTAAATATGAAGAAGCAATAATTGTAAAAAGAGTTTTTGATTATTATATAAAAGGTCTTGGATTACGAGCCATCTCAAATAAACTTTCTAAAGAAAATATCGTTAATAAAAATAAAAAACCGTTTACTTATTCATCGCTCAGAAACATTATTTCAAATCCAAAATACAAGGGATTCAGTTGCACAAACAAGTATTACAGTACAGATTTTAAATACGGAAAAAAACTTAAAACACCGTCTGATGAATGGATAATTAAAAAAGATAAAAATATTCCTTTAATTATCCCCGAAAACACATGGAACAGAGCAAATGACATTTTAAACGAAAGGGGCAAAAACTTTAAAGATAATAAATCTTCATACCAAAACAGGTATTTTTTCAGCGGAAAGGTAGTTTGCAAAGAGCACAAAACATCGTACCACAGGGTAATGTTTGGAAAAAACGAAGCATTAAAGTGTAAAGAAGCAAGAAACGGATGTGAAAATGTAAGCATCTACAAAAGTGAACTTGAATTTATTTTAAATGATGTTTATAAAACAATAAAACAAAACAAACTAAAAATTGCAGATTATTTAGATAGAAAAAATGAAAGTTCAAAAAATAAAGAAACCCTCATTTTTAAAAAAGAAAAACTTTTTGAACTTGTACTCGACTCTCTTATATCAAAAAGTGAATTTAAAGAAAGAAAAGAAAAAATAGAAAAAGAACTCACTAACATAAAAGAAAATGTATTTATAAAATCTGATTTTTTAAATGATGACTTTAACAACTTTAAAAGCACCTCATACGTTAAACTTAAAAAATGTGAAATTGAAAAAACAGCAAACACGAGCGCTAAAATATGTATTTACCTTTCGCTTGGAAGCACAAGTACACAGTGTGTTTCGTTACACGAAACAGGTATTTCTCAGGCACAAGTATCACGACTTGAAAAGAGCGCAATCGACAGAATGAAAAAGTATATTTAAAAAAGGTATCTTCTTTACGAAGATACCTTTAATTTTTAAAATAAAGTAATTTTAATTTTTCTAAAACTTTTCTTTCAAGACGCGACACATACATTTGCGACACGCCCATTTTCTTTGCAATATCTCTTTGTGAACGGTTTCTGTAATATCTTTGTATAATAAACCTTTTTTCTTCAAGGGTTAAGTTTTTTAACGCATATTTTAAAAAATCTTCGTTATCGACAATCAAAAAGCCGTCTTCTTCATATCCAATTACTTTTTCAAGTGCAGGAGATTCATCGTAGATTGAAACATCTATTGAAAGAACATTTACTATACTTTCATAACTCATTGCATCTACAATCTGCTTTTTTTCAACTTTTAAAACAGATGCAATTTCGTCTATTGTAGGTACATAACCTTCATATTCCATTCTTTTAAGTCGTATTCTGTTTGCCCTTTGGAATATATCGTAAAGTTTTCTTGGAAGTTTTATAATGCAACCTTTATCTCTGAAATATTTTTTAATTTCTCCCATTATTGTCGGAGTTGCATATGTCGAAAACTTTACTCCCATACTTTCGTCAAATCGCTCTGCCGCAAGTACAAGACCGTAGCATGCAACCTGAAAAAGATCATCATATTCAACACCTTTATTAAGGTATTTTCTCACAATACTGTCTGCAAGATACATATATTTTTCGATGATCTCATTTCTTAAAGAGATGTCTTTTGTTTTTCTGTAATTTTCAAAAAGAGTAAAATCTGACATTCGTTTTTCCTTCTTTGTTTTGCACTTAAATGATTTATTTTTCGCTTCCCATTACAAAAACTTTTTTTACGTTTATATCTTTATCAAAAATTATAATATCGGCATCGCAGCTTTCTTTTATCTCGCCCTTTTTAAGTCCTAAAATGTTTGCAGGAACTTTTGTCATCATATAAACAGCACTTACAATATCAAATCCAACTTCGTCCCTTATTACCCTTACAAGACGGTCAGATGTTGCAATGCTTCCTGCAAATGCACTTCTGTCTAAAAGTTTGCATACGCCATCTTCAATTATGTACTCGGTATCTACCATTTTTCCTTGCTTTGCGTCTGTGCCTGCAAGTGAAAGGCTGTCTGTTACAAGAGCAGTTTTTTCAATGCCTTTATTTTTAATTATAAGTTTAATTAGTTCTGGCGGAAGATGTTTTCCGTCTGCAATAATTTCAACATAAAGGTCATCTTCCAAAAATGCAGTTTCTATTACGCCAAGGCGTCTGAAGCCTTTATCTCTAGTAATTGTTGACGTGCACGAAAAAAGATGAGTTACAAGATTAAGTCCGTTTTCCATGCCGACTTTCATATCGTCGTATATTGCATTTGTATGACCTGCAGATGCAACTATGCCATTTTCTGTAATGAATTTTGCAAACTCTCCATCTTTATCATTTTCAGGAGCATAACTCCATCTCGCAACTGCATCTTTATAGTTATTTACCAAGTTTTCATATTCATCTTTTTTGGGATTTGTTATAAAATCTGTACACTGCGCTCCGCATTGATCTTTTGAAAGATATGGTCCTTCAAGGTGTGCACCGATAATATTGGCTTTTGAAGATTTATCCTTCATAACTTTGTCAACGGCTATTACTGCTTTTGCCATTTTTTCAAACGGTGCTGCAGATATTGTAGGAAGAATTGATGTCGTGCCGTGTGTTAAGTGAAAATCTGATCCTTTTATAACATCTTCTTCCCCATTTATAAAGTCAAACCCTGCTCCGCCATGAGTATGAAGGTCAATAAATCCCGGCGAAACATAATCTTTGCCTGCATCTATTTCTTTGTCAAAAGGCAAATCTTTATTTGTTACTTCTTTAATTATGCCATCTTCAAAATAAACGAAACCATCAAATAATCTATCTTTTAATATGATATTTTCAGATTTTATTCTGATCATAATAGCACCGAACTTTCATTATCAAGGTATAAAACTGCATTGTCGCTTACTCTAAGTATTGTTGCGGGACATTCTTCGTTTATTTCGTTATTTATTGTGTTTTTTACTGCTTCTGCTTTTGTTTTTGCAGGAACAATACAGAATTTATATGTAGATTTCATAAGTGTAGGGCAAGTAAGTGTAATTGCGTTTTTGGGAACTTTGTCAACAGATGGAAAACATCCGTCATTAACCTGTTGCTGACGGCAAACATCATCAAGCGGAACAACTTTTGCAATTTTTTCATCGTTAAAGTCTGCTACCCATGGGTCGTTAAATGCAATATGACCGTTTTCGCCAATACCCATTACAACAATATCCGTTGGGTTTTCTTTTAAAAGGCAAGAATAACGCTCACATTCTTTTTCAGAATCTGTTGCTATGGCGTTTATGTAATTTACACTTTTAAAGTTTACTTTTCCAAAAATATGATCATTTAAAAAGTTACCAAAACCTGCTTTTTCAAATTCTTTATCAAGCCCGATGTATTCGTCCATATGGAACGCATTTACTCTGTTCCACTCAATATCATCATATGCTACAAGAGATGCTAAAACGTCATTCTGAGATGGTGCTGCTGCAAAAATCATATTGATTTCGTCTTTTTCAGAAAGTAAGTTTACTATACAATCGTGAATATCAACTGCCGCTACCTTTCCCATTTCTGTGCGATTTTCCATAATTTTTACTGTTAATTTGTCTTTTACAAATTCTTTCATTTTCATATCCCTTTCATATATATTTTTATATTCTTGCTACTTTGCTTTTTATTGCTGCATCTGCAACTGCTTTTGCAACAGTTTTACCAATTCTTTCATCAAATGCCATCGGAAGAATATAATCTCTATTAAGTTCTTCATCTGACACAAGTGATGCTATTGCATACGATGCCGCCATTTTCATTTCATCGTTAATATCGCTTGCTCTTACATCAAGTGCACCTCTGAAAATTCCTGGAAATGCAACAACGTTGTTTATCTGGTTAGGGTAATCACTTCGTCCCGTTCCAACAATATATGCGCCGCCTTTTTTCGCCTCTTCAGGAAGAATTTCAGGAACCGGATTTGCCATTGCAAACACTATTGCACCTTCTGCCATCGTGCTTATCATATCGGTCGAAACAATATTTGGAGCAGAAACACCAATAAACACATCTGCACCTTTTAACGCATCAGATAAATCCCCTTCAATATGGTCGCGGTTTGTAACTTTTGCAAGGTCTTTATGTGCATCGCTAAGAGATTCCATTCCTTCGCAAATAATACCAAATCTATCAACCATTATAAGATTTTTAACTCCAAGTTTCATAAGATGCATTCCAATTGCTGTTCCGGCACTTCCTGCACCGTTTATAACAACTTTTATTTTTTCAATATCTTTTTTTACAACTTTTAAAGCATTAAGTAATGCCGCAGCAACAACTATTGCCGTGCCATGCTGGTCATCGTGAAATACAGGTATATCACAAATTTCTTTAAGACGTCTTTCAACTTCAAAACAACGAGGTGCTGCAATATCTTCAAGATTGATTCCGCCAAACGAGCCCGACAAAAGATAAATTGTTCTTACAAGTTCATCTACATCCTGAGTTTTAATGCAAAGCGGGAATGCATCAACATCTGCAAACTCTTTAAAAAGTGCACATTTTCCTTCCATAACAGGCATACCTGCTTCAGGACCAATATCGCCAAGTCCAAGTACGGCAGAGCCATCTGTGATAACTGCTACGAGGTTGTGTCTTCTTGTAAGTTCGTAAGATTTTGTTATATCTTTTTGTATTTCAAGACAAGGCTGAGCAACACCCGGTGTATATGCAAGCGAAAGCTCTTCCCTATTTTTTACAGGTGTTCTTGATATTACCTCAATTTTACCTTTCCATTCTTCGTGTTTTTTAAGTGCTTCTATTTTTATGTCCATTTTTTATTCCTCTTTTATAATGTTAAAATTCAAAATCTATGCAAGATCTTTCTTTAGTGTAAGGTCTTACTTTTGTATCTGCAACTAATACGTGTGCAGGATGTGTTGCGTACCCTTTAAGTGCATCTGCACTTTCAAGCACAGAATAAAGCATAACATCAACATTTGATGAAGGTAGCGGATTTATTTCTACTTTCATCTCAATAAGACCCGGAACTTTTCCAAGTAGTCCTTCAAGTGAATTTTTCATTTCTATTTTTATTTCATCTGTGTTAAATTCATCTTTAAGTTTCCATAGTATAATGTGTTTTACCATCGTATTTTTGTCTCCTTTTTTACATATATGTATATAATACCACAGTCAAAAATAAGTGTCAATTTACAATTTTGACATTATAAGATTATATACAACAAAAAAAGACTACGGAATTAAATTCCGCAGTCTTAAAACGTTAGCACTTTTTAAACTTACATTTTTCACACATTGGTGTAGTCAACAAATTACACAAAAACAGAGCCGTCCCGTTGTGTTCTTATTAAGTTTATATTTTATTTATTTTTTGCCTTCGAAAAATATGTCAATCTTAAATTTGTACAACCATAAGGTTCTAAAACCAACGGTAACTTTTCTGTTACATCGTGATATTCGCCGTATGGTTCAAAGGTCTTTTTCTGATATGGAGCACTCATATATGGAGCTTTATAGCAATATGTGTGAAGTTTTATAACGGGCTTTTCCCATACATATCCGTTTTCTTCAACCTCTTCTATTTCCACATCTTCAGGCGAGATGTTTTCATCAAGTACAATATTCCAAGAGAACTGATAACGTCTTAATCCGTTCAGTTCATATATGTCCTTTGCAACAGGTTCTTCATAATCAGCAGATACATTATACCAGCTCCAACCTTCAGGCAACTTGGTCATTGGATTACCTTCGATAGCTGTCCACTTTTCAGGAATGTGATATGAAAATACCAGTGCTCCGTATTTAAATGCCAAAGGATAATTTTTAGCTAAATCCGAATCGTCTATTTTAACTATTTCGACTGTTGCTTCAAATACTATTTCTACTATATCTCCCTTTTTCCACGAATTTTCAATTGTCACAAAACCTTTATCATCTATATTTTTCACTAATTTCTCATTGTTAACTTTTAGTGTAAAACCTTTACTCCAAGATGGAATTTTTAAATTTAACGCAAACTTCTTATCACAATCCATCTCAATTAAAACGCTATTTCTAAACGGATAAAGTGTCTTAATGTAAAGTGATGTATCTTTATAACGAAGATTACATGGCCCATAAGCCATAACATATACATTATCATCGTTATCACGAAGAAGCATTCCGCGTACAAACTCAGGAACTACTGTAACCGCATTAACCGGACAACACGAAACTGGATAGCACGGAGCATACACTTGCATATCAGCCTCCACTCCAAAGCTTGATGAACTTACAGTTGCATAAGTCTGATTTGGTGCACTAAGATATGCAATCGCCTTTTCGTCTTTTTTTCTCGCTCCCTGTGCGCCGTTGTAAAACATAACTTCCATAAGGTCACCGTATTTTGCTTCGCCTGTAATATAACTCATATATGAATATGTTGAGTTATAGAAAGCATAACTGCAATATTCTGTTTCGGTTGTGCACCCTACAGGTCCCAAATATTCAGAAACAGATATTGGACTTCCAGTTATATGGCATGCTTTTTCCAACACCTGATTTATTCTGTGCTCAGATGCTTTCAAATAATCAGTATTCCCCGTTGCAGCATATACAAGTGCAGGAAGCTTTAAATTAATACCCAGGCCTGCTGTGTGATTTGAATTATATTGAAAGTTATTATCAAGCATTGATTTATATGAATTCCCAAAATAATCATAACGGCACAGATAATCCATATAGTCTTCACAAAATTCTATCAGCATCTCATCGCCTGTATAAAAATACGTAAAAACCATTGGTTCGATGATATATTGTCCTGCATAACATGTTTTATTTTCACCACCCCATTTGTCACAAAACCAAAGCATACAGCGATATACCGCTTGCAACACATCATCTCTTCCAGTTGCCTCATAAAATGCGATAAGTCCACGCATAGCACATGCTGTTCCCCACGCGTTGTAATCATCATATATCGTGGCATCAGGTTCAGTATATGTTCCTAAATACCCATCATCTTTCTGATTTTTAAGAACCCCGTTAACCCAATTTGTGGCAGTTTTAATCATTGCTTCATCTTTTAATGTAAAAGCATGCTGAATGTATCCTGTCCAGTAGTTTCCGGATATTTCCGCACCCCATCCGTTTTGAACTGCATTCCCCCATGCTTTTACATAGCTTTTATTCACATACGGGTCGGCAATCATTTCAGGCTCAAGCTCATGAAGATGTCCGCTCATTCCGTCTTTTCCCAGCTTCATCTGGTCTTTTAAAAATCCTGATGCTGTTATCGCGCCAAGTGGAAACCTACTTAATTTTTGAAATGTTTTCATATTAAACAACTCCCGTTATATATTTAAAAATATTATTGATATAATACCCAATATAATCGCGATATTTTGCGATTTAGTCATTTTTTCCTTATATATGGTTGCTGATACAAGCCATGTTACAACAATGCATCCTGCGCTTATAAGCGGAAACATAAGCGACTTTGCTACAATACCGGATACTATCATAACAAATATATTTACTGTAGCATTGGCAATACCGCATAACATCATATCTACCGCGCCGATCTTTACAGAAAATTTAAACTCATCTTTTTCGCGGACAAATACAAATACAAACAAAAATATTGTTACAAAGACGAGTGATGTTATCATAAACTCGTTTTGATATTTTTGCTCAAATACCTGTTGCTGTATAGTCTGAATAGTCGAACAAAGTCCATTTCCAACAAGTGATAAAAGAGTAAATATCACCCATTTAAGTGTAATTTTTTCGTTATCTGTGTGAGTATTCAAGAAAAACAAGCTTACAACCAGAAAGCACAGTCCTATATAAAAAGACATCTTAATGTCATCACCATCAAATATTACTCCATAAAATGTTGGTATAAGAAGCGAATATGAAAGAAATAATGATGTAAGCGACAGCGAGCCGCATTGCAAAGCAAAATAATTAAACAAAAGTGCCAAACAGTATGAAACGGTAAATACTATAACATAAGGAGTTACCGCTATATCATACTCAAACTTAAAACGACATCGCAGTATAAAAATCAATAACGATACCAGTACACTAAATGCGCTGAATGAATATGTACCTTTTTTTCCAACTTTATTATTATATCTTTTCTTAACAATATTTTGAGTAGCTAATCCAAGAGTTATTACAATTATGTAAAATGTACTTAAAATACCCATATTAAACTCCTTGAGTTTTTATTTAATTATATCATTTGAGCAAATACGATAATAGTATGTATTTTCCTAAAATGTTGCACTTTCTTCCCCAAAAGTCAAAAACAAAAACAATTCCTTGACACTATATAATTGTATATAGTATCATAAAAATATAATTAAATTTGATTAAGGGAAATTGTGATGATAATAACATATGACATAGAAAAACTTAAAGAAATAATCGACAACATATGCACTGTTATAGGTGTAAGCATGGGAATAATAGACACTAAACTTAATTTTATATACAAAAAGAATTTATCAACAGACGCAGTATGTTTAAAAATTCATAATACTAACGAAGGAATTGCTAAATGCTCTTGCTCGGATATTGACTTAGTAAAAAAATGCGAAAAGGAAAGAAAGCCTGTTTCTCACATATGTCATGCCGGTCTTTTAGATACAGTTGTCCCCGTTATAAAAAACAGCAAAATCGTTGCGTACATAATAATAGGCAGAGTACGTCCTGAAAAAAATATGGAAAATACCATAGACAAATCTATCTGTGATAAATACGACATCACATTAAATGACTATAATCAAATGACACATTTGTCCGAAGAACAAATGGCTGGCTTTATAAAGCTCATATCTCATATCTTATTTGACAATTCAATCGAAATTGATTACGGGGAATTTTTAGCAGCTGTAACAGATTATATTGACAACAACCTTACAGAAAATCTGACAGTTGAAACTATATGCACTCAATTTTTTGTTTCAAAAAACTACCTGTACAAATCATTTAGAAGTTTCTACAATTGTACTGTAAACGAATATATCACCAATCAACGAATAAAAATAGCCGCCAGACTGCTAACCGATACAGTGGATAATGCTTCAATGATTGCCGAACGCGTTGGAATATATAACTACACATATTTTTCACGTCTTTTCAAAAAGCATACAGGTCTGTCACCTTCTAAATACCGACAAATTAAAAACAAAAAAAATAAAAAGCATCATAACCTTTGATACATCTATGGTTATATTATTTTCATTAAATTACTAATTTCTGTGTAACACTACGTATGCTCGAAGATAAACTTAACAACAAATCGACATTTATATGAAATAAATAAAACAAAAATCCCCAAAGTAAAAATAAACTCACTTTGGGGATTAATTATTGCATAAATCTTTGCGAAAGTTATTAAATTTTGAACGTAAATTGGGCGTAAATTATACCAACTAACACCCTCAAACCCGCATAAATACTGATTTTTATTTATCAAGCGGTTTCATTGTTGGGAACAACAATACATCACGGATTGCGGCTGAATCTGTAAGCAGCATACACATTCTATCGATACCAAAACCTATACCGCCCGTTGGAGGCATACCGATTTCAAGGGCATTCATAAAGTCTTCATCTGTTGTGTTTGCTTCTTCGTCGCCCTGTGCAAGTTGTTCTTCCTGTGCTTTAAATCTTTCTCTTTGGTCGATTGGGTCATTAAGCTCAGAATAAGCGTTTGCCATTTCCCATCCGTTCATAAAGAATTCAAATCTTTCAACATAGTCAGGATTTTCTGGTTTTTTCTTTGTAAGTGGAGAAATTTCAACCGGATGGTCCATAACAAATGTTGGCTGAATAAGATGATCTTCCACAAATTCTTCAAAGAACAAGTTTAAAATATCGCCTTTTTTATGTCTTTCTTCATATTCAACATGATGCTCATCTGCAACTTTTCTTGCTTCTTCAAGTGTTTTAATTTCGTTAAAATCTACACCTGAATATTTTTTAACAGCATCAAGCATTGTAATTCTTTCAAACGGTTTACCAAGGTCCATTTCAATTCCGTTATACACAATTTTTGTTGTGCCAAGAACTTCAAGTGCAACATGACGGTAAAGGTTTTCTGTTAAATCCATCATGCCGTGGTAATCTGTATATGCCTGATAAAGTTCCATAAGTGTAAACTCCGGATTATGACGAGTGTCAAGTCCTTCGTTTCTGAAAACTCTGCCGATTTCATAAACTTTATCAAATCCACCTACGATAAGACGTTTTAAGTAAAGTTCAAGTGAAATACGAAGTTTGAAATCTTCATCAAGTGCATTAAAATGTGTTTCAAAAGGACGTGCTGCTGCCCCGCCTGCATTTGAAACAAGCATTGGTGTTTCTACTTCTAAAAATCCGTCTGCATCAAGATAACGTCTTATTGAAGAAATAATTTTTGAACGTTTCATAAATGTATCTTTTACATCTTTGTTCATAATTAAATCAACATAACGCTGTCTGTAGCGAAGGTCTGTATTTGTCATTCCGTGGAATTTTTCAGGAAGCGGTTTTAATGATTTTGATAAAAGTGTGATTTTTGACACTCTTATAGAAATTTCACCTGTCTGAGTTGTAAATACTTCGCCTTCTGCACCGATAATATCGCCTATATCAAGTTTTTTGAAGTGATTATATTCATCTTCGCCAAGAATATCTTTTTTAACAAAAAGCTGAATTTGTCCGTCTATATCGCTGATATGAATAAAACCAACTTTACCCATACCTCTTTTAGACATAATACGTCCTGCAACAACTACATTTTCGCCGTTAAGCGAAGAAATTTTAGCCATAATTTTTTCTGTTTCTTCGCTTCCGCGTTTTGTAATTTCTCTTTCTTCTTCGGTGTAGTTATTCTGAATATCTCCAGATGAATGTGTTACATCAAATTTTGTAATTTCAAAAGGATTTCTTCCTTCTTCGCAAAGTTCTTTTAACTTGTCGTGTCTTACCTGTATAATTTCACTAAGTTCCATTTCAGGAGCATTATTTGTGTTTTCGCTCATATGTGTCAACCTTTCGTATAAAAATTAGTTGATTTCAAGAATTTTAACCTTAAAAGGTTCTACGCTTTCAACTTCAACTGTTTCACCAACACGAGCACCGATAAGTGCTTTTCCCATCGGAGACTGGTCTGAGATTTTAAATTCTCTTGGGTTTGCTTCCATTGAACCAACAATTGCATAAACAAGTGTTTCATCTTCTGAAAGATCATGAATTTTTACTGTTGAACCGATGTTTACTATATCTGTTGAAATATCTGTTTCGTCAAGAACAACAACGTTTTCAAGAAGTTTTTTAATTTCGGCTATTCTTGTTTCCATTTTAGCCTGTTCTTCTTTTGCTGCTGTATATTCTGCATTTTCAGATAAATCTCCGAAATCTCTTGCAATTTTAATTCTTTCAGCAATTTCTTTTCTTTTTACTACTTTTAAATTTTCTAATTCGTCTTCTAATTTTTTTAAGCCCTCAGGAGTAAGAATTGTTTGTTTTGTACTCATTTTAATTATCTCCTTACAATATAATACAGCCCTAATTTTTTAAATTAAGACTGTTTAATTCCGCAATTATACTACATTATAACCTTTTAAGACAAAAATGTCAACAGTTTTATTTTTTAGTATAATATATAGTTATTATTTTGCCTGTTTTTTATTCATATTTTATATTTCACGTCTTCCCTCAAGTGCCTTTGTAATTGTTACTTCATCGGCATATTCCAAATCTCCGCCAACAGGAAGTCCAAATGCAATACGTGTAACTTTTACGCCAAGCGGTTTTAAAAGTTTTGAAAGATACATTGCAGTTGCTTCGCCTTCAATACTTGGATTATTTGCAAGTATAATTTCTTTTATGTTGCCTTCGCCTACTCTTAAAATAAGTTCTTTTATTTTTAAATCCTCAGGCCCTACTCCATCCATAGGAGAAATTGCACCGTGAAGAACGTGATACATTCCATAGTACTCTCTTGTTTTTTCAAGAGCAATAACATCTTTGGGTGTTTCCATAACACAAATTGTTGTATTGTCTCTTTTTTCGTTTGAGCATATTTCGCACACATCGCCTTCAGTCAAGTTCTGACATACACTGCAATATGTAATTTTGCTTTTTGCATTTTTTATTATTTCTATTATTTCGTCTGCTTCTTCTTTTGACATTTCGATAATGTTAAATGCAAGACGAACAGCAGATTTATGCCCGACTCCAGGCATTTTTTTAAACATTTCAATAAGTTTTGACAAACTTTCTGAATACAACATTTTTTATTTCCTTTCGATTATTTATCGATATTGTAAAAAGGAATATCGTTTACTTTAAATTCTTTGCCGTTTAAATAACTTAAAAACTCGTTTTGAGTATCAAAAACAAGCATATACGAATAAAGCGCCTGATTTTTCCAGTTGAATTTTTTGTTTATTTCATTTTTGCCGTATTTTCCGTCGCCAATTAAGGGATGTCCTATATGAGCAAAATGTGCTCTTATCTGATGTGTTCTTCCTGTTACAAGATGAACTTTTACTAAAGATGTTTCTTTTCTTTTTTCAAGCACTTTATATTTTGTGATAATCTCTTTTGAACCTACTCGTTTTTCATTATAAACATAAACGGTATTTTTTGTACTGTCTTTAAACAAATATCCTCGCAGTGTATCCTCGTTTTTTTTAAGATGTCCATAAACAAGGCACATATAATATTTTCTTATTTCTCGCATCTTTATTACGTTGTTCATTTCTTTAAGTGCAGTTGCATTTTTGCACGCTATAACAATCCCGCCTGTATTTCTGTCTATTCTGTTACAAAGCGATGGTGCAAAAGAATGTTCGTCTTTAGGGTTATACTCGCCCTTTTCATACAAATATGCTTTTATATGATTTATAAGTGTATCTCTTTTTTCGTTTTCATCTTCGTGAACAACCATTCCAAAAGGCTTATTTACAAGAAGTATATTTTCATCTTCGTAAATTATGTCAAGATGTGATTTTATATCTAAAAATGATGCGCTTTTATTTTCTGTAAAAAACTCGTCGTTAATGTATAAATCAATTTTATCGCCTTCGTTTAATTTATACGATATTTCACACTTTTTACCGTTTATTTTTACCCTTTTTTTACGGATATATTTATAAATTGCACTTTGAGGCATATCTTTAAAATATTTAGTTAAAAATTTGTCTATGCGCTGATTGGCATCGTTTGAATTTACAATTACAGTTTTCATTTGTTTTCTCCGCAACTTAAAACGCCGATATCATACTGTTTAAATTCCATTTGTAAAAAATCTGTTTTTGTTTTGTTTTTAGGCGCTCCTATAACAATTCTTAAATATCTTTTCCCATCTGTTCCATAAGCAATTTTTATGATATCAAGTTCTGTTTCGTATCCATACTCTTTTGAAAGCGCCAAAATAAGACTTACACCGCATAAAGATAAAAGTTTTCCATTTTGTGATATAATTTTGTATGGAATGTTGTTATCATCGAGAATTTTTTTAACATTTGTTTCTGGCAGAATTTTGCCATCTTCATCTTTTAAGGATTCTATAAGATATGAAGAAACTGCATAATTGACATCTAAACTTAAAAATGCAATTATGCAGGCACGTATTTTTAAATAATCCGAAAATTTAATGATATCGACATTTCTTAATGTACTGTTTACAAGGCTTCTTTCCAAATCGTCTAAAATTGTATCGGATAATTTTAAAAGGCTGTCTGATGTCATAAGTTCATCGTTTTCTACAGTTATGTCTGACTTTGTTGAAGGAATAATATCATCTTCCATTTTTTCAGAATCTATTTTAAAAGAATGTTCACACATTTTTTCATAAATATATTCTTTTGTTACTCCCGCGTCCATAAACGCAGATAATAAAAGGTTTAAATTTACTGCATCAAAACAGTCAAAATATAAAATTTTCATTTTTTCACCTTATGAAATTTTTTCAATCTCATATCTTACCATATCATGTGTTACTGTTGATAAGAATTTTTCTTCCATTGAAAGTGCTTTTTCAAAATATTCTTTTGCTTTTTCTTTATCTCCGTTTGATAAAACAAGCATTCCGTAATTATAGTACGGCTCAATAAAATCAGGATTTTTATCTAAAATATCCTTGTACATTTCTTCACTTTTTTCCTTATTTCCGACAAGAAAATAATTCTGCGCAAGATTATCATAAATTATAAGATCCGAACTGTTATATTCGTGCGCTTCTTCGTTTATTTTAAGAGCGTCATCGTATCTTTTATCTAAAATATACCAATATCCAAGTACTCCGTAAAGCGATGTATTTTTAACTCCTTCATTGTAAATACCTTCTGCATCGGCTATTGCATCTTTAAGGTCGCCTTTTTTCCATTTTATAAGCGCTTTGTTTATTCTTATACTCAATTTTTCATTTTTTAAAAGAACATTTTTGTACTTTTTAGATATTTCATCTATCATTTTTTCGCTTTTTTCTATCTTGCCGTCTCTTAAAAGAAGATATGCATAATAAAGGGAATTTACAGGTTTTAATCTACCTGTCAGATATGCTTTCTCATATATTTCAAATGCACCTTGTTTATCATTGGTGTTATATCTTGCATTTCCCTTTAAAAACATAATCTGTGCACGGAACACAACATACAAAACACCAAAAATGGCAGCAATTACTATCGCTATTCCGAAAAATCCAAAATTAACCCATGCTTCATAAAACAAAATAAATATTACAACTGCCCAGGCTAAAAGATTTATAATTCCCTTCATCAAAAGTTCTCCTTAATATGCGTTTTTAACTGTTCTTGGGTATGAAAGTACGTCTCTTATGTTAGATACACCTGTGATGTACATAATAATTCTTTCAAATCCAAGACCGAAACCTGCATGATTTGTTGTACCATATTTTCTAAGGTCAAGGTAATTTGAATAGTCCTCAGGGTCCATTCCAAGTTCTACCATTCTCTTTAGAAGTTTGTCGTAGTCTTCTTCTCTTTGGCTTCCACCAATGATTTCACCTACACCAGGAACTAAAAGGTCCATTGCTGCAACAGTTTTTCCATCTTCATTCTGTTTCATATAGAATGCTTTTATATCTTTTGGATAATCTGTTACAAATACAGGTTTTTTAAATATCTGTTCTGTAAGATATCTTTCATGTTCTGTCTGAAGGTCAATTCCCCATTTAACAGGGTAGTCAAATTTTTCACCGCTTTTTTCTAAAAGTTCAACTGCTTCAGTATATGTTACATGACCAAATTCGTTGTTTACTATTGAATTTAGTTTTTCAATAAGTCCTTTATCTATAAAATTATTGAAAAATTCCATTTCTTCAGGAGCATTTTCCATACAGTATGAAATGATATATTTAATCATATCTTCTGCTAAAATCATATCATCTTTAAGGTCTGCAAATGCAATTTCAGGCTCAATCATCCAGAACTCTGCAGCATGACGCGCTGTGTTTGAGTTTTCTGCACGGAATGTTGGCCCGAATGTATAAATATTTCTAAATGCCATAGCGTGAGTTTCGCCTTCAAGTTGTCCGCTTACTGTAAGGTTAGTTGATTTTGCAAAGAAATCTTTTGTGTAGTCAACGCTTCCATCTTCATTTTTGGGAATATTATCAAGGTCAAGAGTTGTAACTCTAAACATTTCGCCTGCACCTTCAGCATCACTTGATGTAATAATTGGTGTGTGAACATATACAAATCCTCTTTCCTGGAAGAATTTGTGGATTGCGTACGCTACAAGTGAACGAATTCTCAAAACTGCACTAAATGTATTTGTTCTTGGTCTTAAGTGAGGAATTGTTCTTAAAAATTCAAGTGAATGTCTTTTTTTCTGAAGCGGATAATCAGGAGTTGATGCACCTTCTATCACAATGCTTTCCGCTTTTATTTCAAATGGCTGTTTTGCATCAGGAGTAGGAACTAAAACACCTGTTGCATAAATACTGCTTCCAACATTAAGTTTTGATATTTTTTCAAAATTCTCAAGTGTTTCTTTTTCAAAAACAACCTGTAAGTTTTTAAAGAATGTACCATCATTAAGTTCTATAAATCCAAATACATTAGATGCACGAAGGCTTCTTATCCATCCTGCAACAGTTATTTTTTTGTTCTCATATTCTGTTTGATTACGGTAAATATTTCTGATTTCTACGCTTTTCATTAAAAATTCTCCTTAAAACTTTGTTATGTATAAAAAGTCATCCAAATCAAAAGATGGCTTATTTGCTATATTTTTCATTTATCTGATTTGTAAAATCAGTAAGTGTTTCAAGTGTTTCTTTATCGGCATCGCCTTTATTCTCAAGTGTACGCATAACAAGTGTGCAAAGTTCTGCCCTTGTAAGTGTTGAAAAAGGTTCAAATCCTGTTTCGCCTTTTCCTTGCATAATTCCGTATTTTACTGCGGTTGATACAACTTTTTTCACAAAAAAATTGTCTTTAAATGTATCATAATCTGCCATTTGCGCGGCATATCCCGTACTTTCAGCACAATTATAAAGTGCAATTATTGCATGCGCTGCCTCAACCCTTGTAATTTTATCATTTCCGCGAAATATCTGTGCATTACCCTCTTCCGGCGGAAAAACAAGATACCCCACAAGTGAATATGGCATAAACCAGTCTGTTTCGTTAACATCTTTTAAAACTTTATGACCGGCTATTGTATGAGGAATTGCAAAAACATTTGTTAAAACAGTTGCAACTTCTGCCCTTGTCATTGGTCCGTCAGGATTAAAAGTTCCGTCTCCGTATCCTTTAACATATCCAGCCTGTGCCATTTTTTCTATGTAATCTTCTGCCCAGTGTCCTTCAGTATCCGTAAACGAAGCGCCAAAAGCAGTTGTTGACATCATTATCACTATTAAAATGACGCAAAATAAAGATTTTATTTTCATTTTTTCATCTCCCTGCAGTTTGGTAAAATAGTACATCATATATTTTATCACATTTTTTTAAAAACATCAACAAAAATTTTTTATGTTATCCGATTTTAACCTTTTTTTCAAAAAAACATCGATATGGGTTGACAAAATGTGCTTTTTTATTATAATATAATAAGATGAAACTACTATACACTTAGAAGGGAAAAGTTATGGAAAAATTAGGACTTAACGAACTTAGAGAGAAATATCTTTCATTTTTTGAAACAAAAGGACACTTAAGACTTCCTTCGTTTTCACTTGTTCCGCAAAACGATAGAAGTCTGCTACTTATAAATGCCGGTATGGCTCCACTTAAACCTTACTTTACAGGTCAGGAAGAACCACCAAGAAAAAGAGTTACAACTTGTCAGAAATGTATAAGAACACCTGACATTGAAAGCGTTGGTAAAACTGCAAGACACGGAACATACTTTGAAATGCTTGGTAATTTCTCTTTTGGAGATTATTTTAAACACGAAGCAACAGCATGGGCTTGGGAATTTTGTACAAAAGTATTAAATATGCCTGTTGACAAACTTTGGGTTACAATTTATCAGGATGACGACGAAGCATTTGATATATGGACAAAAGAAGTTGGCGTTGCACCTGACAGAATTGTTAGAATGGGCAAAGAAGACAACTTCTGGGAAATCGGTCAGGGACCTTGCGGACCTTGTTCTGAAATTTACTTTGACAGAGGCGAAGATGCAGGATGCGGATCACCTGACTGTAAAATCGGTTGCGACTGCGACAGATTTGTTGAATTCTGGAACCTTGTTTTCACTCAGTTTGACAAAGATGAAGACGGAAACTATAACCGCCTTGCAAATCCTAACATTGATACAGGTATGGGTCTTGAAAGACTTGCTTGTATTATGCAGGGTGTTAATAACATTTTTGAAGTTGACACAGTTAAAAACATTATGGGCAAAGTAATTGAATTTGCCGGCGTTAAATATGGCGACAACGCTCAGAATGACGTTTCACTTCGTGTTATTACAGACCACATAAGAAGCACAACATTTATGATTGCCGACGGTGTTAAAGTCGCAAACGAAGGCAGAGGCTACGTTTTAAAACGTCTTTTAAGACGTGCTGCAAGACACGGAAAACTTCTTGGAATTAACGAGCCATTCCTTTACAAAGTGTGCGATACTGTTATAGAAGAAAATAAATCTGCTTATCCTTATCTTGTACAGAAAGCAGGTTTTATCAAAAAAATTATTGAACAAGAAGAAATAAGTTTTAACAAAACTGTTAATGAAGGTATGAACATTTTAAATTCATACGTTGATGCCCTTAAAGAAAAAGGCGAAAAAATACTTGATGGCGAAAGTGCATTCAAACTTTCAGACACATACGGTTTCCCTATCGATTTAACTAACGAAATTCTTGGCGAAATGGGATTTGAAGTTGACGTTGACGGATTTAAAAAATATGTTGACGACCAAAGAACAAGAGCAAGAGAAGCAAGAAAAAATGCTGATACAGTTGGTTGGAAAGATGAAATATTAGAAAAATTTGCTACAATCGACAAAGCAGAATTCGTTGGATACGAAACAACCGAAACAGAAAGTAAAATTACAGGTATCCTTTTGGAAAACGACTTTGTAGACAGCGCAAATTACGAAGATAAAAATGTTACTATCGTACTTGACAAAACTCCTTTCTACGGTGAAGGCGGCGGTCAGGTTGGCGATACAGGTACAATCGTTACTGAAAATGCAGTTGTTGAAGTTGTTGATTCTAAAAAACTTCGAGATGGAAGAATTATTCACGCCTGCGTTATTGAATCAGGTACTATTTCAAAAGGCGAAAGCGTAAAAGCAAAAGTTGACGTTGAAAGAAGAAAAAATATCGAAAGAAACCACTCTGCTACTCACCTTCTTCAAAAAGCATTAAGAATGGTAGTTGGCGACCACGTTGAACAGGCAGGTTCTTTCGTGAGCGAAGAAAGACTTCGTTTTGACTTCTCACATTACGATGCAGTAAGCAGTAACCAACTTATGGAAGTTGAAAAAATTGTTAACGACGCCATTTTTGCATCATACGATATTTCCTGCACCGAAATGCCTATTGAAGATGCTAAAAAACTTGGCGCAATGGCACTTTTCGGCGAAAAATACGGCAACACTGTAAGAGTTGTTAAAATGGGAGATTTCTCTATTGAACTTTGCGGTGGTACACATCTTAAAAATACTGCAAACTGCGGACTTTTCAAAATTATTTCTGAAACAGGCGTTGCATCTGGCGTAAGACGTATCGAGGCAATTACAGGAAGAGGCGTACTAAACTACGTTAAAGAAAAAGATGAACTTATTGAAAAAACTGCAATTGCACTTAAAACAAACAGATTAAACGAAATTGACGAAAAAGCACAATCTGTTATGGAAGAAAATAAATCACTTGAAAGAAGCATTGAAGAATTCCAAGTAAAACTTGCTTCACTCAAATCTAAAAATATGATGTCAGGTATAAGACATCTTGGCGATGTAAATGTACTTACAGCATATGTTGATGATATGGGCGCTGATGAAATGAAAGCACTTGCAGACGACGCTAAATCAAAAATGACAAATGGCGTTATTGTTCTTGCATCAAATGCAGGCGGAAAAATTACATTCGTTGCTATGGCTATGAAAGAGGCTGTTGCACTTGGCGTACACTGCGGTAACATAATTAAAGAAATTACTGCAATTTGCGGTGGACGCGGCGGCGGTAAACCTGACATGGCACAGGGCGGCGGCACAGATGCACTAAAAATTGACGATGCACTTTCAAAAGTTGATGAACTTATTACAAATATGATTAAATAAGAAGGTGAATTTATGTCAGACTGTATTTTTTGTAAAATAGCAAATAAAGAAATACCGTCAAGCGTTGTTTATGAAGATGATAAAGTAATTGCATTTAACGACCTTGACCCTAAAGCACCGACTCATGTGCTTATCATTCCAAAAGAGCACTTTTCATCTGCTTTGGATATAAATGACGAAAACTGTGAAATTATAGGTCATATTTTTTCTGTAACAAGTAAAATTGCAAAAAAACTTGGCATTGACAAAACAGGATTCAGAATTGTAAATAACTGCGGTCAGGACGGCGGTCAGACAGTTGGCCATATTCATTTTCATATGCTTGGAGGAAGAAACTTAGGATGGCCTCCAGGTTGATGGTATAATAAAAACCTCGCAAAAAACTAATAAGTTTAAGTTTTTTATAACTTTATTGCAAAACACAATAAAAACAGGGTAGAAAATCTACCCTGTTTTTTTATTAGTCAAGAACTATTGTAATTGTGTTGTCGTTCCCTTTTCGGCATGGTACATTTACAGTTTTTGTTTTTCCGTCTTTAGTTACTGTAATTTCATAATCGCCGTAGAAACCTCTTAGGTTGTATTTGCCTTCTGTATTTGTTTTTCCGCTTTCACGAGTCCAGAATTTGTTGTAGAATAAATCTATAAACTGTTCGCCGCTAAGTTTTAAATTCCAGTTTCTGTCGTAAATAGGAGCATTTTTAAGCCAGTGTGCACCATCATAAAAGCCCCACATAAATATTCCCTCTACTGCCTCGTGGCTGAACATTGTAATTAAAATATCACGAGTGAAACTTGCATTTAGTTCAGGATCCTGAATATTTACGTCAAATTCAGTAATTTTAAGGTCTTTTCCAAAAGAAGCAAGTTTATCAAGTTCTGCATAAAATCTTGTTGGATCGCAAGTTGTTGCAAAGTGTCCCTGAACGCCTATACCGTCAATTCTTGCACCATTAGCCATTGCTTCTTCAATAACTTTGCAATATGTATCAACTGTGCTTCCATCGCCTGTTATAGATGTTTCATTGATATAAAGTTTTGTGTCAGGAATAGATTCCTCTGCCCACTTAAACCAGTCTGCAATAAATTCTTTTCCGTATCTCGATAAATAAATTCCATTAAGAGTTGGATAAATCTTTGTAAGTTCGTTTGTTACATCCCAGTCAATATAATCATCTTTATATTCCTGTGTTATTTTTGTAACATGTTCCTTCATTCTTGCAAAAAGTTTTTCTTTATCGTCAATGATATTTGGCAAATCTTCAGGGATTGTTGAACCTATACTTAAAGAATCTCCTTTATCCCATACTAAAACGTGTCCGCGAAGATTTACAACACCGTTTGCTTTAAGCCAGTCTATCATGGCTCTCATACGTTCCTTGTTGCCTCTTTCCCAGTCGCCCCATTTCATTTCGCCTTCATATACAGCGCCATTAAACAAGCTTACCAACGCTTTTCTCATTTTTGTATTGGTATCGCCTTGGTCAAGTCTGTTTGATTGAATTGCTGTACCAAGTTGAAATTCGCTTTCAGTCATATCAACTTTTACATCTGCATCAGATATACCATTCCCATTTGCATCTTTTACAATGATGTTTATATCGCCTTTTCTTATTTTGTCAATTCTTTCAAATGCTTCTTTTCTCCATGCGGCATCTTTTTCAATACCTTTATATCCAACAGATGCCGGCATATCTTCAAGTTTAATATCTTTTCCGTAGTTTACTACTGAATATCCGCCGATTTCAACAACCTGCTCGTAAAATCCAAGTCTTATAGGTGCCCAGCAAATATTTCCTTCGTATCCTGCTTTTACTTCAACCGGAAAATATGCAACCTGCCACTCTGGGCCTGCAGTTACACTTCCCTGAACAAGTTTTGCATCAGTTTGTGTATTTTCAAAAACAAGTTGAACCTGCCCTGCTTTTGTTTCAGGAACTCCGCCTGATACAGTTCTCATATAAGCAGTGATTAAAAGTTTATCTCCAGCCTCAATAGGAGCAGATAAAAAGTTATTAAGCTGAATTTTATATGAGTTTGAAGGAACTTCGTTTACAGTTGCTCTTACTGCTTTTGTAAACGGCATACCTTCTACATCAACTATTTCTATTGTTCCGTATTCAGGTCCCTGAAGTTTACATTTTAAAAAATCTTCATTAGAAATTACTGTTTTTCCTTCGCCAAGATTTTTAAGTAGTTGTTCCGGCGGTGTAATTTCTTTATAGAATATTAAATCATCGTAACTGCTTGATGTTTTAAACTCAGTAGGAACAGGTCTTTTTGAAGGTGCTCCGTAATTTTCTACCTTTGAATAATCAGTTTTTACCTCTTCATTTTTTACCTCATATGAAGAGTCTTTAAAACTTATGTCATCAATGTAAATTACACTTGCAACCGCACCATTTTTATCAAGTTGTTCAATACCAAGCTGTGTAATGCCTATCTTTTCGTGTTTATATTTAAACACAACCTCGGTCCATGTATCTTTTTTAACAAGTGTTGTTTGATTTCTTACTGGATACTGTGCGTATTCCTGTCCAGAATCGCCGTACGCACCAATTGTAAGAGTTGCATCAGTGTCAGGAACGTAAACCCATACTGAAATTGCATATGTTTTTCCAATATGCGATTCATTAAAGAAGTTTTTAAGTTTTAATCTATTGTGATATTCTTTTCTTCCGTTAATTTTTAAACTCTTTCCGCTTCCTGAAGTGTGGTCTTTTTCAGTTGAAAGAGAAACACTTGCTGATGGAAGAGCACCACCAACAATAAAATCTTTTCCGTTTTCAAAAGTACTAAGTGCATCAAATGTCATTGCATCAGATGAAACTGATGTATTTGTATTTACTTTAGTTGGATCAACCAAAGCAATATCGTCTAAATAGATTACTTTTGCAATTTCTCCGTCTTTATCAAGTTGTTCAATACCAAGTTGTGTAATGCCTATCTTTTCGTGTTTATATTTAAACACAATCTCGGTCCATGTATCTTTTTTTACAAGTGTTGTCTGATTTCTTACAGGATACTGTGCGTATTCCTGTCCTGAATCGCCGTATGCACCGATTGTAATTGTTGCATCTGTATCTGGAATGTAAACCCATACTGAGATTTCAAATGTTGTTCCAATATGTGATTCGTTAAAGAAATTTTTAAGTTTTAATCTGTTGTGGAATTCTTTTCTTCCGTCAATTTTTAAACTCTTTCCGCTTCCTGTTGTGTGGTCTTTTTCAGTTGAAAGCGAAACATTTGCTGATGGAAGAGCACCGCCAACAATAAAATCTGTTCCTGATGCAAAAGTATCAAGATTGTCAAATGTCATTACGTTTCCCGAACTTGTTGTAATAATTACAGTTTTTGTATTTCCATCCCAATCAACTTTAGCACCGAGTGATTCAGAAATAAATCTTACCGGAACAAGTGTTCTTGAATTTACTATCTGCGCAGGAACGTCAAGAGTAATATCTTTTCCGTTTACCTTTGCAACTTTATTGTTTATTTGTATTTCAATTTTTGTTTCGCCAAGCACACCTGTTGCAGTTTTTGTGATATCGTCCCATTCCACCTTCGCACCTAGTGCTTCAAAAATTGCTCTTACAGGAACAAGTGTTCTTCCTTCGGTTAAAACAGGCGGTTGATCCATATTAAGATTTTCGCCGTTTATAACTACTTTGATTGTATCATCTGCCAAAACCACACTTGTCATTCCCAAACACGATAGAATAAGTGCAACCGACAGAATAATTGATATGATTTTTTTCATTTTTATCCTCCTTGTAAATGGTTATTTCTATTTTTGTTTTAAAGCAAATCCCCGCCAAAAAGACGAGGGTTTGCTTAAGTTGATTTATTGTGCATTAATTATCTGTGTGTTAACAATAGGCATTACATCATTTGTATTATTCCATATAAATACTTTCGCGTATGATACACCTTCAGGAATATTTTCAAATGCAACTGTAAGAGAAGCATTTTGTGAAACTAAAATAGGTTTGCTTTCACCAACGCGTGCACCTAAAAATACATCTCTGTCTCCGTAAAATGCTATTACAATCACACCATTTTTATCGGATGATGTATTGTTTCTTATTGTTTTTGTAACACTTATATTTTTTCCTGCTTCAATTATACCTGTTACCGACTCAGAAACAACCGTGTAAGATTTGCCTGCTAAAATACTGAATGTTTTTACATCAGTTGTAACTGATTCATCATTTGTAAATGTTACAACTGCTTTGATGTTATATTCTCCCGGCAAAATGTTGTAAATTCTTAATTTGTAATCATAACCATCTTTGTACACTTTTCCGTCAATAAGTGTTGTACCGTTGTAAAATTCTACACTTGCAACATCAACATTGATTGAATTTTTAACTGTAACACCTATATCTACTGTGTCGCCTTCTTTAAATTCGCCAGAAGATACAGCATCACAAATTTTAGCACTGTAAGTTTCTTCAATAGGAGCTGTTTCAATAGGTTTATTAACTACAAGTTTTGGAGCATTTGTTTCGTCATTTAATATCGAAATAGCATTTGCAGATGTACTTGTAATTTTTTCGATTTTTAAATCGTCAATGTAAATGTATTTTGAATGAGGTATTGTTTCTCCCTGACAAATACCAAGTGTAACAGCTTTTCCATTTACAGAATTTTGAGTTACTTTGTAATCAAAACTTATATCATTCCATTTTTCCGTTGTAATAACCTTATCTATGCTTGACGCAGGATTAGATCCATACGAACCAAAATACGAAGAATAAATCCCGGCTCTTAATTTTATTTGAGAAATAGTAGTGTCATCACTCCCCTGATTTGTCGGATAAACCTTAAACGAAATTCTGTAAGTTGTACCTATATCATCATTTGTTAGAATTGAGTTGTTAAATACGTTTAAAAATTTAGGTCTGTTGTAACTTTGAGCAAATCTACCTATTTTTAGTGATTTTTCACCGCTATATGCCTTTTCTTCTGACAATACAACCTGATCCCAGAAGCCACCGGCCTTTCTAAAGTCAGCATTGTTGACAAGATTTACAAAATTATCATCAAAATTCCAGTCAATAGTTTTGTATGGAAGATTTTTAGTACTTACAATTACAAATGCTGCATAGTTGCCGGAAACATTTGTAACATAATCAAATACATCTACTTCATAAGTAGTGTTTGGCTCTGCACTAAGCGTTGCAATAGGTGTTCCGTTATAAACTTCCAAAAGTTTAACGCCATTTGAATTTAAATCATTTGCTGTTGCATTTTCATATGTAATTCCGGTTTCAACTTTTGATGGATTATTAAGTCCGTAAATTAAAATATCCTGTGCATCTCCATCGCCTGTTTTAAATTTTAAAACTGCGCTTTGTGCATCTGTTAGGTCGCCTTTAGCATATTTTAAATACACTTTTCTTGCGTTTTTAAGTTCCGATGCATAAAGTATGTTTGAAACTTTTAAAGTTTTTTGACTTCCATAATTTGTCTGAACACTACTGTCTACATATGAGTCAGCTACTGCAACAATGCTCTCATTTGATTCATCAGCCAAAGTTGCAACAAGTGTTGGTTTATTGTCATCTGTTGTACATTCTATTGACGAGAATGTTGCAGGCGCACTTGCCTCTGTAACTCTTATTTCATCAAGATACAATGTGTTTGTACCTGTTGCCTGATATGTAAGCATACCTGCCTGACTTGCTACCATATTTGATGTAATTTCAAATGTATAAGATGCTTGTGTCCATGTATCTGCAGGAATTGATATGTCTTTTTGTTTCCAGAATGAACTTCCGCTCGGTGCCATAATACCAAATGAAAATGTTGTTGCACTGCCCGAAGAATATACCCACATTGATACATCATATTTTTTACCAATATCATCAGTTGTAAGTGCAGATTTTTTAAAACTGTTATGGAACTTCATTCTGTTGTAACTCTGAGTTCTTGTTTGTTTTAAACTGTATTTTCCTTTGTATGCTTGTTCGCTTGATCTTGAAGGTGTAGGACAAGCTCCGCCGCCCCTTAAATCATACGAATCAGAATAAATTTCGGTATTATCTGAAGTTTCGCCTCTTACCAAGGTTTTGTCTTCTTCAAAATTCATATAAAAATCATTTGGCGCTGTATCGTAAGGTGTAATAACAAATGTTACATACTGCGAACCTTCAGTTTTAAGTGCATTTACATAAGAAGTAACATCTACTTTATAAGTTCCCGTTCCTGTTGTTTTAACAGATGCAATCGGTGCACTGTTATATGCATAATTAAGTTCAATTTGTGAACTGTTTCTATCATTGGCAACTGCATTTAGCCACGTAATTTTGCTTTGTTCCCAGTTGTGAACACTTCCTGTTGTTGCGGTTGAAGATGTATTTAAGTTTTCAACCCCTGCATCAATTCCGTAAACATTTACTGTTTGAGGTGTACCCGATTCCTGATTAAGTTTAAGTTCAACTTTCTGTGCATCCAAAAGAGTTGAAATATCAAATTTAATATATGATTTTGATATTCTGTCGATACTGCCAGCACTCTCACTTCCGTTTATAAGAAGATTTGCACTTCCGTCAAAGTTTGTTGTTTTATTGGCACCGCTTTCAACGTATGTTGCATTTGAAGCATCAATTACAGCATTATTATTTGTTGCAACACGCATCCAAGAGTTTAAGTCATTTTCTTTTGATGAAATCAAAACATCTGTTGACAATACTTCAAATTTAATATCATCTAAATACAAGTCATTTGTATTATTTGCCTCAAGTGTAATAAGTCCTGCCTGCTCATCGCCGATATGAAACTCATCAATTTTATATGTTCTTTCAAATGTTGTCCATGTATTTTTTGGAATATTGATTGTAGATGAGATATGGAATGATTGTGAGAACATGGAACCTGTTGCTGACATTGCACCTACACTTAGTTTTGTGTCAACATCAGGAGAATAAACTTTAAACGAAACTTTTATTTCTCTGCCAATGTCTTCGCTTGAAAGTTCATAGTTTGCAAAACTATTGTAGAACTTAACTCGTCCATAAGCATTTTGTCTGTAAAATCTATAAGATCCACTACCATCATTTTTATAATCATAATCACTTGACTGTTTTAGTGAAACACTGCCGCCTGCATATCTTATATCGTAATTTTCCGAATATGACTGGTTGACTGATTCACTGCCCGATACAAAAGCTTCGCTTCCGTCAAATAAAATATGAGCAGGAGCATTAGTTTCTACATCTGCGCAAATTGCAAGTGATACAGGGAATTCTTTTGTTTCAAAGTAATTTGTTAAATCTATTTTATAAGTTCCCTTGCCGTTTACTGTAATTGCACCTATTTTTTCTCCAATAGACGGTGCATTTGCACTTGTAATTTCATCTTCAGAAAAATCGGCTGCATCATAAACAACAAGTTTTTGTTTTGCATCATTTGTAACTTTTAAATTAAGAACTGCTTTGCCTATATTTTCCGCATCTTCGTCAAATTTAATATAAGCAACTTTTTTATCTTTTGAAATTTCAAGAGTATTTGCTGTTCCAAAGTTCGCACTTGCATTTTCTAAGTCTGTATATGCATCTGTATAAGGATCTATACCGATTGCATTTTCTGTATGGAATCTTGTAACAACACCCTCACTAATTGCCATGCCGTTTACATCTTTTACATCTTTAGTTATTACAATATTATATGTTGTTTCGCTATCGAGAGCAGATGTATCAAAATCCCATTCTGTTTTCCCGTTACATTTTGTCCATGTTCCATTTACTTCAGAGAGTGTTTTTGTATTTATTATTTTTACACCTTTATTAAACGATGCTTCATCAATCGGAGCATTGAATTTAATTTTAATATTCTCATCCAAATTAACGCCTTGTGCTTTGTCAACAGGCGATGTATAAATGATTTGAGGTGCAGCGCCGTTTAAGTTGTAATCATAAAAATCAACAAGTGCATCATAACGGTCATAGTTTAAAACCGTATCAATTCCGTAAGGATAATCGTGTCCAAGGTCGTACATACTCATTGCGATGTTTACAACATCCATTTTTTTGTAACCATCTTGTATGTCTTCCCAACCGTACCATGAACCAAATTCATCATGGTAACCGCACGCAATGACTGAAGGACAAGTTGTTTCATTTAAAAGTTTAGCATAAGCACCTGTACCTGCACCCATTGATGAATAACACGCCTGAACATTACTTGGAATTTCGCTTCCGTCTTTGTATGTTAAAAACGGCTGCTCACCGTAGTTTTCTCCTTTTGTATAGCCATATGATGTGTAATCATTGGTTTCTTCTAAAAGTTCAGGATTTTCACGTGCTAAAAGCGCCGAATATGAACCTTTTGAGTGTCCTGCAAGGCCAATGCGAGATGCGTCATAACCAAGCTCATCGGCATAGTATCTTGCACATCTTACCGCTGCAGTATTTGCTTTTACACCATTTGTTTCTGCCATACCATATAAATTAAAATATCCGTAATGGTCATTTCTTGCCATTGGGAAATACGCAAAGTCATAAAGTGCAGATGCAAATCCTTTAAATAAAAGTCCAACCTGCATAGGTCTTTCTTCTCTTACTGATATTCCATTTCTTGTTTCTGTTGAAGATGCCCACAAAAATAACGGAGGCGCTTCTTTTGGATTTGAAGGATATATAAAGTCCATTTTAAGATCCAAATCAATCGGAATAGCTTTTGTTGAGTCGGTAGGATCAGGTCTTACAAGCTGGTCGATACTTGTTGCTTCAAACCATCCGCCCTCGTAGTTGTTTCCTTCGCAAGGAGGAACAAGTGCACTTTTATATTTTTTAACACTTGTATTCCAACTGTCAATTATTGCTTCTTCTGTTCCTTTTGCACCGTGTTCCAAAAAGTTAAAGAATTTAACGTCTCTTTTTATTCTGCATCCTGCAGGAAGAACATACATATAATCTTTTCTGTACAAGTTGCCGTTCAAGTAGTTTCCGTTATTAACTTTTGTTCTTATTCCCTGCACACTCCAGTCAAGGTCAGGAGATACCGCTTTAGGACTGTTTTGATAGTCAACAACAACCACTATGTAACCTTCGTCTAAAAGATCGGTAATAATTGATACATCGTCTTCAGTACCAATTCTTTCCATAGCGTGATTTATAACGTAAATTATGGTGTTTGTCATCGTTGTTGTCGTACCTTTTACATAAGTATCAATCTTTACAGGAATACCAATTTTTCCATCGTTTTCAAGAGTGGTTGTATATACATTGTAATCTTCAAATGCTGTAGAAATCGACTGATGTGCATCTAAAACTTCATCTGCAAACACTGGTAATGTTGGCAAAACAAGCATAAATGCAAGAACCAAACAAATTATTCTTTTCATTTTTATCCTCCTTAATATAAAAACAAATCTATTTTTAAAATTGCACAAAAAAAATCTTCTTAATTTTATTATACCCAAAAAACAAAACCGTTCAATACACAAATTCTATATATGTATGTAAATAAGTTAGTTGATTATCACGGTGCAAAAAAATATGACCTTTTTCCATTATAACAAAATTATATCATTATTTATCTTTCAGTTATAGTTAAATTTTATCATTTTATTGTAATTTTTTACGATTCTCTTTAAAAATTTCAAAAAATATGTTATTATAAAATTGATATCATAAAAGGAGTGTGAAATTATGGATGATTATTCAAACTACAAACAATATCATAGTGATGACCCGATATACGCTGCTTCTACTTTAAGCAAATGGGAAACTATAAAACAGCATTGGCATGACTATTATGAAATTGAATTTATCTACGAAGGAGAAGGAATTATAAATATAAATGGTAAAGACTTCCCTTTTAAAGACGGAACCATCCACTTTGTTACTCCTACGGATTTTCACTCCTACACTTTTTTCAAAAGTACACAAATTAAAAAAATCCATTTTAGCGACTTTATTTTAAATCCGTGTTCTGTCGCAAATTCAGTTTTCAATTCAGGTATAAAAATAATGCAGATACCGTCAGAGCAATTTAAATGGATTAACTCTCTTTTTGATAAAGCTATTTACGAATATGAAACAAATTCTCCATACAAGCAAGAATATATAATGTATGCAATAAACCTTATATTTATGGAATTTGCCAAAGAAACCAATATTAAAGCACTCCCTACCAACGATATCAATACACCTATTCACTACATTTGTACACACTTTAGGGAAGACTTAACTTTGGAGTCTGTTGCAAAAATAACAGGTCTTTCGTCAAACTATTTTTGCTCTAAATTCAAAAAAATTACAGGTATGACATTTAAACAGTTTCTTACTGATCAACGCCTTGCTTACGCAGTAAGACTCCTATCAAGCACAAATCTTTCAGTTACCGAAATTGCGATGACAAGCGGATTTAATTCTGTATCTTATTTTTTGAAAGTTTTTGTTGGTAAATATAAAATGACGCCTAAAGAATACAAGAAAAAACTTATGTAATACAAAAAAGCGACTGAAGGCAAATCAGTCGCTTTTTGTTTTATCTTAACATAGTAAAACTATTTGTTAACGATTTCACCATGCAAACAATTATTTTTTATATGCGTTATATACTTTGTTAAATGCAGCAATAACTTCATTTATGTTTTCGTCTTTCCAAGATTCATGAAGATAAACAACAATTGTATCATCAAGTGCTTTTTTAAGATTTGGAATGTCGTCAAATGAGTAACGTTTTTCTTTATCGCCTTTATATTCAGGAGCAGCCCATGGATATTTGCTGTCGCCAAAAACAGCGCTGTTTTTGTACCATTCGTATATGTAAGGTGTTGAAGGATAGGTGCTTATTGACGCTACACCTTCTGCAAGTATTGCCTGCTGAAATGTTTCTTTGTCAACAGTAACGGCATCTTTATTAAATAAAACTCTTAAAAACCAATATGATGGCTCACAATTTTCTGAAATATAAGAAAAACTTACAGCTGGATTATCTTTTAAACCTGATTTGATTTTATTTACAATTTCACGACGTGCATTTCCAATTGGGAACTGTTTTTTAATCTGTACTCTGCCTATTGCAGCATGCATTTCATCCATATTATAGTTAAGCGATGCACACACATTTCCTTTTGCGTTCTCTACCCCATAAGGCTTTCCTCTATCAGCTGCTTGTCGTGCTCTGTGATACGCTTCTTTAGTTCTTGTCCAAACAATTCCACCCTGACCACCGGAACATGTATGTTTTCCATTCATCATAGAAAATCCCGATGCATCTCCGAATGTTCCAATAATTTTTCCGTTTAGTTTAGCACCATGACACTGTGCACAATCTTCTATAACAGGTATTCCTTTTTCTTTTGCAAATTCGCAGATTTTTTCTATATCTTCACAAGGTTCACCGGCAATATGAATAACTAAAATTGCACTCGTTCTGTCTGTATATGCTTTTTTAACACCTTCAAGACTGATGTTGAAACTTCCCGGAATAGAATCTGCTACAACAGGTATACAGTTCATCATAGTAATAGGCATAAATCCGCCGGCATCTGTAACAGGTCCGCAAATAATTTCTGTAAACGGCTGAATATTCTGAGAGCGAAGTGCAACATAAACCGATGCAGTTCCGCTATTTACACATTCTGCATATCCACCACCAAGCATATCGGCAAATTCTTTAGATAGTGCTTCTCTTTCAGGACCATTATACCCAGGTGCAACACCTCTTGCTATTGCATCATCAAGAACACGATTACAAGCGTCTTTTTCTTCCTGACCAAAATGTCCTCTTGGTGGGAACGGAGTTTTAATTGCTTTTTCTCCTCCGTTTACTGCCAGCGCTTTTATTAGTTCGTTATTACTCATAATTATACACCTCGTAATAAATAATTTAGCATCGTACAAATTTCTTTGTACAATTATATGATAAACAAATTTAAAGTCAAATTCAATGAATAATTTTGACTTAAAATTGGACTATTTTATAAAAAATCTAATTTTTTATTTCCTTCATTATAATACGCGCGTTAATACTTTTCCAAAATTAGTAATTATCAAAATTGTCCAATAAATTCATTAAAATATTACTTGATATACACAAAAAATCAATATATAATGATAAAAAAGGAAAACTTTTTTAAAATACTTAAATGTGAAAAAAACATAGAGATAAAATCACTCTTTTAAGAGGAAGAAGGTAATTTATGTCTTTTTTATTAACAGCAGAATACGATAAAATTTTATACAACAAAAACAACTCACTTTTTATTTATGATTTAAACAGAAAAGTAAACGAACATTACTATTCAAACCTTGCCTGGCACGAAGAGATGGAAGTAAAATACATAGTATCAGGTTCTATGAGTATAAATCTTGGTACAAATACTATACGCGCCGAAAAAGGAGATTTGGTAATTATAAACCCCTTTGAGTATCACGCAAATAAACTGGAAAATGGCGAAACAGCCATATACAATATGTTTTGTGTTAATTTATCACGCGTGTTTAACAATAGCCTTTTTAAAGAAGATTTTGCAAAATGTGATTTTTTAAATATAAAATTTACAAATGTAATAAAAAATGATCCTGTTGTTATAGAATATGCCGATAAACTTTTTTCATCTTTTGAAAAAAATGACACAATGCTTTCATTGGGGCTATTCATTGCATTTTTTTCATCACTGAAAAAACATGTGGTTAATGAAAAAAATGTAACTGTAAGTCATGACTCAAAAAGTTCCGAAATAATAAACAATGCATTTTTGTATATTCACACACACTTTGATGAGCGAATTAAAGTAAGCGACATAGCAAAAGAGTGTTATGTAAGTGAACCTCATTTTTGCCGTGTTTTTAAAAATATTACAGGCGAAACGCCGATTACATATATAAACAATCTTAAAATAAACAAAGCAATTTCACTTATGAAAAATTCAAATCTTTCAATAAAACAAATATCGGAAACAGTTGGATTTGAAGATTACACATATTTTTGCAGATGCTTTAAAAAGATAATTGGTTCTTCGCCAAAAGCGTACTTGACGGGGCAATACAGTGAAAAAAATTAGTATACGGAGAAAGTTATTATGGAAAAATTAAAACTTGGAATTATAGGTTGTGGCTCTATTGCTACGTGGCATGCAAAAGCAATCAAAATGTCAAAAAACGGTATATTAGCCGGCGTTGCCGATGCAAAAAAAGAAAATGCAAAAAGGTTTTCTGAAAATAACGAAAATGTAAAATACTTTGATTCTATCGACGAAATGCTAAAAAGCGATGAAATTGATGCAGTAACAATATGCACACCAAGCGGATTTCACGCATCTGTTGCTCTTGAAGCCATAAATGCAGGAAAACACGTACTTATCGAAAAACCTCTTGCTATTACAAACGAAGACTGCCAAAAGGTTATTAAAGCCGCAAAAGAAAAAGGTGTTTGTGCAGGTGTTATATCACAGCACCGTTTTATAGAGGCAATACAGGAATTAAAAGGATTTGTCAGTGGAGGAAAACTTGGAAAACTAATCACTGCAGACCTTCTTATGAAATATTATCGTTCGCAGGAATATTACGATTCAAGTGCGTGGCGCGGAACATGGGCGTTAGATGGTGGTGCACTTATGAATCAGGGGATTCACGGAGTTGATTTACTCCTTTACATAATGGGGCCTGTAAAAAGAGTTTTTGGATGCATAAACACTCTTACACACGATATTGAAGCAGAAGATACATCAGTTGCAACAGTAGAATTTCAAAACGGTGCTCTTGCAGTTATTCAAAGCACCACTTCCATTTACAAAGGATTTCCAAGAAGCTTGACAATATCAGGAACAAAAGGAACTGTTACTGTTAAAGCCGATAATATTTCAAGATGCGAAATTGAGGGACTTGATTATAATTTAAAACCTGAAAATGCAGTTGTAAATTCGTTTAACGATCCAAAAGCACTTGATATTTCAGGCCACGCTTTTCAGATACAGGACTTCATTGACGCTGTAATAAATAAAACTGAGCCGATGATTCCGCTTGAAGACGGATTTAGGGCAGTTGAAGTTATAAATGCAGTTTACTCATCATCAAAAACAGGCAAAGCAGTAGTTTTAAATCAGAATTAATTTTTTCAAGGAGTGAAAAATATGATTATTGATGCACACAATCATCCTGACTGGGATGGAATGAATTTTGAATCATTTATTGCCGATATGGATAAAAACGGTATAGATAAAACGTGGCTTCTTACGTGGGAAGCACCTTTTGGAGATTACAGTCCGTTTAATTTGGAAATGACAAGCGGACATTTATTTGAGTCAAAAGATACAAATTCATATCCTGTACCTTTTGAAAGATGTATTGATTATGTACAAAGAGCACCAGAAAGATTTATTCTTGGATACGCTCCCGACCTTCGCAGAGTTGATGCTCTTTCGTGTATGAAAACTGCTGTGTCAATTTACGGCGTTAAGGTTTGCGGAGAAGTTAAACTACGTATGCTTTATGATAATCCAGATGCAGTTGAAATATTTAAGTTCTGCGGTGATGCAAACATTCCTGTAACACTTCATTTTGACTATCCCCAGGCAACAAAAAAATCTTATAATTATCCTCGGTCTAACTGGTGGTATGGCGGAAGTATAGATACACTTGAACATCTTTTGAACTTATGTCCAAAAACAAACTTTTTAGGTCATGCTCCAGGATTTTGGGGACATATTTCAAACGACGATCTTATGTATACTGTATCTAATCCGGATGCTCCGGTAAAGACAGGTGGAAAAATTGAATATTTACTTGGTGCATATCCAAATTTATACTGCGACATTTCTGCTAAATCGGGATATAGCGCGCTTTCAAGAGATAAAGAATATTCATATAAACTTATAAATAAATTCCCCGATAGATTTCTTTATGCGCGTGATTGTTTTGATAATAAACATCAACAAATTATTGAAGAATTAAATCTTAATAAAGATGTTAAAGAACTTATTTATTATAAAAACGCTGAAAGACTTATTAACAAATAAAATATAACCCTTACAAGATTGCACTTGTAAGGGTTTTCTTTTTATAAAAAAGGCAGGTTTAAACCTGCCTTAATTAGTTTTGTTTTGGAACAAAGCCGTTTTTTTGTTTTATGTAACATAAACTGCCCTGTTCCTAAAGTGTTTCTTAATGAAGTAAATCTATCCAAGTCAATCCAAATGAAGGAGATAAAAAGCATGGCAATGCATCACTTCTTTTAACAGGATACACCACATCCCACTTTTTCGCCTTAAATACAGGATAATATTTTCCATCAAAATAACGTTCCCCATCATAATTTCCATATAATATAAACTTATTCTCTGGTAAAACATCATATTTAATACTTTTGTGTGGATTTTCCATAACTCCTTCAATAAAAATGTAGCCCTTATATGAGTTTGAACTTTGTTCTACTAACCATTCAAAACCAGTAGTATATGCTGCACTACATACTATACATTCATATTCAGACTGTATATTATTCATATCTTTTGCCATTTTTATCGGATAATATCTAATAAATATTATACCTAAAAGTAATAATATGCAAAGTAATTTTGCAATATTAGTAAAAATTCTAGTCATATGTCCTTCCTCCACTATATCAGTTAGGAGTAAATTTACGCATATGAGGTTTAATTCCTTCGTGTAGTTCAGTTCCAGGAATCGGCAAATTCCATGAACCTCCCCAATAAAAACCTCTTATTTGTCTTGATAACCATATCCCAAATGATTGACCTTTGTGTATTTTACCATAATTAGACTTACCATAAAAAGCATATGTAATTCCAGAAGTTTTATTTGACCAATTTTGAGCAAAACTTTTATTTCCTGTCGTACCTGTATTACAAGAATAAAACTCACTTACACTATTAGGTGAAAATGCACTCGTATTCATTTTATTTGTTTGAGATATAGACAATTTCAAATTGCTAGAATTTGAAAATCCATACCCTAATGCAATAGTGCCATTACCTTCTAATAAACCATGAGAAAATAGTGCAAAATCTGTTATAGTATCATCTTTACGTGCTTGAGATAAAGATGAGGAATTAATATCTTTTGAATTTATATAATTAATCAACTGTTCACTATCTGTAATGGCAACTACATTTATACTCTTTTCAGGATATACAGCATTCTTAAAATTATCAATATCTTTTTGTGTCCAACCAGCCATAGATACAATCCATGTTATAGTTTCATCAGGATTGTTTTCCTTCCAATCCCAGATTTTATTTAATGCCGTCTCAATAAATTCGTATGGCCATGGATCATCATTTCCGTACTTTCCACCTGAAACCACAATATTTTCCAATCCCTCTGGATCCACAAACATAACAGGATTATTCGAACAATACACATACCAGTTTTCGCCATCTCGTATCGGATCTTCTGTAACAAACCTACCTAAACTTGGGTCATAATATCTATTTCTTAAATAGATAAAACCTGTTTCTTGGTCGAAATATTCTCCGCAATAACGGAATGGGTTGGTATCGTTTTCGGCATTTGTTAGTTGATTACCGAATGTGTCATATTGATAATTTACTGTGATTTCGCCAAGTAAATTTGTAAGTGCTATTGTATCTCCATGAATGTTAAAATGGTAGTAATCTGTGCCATTTTGGTTTGTTCTATTAATTAAACTTAAACCTCGGTTGTAAACAGTATTACCACTATCCATTATATCTAAAACTATGTTTTGTCCATCGTAAATATGACTTGTTTTTACGCCATTTACAGTTTTGCTTTGGCGTAGGTTATTTCCGTCATATTTATACTTTTATTTTACCATTTGCCTCTTTACTTGTCAATTAAATCAAACAAAAAACCTGCCTTTTTTGATTTTACACAACAAAGTATTTTGAATTTTGTACATAAACTGCCCCGTCCCCAAAATGTTAAAATTCTGTAAGTTTATCAAACGCTTCTATACTTTCTATTGCTTCTTCAAGTTTTCTAAGTTCCAAAAACATAGGACATCTGTTAATTTTATTTTTCTCCCACGCTTTAAAAATACCTGAATACGAAATCATAGGTCCGTGCCAGTTAGTTATTGCATTGTGATTTCTAAGTCCCAGTTTTTCATCTTTAACGCTTTGATGAATATGAAAAGCAACAATTTTTTTGCCCATTATTGCAAGCCATGTTCCTATAGGATAAATACTGTTATATGGCATATTATTTCTTGCGTGGCCGATATCAACAACTGCTCCTACCCTTTCATAGCCAAACTTTTTATTAACAGCATCTATAAGTGCGTTTGTTTCCGGCGGAAGATACCCGTATCCTCTTGTTTCGTCTGCATTGTCTATGCCTTTTCTCATATGCATATTTTCAAAACCGATTTTAATATCTGATGGCAATTTTGAAAAAATATCATAATAAATCGATATAAACTCGTCAAAATGTTCTTTCATAAATTCCACGCTTACTCTTGGTGGATGAACTGTCATAGATGTAACACCTGTTGCTTTTGCAAGTTTTAGTGCATATTCCCATTTTGGATATACTATTTTTCCATCCTCAAAATTCACATCCGGCATATGCATCGAAAGAACATTTCCGCATTTTTTTCGCCACATATTAACTTTTTCAACTGTCAAATCAAAAAGTCCGTCATCTTCACTGTATTTTCTTAGTTCAATGTTTTTTATATTGCTTTTAACGGCATAGTCAAATGTAGTTTCAACGTCAAAACAACTTATTCCTATTAAATCTCTAAAACCATTCATATTTTCTTTTGGTATTGAAAATATTTTTTCTTCGTATGAAAATTCATCTTTTGTAATGTTAAAATATGTTATGCAAGGCGGTGCTCCTATTGTTTTTTCTGCATCAAGTGCTCTTAGGGCAACAACTCTGCTTTTGCCCACAGTTTCATCGGCAAATGAGTGAATATGTCCGCAAATTACAATGATGCTTTTTTCATCTAAAATTTTAAAAAGTCTTTCTTTTGTCTTTGCATCAAGCCCTCTTTTAACATAATGATGCATAACAAAAACATCGCCATCGTTTAAATTTTCTATTTTTTCAAAATCTTCTTTTGTTATGTAACCATGCGGAGTGTTTATGCATAAAATCTTTCTTCCTGCATCAATTGTTCCGCCCTTTGCAAAAGATAAAATCTTTTCGTTTTTGCTTCTTACATCACTGTTTCCTGCAACAACTATTACGTTATTGAGTTCCGATATTTTTTCTATAAAAGCATCTGTCGATTCCATTTCGGCATAAGCCGTAATATCGCCTGCAACAATTGTATAATCAGGCTTTGTATTTTTTATATCTTCTATTGCGAGGTCAAAATAATCGTACTGTACGGCATCTTTTTCGTATGGAAGATGCATATCGCACATAACTGCTATTTTCATTTTTACACTCTCCTCATATTTTTAACTAAATACTTTTTTAAAGTATATCACAGTTATTTTGGCAAGTCAACAAAGTGTATTTTTCAAAAAGTGAACATTTGTACTATATTTTTAAGTTTTGTTCAATTGATTTTTAAAAGATGTTATGATATTATAAAAATAACTTTAACTTGTGAGGATGAATATTATGATAAATTACGCCAAATGGATATGGGCAGAAGAAAAATACAACGTTAATGAATATGCTGATTTTATACGCGAATTTAATATTGACGCAGTCGATAAAAACGCAACAATGCAAATTTGCGTTGACTCAGAATATGCATTATATATAAATGGTAAATTTGTTTCCAGCGGTCAGTATGGCAATTATCCAGAAAACCAGAAATATGACGAATTAAGTATCGGAAAGTTTCTAAAAACAGGAATGAATAAAATTGCAATTTGCGCATATTATCAGGGAGAAAGTTCATCAAGATACAAGGCGGGCGAGCGAGGACTTATTTTCGCACTAAAAAACAATGACGAAGTAGTTTTTAGCGACTTAAATACACTTTCAAGATTATCAAACACGTACAAAAGCGGAAAAGTTCATTTTACAACAACTCAAATGGGCTTTGGCTTTGAATACGATGCAACGGGCGAAGATGATTTTATAAAAGAAGATTACATTATAGATTCATCTTGGAAAAATGCCAAAGAAAAAGAAATAAAAACAACTTTGACAAAAAGACCGATATTAAAACTCAATATCGGAAAAGAGCCTGAAACAAAAATTATTGCACAAGGCGATTTTTTAAGAAAAGGTGCATCTAAACTTGCATCTGAACTTGTTATGACAGACTATCTTTCATTTACTGAATTTGACAGGTTTTTTGAAGGCAAAAATACTTTTCCCGTTAAACTTATTGAAAGAAAACCAGAAACCGACGGAATTTATTTTATAGTCGATTTAGGGAAAGAAATGTGCGGTTACATAACATTTACTCTTACAACAAACAAAGGCGCAAGAGTTGATATTTCTCACGGCGAGCATCTTGACGATTTAAGAGTGCGCGCAAAAATCGATTACAGAAATTTTACCGATACGTACATCTGCCGTGAAGGCAAACAGACATTTACTCATTATGCAAGACGAATTGCAGGAAGATATTTGCAGATTAACATATCGAATTTCAAAAACTTATCTGTTGATTACGTTGGAATTAAACCGCTAAAATATCCATTTTCGGACGAAGGTACATTTAAATGCAGTGATTCACTTCACAATAAAGTTTTTGATGTATGTCTTGATACTTTAAAACTTTGCATGCACGAGCATTATGAAGACTGCCCATGGAGAGAACAAGCGCTTTATGCGTCTGATACGCGAAACTCCGCACTTTGTGCATACTACACACTAGGCGGAAGTAAAGAATTTACAAGAGCATCTTTAAAGCTTCTTTGCGAATCTGTGCTTGATGAAACTTATGTAAATTTAACTGCACCTTCAAAAAGCGAACTTACAATTCCGTCATTTACAATGATTTTCCTTCTTTCGCTTAAAGAATATACCGAGTTTAGCGGCGATGTAAGTTTAGTAAAAGAAAACTGGGAAATTATTAAAAAAATGGTTAATAATTTTTCAAAAAATTCATTTGACGGCATTTTAAAACCAGTTGACTTAAAAGATATTAAAACCTGGAATTTTTATGAATGGTCTTGCGAGGATTATAATACAAAAAAACTCATAGGCGAAAATTACGACAAAATTAAAGATGGTCTTTATCACATTTTTTCATATATGGGAATTACATCTGCAATATGGATTGCAAAAAAAGTCGGCGATAATGATTTTGCAGATAAATATTTACTTTTTACCAAAGATATGAAAAAAGTATTTAACGAAACATTTTGGAATAATCATAAAAAAGTTTTTGCATCTCACGTTTTAAATGGCGAGCAAATACGCTTTGACGAGCTTACTCAGGCTATGGCGTTATATACTGGAATTTGTGATGAAGATAAAAAAGACTTTGTTTTAGATGCCCTTTCAAACAAAGATAACGACCTTATAAAACTTTCAATAAGTTATTTAATTTACAAATATGAGGTACTTCTTGAAAAAGGTATGAAATATGCCGATATCGTGTTTGAAGAAATTGCTGATAAATGGGGAAATATGCTTTATTTAGGCGCAACAAGCATTTGGGAAAATGAAAAAGTAGAAGACCATATGCGTGCAATGAGCCGTTGCCATGCATGGAGCACAACACCAATTATTGTGTACTGCAAATATGTACTCGGTTTAGATTTTAAAGGTGGCAAAGTAAGATTCAACGAAAACTCCCCTTGTAAAGATTATTTTGCAAAATTCAAAGCAAAATTACCAATCATTGACTTTGAAATAAACAAAAAATAAAATTAAAAGGCAGGTTTAAAACCTGCCTTTTTTGATTTTACACAACAAAGTATTTTGAATTTTATACATAAACTGCCCCGTCCCCAAACTGTTCTTCATTCATAATTGTTTTCAATAGGTGGTGCACATTCCCAATCAATTAAACGAATGCCAAATTTATCATGCGCATCGTCTAAAGAGATTTTTTCATATGAAATCCTATTTTTCAAATCAAGACATTCTATCTCTACAAAATCTGAAACTTTCGGCTCAACTACATTTATATTTTCGCCCATGTAATAAGCACCATTACCATAAGAAAAAACTACAGAATCTATTCTTTTACCATCTGAAGTTCTTTCATTGTAATCAGATACATCTATTATTTCAAATTTCCCGTTAAGTTGATCTGTATTTAACAAATCAACTACCCATCTTTGACAAATCACGGCATCTTGGTTTACAACAAAATGACCAGCCCAACTGCACGTTATTGTATCCTCTTTTGTTTTTATTTCACCATTGTGTTCATAAGTTAATCTAAATGGAAATTTTGCGTACTTTATTTTTGGCACCAAAAAATCAAATTTATAGTCTTTGCCATAAAGATTTTTTACTTTTTTATAACCATTTCGTATATCAGGATTCCACTCAAAATTCAAAGCATCATAATCTAATAATTCGTCTACAAAAGAAATTGTGTATATTTCTGACAACATTTCTTCATAAGTTTTGCTTCTGTTTTCATCATATTTATAATTAAAATAATTAAAATAATCTTCTGTTAACGGTAACTGATGATACCATCCTCTTGGCATCTTCAAAAATCGTTTGAAAATAATTTTAAATTCGCTTAAGGTAAGATTTTTTTCAGGAAATTCATAAAACAAATCTGTTTCTTTGATTAACCCTTTTTCTTTTGCCATCTCAAATGTTTCATCCAAACCTTTCCCGATAGCCTTATCTTTCTCAAGACATCTAACCATAAAAGCAAGTGCTTCATTTAATTTTACTGTTCTATAAAAGTTCATATATACATATTCATCGTTGTTGCCCATCATACACTCGCCATTAGCAATACCGGCATACATAACAGCAACCCCTGCCAAATCAACCTTACTGGAAAACAAAAGTTTTGAACAACCTTTTTTTGCATTTTTTATCGTTTGTTCATCAAATAATTCTTCTTCAAACTCATCGCAAATATTCCATTTTTCCAATATATTGTATTGATATGATTTTGCTCCAATACCCATCATTATAAAAACCAAGCAATCAGACCTTGTAAGCATAATTTCTGAATCTGTAGAATCTTCAGCCAAACCCATAACAGGCAAAAACACATTACATACAATTGTAATGATGAGCAATAATGATATAACTTTTTTCATACTTTTTTACTCTCCAATCGAAAAAGTTGTATAAGATACCCTTAATCCCAAACCTTGCTCTCTTCTTCGTTTTCCGATAGGGTGTAGTAGTTAGTTACAATCTGATTTCCGTTGTTGTCGTATGTGTAATCTGTAACGTGCTCAACACCGTCATAGTACATATATTCCTGCAATAATTTGTTGTTTTTATCGTAAGAATATGTTGTAGTTTCTGTTAAGCCAAGTTCGGTTTTTGCTTTTTGTATGCGGTTACCACGGTTGTCATAGATGTAATTTATAATATACGAACTTGCATCTTCATTTACAAGTTTTCCATAGTCATCGTATGTGTAAACAATTTGCGGTTTGTTTGTTTCGTCAAGCGTTCTGCGGTTGCCGTTTAAGTAGTACGTTGCGCCATAAGTTACGCCAAGAGTGTTGTTTGTCTGGCTCTTTAGCATATTTGCGTTATTGTACTCATAAGTAACAGCATTTTCGCCTGTTTGTGATGAAATCAAATTGCCATTGTTGTCATATGCATACGTTGTTGTTTCGCCGTTATTCGTTACAGTTGCAAGGCGATTTAATGCATCATAAGTGTAAGTTGTATCAATCACATTTTCGCCGTTAACGGCAAGTGAAAAACCTATTCTGTTGCCGTTATTATCGTAACTGTACGTTTTTATTTTACCATTTGCCTCTTCCCTTGTCAATAAAATCAAACAAAAAAGGCAGGTTTTAAACCTGCCTTAATTAGTTTTATTTTAGAACAAAGCCGTTTTTGTGTTATGTAACAGAAACTGCCCCGTCCCCAAACTGTTCTTGTGTTATGCTGGTTCAACAATGATACTGCTACAAGTTATATAAATGCTATCTTCCCAAGAAAAAAGTATTCCTACTTGGAAATCATTAGTTTCTTTACGATAAAAAATTTCCATATATCCAAATGTATCAATATAACCAATAATATTTGCATGTAACTCTTTTATATCATCAAATGTAATATGTACTGTTTTCCCGTAAATATAGAATTTATTCTTCTCATATTGTAATTTTATGATTTTCATATCATGAAATCCATCATATTTTTCATACAATTCTAATGTAACTTTTGATAAAAATGGTACTATTTTTGTGTGAAAATATTCATTATATTTTAATATATTTTCCTGAAACACCACATCTGCAGTTTCAATATCGTAAACATCAGAAATTCCATTTATACCTTTCCAAAGCTCTTCTGTGAAATAATTCATATAATCCTCCATTTCTTATGGCATTGCACCAGCAATTACATACGAACTTCCTCCGGTATATGGCGCCGCCATTGTCGCTATTGCCCATTTGCAAAATTGATATGCTGTGTATAAACCTAATCCAATCCCTACACCTTTACTTACCGCTTTTGATACTTTAGAATTATTAGAGATATTTTTGCTGGATGATTTATTATCTGAATTAGTGTTAGAGCTATTATTTGAATTTCTATTGTTATTGTTTGAGTCTCCAACATCCCATTTCCAAGGACCTTTTTTTCCAAGTTTTTCATCAATCTTTTTTCGAACCCATTTTGGCGGGGTATCTTCGCTCCCATCATGTTTTGTACCATCTGCATTTCTACTATAACTTTGACCATTTGGGCCATCAACATGAATATGTTGTTGTCCATTTTGCCCATTATCAATTCTATACGACCAACCACTACCTAAATCTATCGTTTTATTCTTTCCTGACGGATCTTTGTATTGTATTGGGTTGCTGATGCAATAAATATACAAATTATTGTTTTGCATTATTGCGGACATATCAGGAATTTTTATTTCATCTTCTTTATACTGTTTATCCCCATAAATCATATTGCTTACATTCCAATGAGGATCTTCACTGATGAAACGTCCTAAACTTGGGTCATAATACCTATTTCTTAAATATACAAATCCTGTTTCAGCATCAAAGTATTCTCCGCAATAACGGAATGGGTTTGTATCGTTTGTGTTATCTGTCAACTGATTTCCAAAAGCATCATATTTGTAGTTAACGGTTATTTGATTGTTAGCATCTGTTAAGGCAACTGTGTCACCGTGAATGTTGAAATGGTAATAATCAGTACCATTTTGGTTTGTTCTGTTAATCAGAGTTAAACCTCTGTTATAAACAGTATTGCCGTTTTCAGTTACATCTAAAACTATGTTTTGTCCATCGTAAATATGACTTGTTTTTACGCCGTTTGTTGTTTTGCTTTGCCGTAGGTTATTGCCATCATATTTATACTTTTATTTTACCATTTGCCTATTTACTTGTCAACAAAATCAAACAAAAAAACTGCCTTTTTTGATTTTACACAACAAAGTATTTTGAATTTTATACATAAACTGCCCCGTCCCCAATTTGTTTAACTATGCATTTTTTTGTAATTTTCCGGCGACATTCCAGTAAATCTTTTAAAAACTCTGCTATAGTAGAACTGGTCGTCAAATCCGCACATAACTGCAACTTCACTTATTTTAAGACCCGAATCTATCAAAAGTGGTTTGCTTTTATCCACCAAAAGTTTTAACCTATAATTTGTTGGCGACATTCCATATTCTTCTTTAAAAAGACGGCTGAAATGTACACGCGAAAAATTGCACATTTTTGCGTACTCGTCTATTTTTGTTCCGTTTGGTTTGTCGTTTTCCATAAGCAAAACAACATCTTCAAATTTTTTTCTTTTTCGTGGTATAAGTTTTTCGTAAACGTCTACAAGGTTTGCAATTGCAAGGGACGATATTTTATATTCTAAAATCTCATCCCTTTTCTTCATTGTATTTATAATTTCAATGCATCTTGTTACAAAATCATCAAATTTTCCCACCTGATAAACGCCCGTTTTAAGGTTTAGTTTTTTTACTATTCTTTCTGCATCATATCCTGTAAAATGCATCCAGCAATATGTTGTATTTACATTTGGCACTGCATAGTAGTGCTGAGGTGTTTTTGGTTCAAAAAATACTAAATCGCCTTTAATAACTTTTTTCCAGCCGTTTTTTGTTTCAATTTCGATACATCCGTCCGTTACATAAATAACCTGATAATCGTTTCGTCCATTTGGTCTGTTGGAATAAACACGAAACGGAAGTTTTTTCATCATACCGCAATTATTTACATAAAACTGTTTGTCACGCTGAAAATCCGACTCTCCTTTTCCACGTCCATAAGATGTATACATAAAAATCACCTCTTTAAAAATATTTTAATAATCCATAAAATAATTGTCAACAAAATGCCAAAAATAATGTAATAATAGTCCATAATGTTATTTTTATCAATATAATTATTTTTCCCCAATATTTTATAAATACACAAAAAGCAAAAAGCGAAGCAGTTTTCTGCCCCGCCTTTTGCCTTATTTATTTTGAAAAGAAAATCTAAAAAGCTGTTTGTTTGGTTTTTAAAGTCCATTTTTACATTAAATGAAACATAAATCCATTCCACAACTTTTTTACATAATAAGTTGTTTTCACATTGAAAGTCAATATTTTTTCTAAAAAAATGTTCGTATAATCCATACTATTACTTCCGTCAATGTACTTTTAAACAAATGTTGTGCTAAACTAAATTTGGGTAGTTATGAAATTTGTAGTTTTTATCATAACAAACTAAATTTTTAAAAAAAGAAAGGAAGTAAAAAAATGAAGAAAATTTTAACATCATTAGTAATTCTCACACTTTTATTCAGTTCGTTTAGTACAGTTGTATTTGCAGATACCGCAGCATTTACAGTTACTTATTCGGACGGAACAGCAAGCACAACTGCAGATAGTTTATCTGCTGTAGCAACACTTGTTAATGCAAAAAATGATGATTCAACCGTTGTTACAGTTACACTTACAAAAGATGTAACAGAATCAACTATCGCAGAATTCTCCAATAAAACAAAGGTTGTCGTTGATTTGAACGGAAATACAATTACATTCCCGTCTGGCATAGGCAAAAAATTTGGTTTTACAATTGGTGGAGAGGCAACAATTAAAAACGGTTCTATTATATATAACGGAACAGAAAACTATGCAATAAAAATATTTGGTAACAGTGCATCTCAACTAAAAAAACTTACAATTGAAAATGTAAAACTTACAAGTGCAACGGGCGGTATTACAACAGGTTGGTCAGGAACACTTTCAAGTCAAAAAGGTGCCGAAGTAACAATAACTGGCGAAAATACTGAGATAACTGCATCTACCGTTGTTTTCTATTCAATGAAAACAAATGGTACATACAATATTTACGATGGTAAGTTTACATCTACAAACGCAAACTCAAGTATTTACAAATGGCAGGCAGGTAATGTAAACATTTACGGCGGTACTTTTGAAAATACAACTTCTAATCCTGATGATGCTTATGCAATGGGACAAGGATACACAAGTAAATCAAACACCAAGTTTGATATTACAGGTGGAACATTCCCTTGCGATGTATCTGAGTATCTTGATGCTCAATACTACTCAAATAAAATAGGCGCAAACAAATTTGAAGTTTCAAATGCCTCTGCAGCTTACACAGATGATACTATATCAAACAGATACTACAATAGTGCAACAAGTTACCTAACAAACGACACAACTTACAAAACACTTGCATATGCAATTGAAGATGCAGGCGAAAATGACATTTACCTTTTAGCAAATAACGCAGAAGGTGCAGTTGCAAACAGACCGCTTACAATTATTAAAAACGGATTTAGCGCAAATGTTACAGCAGGCGAAGGTTATGTACTTAAAGAAACAGATGATGCTTACATTATTGAAGAAGCACCAGAAGAAATTACAGTAGATGAAAATATCACTGCATCTTACGATGACGGCAAAGGCACAAAAACTACAAGATTCTTTGCTGTAATTTTTCTTGTTTCGCCATCGTATTCAACGGATGCGCCAAGCACTTCAAATATACCTCGAAGTGGCACAAGAACTCGGCCATCTTTATTAAAAGGCATTTGGTCAAAGGTTACATACATTCCGTTGATGCAAATACTAATTTCATTGTCTTGTGTTGAAACTGTGCTGTCATTTGCAAAAGCAACTGCTGTAAACAACGACAAAATCATTGAAACAATAAGCATCATTGAAACTACTCTTTTTTTCATTTTAAATTCTCCTTTCAATCCTATCTGAGTTCTACACTCTTTCTACAATGTCTATAATCCGATTATTCCATTACATCTACAATTATCGCACTTTTAAAAAAAGAAGTACACCATAAAAACGATTGCACAGGTTTGTTTTTTGAAATGCTATGCTTTTTTTAAGTGAGGAGATGACAAGTATGATTTTTGAACAAGATTCAACTATTTTTAAAATACTGGATGTTCTTTATTTTGAACAAAAAGATGTAAAAACAACCATTACAAAACGTAGTTATGATGCACTGTCATTTCATTATGAAGCAGACGCTGTAGTTAATTCAAAAAACAAAGAAATAACTTATACAGATAACGCTATTTGCTATTTCCCTTCAGAAGTCAGTTATACAAAAAATGCAAAAAAAGACAAAATGATTGTTATTCATTTCAAAGTTTTTAACTATCGTTGCGACAATATTGAATATTTGCATCCTGACGATTTCGAAAAATATGCTAAGCTTTTCAAAAAAATTTTTGATATATGGAATGCAAAATTGCCATCTTACAAATATGAATGTGCTGCTATTCTTAGTAACATTTTTGCAGAGCTTTACAAAGACAACAAAAATCTTAACGAAGATAAAAAATCAAAAATAAGCGAATCTATTCAGTATATAAAATCAAATTACTTAAAAAAAGATTTCTCCTTGCAGACAGCTGCAAAAAAATCTTTTATAAGCGAATCATATTTCAGAAAAATTTTCAGTGAAGAATTTGGGATGTCTCCAAAAAAATATGTAATCGAACACAGAATAAAATATGCGATATCGCTAATTAAAGAAGAGCATCTTTCGCTGCAGGAAATATCGCAAATGTGTGGATATGACGATTACAAGCACTTTTCATCTGAATTCAAAAAAATTATGAATGTAGCGCCTTCTAAGTACACATATAAATTTTAATTGTATATTCTTTTTTCAAAATACCAACCATAAAAATCGTTTTTTGAGTGTGATTAAATACTATATAAATGTAATATAAAAGTGGTATCAAGTTGATTTTGATACATTTTAAGGAGGAATAACAGTGATATTTTATCAGGATAATATTGTTTTTCAAATACTGAATGTATTATCCTTTGACTTAGGTCCCAGCAAAGTATGTAACATCAACAGGCATTGCGATGCTATTGCTTTCAGATATGAAACTGATGCAATCATAGGACACAACAATAAAAAAATAAAATTAACTGATAATTCTATTGGTTACTTCCCGGCCAACATAAAATATACAAAAAACTCTACAAAAGAAAAATTTATTGTTGCTTCTTTGTTTTTTGTATCATCTTTTTGCCCTGGAATAACTTTAAGCTTTGGCTCAAACTTTCCGTTTGATATATCAATACCCTCTTTTGCAGTAATTGTAACATCTGTTGTATTTTGTGTTACTGAAATATCATCGATATAAAACGGCGTACCCACACTGTCTTCTATAGCAAGCATACCGATTTTATAGTCAACATTTGTTTCGTCAATTGTATAAGTAAAACTTACCTGCGACCACTTTTGGGCCTCAATATTTACATATCCTGTTTTTTCGTAAAAAGTTGCATAATTCTTTTCGCCGCATGCGCTCATAATACCACTGCGGATTTGTGTATCTTCTTCCGGATAAACCCAGAATGACACATTATATACATTGCCTATATCATCTTTTGTAAGTTCTGTTGTTTTAAATGTATTATAAAACTTAATTCTGTCGGTTCTTCCGTCTCTTGTAAAGTACAGCGATTTACCGCTTCCTGTTGTATGGTCTTTGTCAGATGACAACTCGGCTCCTTTTGGTGTTCCGCCAAATCTTATATCAAATTCGCCAGAAACAGCAGTATTTACTGTATTTATTGCATCATCTTTTGTTACTCTTTTAATTTCTGTTTTGATTGAATCATCTTTTGTATAAATAAAATTGTATCTTACATATTTATTGCTAAGTTCGTTTTCGCCTTTTACGAACACATAAAACGATGCATAATCATTTCCTGTTTTTGGCGAATCAACTTTTACAACAATTTCATCTTTGTCGTAAAAATCTACATATTCATCCAAGTTAAATATCGGCTCAAAATCTTCGTTCCATGTAAATACTTTTAAATATGAATCTTCTTTAAGAGCGCTCGGTAATTTTTCAAAACTTACACTTAAATCGTCTTTTTCACCTGATGCAATGCCTACCTTCTGCGCTTTTGCACATACAAGGTTATCTTCATTATCATAAATAGCTACAACCATAAGCACATTGCTTAAAGATGCTGTATTATTCTTTACAGTTCTTGTATACGTTAAGTTGCCGTTTGCTTTTAAAGACCCGCTTATATTTTCTGATATTATTCTGTAGTCGTCAATTACCTCATTTAAGCCATAAGTTGCACAAAGTTCATTTGATGCGCCGAAGTTTTGATTGCGTTCTTTAAGATTTGAAACAAAAGCATCTGCATTATTTGCAATTACACTTTCGCCACAAGTTAATCTTGGGGCAATATATGTTGAATCAATTGTTTTTGTAATTACTAAATCGTCTACATAAAACTCAACATTTTCGCTATTCTGAACAAAACCAAACATTGATTTTGCTGTATCTGTCATTGTGTATGTAAGGTTATACTCAGTCCAATCAGTTTTGCTTACTGTAAGAGTTTGTATTGTTGTTGTGCCTGTACTTGTGTTAATTGCTGCCGCCTGAATATTTTTTGTCTGTGTAACATCTGTACCTAAATCTGAATCAGCACCATATCTGATTTTAAATGAAATCTGATATACAGTTCCTTCTACCATATCAGATGCACTTTTTACAAGTGAATTAACAAGTTTAAAACGACCTGTACTTGTATTACTGTTTTTCTTGCCAAGTTTCATACTTTTGCCGTCTGAATCTGAAGGATAATTATAATCTGATGTAATTCCTTTTAATTCAAGTGAATTTGAACCGCCTACATAGAACATATATTCTGTGTCTTGACTATACTGAACCTGTGTTCCGCTTCCCTGAACATAGGCATCTTCTGCTAAATTGTCAAAATCAGGAGCGTAAACTGTTTCTTTATTGTTTTCCTTTGATAAAATTATTACAGAAGCAGTATTGGTACTTTCTGCGCAAAGTGCAAATGTAATACTTTCTTTTCCTGCATCTTTATATGCACTTACTGTTTGTGTTACATCTATTTTATATGTACCGTCCCCATTTAACGCAATTTGTCCGATGTATGTGCCGTCTGTATCGTAGCCTTCAAGATTGTTTTTCGGGGCATTTGTCCATGTAACTGAAAGTTCATTAAAACTTTCTTCCGTCGCATATACATTAAGTTTTTGATTGCCTGTAGTTTTTGCATTTATATTTAAATAAACCGTTTCACTTGTATCAACATTTGCAAGTGGAAATTTAACATATACTTTTTCTGTGCTGACAGCAGGAAAAATACCTGCTGATACTTTTAATGATGAAGAAGTACCATAGTTTTTGTCTTCGCCATCGCCGTTTTCAATAAAAGTATCTGCATTTGCAACAACTGTTAAATCGCCATTTACAAGTCTTGGTGCATTTTTTGAAGCATCTAACGTTTTTGTAATTACCAAATCATCAACGTAAAACTCAGCATTTTCGTTATTCTGAACAAAACCAAACATTGATTTTGCAGTATCAGTCATTGTATATGTAAAACTATATGATGTCCAGTCGTTTTTACTCACTGTAAGGTTTGTTCCGCCGTTAAGTTTTGTAGTGCCTGTACTTGTGTTAATTGCTACCGCCTGAATGTTTGTTGTTTGTGTAACATCTGTACCTAAAGGAGCATCAGCACCATATCTGATTTTAAATGAAATCTGATATTCTGTTCCTTCTATCATATCAGATGCACTTGTAACAAATGAATTAACAAGTTTTAATCTTCCTGTATTTGTATTAGAATAATTTTTGTCAATCATTAAGCTTTTACCCGATTTGTTTGATGGGTAATTATATGCATCTGATACTTCTTTTACAGAAAGACCGTTTGTTCCGCCATAATAGTACATATATTCTGTTTCTGCGTTATATTGTACCTGCGCACTTGTATCGCCAAGAATATAAGCATCGCTTGCAAGACTGTCAAAATCAGGAGCATATACTATTTTTGATGTAAGTTCTTTTGAATCAATTATAACTTCATTTGTATTTGCGCTGTCAGGTGTAATAACAAATGTTATTTTTGTTTTTTCGTTAGTTTTATATTCCGATACAATATTTGTAACATCTATTGAATATACGTTTTCGCCATTTACATTCACACTTTGTATAAATGTACCGTCAGCACCGACTGAAGAAACATTGTTTCCAGGTGCGTTTTTCCATGTAATTCCATTTTCTTCAATTGAACTGTCTATTGCATACACATTAACCTTTTGTGATCCTTCGCTTTTTGCATTAAAAGTTAATACTACGCCGCTTGTTGTATCAATTTCATCAAGTAAAAACTCAATATAAGTTTTTTGTACAGTATCACTTAATTCAGTTGCCTCATCTGCCAAAACACTTATAAAAGGAATTGACAATGCCAAACACAAAACAAAGCACACTATTCTTTTTATTGTTTTCATTTTTACCTCTCCCATTCTGTCATTAAAACTTTTTTAATTTTTGGAATTGTGTTTTGCCAAAATTGTTATATTTTAAAACAAATCGCCTTTGTTTTTTAACGTAAACACCAATATAAAACCTTTTTGGTTTAATTATAAGATAACAAAAACCACTATATTTTACAATGTAATTATTATCACAAAAACCGAACAATCCTACACATTGTTAAAATTTAACATTGGTTGAATCAGTGTCAATTTGAGCAAAATCAAAAGTGAAATCCATTTAATTAAAATACATTATTACATCGTAAAAATAATCCTCACGTCTTTAATATAATAATATTTTTTACACTTTTGAATCCACATTCCCATTATAAAAAAATTATCTCAAAAAAACAAAAATATGTACACTTAAAAAACGATTATGAAGGTTTGATTTTTGAACATGACACCAGTTTTATTACAGCAAAGTGTTCTAAAAATTCATAGGAATGTCTCCGAACAATTATAAGGGATTGTATAAATAAAAAAACAGGACAGTTTTTACTGTCCTGTTTTTGTTTTATTTACATAAATCTAAAATTCCACAGCCGGTTTTATTTTTATGATTTAACTCATCTTTAAGTAGGCGCAATGCTTCGCCGAAATTAGTAATTTAAGGAGAACGTGAAAAACGCCGGTGTAATGCGGGTTGTGGGGTGTTTAATTTGTTTTATACAAACAAGTTCATACCATTGTCCTATTGCCTTAACAAAATGTAACAGAAATTGCACTGTTCCCAAAGTATGCCGTCCACAAAGTGTGTTGAAAAAGAGAAGAATAGAAATTTGATATTTCAGATTTTAAATAAACTAAAAACAAGATATATTCATTTATTATAATCATATAGCAAAATTCTCCAATAAAAATCTTTGTTTTTTGTTATTTTTGCTTTGTTTTTTGGATTTACTTTATTTTTAGATTTGATAAAATATAATTGTGAAGAATTTGTTACAGATACCGAAAATCTATGCAAATAATAGCTTTGGTGGTGAAATTATGAAATATATGGTCGGGTTGAATAACCAAAACATAACATTTTTGGAAAATATAATAGATAATAAAGAGCATATTTATGAAGTGTATTTTTCTTGGGGCAATATCCCAAATGGAAGAAATCTTCAAACTCAGAGTGAACAATACACTGAATGGGAAATGCAAAAATGGCAGGATGACGCACTTAAAAAATTAAGTATAAACAACATTTTGCTTAATCTGCTTTTAAATGCAAACTGTTATGGAAAAGACAGTCAGTCAAGATCGTTTTTTAACAAAATCGGCAATACAATCGATTACATTAAAAGAACATACGGATTAAATTCTATAACAACTACATCGCCGCTTATTGCAAAATTTGTAAAAAACAATTTCAAAGATATTACGCTTCGAGCATCTGTAAATATGGAAATCGGAACGGTATCTGCTATGGAGTACGTTGCCGACTTATTTGACGGATACTATATGAAACGCGAATATAACAGAGATTTTCAAAAAATTAAAGAACTTAAAAACTGGTGTGATGTAAACGGAAAGAAACTTTTTATGCTTGCAAACAGCGGATGTTTGAATTTCTGCCCCGCACACAACTTTCATGATAATCTCGTATCTCACGAAAGTGAAATTGCAAAAATGGATAATGCATATAATTTTGTCGGTATATGTCGCGATTTTTTGAAAGACGAAAAAAACTATCCTAAACTTTTAGAATGTACAAACTTTGTAAGACCTGAAAATATTTACAAATACGAAGGATTGTTTGAATCTGTAAAACTTGCCACAAGAGTACATAGCAATCCTAAGGTCATATTAGAAAGCTACATAAATCAAAAATACATCGGCGATATTTTAAGACTTCTCGAGCCAACTTTCAGTATATATCCATATATTTTGGAAAATGGAGATCCTTTAAAATTAGTTAAACTTTCATTAGATAATAATAAATCGGAGGAAAAATATGATTAGCAGCAAACTAATAAAAGAAGCAGCACTAGCTGCAGGAGCAGATGCTTGCGGCATTGCGCCAATGTCAAGATTTAATGGTGCTCCTGATGAAATGAATCCACAGTTTTTATTCCCTGAAGCAAAAAGCTGTATAGGATTTGTATTTCGAATTCCAAGAGGAGTACAAAGAGGTATAGAAGAAGGTACTCAGTTTTATCAGTATCCTTCAATGGCATACGGCGGTATAAACGAAATTTTTGCGCCGGCAGTATTGTACCAGGTTGGAAAAGTTATTGAAGACGAAGGCTATGAAGCATTTGTTTATCGTAATACAGGTGCAAGAGGTGTAGTTTCTGATATGGACGGTGCACCCGGAAACACATTATCACCTGAAGAACAGATTGAAGTTAACGAAGGACAGCGAAATGCAACACCACATCATAGAAGTGTTCAGTTTACAAGACCTACCCGAGAAGATAACGTTGCACCGGATTTGCAGTTTCAGTTCAGAATTGCGGCTGTTGCCTGTGGACTTGGTGAAATTGGCTGGAGTAAAATGCTTTTAACGCCTGAATTCGGACCACTTCAACGTGTGGCATTTATTTTTACTGATGCTGAGGTTGATGAGTATGACCAAATGTATAATGGCACCCCACTTTGTCGCAAATGCGGTGCCTGCGTAAGAGAATGTCCCGGCGGTTGTATTCCTGCACTTAACTCAGGCAAAAAATTAACAGTAAACTTAGATGGCAAAATTCTTGAATGGGCAGATATTGATATGTGGCGTTGCTATGCCTTTTATACTCACGCAGGTCGTTACTATAACCCATTCGTTCCAAAAGAAGTATGGGACAAAAACGAAAACGGCTCACTTGACCTTATGGAAGGTGTTACCGATATTGCAAATGAAGACGAAGTTGTCAAGGTATATACTGCACTGCAAAAATATTTTCCAAGTTGGGTTGGATATAACATGGCAAAATGTGGCGGTTGCATAAGAGCGTGTGTATCTGTTTTGGAGAAAAAGGGCGGATGTATGGAAAATCGTTTCAAAGAGCCACTCAGAACAAAAAAAGCTTGGAAATTGGACAGATAAGGAGGACTCTATATTATGCTTACAGCTGAATTTATTAAACAAAAAGCAAAAGAGATGGGTGCTACTATATGCGGAATTGGTAAGATTTATGAAGAAGAAAATCCTCAACGTTCTCCTAAAATGATTTTACCGAATGCAAAAGCTATAATTGGTTTTGGTTTTTTAGTTCCAAAAGCTATATATAAAGCGATGGAAAATAACGCACAGTATTACACTTACACTTCTTTGGGCGTTAAATATATTGACGAAGAAATGGCAGAAATATTCTTACTTAAAATGGGTGGAATAATAGAGAACGAGGGATATGATGCCTGCCTTCAAAAAGCAATTCCTAATTTAAGAATTAAAGGAGATAAAACTACAAATCCTGAGGTTGTTGATACGTATGAACTTATACACGCGCAGGCTGTAGAAGAAGGAAAACCTGTGCCTGATGTTATTATTGATTTTGGCAAAGCTGCAAAAGCTTGTGGCCTTGGCGAAATGGGGCTTAGTGGAAAAATAATCAACAAAAAATACGGCCCGTTTATGAGATATTGCTTTATCATAACAGATGCTCCACTTGAGTGTGATGAACCTTTGACAGAAGAAATCTGTAATAAATGCGGCAAATGTATTAAAGTATGCCCGGGAAATGCAATAGATGAAAACGGTCTTGATACGTGGCAGTGTGCAGTATATTACAAAGGTGCTCACAAATCAAATCCGTTTATTAGAGAAGATTTCTTAAAAAACCATCCTGAACGAGATGCAATTTTGAATGGTCAAAAACGTTTTGATGCAGAATCAGCAAGAGAAATATACAAAGAGCTTGATTTTCTTCCTAAAACACAGTGGGGATATGTTCCATGCCTGTGTGGAAGAAAATGTGATATGGCCTGCCATAAACATTTAAAGGGGGAAATATAATATGAAAAACAAAATCATTGAGCTTGCCATAGCTAATGGAGCAGATATCATAAAATTTGCCCCTGCTAAAAGATTTGAAAAAGATAATCCGATATTTAAAATAATGCCTGAAACAAAAACTGTTATAGGACTTGCATTCAGGGTTTTAAGAGGTATATACCGCGGTATTGAAGAAGGAAGCACATATTATCAGTACACAACTATGGGTGTAGAAAATATGGAAGAAACCATAATGCCTATGGCACAGCTTAAAGTGTGTATGCTTTTGGAAGAAGAAGGAAACCTTGCTATGCCACAAAGAAAACATCAGCAGATAATGGCAGAAGAAGACAGCACCAATCCTGAAGTTGATTATAACTCTGTATATCGCAACAAAACACAGGAAACACAGATTGATTTTCTTGATACTGCAATTAAATGCGGACTTGGTGAAAAAGGATTTCACAATGCACTAATTACTGATGAATTTGGTCCAATGGTAAGATACTGCTTTATACTTACGGACGCTGAATTTGAAACTGATGATGTTGTAGAACCGCATTTATGTGATAAATGCGGAAAATGTAAAAATGCCTGCCCTGGCAAAGCAATAAATGACGACGGAAGTGTTGATGCGTGGCAATGCGCAGTATATTATAACGGTGCAAATGGAACAAAAAATCCGTTTATGCCAAAAGATGCATTTTCGAACTTTGACAACAGAATTGAAATTATAGCAGGAGATGCAAAAGTAACTAAAGAAACTGCAAAAAAAATACTCGATAATATATACTTTTATCCGCCTGCTCAACATGCATACCAATGTTCAATATGCGGCAGAGCATGTGATGTAGCATGCTATATTCATCTTGAAGAAAAAGGAATGCTTTCTAAAAAATTTAAAACTCCATTTAGAAAAAGAGAAGAATGGAAATTTGATATTTCAGATTTTAAATAAACTAAAAACAAGATATATTCATTTATTATAATCATATAGCAAAATTCTTCAATAAAAATCTTTGTTTTTTATCATTTTTCCTTTGTTTTTTGGATTTTATTTATTTTAATATTATGGTATCATAAAATAGCATATAGATTTTTTCATTTTAAAAAAATTATTTTATAAGGAGGAGTAAAAGTGAGAAAAATTATTGCAATTTTAATCACGCTTACCATGCTGTTTTCTGTTTTAAGCATTATGCCTGCTTTTGCTTATACAGGTTATGAAACAGTATGGACACAGAATTTTGACGTTGAAAGCGAACTTAATGACAAGTTTGCCGGTGTTGTTGTTGCAAATACAGTAGAATTTAATACAACTAACGGCAAAGACGGCTCTGGATGTATTGCACTATACAAAAATGCTACGAACAACAATTGTGGTGCAAAAATACGTGTTGACAATAGCATTTTAGAGAATGGCAAAACATACAGATTTAAAGCAGATGTATTTGTTGATCTTAACGCATCTACTGACGTAGATAAAAAACAAATTAAGATTGGTTACTTAAATGGATGGAAAGGAACTGTTCTATCCCAGAGTGTAACTTCTTGCAAGGCTGGAAATTGGACAACAATTTATTCTGAAGAATTTGTGTATAATGCATCAGCAGCTGATGCCACAGACGGTATTAATGTAAGAATAGACGGCACTACTTATGACATAAGTGGCGAAAACAAAGATATTCTTTATATTGACAATCTTGCAGTTGAAGAAGTTGTAACTGACTACTTTAAAAACACTAAAGGCGAAAAAGTAAGCACAACAGCAGACGCAGGTTACTATGCTGATACTTTTGATGCAGATGTAAAAACAGGCGCAATTTCATTTGATGCATACATTTCTGATAACGATGATGATGTTGCGTCATACGATAGTTTTGGTATGTACGTTTACAGATTGGGATATGAAGATGGCAAACAAAGCGTTTTTGCTACAGGCGATGATGCTAAAAACAGTCTAAAAGATGCAAATGGTCTTATAAACGTACTTGTCGAAGAAATCGGCGAAGAATACTTTGGTGAAAAAATACTTGTTGTTCCTTATGTTGTAGTAGACGGCGAAACATATCTTGGTGAAGTATTTACATACAGCGTAAACGATGCAGGCGAAAATCTTAAATGGCTTGGCGCTAAAGGCGAGTAAGGAGGGAAAGAATAATGAAAAATTACATTAAACCAGAAGTTAAAATCAATTCTTTCGTTTCCGAAGATGTTATCACAACAAGCGGTACATCTACTCCTACAAAGCAGGAACTTATTGCTAAAGGTTACAACATTGGTACTGTTAACAACCTATTCAACAAATAAGAATTGACAATCACTAAAAGCCGGGTAATTTTAAATTACCCGGCTTTTTATTGTTATAACACCTTACAAGTGCAATTCGTTTTTCAAAGAAATGATAAGAAAAATAGCAAGGATACCGAATGTATCCTTGCTATTTTCAAAAGGAGAATGAAAAAACCTATTATTTCACTGATATACTTTGTGTAAGAGGAACTGTTTTTGCATTCCATAAAAATAATTTTATTTCGCAGTTATCATTTTCTAAATAAGCTTCATCTTTTATTACTTTTGATGTAAAACTTCTGCCCATTCTTGTTTCAAAATACGAATCAATAACTTCTGTATCACTTAGAATTCCGTTTTTGTAATAAGCAACAATAATTTTCGCATCCTGTGCGCTTAGTCCTTCATTTTTTGAATTTATCGTTAGTTTTATTCCGTCTTTTATGCCATCTTTAAGTGCCACTTCATTGCCTTTTGTATCTGTAATTTTTATCGTTTCAAAATCTGCATCGCTAAGTGTTGCAATAAACGGACATGCCGGAATTTTTGTGTTATTTGAAAGGTTTCCACCAAGTGTTGCACTGCCTGTTTCGCTTCTTATTTCTTCGTCAATTCGTACGTGGCAGTATCTAACGCTTACCGGATTTGTTATTCCCGGAGCTGACACAATAACTGTATTTCCGGCAATTTCGGCATCTGCAGGCACAAACCCTTCGCCTTCTGTATAAATATCCACTGAAGGATCATCTGAAATTTCAAATCCATAAAGTTTTTCTCTGCCATCATCAATTATCATTCCTGTACCAATATGGTCAAATATAAGAATTGCTTTGCCGTCTTTTACTGTCATTGATTTATATTCAGGACCGGAATATTCAATATCTTCTCCATAAATATTTGCTTTCATTATTTGCGCCATTCTAAATCCGAGTGGCGTTTTATCTCTTGTATGAGAAGGCCCAAGGTCCGGAGTTTCTCTTCCGTTAGGTCCTTCATTTTCAGTTGATATACAAAATACATTGTGATTTCTTTTAGCATCGGTAAACTGATTCATTCTCATACCCGGTGATTTTCCATCATTTGGTGTCTGCTGTGTTACAATAACAACCATATCTTCATCGTTGTAATTTTCACGCCACATTTTAACAAGTTCATCAAACATTGCGCTATATACATCGCCTGCCACGTCAGATGCACCCTGATACCAAATAATAGATTTTACAGGAAGATGACGCATTGGATAGAACATAGCATTATAACATGCAGAAGGTGTATTTCTGTCTATTTGACCACTTTCAATCGCATTATCAAGTTGTTTTTCTATACCGTTAAACATATCGTTGTTTCTTACTATATCTTCGCTTACCCATGTTTGAATTTTTGTTCCGCCATAAGCCATATCAACAAGGCCAATCGGAACATTTTCTAAATAATCGTGTAAGAAATACGCTGTGTAATAAGGAAGCGCTGAAATATATTGTAAATTTTGTTTACTGGAAAGTATCCATCTGCCGTTTGTTACATCAAGTTGCTCATCAAACGACTCGGCATTATCCTGCTCAAAAAATCTTATGTCATAGCTTTCACAAATTTCAAGCATTTTTTCGTAATCTTCTGTTGCATATACTTTTATCTGCATATTCGACTGACCTGCACAAAGAATAAGTTCGCCGATTGCTATATCTTTATATTCATAAGTAATTTCGCCGTCTGAAATTGACATTTCAACATCTGTTTTTACGTCTTTAGCATCAAACTCAACTTTCCATGTGCCGTCTTCATTTACATTTGTCTGTTTTGTTTCACCATCAAAAACAACCGTTATGGTTGCATCTTTATTTGTGTGTGTACCCCAAACAGGAATTGGTTTATTTCTCTGAAATACTGCATGGTCTGCAAAATACTGTGCAGGTTCTAATGTAGGAGTATAAAGACTTACATCATCAATATAAAATGTGTCTATCGGTCCACCATTTTGTACTATTGCAATATGATTTGTTATTTTTGTTGCAGAAGATGTACTTTTCTCTACTACTTCAACTTGAATGATAATTTCATTCCACTTATTGGCTGTTACTTCGAAAAACTGATTAGCTCCCCAATAGCTGTTTGAATTTGTATCGCCTTTTATACCTATTCTAAAACTTCCGTCTGTCAGTGGATAAATATAAAGTCTTACATAACAAGTACTACCAAGTTCGCTTTCTTCAAAAAAGTCCATAAGACAAATTCTTCCCGATGTGCTTTCTGCACCTGTAACTTTCATACTTTTTCCTGTACCTAAAGTATGGTCCATCTCTTTAGAAATTGAAATTGTTGATTTTGAATCGTTGTTCGAAAAATCCACGTTGCTAACAAGCTCATCTATATCGTCAAAATTTGCTGATTTTGAAGCAAAGTATGATTTTTGCACATTTTTTTCGATTACTACATCATCAACATAATAACAGTCCGTAGGGATGACAGTTGAAGCTGATACAAATCTGAAATAGAAATCATCAGGATGGCTGCTTGCCTCATATACAAATATCAGTTGAATATCCTGCCATGACCCTTTTGTAACATTTGTTCTTGATTGTGATACTTTTGCTTTATTCATTGTTTGTAAATCAATAGATACACTGTTATTTTCTAAAGATTCGTAATATACTTTTGCTTTTATTATGTACTCTGTTCCATCTACAAGCGCTGCTTTTTGAGTATCTGTTAACAAAAGTTTAGCTCCAAGACCACTGGTTGCTGTACTATTACTTTTAAAATGCACTTTCATACTATATGTGCCTGAATATGCGTATTTAGATGAAACCACTGGATTAGCACCATTGCTTGCACCTGCTGCGATATCCGTTGAAATCTGCGTATTATCAGCAATACCTAATTCGTCAAAATTTTGTGTATATATAGAACTTTCTGCATAAGAAACACAAAAAACCATACACAAAACAAACGCAACTGTCAAACAAATAATTTTTTTCATTTTATCGACCTCATTATTTTAAATTTAGCATATTTCTCATTACTTTAATTGCAAATTCTGCCATTTCTATTTCCAAACCTTCTCCGAAATTTTTAAGATTCAGTTCCAGGTTATATACACCGTCATATCCTACTTCGTCAAGCGCTTTCACTACATCGTTCCAGTCTATATCTCCCGACATGGGAATTTTGTGCTGGTCGGTAAAAGTATTGTTATCATTCAAATGTAAGCACTTTATTTTGTCTCCCATCGCACGAATAAAATCCGACGGTTTTGGATTGTTGTTAAATCTCATAGCTTTATTGCAATGCCCTGTATCAATGCAGATGACAAAATAATTTTCATTATCTTCATAAGCACAAACTCTGTCGTACATTTTTTTAAATTCTGCAAGGTTTCCGAAAAAATCACAACAGCCATATTTTGGAGAATCTCCCATTGTTTCGGTTGCTATTTTTACACCGTATTTTTTTGCATAACCAATAATTGTTTTATATACTCCAAAACAGGTATCATGCATAAATGACGCATCTGCATCGGGACCTGTTACACTTGTTGCAATACTGTGCATTACACAATACGGTGCACCTAAAACTGATGTAGCCAGACAATCAAGTCTTGCATTTTCAAGTGCAATTTTATCCTCATCAGGATTACCCAAATATATTCTTAATCTTCCATGAGTTTGCGATATTTTAATACCAAGTTTTTCTGCCTTATCTTTTAGCAGAGAAAAATACTGTCGTATTTCATCATCACTTTTAGAATAAATTGATAATGGGTTTTCACAATTAAATCTTTCGCAGCAGGAAAGGTCAAAATCTATCGCATCTGCTCCAATCTTACTTGCTATTTCAAGTGCTTTTTCATCGCCATAAATTCTTTGCAATTGAAAGGTTGAAATTCCCACCAGTTTTTTTGTTTTCATAACATTCCTCATAATTTAAAATTAGTCTAAAAATATTTCGATTTCATTATTGTTTGCTTTATAAAGCGGTGCTGATACAGTTTTTGATTTTCCGTTTGCTGTTACTGTAATATCGTAATCACCGTAAAAACCTCTTACAGTTGCTTCGCCGTTTGCATTTGACTGAGTGCTTTCGTTTGTCCACCATTTGTTGTAGATTAAATCCTGCCATGCTTTAAGTGCAGGTTTTGCATTTTCAAATTTAGAGTCATACATAATATCCTCTTTGGTGTTCATTCCCCATATAACAAATCCGTCAACTGCCTCATGCGAAAATGCTGCTATAAGCATATCACGGCTAAAATCTGCCTGGAAGTTAAGGTCATCTGTATCTACATCAAACTCTGTAATTTTAACCTTTTTGCCAAGTGATGCTATCTTGTCCCAAAGACGAAGATGAGTTGTAATGTCACTTCCCATATATCCGTTATGTGTCTGAAGTCCTACGCCGTCAAAATCCACACCATGCGCAATCATATTTTCAACGTGTGTTATAAGTTCGCTCGTCATTATATAATCGTTATAGTAAAGATCAATATCTCCGCCCGCTTCTCTTGCCCAGTCATACATTTTTTTGATAAGCGAGTATCCGTATTCTGTTGTGTTATGACCATCATCTGCCAAAAATCGCATATCATTTCGAAGCCCTTCGTTTAAAACGTCCCAGTCAGTTAAAGTACCTTTTGTTCTTTCTAAAGTAGCGAATATAGAACGTTTAATTTCTGCTTCTAAAGCGGCTTTATCGCCCGAATTTATAATTTCATTAAATTTATCTGTTGTAGAAGTATTAAGCCCTTCAGGATTCCATCTTTTGTCCCAAACAAGACAATGTCCTCTTGCGGCTTTTATTCCAAGGTCCTTTGCAAGACTTACAGTATTATCTGCAGCTGCAGGGTCTTCTTCGTAAAGACGCGGTTTATGTTCAGATTCCAAAACAATATAGTTGCAGTTTTCCTGAAGTGCTCTTTGATATTTTTCGTTTGTAAGCATTGCAGGGCTTACGGCTGTTCCCCATTTAAATTCGTGTTCGTACATATCAAAGCTTACTTTTGCATTTGGAATAACATTTCCATTTGCATCTTTTACAATAACTTTAAAATCGCCTTTTCTTATCTTTTCGATTCTGTCCCATGCTTCTTTTCGCCATGTGGCATCTTTAGCTATTGAAGAATTTGTAACTTGCTCAGGCAAATCTTCTACTTTTACCTGATTTTTATAATTTACAATTTCGTACCCGCCAATATCAACAACCTGCTCGTAATAAGCAAGTCTTATTGTTGCTCTTACATAATTTTCATTCTTAAATTCAAAAGGAAGATAGTTTACCGTCCAGTCAGTTGTAGAAATAACATCTGCCTGAAGTGCTTTGTCATGTGGAGATACATTTTGTTCCACAATCATCTGAATTTTTCCATTCATAGATTCATCTGCTCCGCCCGAAACAGTTCTCATATAAACTTTAAGAAGTAGTATATCTCCCGTTTTTGCTTTGTCAGTTAAAATATTTCCAAGCTGAATCTGAAACGAGTAAGGATTTACGCCAATGTCATTTACAGTTGCTCTTACTGCCTTTGAAAAAGGCATACCTTCTACATCTATTTTCTCAATTTTCCCCTGTTCAAATTCACCGAAGAATTCATCTTTAAAAAGGACGCTGTCGTCTGCAACTACTTCTCCGCCTGAAAGAGATGCTAAAAACTTGTCCATATCATATTCTTTTTGCTCAGAAAACCACAATAAATCTTCAAAATTTTTGCCTGTTTCAAAATTTGTTGGAACAGGTCTGTGTCCATCTGTTACTTTTGTTCCTAAAACTTTATAATCTCCAAGTTCACTTTTTAAGGAAGGTGTTGCCGCAGCAACACCTTCGCCTTTTGAAATCTTAACTTCATCTACATAGTAAAAAGAACCTGCGCCAATTTCTAATGTATCTATTCTTATGTTTAGACCATCAGGATATTTTTCTGTTTCATATACAAATGTATTTGTAATAAGTGTCCACTCGCCTTTTTTTGCTGTTTGGGCTTTACCTTTTACAACTTCTTTTGCACCTGTACCATTTAGTGTTTTAATATACACTTTTCCCGATTCAGATACTTGTGAATCAAAGTAAACATAAGCTGAAAGCGTGTAAGTCTGTCCGTCAACAAGTTTGTTTTTTGCATCTGATGTTAAATACAATTTACAGCCTAAATTTGCAGTTTTTCCTTCTGAAAGTGTGCATTTAATACTTTTAGCACCTTCCTTTGCATTTGAATCGTATGTTGGAATCATACCAAATGCAGCAGCAGTACCGATTGTATCTTTAAGTTTATCGCCAATCTTTACCCCTGCAGTTTCAAAATTCTCATAGAAAATATCATTTTCCAAAAGGATCGGAGGTGTAACGGTTGTGGTAACCTGTTCTGCTACTTTATCGCCTTTTGAAATTTTAACTTCATCTACGTAATATAAAGAACCTGCGCCAATTTCCAATGTATCTATTCTTATGTTTAGACCATCAGGATATTTTTCTGCTTCATATACAAATGTATTTGTAATAAGTGTCCACTCACCTTTATTTGCTGTTTGTGCTTTACCTTTTACTACTTCTTTTGCACCTGTACCGTTTAGTGTTTTAATATACACTTTTCCCGATCCAGATACTTGTGAATCAAAGTAAACATAAGCTGAAAGTGTATATGTTTGACCATCAACAAGTTTGTTTTTTGCATCTGATGTTAAATACAATTTACAACCTAAATTTGCAGTTTTTCCTTCTGAAAGTGTGCATTTAATACTTTTAGCACCTTCCTTTGCATTTGAATCATAAGTTGGAACCATACCAAATGCAGCAGCAGTACCGATTGTATCTTTAAGTTTATCGCCAATCTTTACCCCTGCAGTTTCAAAATCTTCATAGAAAATAAGGTTATCGTTTGAAGATGCAAGTGTTACAGTAACAGTTCTTGTGTCACCGTTCCAGCCTACAAGCGCGCCTAAAGATTCTGAAATAAATCTTACAGGTACAAGTGTTCTTGAGTTAACAATCTGTGCAGGAACATCAAGTGTTACATCTGCACCATTTACTTTTGCAACTGTGTTGTTAATCTGAAGTGATACTGTTTTTGCACCAAGTTTTCCACTTGCTGTTTTTGTGGCATCGTCCCATTCTACAGTTGCACCAAGTGCTTCAAAAATTGCACGAAGTGGAACAAGTGTTCTGCCTTCTACAATAATCGGACTTTGGTCCATCACAAGTTTTTTGCCGTTTACTATCACGCTGATTTCATCATTTGCAAATACAACCATACTAAAAGATGAAATTACCATTAAAATTGATAGTACTAAGCATAAAATTTTTTTCATTCTTTTTTCCTCCTAAATTTTAATTTGTTAAAACATATCTATTATCTAAAATATAAATAATATCTCATCAAACCCAAAAAGTGTTTCTTTAGGCGTTGGTGTTCCTCGCCAGAAATTTCCTTTCAGATTATCTTCAAAAAATTTAACATCGCCAAATATCGGTCCTAAAGAAGAATGTTGCACAATTTTAATTTTTACTTCTTTATTCCAATATTCTTTGCCAATATCAAAAACGTATGGCGAGTATATTTTTTCGTCTATGAGCAAATCATCAATATAAAGTCTTGTATAAAGATTTGTTCCAATAAGTTTTATTGACTTTACGTCTTCAGGTATTTTTACAGTCGCTGAAAATTCAACTGTGCCAAAATCACTTATTTTTTCACCTGTGCAGCACTCTTTTTTTCTTGGAGATAAAACAACCCGGCAAATATCATCTGGTATAAAATCTGTTTTAAAATCACCAATTACAAATACACTTGGAAGATATTTGATGTCATCTTTTGACTCAATAACTGTTTCTCCTTTTTTCAGAGATATTTTCTCAGATGTCTTATAAAGTGTTTTTATTCCCCCAAACAAAGTATCATTATTCTTTTCGCTTACATCTATTTTTTTGTTTTCTATGAGCGCTTCTGTATCATTTCTTACAGCAAAAATCACATCAGTATCTTCTTCTAATATTACTTTTGTTTTATTTGCATCTCCTGCGTACATTGCACGCATCATATTGTTATTTTTATAGTTAACATCAAAAGATAAATCAACTTTTTCTTCTTTTTTAGCATACGGTATTTCACAAATCAAAACGCCGTGCCCTTCTATTTTAAATACTTTTCCATCTTTTTTTAGTGTTTTTTGAGTTTCGTTTAAATTTATTATGACGTATGTTTCATCGTCGAAAATTCTTACAAAAATTCCTTCAGGTGTGTTTCCGTTTTCATCTGTAACACAAAGATTTTCAAATCTTTTTATAATTTCATCTGCATCTGAAATCTTACCGTCTAAAACATAATCAAAATCATCTGTAAATTCAACTGTCGGAATATTTTTGCTATCTTCGTTTTCATTAAGCAATTTCCACGGAATTTGCGCAAACGAAAGTTCATTTAAAAGGTTGTAATAGCGTTTTATATCTTTTTTATCAGTAAGTGATTTAGCACATACTTTTTGCGGATATCTTACATAAACTTTCGGCGTAAAATCTTTATCTGCTAAAACTGATGCTTTTTTTGCATCCTCAGAAAGTAATCTTGTTCCTTCAAAATCAGGCTGATCACATGAAAAATCATTAAAATAAAGTGTTTTTACGTAATTTCCGCGTTTATCTATATGAGATAAGCCAAGAAAATAATAATTCACTTTGAAACAGGACATAAGATAAATCATACATCTTTTTTTAGCATACGTTATATCACATGGCCCCAGTGCAAAAAGTTCAGCCATAAGACCGTTTTCGCTTTTTGAATACATCGCGGTTGCTAACAGGCCAAATTCTCTTTCGTCAAAAAAATCTGTAACTATTTCGTCAACACCCGGAAGTGAAAATTCCGATAAATTTTTTAGTAAATTCCCGTTTTGAAGTACTCCACCATAAGGATTGTTATCTTCCATCAGGTGACCTGTCATTAAAACGTTATGTTCTTTACACCAGGTGGCAACTTTTTTAACAAAACATTTATTAAATCTTTCAGAAATAATATCTATCGCATTTCCCAAAAAGTTTTCGTGTTCATTTTTTAAATCATCTGAAAAACTTCGGTTAAACTTATTCTTATAGTCTTCTTCTATTTCGTCATAATACGGAATTGATGTTTTTGTTGCAGTATATCCCAAAGCGGGCTCATCGGAAAATATACCCTTTATGACACTTCCGAAATACTTACCAAATTTTTCAAAGTATTTTTCGTGCGTGCATTTTATAAATAACTCGGTTGCTTCTTCATTTAAAAGGTCAGGAAAAAACCTGTCTTTTTTATTTTCAAGCGGAGAACGATACCTTATTTCGCCCTTGTTTTCGCCTTTGGTTTCAATAGCCTTCAAAGGATATTTTTCACTTACTACTCCGCCTGCATCACCCGAAGGCCAGTTGAATTCATCATATAGCCACAAATTCATATCAAGTTTAACTGAAGCATCAATAAAATTTTCTACTGCACAAAACCATTCGTCTGATAAATACTTAAGTTCACATCCAGAACGCGGATATACCATCACCTGTTCTATTCCACAGTTTTTAAGGCCATTCATATATTTAAAGATTTCTTCTCTATTTGGCTTGCCCGTAACGGCACTCATCACAACAAGAGGACTTTTCATATTTTTCACCTGATACATCAAAATATTCTCAATTATATTTTACCAAAAATAAAATGTTAAGTAAATATAAAAAACAAAACAAAAATTATAAAAAACAAATATTTTATTGCAAAAACATTGCGAATATATTATAATAAATGAAGAGGTGATTAATTATGAATGCATCTAATGTAAATCCTTTTGTTCGTTTTGCAGGAAATGCCAGAATTGCAAGATATCCCCTTGTTTGCTATGACACCAGAATTATTTATGCTATAAAAGGTGAAACTGAACTTTGGGTTAATGGTAAATCTTATACATTCAAAAAAGGAAATCTTGCTCTTCTTAAAAGTGGTACAAAATACTGCGTAAAAAATACATACTCCGCAAATCTTATTCTTATAACTTTTGATTATACACACTCTAACACTTCAACTGAAACTGCCATCATACCTGACTTACCGCAAGATTTTAAAAAAGAAAATATTACAGAAATTGTTTATTTTGACGAGCCAAAAGCATTTAACGATGTGGTAATACTTGAAAATGCAGATTCAATCGAAGACAGAATTTTAAGAATTGTTGACGAATTTATGACACAAAAAATTTATTATCGTGATAGAATTTCAGGTATGCTTAAAGATATTCTTTTCTACATAGCAAGACATATTTCAATTAAAAGCGAAAGGCCTCAAAGTACAGCCGATCTTATAATCAGTTACATAAAAGATAACTACGCAACCAAAATTACGCATAAGGATATATCCAATCTTACAAATTACCACGAAAATTACATTAATACAATAATGAAACAATATACAGGAAAAACGCTTAATCAGTACATTATAAATTATCGTATTCTTATGTCTAAAGATCTGCTTATTACAACTAATTATTCAATTTCACAAATATCAGAAATGGTTGGATTTAATTATACATCGCATTTTTTATCTGCATTTAGAAAAATAACAGATACAACACCACACAAATACAGAAAACAGAACAATATTTAAATTTATAAAATAAAAACAGGACAGATTTTACTATCCTGTTTTTATTTCGATATAAATGTAACAAAAACTGCCCCGTCCCCAAAGTGTTTTATTTTCTATATAATTGAAAAAATCAAAGGAATTGTTATACAGGAAAGCAAATGCGAAATTACCGCCATACCTGCCGCTTCCGTTGTATCCTTACCAAGACCGCTTGGAATAACAATGGTATTGAGTCCAAGTGGCATCGCTAATGAGCAAAGTGCACAGATATAGGTTGTTTCGGGAATTATGAAAAAAGATGCCGCCAATATGAAAACAGTAGGCATAATAATAAGTCTTATAATCGAAACAATATAAATCCTTACATTTGAAAAAGTCTCTTTCATAGATATTGATGACACCACTACTCCGGTAAGAATCATAGCGATTGGCGACATACAATCACCTGAAACTTTTATCAGCGATATACTCCACTTAGGAAGTTGAATATTTAAAAGACCAATTACCATACCTATCAGCATCGCTACAAACATAGGATTAACAAATGATTTAAGCAATTCCTTAAATGTTTGTTTTTTTCCCGAATCTGCAATAAGAAGTCTTGGTACTCCCCAAAGATATATAAATATCCACAAAGGCAGTGTAAAAATCAGGTATTCAAAAAACATATCAGGAAACAAACTACTTACAACTGCGTTTCCCATAAATCCAAAATTCGAAAATGATAACCCGTATGTATAAATATTTTGGATATACTTATCTTTTATAACCAATTTAGAAACCAAAATTGAAAAAGGAATTGCAATACACGCTATTATAAAACTTACACTGAGCAAACTCCACGCAGCACCTATTCTTTCGATGGTGAAATTTTCAATAAATGTTCCCATAACAAGCGCAGGTATAAAAACTGTGTTTTCAAGTTTTGATAAAACTGTGGCTGAGTTTTCCGGTAATACTTTAAGTTTAACAAGTATGTACCCTATAACTATAAATCCAAAAAGGAAAGCTATCTGATTTAATGTAGTAGTAAAAACACTCATACATTTTCATCGCCTACAAGCGATTTCCCCTCCCATTCTTTTGCCGGAGAAGCACCTATAATGTCAGCTATTGTCGGTGCTATGTCAAGAATACTTACCCCGCTAAGTTTTTTGCCTGGTACAAATTGCGGACCGTAAAAAAACATCGGTATTGTCATATCCTCATCCATATCACTTCCATGCACTCTGTCATGCCCGCCATGGTCGGCTGTTACAATTACGGTATACTCTCCGTTTGTTTCTTCAATCACTCTTTTAACATTACTGATTGCGCGGTTAATATAATCAAGATATACTTGGCTCATCCATCCGTTGTCATGCCCGCCTTTTTCGTCCGTTTCCACCATATAAAGAAACACAAAATCAGGTTTAGCCACCTTAATGTAGCTAAGTGCTTTTTCGGTTAACATTGCATCAGTATGCTCAAATGAATACGCATTTGTATATCCGGACTCCTTAAGAGAACCAGGTCTTGATACATCTCGAAGTGGTTCCCAGCCATAATACATAGCAGATACTTTACCTGCATATTTTAACCGTTCAAACAACCCGTCAACCGGACGTACCTGTGGCATATATGTATTAGTGATTGTTCCGTGTCTTTCCGGCGGAACACTATGAAACATTGACATATGACATGGAAGTGTAACAGACGGAAATACCGTTCTTGCATCAAAAGTATAAGATGCCATTTTCTTTAGCTCATCAACATAAGGATTATTACATTTTATAAGTCCGTCGGGACGCATGCCATCAATTGAAATTAGAATAACCTTGTTGTCCATTTTATTATACCTCTTTTTAGTTTTAATATCTTATGCCATCAAGGGCAGCATTTCTTAAAGAAATATGTTTTAAATAATCGTCATAATTAAGAGAAGCTATTGAAAGCATAAGCGCATCAATTACACACATGTGTGCTATGCGGGCTGATACAGCTTCAACAGGATAATTTTCTTCATCAGCATACACAGAAATTGAATAATCACTCTCTGTATATAAAAGACTTTTCGTAAAACTGGTTAATGCTATCGTTGTTGCACCGGCTTGTTTTGCAGAACGCATTGCATCAACAACTGCTTTTGTTCTTCCGCTGTGCGAAATTCCAAATGCAACATCACCGTTTTTCATATTGTTTGCCATAACATTCATCTGTAAAATGTCTGTGTAAGCATACGCCTGAACATCAAGTTGAGAAAACCTATAAGCTGCATCAACTGCAACCACAGAAGATGTACCAACACCGAATATAAAAATACGCTTTGCTGTTGCAAATCTTTTTGTTATTTCATCTATTTTTGAAAAATCAATCATTTGATAGGTGTTTTTAAGTGTATTTATGCCAGAATTAAAAACCTTATTGAAAATCATCTTTGGATTATCTTCTTTATCAAACGGAATGTTGTTTTCATTGTATTCTTCCTTACCAACTGCAGTAGCCAACAAAATTTTCAGTTTTAAAAAACCTTCCACACCAATAGATTTGCACATTCGATTAACCGCTGACGGAACTGTACCACAAGCACTTGCAAGTTCTTTAGCTGTCATATTAACAATCTTCTGGGGAAATTCTAAAATATAAGACGCAATCTTTTGCTCTGTATCTGTAAGGTTTTTAAACACATTATGAATTTTTGCAATAACCATATTATCTCCTGTTTTAGAAACATTTTTCATTATATTTTTGTTGATTAGAATTTTTTTCTATTTTATCGTAAAATTCCCCGTTTGTCAAGATAAAATCAATAGTATCATAAAGAAATTTATAAGTATGTTTAATATCAATTTTGCAAGAACACACCTATTGCAACTACTTCAACAGAAAAATTGCCATTTTTTGCAATAAAAATATGCACCCAAAAAGTTTAAAACTTTTGGGTGCATATCATATTTACTATCTTATTTTTTATTTGCACAAATCTGCAATTCCACAGCCGGTTTTATTTTTATGATTTAACTCATCTTCAAGTAGACGTAATGCTTCGCCGAAACGATTAAATTAAACGAATAGCCGTAAACCCTTGTATTATGTTGGTTTACGGCATTATGTCTTTTTACTAATTTTTTTGCTTTTTGCATTCAATTTTTCTCAATACACTGTTCTGCTATTAATATTCAACTTCTGAGCCGTGCTCTTTAGCAAGTTCTTCTAATGCTTTGTTATATCCATCAAGAAGTTCAACAGCTTCTACAAGCTTATCATTTCCTGCATTAACTGTTGCTTCATCCTGAGTTTCACAGCCTTCAGAGAGAGCTTCAAATCCTGCTTTGTAAGCATCCATCATCTTAACATACTTATCTTTAATAGCCTTAACTTCTTCTGTTTCGGGGTTAATGTCCTTGAGCTTTTCAAGCGAACCATTTACCAGAGGAAGAAGTGTATCATCAATACTTTTCTTAATAGCAGCATCATCTTCAAGTGTTTCCCAAGTTCCAACCTCTGTTGTGATTTTTGTATAATTTTCAGTAACTTCTTTCATTTCTACATTTAAGAAGTTTTCCAAATCATCATAAACGGGATCTGAACCGCAACCTGTTAAAAGTGTAAATGACATAACTGCCATAAGTAAAAGTGCTAAAAGTTTTTTAATAAAAAATCCTCCATATATTTAAATTAATTTATTTATTCCCCTTATATGCCGGTGCGACAAAAGCCTTGAATTTGTCAACATTGTTTTTATTGTAATACTCATACGCAGAGATGTCATCCTCGCTAAGCTCTCTTACGGGTTTGAAATCTTCGTAGTACGCCCAAATCTGTTCTCCGTTATATTTGTCTATAACGGGCAGAGTATCACCGACTTTCGGCCCTGTCACCCAGATTCTGTCGCCATTCGCATAAGAGTGCTGAAGCATCATCCATTGATTATCCGAAGTGGGCAGGAAGTTTTTACCGTTTGTACCGCCCTTCCAGCCGCGAAGATTTTTTTCATCAGGAAGTACCGCCTGATAATATCCGATTTCAGCAGCATTTACACTTCTTTGCGCAACTAAAATTGCTTCCTGAATGGTGCAGGTACCCTGCGGGTCAATGGCTGTATCGCTCTTGCCTTTGATAAGCCCGAGTGCATTCATAAACGCCATAGGCTCGTTTGCCCACGATGAAATCGACCAGCAGTCAGAGAAGCTGTCAAGCTGCGATTCGTATGGTGTATATCTTATCTTGGAGTTGTTCTTCACATACATAAGGGCACGGTGGATAAAGGTCGCCATCTGCTCACGGGT
>SVJH01000041.1 GCA_015069095.1 Oscillospiraceae bacterium | reverse complement strand
AAAATTACCGCACGAGTTGTTAATGATTTGCGAATTATTCGCCCCGCACCCCTCAAACGACACAGGGCTCCGCCCTGGACCCGTTTTTAAAGTTATAGTTTTCTTTCTGGTTAAAATCCCTAACACGCACCCACTTATGGCAGTCTTTTTTATTTTAATTTCCGTATTTATCGGTTGATGTATAAATATCTTTTACAGTAAAGTATGATTTTTTAGGTTGTCTGTGCTCGTTTACAATACCTTTGTTGTTAAAACTTCTTGGACGATTTAAACTCATAAAGTCTGAAGTTCTTATGTCGCAGTATTGCCATATGTATGTTCCGCATACACCGTCAAAATCAGAAAATAGTTTAAGTGTATAATCAAGATAATCTGATTGTGTTCCTTCTGTCCATTTTACTTCTTCAAATGAATCGTAGCCGAATATCCCTCCTGCACCGAATTCTGATATAATAATCGGTCTGTCGCCAATACCTTCGCTCTTCATTTTTTCTTTAACATTATTTAAAAATGTCGTCCAGTATTCTTTCGTTTCGCTGTACCATCCAAAATAAAAGTTAAGACTTATAATATCTGCATATTTGTAGCAGATTTCTTTTTCCTCTCTAACATTACTTGCATACGAAACAAGACGTGATAAGTCGCCTTCTTTAATCTGTTTATAAACTTTTTGCGCAAATTTTTGTGCTTCATCGCACGAAGTATCAATTTCGTTAAACATTCCCCAAATTACAATGCAAGGACGATTTATATCTCTTTTTTGCATATCTTTATGCATAGATAAAACTCTTTTTTGAGTAAGTTCATCTTCAATTGCTTCTTTTGGAAATCCCCACATAGGTACTTCTTCCCAGAACATAATACCTTCTTCGTCGAGCAAATCAAGAGTTGCTTTTGAGTTGGGATAGTGAGAACCTCTTATTGCATTACAGCCAAGATTTTTAATAATATCAATATCCTTTTTTATTAGTTTAAACGGCATTGCAAATCCCCAGTCGTAATGTTCTTCGTGTCTGTTTACACCTTTAATTTTAATGCTTTTTCCGTTAAGATAAATTTTGTTATTTTTAGTTTTTATCTCTCTAAAGCCTATTCTGTCAATTAGGTCATCGCCATTTAGCTCTGCTTTAATATAATAAAGGTTACCTTCGTAAATATCCCATAACTTAATGTTATCAATTCTAATATTTTCAATGTTTACAATAGTTTCGCCATCTGATACAACATCTTCGCAGTACAGTTTTTCATCATTTAAATAAAGAGTAATAGTATCTTTTATTTCTTTAAAACTTTCAAGTGTGATTTTTGCATTTAAAATAGCAGATTTAAAATCATCTGAAAGTTTGTATGATATAGACATGTGTTTAATAAAAATATCATCAATCTCGTTTATTTCAACACTTCTTATAATGCCTGAATAGTTGTGCCAGTCAACACGTGTAAGAGGAACTGTGTTAATTCTGTTTGTTTCGTTGTTAACCATAACAACAAGTGTGTGATTTCCTTTTCCGATTCCACTTAAAGTAAAAGAAAACTCACAAAATGCACCATAGTGATATCCTATGTATTTTCCGTCAACGTAAACTTCGCATTCGTTGTTAACTGCACCAAAAGTAATAAAAGCATTTTCCTTTTCTGTTATAAATTCTGTTTTATACCATGTTGTTCCTTCAAAACCAAAATTTCCAAATTCGTTGTCAAGACAAGATGGAATATATATTTTTTTAGAATTTTTCGGGAAGTTTTTATACCATTTTTCGTCTTTTCCCTTGTTTTCTTTGTCTAAAACATATTCCCATCTTTTATCTAATGAGTATGTTTTTCTTTTAGTGGTTGTTTCAAATAAACGAATCATTTTTGCACCTCTTAAGTTTAGGATATTTACTATATTTTAGCACTATAAAAATTAAAAGTCTACTGTTTCTTGATATTTTTTAAAAAATAGTAAAGAATATAAATATTTAAAATAACATATTGAGATTTTAAAAAAGTTGTGATATAATCGTATAAAAGATTTATTCGAGGTGAATTTGACATGAATATTACAAACGATATTAAATATATTGGCGTAAATGACCATAATATAGATTTGTTTGAGGGACAATATGATGTTCCCAATGGAATGGCATATAATTCTTATGCGATAATTGATGATAAAATTGCAATTATGGATACTGTTGATGCAGCGTTTTCTCACGAATGGCTTGACAATATTGAAAATGCACTTGGCGGAAGAAAACCTGACTATCTTATTGTTCAGCATATGGAAAGTGACCATAGTGCAAATATTTTGAATTTTGCAAAAACATATCCGGATGCTAAAATTGTTTCATCACAAAAAGCATTTGTAATGATGAAAAACTTTTTTGGTACAGATTTTGAAGAAAAAAGAATAGTAGTAGGCGAAGGGGATACACTAAGTCTTGGAAAGCACAACCTTACTTTTGTAACCGCTCCAATGGTGCACTGGCCTGAAGTAATTGTAACATATGATGCGTGTGATAAAGTTCTTTTTTCAGCAGATGGATTTGGAAAATTTGGTGCGCTTGATGTAGAAGAAGACTGGGCTTGCGAAGCAAGAAGATATTATATTGGTATTGTTGGAAAATACGGTGCTCAGGTTCAATCACTTCTTAAAAAAGCAGCAGGACTTGAAATAGAAAAAATATGCCCGCTTCACGGACCTGTACTTTCCGAAAATTTAGGTTATTATATTAACCTTTACGATATCTGGTCAAGTTACCAGCCGGAGGAAGAAGGAATAGTAATTAACTATACTTCAATTTACGGAAACACAAAAAAAGCAGTACTTTTACTTGCGGAAAAACTTAAAGAAAACGGATGCAAAAAAGTTGTCGTAAATGACCTTGCAAGATGCGATATGGCAGAAGCAGTTGAAGATTCATTCAGATACAGCAAAATGGTTCTTGCAACAACAACTTACAATTCAGAGATTTTCCCGTTTATGAGAGAATTTATAAATCATTTAACAGAAAGAAATTATCAAAACAGAACAGTTGCGTTTATTGAAAACGGAAGCTGGGCGCCAATGGCAACAAAAGTTATGAAAGGTATGTTTGAAAAAAGCAAAAACTTAAGCTTTGCCGAAACGGAAGTCCGTATAATTTCTGCATTAAACGATGAAAGTACACAAAAGATAAATGACCTTGCAAAAGAACTTTGCAAAGAATATATTGCACAATCAGGCGAAAATGTAAATAAAAATGATTTAACGGCACTTTTTAATATCGGTTATGGTCTTTACGTTGTTACATCAAACGATGGTAAAAAAGACAACGGTCTTATTGTAAATACTGTTACACAGGTTACAAATACACCAAACAGAATAGCTGTTACAATAAATAAAGAAAACTATTCGCATCATGTAATTAAACAGACAGGAAAAATGAATATAAATTGTCTAAGCGAAGATGCGCCGTTTTCTGTTTTTGAAAAATTCGGATTTAAAAGCGGAAGAAATGTCGATAAATTTGAAGGCGAGGAAGTTCTCCGCTCGGATAACGGACTTGTATTTTTGTCAAAAAATATAAATTCGTTTATGTCTTTAAAAGTTGATGACTACGTTGACCTTGACACTCATGGAATGTTTATTTGCTCAATAGTTGAATCAAGAGTAATTAACGATACAAACACAATGACTTACACATATTATCAAAATAATGTAAAACCAAAACCTCAGACAGAAGGTAAAAAAGGTTATGTATGTAAAATCTGTGGCTATGTATACGAAGGCGATAAATTACCTGAAGATTTTATTTGTCCGCTTTGTAAACATCCGGCTTCGGATTTTGAAGAAATAAAATAAAACAAAACAAACGGAGGAAATGACTATGAAAAAATATGTATGCGATGTATGCGGATGGGTTTATGATGAAGCAGAAGGTGCTCCTGATTTAGGAATTGAACCGGGAACAAAATTTGAAGATCTTCCAGAAGATTTTGTATGCCCACTTTGCGGTGTTGGTAAAGACGATTTTTCAGAAGAATAATTAAATAAAGTTCCCACTAAAAACAGGTGGGAACTTTATTTATATCAGGAGGAAATACTATGACTTTGGTACTTATTACAGCACTTGGTGTTGGCGGTGCAACAATTATCGGTGCAATTATTGGTTTTTTATTTAAAGAAATATCTCATAAATTTTCTGATATTGTATTATCGTTTGCAGCAGGTGTAATGCTTAGTGCAGCAGTACTCGGACTTATTCTGCCTTCTGTTGAATATGGCGGAACTTACGGAGTTATAACTACAGTGGTCGGAATTTTTACAGGGGCATTGTGTCTTAATTTTATTGATAAACTTGTACCACATCTTCATAAAATGGTAGGCGCAGATATCGAAAACCATAATAATGCAAATTTAAGCAAAGTTCTACTATTTGTAATGGCAATTGCAATACATAATCTTCCAGAAGGAATTGCTGCAGGTGTGGGATTTGGCTCAGGCGACACATCACGTTCGCTCATAATTGCAGGCGGTATAGCACTTCAGAATATCCCTGAAGGTATGGTTATAATTGCACCAATGCTAAGCGCGGGAGTATCTCCAAAAAGAACATTTATATGTGCACTTTTAACCGGCGTTGTAGAAGTTGTAGGAACATTTATCGGATATTTTGCAGTAAGTGTATCGTCAGTTATTCTGCCTTTTGCACTTGCATTTGCGGGTGGAACAATGCTTTATGTAATAAGTGATGAAATGATTCCCGAAACTCATGCACACGGAAGCGAAAGAGGTGCAACATATGCACTTTTGGTTGGATTTTGCATTATGCTTATAACAGACGTACTTTTGGGGTAGAATGAAAGTATAAAAATTTCCTTTGACAATATAATATAAATGTGCTAAAATCATTTTTGCACATTTAAATATGGGGATGCAATGGTTTCGACGGGGATTTTGAACCTTGAGGAGCGAGTAGCGGTGGGAACCGCTTTAACAATCCTAAATTTTAAAATTAAACGCTAACGATAATTTAGCTTACGCTGCCTAATTATGGCGGCCATCCTTACCTTACGTACCGCAGTTAGGCTAAGGGTGTCATCTTAGCGGTGAACGTGCGTCGTCAAAGCTTTGAGGCGACCATGAACAATGAAGCTACTAATTATTTGAGTTTGTTTGTGAACTTGAATAAAAGGGAATGTTAATCACAAACTGCACTCGGAGAGCCACAGGCGGATAGGTTTTCGGACAGGAGTTCGATTCTCCTCATCTCCACCACGTCAGAGCAAAGTGCGTTTGACTTTGTTTCCACCTTGCAGTGAAAACATCCGTCCACTTCCTTGCTCTTCCTTCTCCCCCAAAAGCCACCGGCTTTTTTTGGGACCCCGGAAGTTCTAACGGAGAAAGTTCGGATATTAAAGCATTTGCTCCACTACGTCAGAGCAAAGTGCGTTTGACTTCGTTTCCACCTTGCAGTGAAAACATCCGTCCACTTCCTTGCTCTTCCTTCTCCCCAAAAAGCCACCGGCTTTTTTTGGGACCCCGGAAGTTCTAACGGAGAAAGTTCGGATATTAAAGCATTTGCTCCACAAAAAAAGGACACTTGTTAGTGTCCTTTTTTTGTGGAGATTTGCATAAAAATAGAATTCACTTCTGCAAATTAGGATTATTAGTCCTATCAAGTAAATAGTCAATACTCACGTTGTAGAAGTCAGATAGTTTAATTAAAATTTCTGCTGTAAGGGAAATGACACCTGTTTCATACTGTGAATACGTATTTTGTGAAACATTTAAATATGCTGATATGTCTTTTTGTCGTATATCTCTATCTTCTCGAATTGCTCGTAAATTTTTAAATTTCATAAATAATCACCTCGTTAATTATTATGCAATATCTGTAAAAAAGATGTTGACTTTTATCTGTAATACAGATATAATTATTTTTGAGGGGGTGTAAAATATGAAAAATATTAGGTTTACTGATAGTGATAAAGAGTTAATAGAAATGATAATTGATTATCAAAATAATCATGGATTAACATCGTTTGTTTCAGCGGTTAGAAAACTATGTAAAGATGCGTTGGAAATTGAAAAAATAAGACACTAAGGAGTGATTAAGTTGGTAAAATGTAGATGTTGCGGTAAGGAAGTATCAAAATTTGCATTGAGGTGTCCACACTGTGGTGCACCACATCCAGGAGAATCAGAAAAACAAATGGCAAATAGTCGAAAATGGTTGGTAATATTCATTATACTTTATGTAGTCCTAATGATTTTAGTATATGCGAATTCACAAGGATAAGATAATTGTAAAATAATAAAATCAGTTGTAATTATAGAATAAAGTATCTTTTACTTTGAGATGCTTTATTTTTTTACAAAAAACACTTGACATATGCATTTTATTAGTATATAATACAGTCTGTAAAGTAAATTACTTTACACCAAATAAGGGAGTGAATAAAGTGAAAAATCTTAAAATTTCATATTTACTTGATTTTTACAAAAACATTCTTCCCGAAAAACAGTACAATGCGCTCGATTTATACTATAACGAGGATTTATCACTTGCAGAAATTGCATCTGAAGTCGGAATTACTCGTCAGGGCGTTAGAGATTCAATAAAACGTGGCGAAAGTGAACTTTTAAAATTAGAAGAAAAACTTATGCTTATGAAAAAACTTGAATCTATTGAAGAAAAAGTAAACGATATAAAAGAAGCATTAAAAAGTGAAGACTTAAACCTTGTTATGCAGAAAATTGACATAACACTTGATGAAATATATAAATAATTTTTAGGAGGTGGGACTTTGGCATTTGAAAGTTTATCGCAAAGACTTCAGGAAACATTCAAAAGACTTCGCGGAAAAGGTAAAATCAACGAATCAGATTTAAAAGCCGCAATGAGAGAAGTTAAACTTGCACTACTTGAAGCAGACGTTAACTTTAAAGTAGTAAAAGATTTTGTAAACAGCGTTTCTGAAAAAGCATTAGGTCAAAAAGTGCTTGAAAGTCTTACACCGGGACAGCAAGTTATTAAAATAGTTAATGAAGAACTTATAAATCTTATGGGCGGCGAGGCAAGTAAAGTTCAGTTTTCGTCAAAACC
>SVJH01000018.1 GCA_015069095.1 Oscillospiraceae bacterium | reverse complement strand
TGAGCCTTTTTGCCATTTGAACTTGCCGTTTGGGTTCGCTGGGTTGTATCGCTTTCGGGTTGCCTGAACCTTTCCGTCTTGGTCTTTGTACGGTATCTTGATGTGCTTACCACTTTGGTCGGTCCCTGCGGTTACACCGCATTCGTCTTTGAGCCATTCTGCCATGAAGTGCTTTTCGGTTGCGTATTGCTCCACTCCGTAATCGGGGAGCGAGGGAGGCTTTGTGCTTTGTTTTTTCTGCTCGACCGAGGTGTCTATGCCTGCGAGTTCGAGAAGTTCCTTGTAGGCTTCGGCATTGTCGATGCCTTTTATCTTGGAAAGAAAAACCGTGGCATTTCCGCTCTCTCCACATCCTTCGCACTTGAAGCATCCGTTCTTCGTGTTGAACCAAAAGCTGGGATGCCGTTCCTGATGAAAAGGGCAACAAGCGTGCATTTTGTCTTTTCCGCACGGCTTCGGATTTTTAAGGTACGGGGTGTAAAAGTCGACCCAGTTTATTCGGCTGTCGATATTTATTTGTTCCATTTGTTCTCACCACCTTTCCTCTGAACCTTCCTATACCAGCTCGGCATCTGTAACCTTTTTGTGTTCAAGCGATGCTTTGCATGATGGCTGCTGTTTTGAAAAATATGCAAACCTCCCTTTTCTCCGGTTCGGATTATAAGGATGCTTGTCGTTTTTCTTTGTTTTGTTTCGGCTGAAGGTGGTGCTTCCATACCGACTGTATTTCTTGCTCATAGCAAGACCTCCTTTGTCTGTGTGATTTTAATTTTATTCAGATGTTTGTCCGCACTGTTCGTTCAGCCATTTTTGGAGAAGCTGTGCGTTTATCATCACCCTGCGACCGATCCTGAAGGCTGGATAAAAGTCCTTGGAGTTTAATATTTCCTGTGCCTTGGGTTCGCTAATTCGCATAAGTGATACAAATTCTTTTCTTGTGAGTATCATTTTTTCTTCTAATGTCGCTTTCATGGCTTTGCCTCCTTTCAAAACATAATTGTAATAAATTAAATATAATTGAATTTAATCTTTACAAATTAAGTATATCATGTTATAATGTTACACAAAAGGTCTATAATTGGGTAACATCACGAAGGAGGTATTATAGTGAGAACATATATAAAATATTACACGCCCGATATAAATGTCGTTGTAAAAAATGGATTTATCGCACTCTCTGATAATCACGAGATAAAAGATGGCATCACAGTTAAAAACCTAAAGGAAAAATGGACTACCTGCTCATCTCGAAAAGACTTTTATAATACACTTGGTGGTATAAATTTTTCAAGAAGTAATTACAAAGAAAAGCCGAGAGAACTTTTTTTGATTTTTTCAAACCTAAAAAGTGTTGATGAGATTATAGAATTTATAGCAAAATATGGATTTTTAGGTCTTAATCTTCCCAGTATGCACAATATCATTTCTCGGACTTTGAGGCTTGAAGGTCTTTTAAATCCGATAGAAGAGTTTGTTTTAACTGATTATAAGGAGTCAATTGAAGATATAGAAAAGGAAATTGATAAAATTAAAAACATTGTTGTTGCATTTCAAAGGTACCGGGATATGCGAGCTCAATTGGAAAAAGAAGAAAATGTTTCAATCAAACTTGAGGAAATATGTAGTATAGAAGATGAATGTGATGCTGCGGTAAAAAATATAAATGTCGCAATGCAAAACATTGCATTTGATGTTTCGTGGGTCGGTGATGGCAGGCTCGACTCCAGATGGAATACCGAGACATTGTTACAGTCTATGTATATTGAACTTGTTGAAAAGTTTTCGGGTCATTTAATGCCTCGGATATGTCTTGAATGTGGACGAACCTTTATACCGACAAGAGAAGATAATGTGTATTGTCAGCTTGGGAATTATGGCGGTAAGTCATGTAAAGAAATAGCAAAACAAAAAAGATTTATAAAAAATAGGAGAGATAAAATGAAACAAGGCAGCCCTGAATAAGAGCTGCCTTTGCGGTATAAAATCTTGGTTGCGGTATTAATTGCGGTACACACCAAGATTTTATATTTTTATGAAAATAGAAAAATCCCAGTAAACGGCTTGTTTACTGGGAAATAATTTGGTTGCGGGGACGGGATTTGAACCACGCGACCTTCGGGTTATGAGCCCGACGAGCTACCAGACTGCTCCACCCCGCGATATGAGCACAAATAATTGGTGCCGGAGACCGGAATCGAACCGGTACGGGAAATTAATCCCACAGGATTTTAAGTCCTGGGCGTCTGCCAGTTCCGCCACTCCGGCGAATTAATCGTGCTTAATTATAATACCACAGTAGGTTTTATTTGTCAACACTTTTTTTGAAAAATTTTCATTTTATTTTATATATGAAAACGGGTCAACACTTTTTCCATCTTTTAGTATTTCAAAATGAAGATGAGGATCATCTGATATTTCAAATTTTGCACTGTCGCCTACAACACCAACTTTTACGCCTTTTTTCACTTTAGAACCGACACTAAGCCCCTCTACAGACGATAAATTACAATACTTAGTTGCATAGCCGTTGTGCTCAATAACTACTGTATATCCAAGTGCGCTATCTTCGTAAATGTCAACTACCTTGCCACTGGCAGACGCTAAGACCTCGTCGCCGATATTACATAAAATGTCAATACCCTCGTGAATTCGCCAGTCATTTAAAGTTTTGGAATAAACAGGTTTATTTACAGAATGAGGTTTTATTATATCTCCATTTACAGGCATAGACGGACTTTCGATTTCGTTAACTTCAGGAACGATTATTTCCTTCGGTTTTACTTCGGTTTCTTCTTTAACTGGTGTCTTTTCTTCGTAAATAGCTTTTATCTCGTCATTTGATGGGGTAGGTTTTACAACTTCTTTTGCTGTTGGTGATTTTGGCTTTTCTATGGTGTCATTGTATGTTGAAATGTAACCTGAAATAGCCATAACTAAAATACAAATAACTATAACAGTGTAAAAAAACTTTTTTTCCGCTGGCATTTTTTTCTTGTCAGATTTGTTTATAAAGTTTATTTTTTTCATATTTTTCACCTCAAAAGTATCTTGTGAAAAATATTATTTACAATTTATGGTTTAATATACTCAGAAATTTCTACGTTATGGTAATAATTTTTTATAATTTCCTCATAACTTTTACCCATTTTTGCCATTTTATTTGCACCGTATTGACTCATACCGACGCCATGGCCATATCCTGTAACATTAAATGTTATTTTGTTTTCTTGTTCTATAATATCGAAATTTGCAGAGTTTAGTTTAAACATTTTTCTTATATCAGTTCCCGAAAAAGTTTTATTTCCTATATTTATTGTTTTTACACTACCGCCTTCTGTTAAAGTTTTTTCTCCTATGATGTTTTCAAAAACGGTGTCAGGTGCATTTTGCAAAATTATATTTTTAAACTCATCTATGTGGTATGATGCACTCGTTTTAAATTTTGGCGCTTCCTCTTCGCCAAAACTTTGTGTACTTTTAAGATACGCAACATTTCCGCCCCAAACTTCATGAGAATTTTCGGTTTTTCCGCCATTTGATGCATGAAAAACTGCATTTATAACTTCGTCTTCATAAACAATTATTTTATTAGAAGTACTGTTTACTGCATCTTTTATCTTTTTATTGTATTGTTTTGCATTTTTGCCCCAAGTTTTTTTCATATCTTCTTCACTTTTGTATGCCTGACAATGCTCAGGCAATGTACAAACAGACGCTCCTTTATGAATTTCTTTGTTATTTTGATTGCTGTTAATTTTTTTTATAGTATAACTTCGTGTTGCAACCGATTGTGCTTTTAACGCTTCAATATGAAATGATGCAGGCATTTCTGCTCTTACAACGCCTTCAATATATTTTTCAAAATCCATATTGACTACCTTATCCATATCACTTATGTAAACGCTTACAGTGTGTGAGATTTTCTTTTTTCCTACCATAAAAAATGGAATTATAACTATCACAATGACGATAACAATTATCCATAAGGCAATTTTTTTTAAAAATGGGATTATCATAAATGCTCACCTGTTCAATTTATATGTAATAAAATCAAAAAAATGAATGAAAAATGCAAAATCTTAGTCAAAAAAGATAAAATAGTTTGATAATTTTGACGAAATATAATATATTTTGCAATTTTTAACAAAAAATATTGCAAAATGCTTGCTTTTGATAAAGTTTTGTGGTAAAATATAGTCTAAATGAAAGGTGGGGAAGACATATGGATATCAACAACAGCGAAAAATTTAAATTAAATAATTTGGATGCCTATAGCATAGATTATAAAAATTACTCGAAAATCGACGTTAAAAGAGGCCTTAGAAATATTGACGGTTCGGGCGTTCTTGCAGGGCTTACTAAAGTGTGTGAAATTCATGGATATGTAGTTAGCGAAGGCGAAAAAATTCCTGATGAAGGAAAACTTTCGTTAAGAGGATATAATATAAATGACCTTGTTTCCGTTTGTGGAGAAGACGGAAGATTTTCTTACGAAGAAGTTTCGTTTTTACTTTTGATGGGGCATCTTCCTAATATTAAAGAATTTGAGGGGTTTAAAAAATACCTTACAAGCGAAGCATATCTTCCTCATAATTTTGCAGAAGATATGATTTTAAAATCACCAAGCCGTGATATTATGAACAAACTTGCAAGAAGTGTACTTACACTTTATTCATATGATGAAAATGCAGATGATACATCTGTTGAGAATGTTCTTCGTCAGTCTGTAAGTTTAATTGCAAAACTGCCAATATTAGCATCTTACGGTTACAGAGCAAAAACTCATTATTTTGATGGTAAAAGTTTAATACTTCATCAGCCAAAAAAAGAGTATTCAATAGCAGAGAATATACTTCATATGATAAGAGATGACAATAAATTCACACCTGAAGAAGCACAAATTCTTGACATTGCACTTATGCTTCATGCAGAGCATGGCGGTGGTAACAACTCAGCTTTTACGTGTAGAGTTTTAACATCATCAGGTACTGATACATATTCTGCGATATCAGGTGCCATAAATGCACTTAAAGGTCCTAAACATGGTGGTGCAAATGCAAAAGTAATTCAGATGTTTGATGACTTTAAAGCAAACATTTCTGACTGGACAGATGAAGATGAAGTTTATGATTACTTAGTTAAAACTTTAAATAAGCAAACTAACGATAAATCAGGTCTTATATATGGAATTGGGCACGCAGTTTATACATTATCAGACCCAAGAACAAAAATACTAAAAGAAAAAGCAAAAATCTTAGCAGAAGAAAGAGGAAAAGCTGAAGAATTTGCACTTTATGAAATGGTGGAAAAACTTGCTCCTCAGGCATTTTATAATGTAAAAGGAACTGATAAAACTGTTTCGGCAAATGTTGATTTTTATTCAGGCTTTGTTTATTCAATGCTTGGTATTCCAAAAGAACTATTTACACCGCTGTTTGCAATAGCAAGAGTTTCTGGATGGTGCGCTCATCGTCTTGAAGAACTTGTTTCTGGCGGAAGAATATTAAGACCTGCATACAAAAGTGTTTGCGGATATGAGAATGAAATAAAAAGAATAGGCGAGAGATAAAAAATGGAAGGCAATAATACTACTGGAAACATAATAAAAGAATTAAGACGCGAAAAAAGATTGAAAATGTACGAACTTGGCGAAATAATTGGAGTTTCAAAAAGTTGTATTTCAAATTATGAATCAGGATATAATATCCCGTCAAGAGCAAATCTTATAAAACTTTCCGAATACTTTGATGTTAATATGGATTTTCTTCTTGGAAAGACTAAACTGCGCGACAGATTCATAAATTATGTTATTGGTATGAAAGTGCCGATTTATGAAGAAAATGATATTGATTCTATTGTAAACAGTAACGAATCAAAAATGATTGGTGTAATTGACATACCAAAATTTAGTGATGTAGACGATGATTTAAAGCAAACATTTTCTATTAAAGTTACAGATGGTTTTATGACAATGGCAGGAATAGATGTAGGCTCATATATAATTGCTATAAAAGGTGAGGATATATTTAACGGAAAAGTTTCTGTCGTAGCATATGACGGAAAGATATACGTTTGCAGAGTACATATTTGCGATGACAAAATTACTATAATTCCTGACAGCCATGATAGAACGTATCTTCCTATCCAGGTTGATAAAAAAGAAGTAACAATACTTGGTAAGGTAAGAAAAGTAATAAATAACGTAAATTAAATGAATCCCCGAAACAATAATACGTTTCGGGGATTTTATTTTATAGTTTGCTAAGTTCTTCGTTTACAAGTTTACTAAGTGTTTCTGGATTTCCTTTTCCTTTTAGTGCTTTCATACACTGTCCGATTAAAAATCCTACAACTCTTGTTTTACCTGCTTTAAAATCTTCAACAGACTGAGGATTTTGCTCAATAACCTGTTTTACTATTTCCTTTGCAGCACCGTCATCATTTACCATTGCAAGATTGTTGTCGGCAATATATTTGTTTACATCAAAAGTTTCATCTGCATCAAATACAATTTCAAAAATGTCTCTTCCTGTTTTTCTATTTACTGTACCTTTTGCAATAACAGTAACAAAATCTGCAAAAACTTTAGGAGAAATTTTAATTTCTTCGTATTCTAAATTTTTATTACCTGCAAGATACAATACCTGACCTAAAATCCAGTTTGCAACTTCTTTTGGCTCGTTGCAGTATGAATTTGTTTCCTCAAAAAGTTTAGCCAAAGTTTTGTTTGATGTAATAATATTTGCATCGTATTCACTAAGACCGTAATGGTTAATGTATTTTTCCTTTTTAGTTTCAGCCATTTCAGGAAGTGTGCTTTTTATTTCGTTTATCATTTCATCGCTGATGTAAATAGGAGGGATGTCAGGTTCCGGGAAGTATCTGTAATCCTGTGCATTTTCTTTTGAACGCATGGAAATACTTTTGCCAAGTGCCTCGTCCCATCTTCTTGTTTCCTGAATGATTTCTTCTCCGTTTTCAATTGCTTCAATCTGACGTTTTGATTCATATTCAATAGCTTTTTCAATTGCTTTGAAAGAGCCGATATTTTTCATTTCAGTTCTTGTGCCAAATTCTGTTTCTCCAACTTTTCTTACAGATAAGTTAACGTCGGCACGCATTGAGCCTTCTTGCATTTTGCAATCTGAAATTTCAAGATATTCAAATGTAGATTTAAGTTTTTCAAGATACGCAATAACTTCATCACTGCTTCTAAAATCCGGCTCTGAAACGATTTCAAGCAGCGGAACACCGCACCTGTTATAATCTGCATAAGAGATGCCTTTTTCTGCAATATGAGTAAGTTTACCTGCATCTTCTTCCATATGGATTTCGTGTATTCTTATTGTTTTTTTATCGCCATTTTTTGTTGTGATATCTATGCTGCCATTTTGTGCAAAAGGCAAATATAACTGTGAAATCTGATATGCTTTAGGAAGATCGGGATAAAAATAGTTTTTTCTGTCAAATTTGTTGTATTGTGTAATTGAACAGTTTAGTGCAAGACCTGATTTAATTGCATATTCGAGCACTTTTTTGTTAAGTACAGGAAGCGTTCCCGGCATACCTGTGCATATAGGGCAACAATGTGTGTTAGCATCTCCGCCAAACTGTGTTGTACAAGAGCAAAACGCTTTTGTTTTTGTAGAAAGTTCAACGTGAACTTCAATTCCCATAATAATTTCCCAACTCATATTATTTCACCTCTGCTTTCATTTTGTGATAGTCTGTATTTTGCTGATAAGCGTAGCCGGCATTTAAAACTTTCTTTTCGGAAAGTCTTTGACCTATAATCTGCGCACCGATTGGCATATTGTTTTTGTCAAATCCGCAAGGAACATTAAGTCCAGGAAGACCTGCAATGTTAACTGAAACGGTAAATATATCTGAAAGATACATTTTTAAAGGATCAGAAAGAGATTTTCCAATCTCAGGTGCAGTTGTAGGTGCAGTAGGGCATATGATTAAATCGTATTTTTCAAAAACTTCGTCGAAGTGTTTTTTAATTATAGCTTTTACTTTAAGTGCTTTTTGATAATAAGCATCGTAATATCCTGATGATAAAACAAATGTACCAAGAAGAATACGTTTTTTTACTTCGCTTCCAAAACCTTCGCTTCTTGTAGCGCAGTAAAGGTCGTTTATTCCTTCAATGTTTTCTGCTCGGAAACCATATTTAACGCCGTCAAATCTTGAAAGGTTTGAACTTGCTTCTGCAGATGCAATAATGTAGTATGCAGGAATAACATAGTCAATAAACGGAAGTGAAATTTCTTCAACAGTTGCACCAAGTTCTTTAAGTTTATCGGCAACGTTTAAAACACTTTCTTTAACAGATGCATCAAGTCCTTCAGTTTCAAAACATTCTTTAGGAAGACCGATTTTCATTCCTTTAACATCGCCGTTTAATGAATCTAAAAGCGAGTTGAAATCATTATCAAGTGATGTTCCGTCAAATTTATCTTTTCCTGAAATTATATCCATAATTGCAGCACAGTCTTTAACATCTTTTGCAATAGGACCAATCTGGTCAAGCGAAGACGCATATGCAATAAGACCATATCTTGATACTGTGCCGTAAGTAGGTTTAAATCCTGTAACACCGCAGTATGAAGCAGGCTGACGAATACTTCCGCCTGTGTCGGAGCCAAGTGAGAAGATAGCTTCATCTGCTGCGACAGCCGCTGCTGCACCGCCTGATGAGCCGCCAGGAACTTTATTTAAATCCCATGGATTTTTTGTAGGACCGTAGTAAGATGTTTCACTTGTTGATCCCATAGCAAATTCGTCCATATTAAGTTTGCCGATAACAATTGCACCTGCATTTTCAAGTTTTTCAATAACAGTTGCATTGTAAGGAGGTTTAAAATCTCCAAGAATTTTTGATGAACAAGTTGTTTTAATTCCTTTTGTGCAGATGTTATCTTTTATAGAAACAGGAACACCAGCAATAGGGGATGACAAAGAGCCATCATCGATTTTTTTCTGAATTTCATCTGCTTTTTTTATTGCTTCTTCTTTGCATAAAGAAACGTAAGCATTTATATCTTTATCTTTCTTTTCTATTGCGTCAAAAACAGATAAAACTGCATCTTTAACGCTGATTTCTTTATTTTTTATAGCCTTTCCGAGTTCTAAGGCAGTCATTTTTGCAATATCCATTTTTGTTCTCCTTTTATTCTACAGCCTTTGGCACAATGAATGTTGTTTCGCCGTGCTGTGGAGCGTTTTTAATAAGTTCTGCGCGATTGTGTGAAGGCATAACTTCGTCTTCTCTAAGTACATTGTTAATAGAAAAAACGTGTGATAAAGGCTCAACATCTTTTGTATCTACCTGATTTAAAATTTCCATGTAGTTGATAACTGCGCCAAGTTCTTTTTGCATTTTTTCACTGAAAGCATCATCAACTTTAATTTTAGAAAGTGTTGCAACATATTCAACTAATTCTTTTGTTATTTCCATAGTGCACCTCCGTCAAAAAGCCGTCTGTATACGTTTTTTAATATAAAGACGGCACAATTACTAATACAAAATATTTTACCATAAACACCGCCATTTGTCAATTTTATTATTGCGCTATATATAAAAAACTGGCAAGAAATTTCTTACTGGGTTCATTTTTATTTTGACAAATAAATACAAAAGTGGTAAAATGTCTATATCATTTTTTTGGAGTGGATAAAATGGCCAAAATCTGTTTTAAAAATATATGGCAAAAATTTAGAGAATTCATTAAAAAATCAATTACTTCTATACAAGAATTTTCAAATAAAAAGAAGTTTGAAAGTGATTTTAAAAAGTCTGTAGGGGTTATAGCAATCTTATCACTTGTATGTATTGTTATGCAGATGATTGCACAAAACGGTATAAATATTCTTGGTTATTTGTCACCAATTATAAGATCACCAATTTTACTTGTTTTGAATTTTATTCCGTATTTCCTTGTGATGCTTTTCTTATATGCAATTTTCAACAGAGTGTGGATATCATTTTTAATAACAGATTTGATTTTGACAATCGCATTATTCGTAAATCATTACAAAGTAGTTTTGCGCTCAGAAACATTTAAGTTTACCGACATAATTTTAGTGCAAGAAGCACTTAATATAACACAGAATTATTCCTTTAGTTTGAGTTTTAAAATGCTTCTTGTTGCGTTAATAGGTATTGTCGCTTTGGTAATGACTATACTTATCGTTAAAAATAAAAAAGGTGAGTATCTAAAAAGATTTATTGCATTTACACTTTCAATAGTTCTTATGGTAACTTCGTTTTTGGGGATATATCTAAACAAACAATTTTATGACTCTATTCCTATATTGGCAGGAGATTTTAATGAAGTTGAAATAATGTCGCATAAAGGGTTTATATATTCGTTTCTAACAGGAATCAAAAGAATAGAGTATAAAAAACCCGAAGGTTATACAGAGGAAAAACAAAAGAATATTATGAGTAAATATGAAGATGTTTCCTCTGATTATAAGCCTGATATTATTGCTGTAATGAGCGAATCATTTTTCGATATTGAACAGTGCGAAAAAATAGAATTTTATCCTGGAATGGAGCCATTTGACAACTTTAAAAAACTTAAAGAAGAAGCTATGTGGGGCGATATGATTGTTGCGGGATTTGGGGGCGGAACAGTTGCTACTGAGTTTGAATTTTTAACCGGTACAAATTTGTCTCTTATTGATGGCAGTCTGCCAAACGCTTATGACACATTTATCAAAAAAAGTGTTTACTCACTTCCGCAGGTTTTAAAATCTCAAGGTTATGATACACTTGCAATTCATCCTGGGAACAAATGGTTTTATAACAGAGAAAGTGCATATGCAAAATTAGGATTTGATGATTTTATATCAATTGAAGACATTAAAAAACCGGTAGAGCAAGTTAACTATTATACAGCAGATAGTGTTACATCCAAACTGATAATAGACAATTACAAAAATCATATTGAGAACAGCAAAAATCCATATTTTTCGTTTACTGTAACAATACAAAACCACGGTCCTTATGACCCAAACAAAACTTATGAAGATAAAAGATATGTTCGTCCTGATGGAATGAGTAATGAATTTTATAATTCCGTTAATAACTACGTTGAAGGAATGCAAGATTCAGATGAGTTTATCGGCGATATAATGGAATACATAAATTCAGTTGACAGACCGACATATTTTGTATTTTTTGGAGACCATCTTCCTTATTTTGACAATCAGATATATAACGAATATTTAGGTTATGATGTGTCATGCTCAACTGAAGAGTCGCTTATTAAAAAGTATAAAGTACCTTATTTAATTTGTGCAAATGATGCAGCTAAAAAGCATATGAAAGAAAATGGAATGGAATTAAAAAATGGCGAGCAACCTCTTATATCAGCAAACTTCTTGTCAGCAAAACTTGTAGATTATATGGGAGCATCTGTTCCAAAGTTCTATCAGTTTTTAAATGATGTTTCTAAGAAAATAAATGTAATTGCTCCTACATATTACTTTGAAGATGGAAAATTCACTTCGCAGTTATCGGAAGAAGGAAAAAAACTGCTTAACGATTATGAAATGATACAATATAAAAATATCAATGAATACAAAAAAGAGAATGGTAAGTAACCATTCTCTTTTTGTTATATTCTGTAAAAGCTTGATGCGTTGTCAAATGTTATTTTCGCAATATGTTCAAGCGTGGTATTTCTTATTTCGGCAATTTTTTTTGCTGTATCAATCATATATATTGAGTTATTCCTTTTGCCACGATTTGGCTCAGGAGTAAGATACGGACAGTCTGTTTCAATAAAAAACCTGTCATCCGGAACAAAAGATACAACATCTAAAATGCCTTTTGCATTCTTGAAGGTAACAGGCCCTGCAAATGAAATATAATATCCTAAATCAAGCATAATTTTCGCTGTTTCCCTGCTTCCTGAAAAACAGTGAATTACACAGTCTTTGTGATTTATATTCTTTAAAATGCTTATTGTATCTTCGGTTGCATCACGCATATGGATTACAACCGGCATATTTATTTCTTTTGCAAGGTCAAGTTGTGCTTCAAACCAATATTTTTGTACATCTCTTGGAGAATTGTCGTAGTAATAATCAAGTCCGATTTCGCCTATTGCAACAACTTTTTCTTCTTTTGACATTTCTTTTATAAGCAAAATATCGTCGTCAGTCATACTTTCTGCTTCGTGCGGATGAACACCAACAGAAGCATATATAAAATCGTATTTGTTTGCAAGATTTATTGCATTTTTTGAAGTTGGAATATCGGCGCCGATATTAACTACTCTTGTAATGTTATTTTCTTTTAAAAGTTTTAAAACTTCTTCTCTGTCTTCGTTAAAACGCTCGTCATCATAGTGAGCATGAGAATCAAAAAACATTATCTCACTTCGCTTCCGCTTTCAAAATCTTTATCAGGTGTAATAAGAGATAAATCTTTTCCATCACTTGCTGCAAGTATCATACCTTCAGAAAGTACACCGCGAAGTTTTACAGGTTTAAGATTTGTTACAACAACAACTTTCTTACCTATTAAATCAGAAGGATTGTAGTATTTTGCAATTCCTGAAACGATTTGTCTTACCTCGTCTCCGATTTTGATTTTTGAAACTAAAAGTTTATCTGCACCTTCAACAGGTTTTGATTCAATAACTTCGCCGACTTTAAGTTCAACTTTAGCAAAATCGTCAATAGAAATTTCGCTAACTTTTTCTTCTTCCTTTTTAACTTCTTTTTGTGCTTTTTTCTTTGCTTCTTCCACTTCTTTGGTAATTTCTTCAAGTTTTTTTGCTTCGTCTATACGCTGGAAAAGTGGTTTTGCTTCCCCAACAAAAGTATTTGATTCTGTTTTGCCAAATTCATTAAGTGATGCGATATCTGTGTATTTAGCACCGATTTGTTTTAGAATTTCATCTGCAGTTTCAGGCATAAAAGGTTTTAGTAATACACCAAGATATCTTATGCCTTCAATAAGGTTATATAAAACTGTTTTAAGTCTTGGAAGACTTGTTTCTTCTTTTGCTAGTGCCCAAGGCATTGTTTCGTCGATGTACTTATTTAATCTTCTTGCAAGATTTATAATAATTTCAAGTGAATCTGCAACTTTAAATTCATTCATTTTGGAAATGACATTGTCTTTTGTTTCAAGAGCAGTTTTAATTAAATCGTTATCAAGTTCATCACAAACAGATGTATTTTCGATTTTACCATCAAAATACTTTTTGCTCATAGCAACTGTTCTGTTAACAAGATTACCAAGCGTGTTTGCAAGGTCAGCATTGAAACGTGATATAATTGTTTCGTAAGTAATAGTTCCGTCCTGTGCATAAGGCATTTCACGAAGAACATAGTATCTTACAGCATCAACACCAAAATGACGTACTAAATCATCGGCATAAATAACATTTCCTAATGATTTGCTCATTTTACTGTCGCCGTTAAGTAGCCAAGGATGACCAAATACCTGTTTAGGTAGGGGTTCGCCAAGCGCCATAAGTATAATAGGCCAGTAAATTGTATGGAAACGAAGAATATCTTTTCCGATAATATGGACATTAGCAGGCCAGTATTTTTTGTATAAATCTCCACTTTTGTCTACATCGTAGCCAAGTGCAGTAATGTAGTTAGAAAGTGCATCAATCCAAACGTAAATAACGTGTTTATCATCGAAACTTACAGGAACACCCCATTTAAATGAAGAACGAGAAACGCAAAGGTCTTGTAGTCCCGGTTTAATAAAGTTATTTACCATTTCTTTTTTTCTTGATTCGGGCATAATAAATTCAGGGTTTTCTTCAATGTGTTTCATAAGTTGATCCTGATATTTACTTACTTTAAAGAAATATGCTTCTTCTTTTGCTTTTTTAACTTCTCTTCCGCAGTCAGGACATTTTCCGTCTACAAGTTGAGTTTCAGTAAAGAAAGTTTCGCAAGGCACACAGTAGTGACCTTCATATTCACTTTTGTAAATATCGCCCTGATCATATAATTTTTTAAAGATTTTCTGAACAACTTTTTCGTGATAGTCATCTGTTGTACGGATAAATTTATCATAACTTGTATTCATTAAATCCCAGATAGTTTTAATTTCGCCGGCAACACCATCTACATACTGTTTTGGAGAAACACCGATTTCTTTTGCAATTTCTTCAATTTTTTGACCATGTTCGTCAGTACCTGTTAAAAAGAAAACATCGTTACCAATCTGACGTTTAAAACGTGCGATAGCGTCAGTTAAAATTATTTCATAAGTATTTCCGATGTGAGGTTTTCTTGAAGTGTAGGCAATAGCCGTGGTTATATAGAATTTTTCCATATTTATCATTCCTTTCAGTTTTTGGAAAAATAATCAACATATTTACACAATTATACCATTTTATGTTTAAGTTTTCAAGTATTTTATGCATACTTTAAAAAAATATCAGCCGATTACTTAAAAAGCAATCGGCTTAAAATTATTTTGTAAGTTTTAGTTCATCAAGACATTCTAAACATATGTTTTTTTCTTTGTAGTTAATAACGTTTCTTGCATTACCGCAAAAGATGCATGAAGGTTCATATTTTTTAAGAACAATAGTATTTCCTTCAATAAAAATTTCAAGACCGTCTTTTACGTCAATATCAAGAGTTTTTCTAAGTTCGCTCGGAAGTGTAACACGACCGAGTTCGTCAATTTTTCTGACAATACCGGTTGATTTGAGCATTTATAACACCGCCTTAATTTATTGATTACTTTTGACATTTTATATTATTTTTAGACATTTGTAAATAGAATATTCCAAAGTTTAATTAAAATGTAATAATTTTACAGTTTTTCATCATAAAATCAAAGTATAAGAGGGTGATACAAATTAACTATATCTGGGGATTTTTAATAATAATTTCACTTGTTACATCTTGTTTTACAAATACAATGGATTTAACTGTCAATGCACTTTTTAATGGTGCAAATGATGCAATAAATTCACTTTTTTCATTTGCAGGCTCAATGATTATGTGGTGCGGAATGATGCAAATTGCATCAAAAAGCGGACTTACAAATATTTTTGTAAAACTTATAAGCCCTGTTACAAGAATAATTTTTCCAAAACTAAAAAAGGATTCAAAAGCATTAAAACTGATTTCGCTTAATATGGTAGCAAATTTTTTAGGACTTGCAAACGCCGCAACACCGCTCGGTCTTAAAGCGATGGAGGAACTTAAAAAGATGTCAAACGGCAAAGATGCCACAGGCGAAATGTGCACTTTTGTTGTGTTAAATACTGCATCAATTCAGCTTATACCATCAACTCTTATAGCAATTCGTTCATCGCTTGGCTCAATAAATCCCGGCGAAATAATTGTGCCAATCTGGATTGTGTCAATATTTACAGCAATTTTTGCAATATGCATTTCAAAATATTATGAAAAAAGGGGAAGAATATGAGTGTATCTTCTTTTGCTGTGCCAAGTATGATATTTTTAATAATTTCATACGGATTATACAAAAAAGTAAACATATACTCAGCATTTTTGGAAGGCACAAAAGATGGAATTGCAACAATTGCAAATATTATAGGACCAATGATTGGTATTTTTATTGCAGTAAATATGTTTAAAGCAAGTGGTGCTCTTGATATTTTAATAAAAGCTATAAGTCCGGTTGCCAATTTTATAAAATTTCCATCTGAACTGCTTCCGTTTTCTTTAGTGAGACCAATTTCAGGAAGCGGCTCGCTTGCAATGGCAACAGATTTATTTAAAACATATGGGACAGATTCATTTATCGGAAGATGTGCAAGTGTAATTATGGGCTCAAGTGAAACTACATTTTATGCTCTTACAGTTTACTTTGGTGCAATAGGTATAAAAAACACACGACATACTCTAAAATGCGCGCTTTTATCGGATGCTTTTGCATTGTTTTTAAGTATTTTAATTTGTCGTAACTTTTTTAATTGACACGCCTTGCAAAATGTGATAGAATAAACTTAATCGGTAGGTAAGGTTACCACAGGGATACGGGTTGCTGCCGCAAAATAGTGGAGACACTATGAGAAGGTTAGCAGGTCATATCGAATCAAGGTATAATCTAATGCAATTTCATGCCCTGTGATACTAAAGCTTGTAACGGTTAAAAAAGTAAGTTTATTGCTTATTAAGCCTACCAAAAGCGGTAGGCTTTTTTTAAAGAAGAAAGGGTGAATAAAATGGTCGCAGACAGTACCGGCAATGACATTAAACCTCCTAATTTATGCATTCATTTAAGCTGCATAATGTGCGGCCGTTTTAATGTATAATTTTTAGGCTTAATGTCTTATCATAATATAACAGCGAATTGGAGGATAAGACATGGAAGAAAATATTTTAAATGAAGAAGAACTACTTCAAGAAGTAGAACTTCTTCTTTCAAAAAGACAGTTTACAAAAATTAAAGAAATTTTATCGCAGTTAAATCCAACGGATGTGGCAAGTATTTTAAGCCAGATTGAAATGGCACATCTTGCATATATTTTCAGAATACTTCCAAAAGAATTTGCATCGGAAGTTTTTGTCGATATGGATTCCGATACACAAGAGCATCTTATAAAATCTTTTACTGACAGAGAACTTAAAGAAGTCCTTGATGAACTTTTTGTCGATGATACAGTTGACATTATTGAAGAGATGCCTGCAAACGTGGTAAAAAGAATACTAAAAAACTCTCAGCCTGATGCAAGAAAGGCAATAAACGAAATATTAAACTATCCAAAAGATAGTGTCGGAAGTGTTATGACAATTGAGTTTGTCGATTTGAAAAAAGATATGACAGTTGCCGACGCGTTTGAAAGAATAAGAAAAACAGGGTATGATAAAGAAACTATTTATACCTGCTATGTTGTTGATAAAAACAGGAAACTTGAAGGGTTAGTTACTGTAAGAACGCTTCTTTTGGCAGACAGCAGTGCAAAAATATCAGATATTATGGAAACTAATGTTATTTTTGCAAATACACTCGAAGATAAAGAAGCAATAGCAATAAAATTTGATAAGTACGATTTTATGGCAATACCTGTTGTTGATAATGAAGACAGACTTGTAGGTATTGTTACATTTGACGATGCTATGGAAGTCATTATTGAAGAAAGTACAGAAGACTTTTCAAAAATGGCGGCTATCAATCCAACAACTGAATCATACTTTAAAACAAGTGTCTGGACACATTCAAAAAACAGAATTTTATGGCTTTTATTCCTTATGCTTTCAGCAACAGTAACCGGAATGATTATTCAGGAATATGAAACTGCATTTAAGACTGTTCCTATTTTGGTATCATTTATACCAATGCTTATGGGTACAGGCGGAAACTGCGGTTCGCAATCTTCTACAATGGTAATTCGTGGTCTTGCTCTTGATGAGATTAAATCAAAAGATTTACTAAAAGCAATTTTTAAAGAATTTAGAATTGCTCTTGTAGTAGGTTTTTTGCTTTCAGTTGTTAATGCAATAAGAATTATCATTATGTATAACAAATCTCAGGATATAAATGCATATATACTTGCACTTGTTCTTGGAATTACACTTGTACTTGTTGTCGTACTTGCAAAAGTTATAGGATGTATTCTTCCTATTGTTGCAAAAAAATGCAAACTTGACCCTGCAATTATGGCGGCACCGATTATTACAACTATACTTGATACTTGTTCTGTTCTTATATTTTTTAATATAGCAAATGTATTTATGTGTCAGATTATAAAATAAATCTGGCGCTTAATCTAACCGATGAGAAAGGCGTAAGTAAGATGAAAAAAATTTTAAAACTAATAGCACTTTTAATTATACCGGTGCTTTTATTTAGCGGATGTTCAGGTGCTAAAACACCGTCAAAAGCAGTTGAGGAAATGTTTAAAAATGTTAAGAAACTCGACTTTGACAAAGCAAAGAAACATCTTTTAAATGAGGATATAGGAATAGATAAAGACAGCCTTAAAAAACTTGGTGCGGAAGGCGAAATTATAAAAACGATTCTTAAAAATATTGAGTATAAAATTGTATCTGTTGACAGTGTTGATGCTCAGACTTCAATGGTTCATGTAAATGTAAAATCAATAAATATAAAGCAAATTATGTCGGATTTTGTTCCGATTGTGTTAAGACATACAGTAGATTCTTTATCTGTGCTTGGAGATGGAAAAAACAATGATCCGGGTAAACTTATTACTGATGATTTTAACAATCTTATGAAAGATAAAAAATATTCAAATTACGAAAGAGTAGTGGATATAAAAGTTATAAATGTAAACGGTGAATGGAAAATAGACCTTGGCGAATCGCTTATGAATTTACTTTATAAAGATGTAAATGAAATGTTTGATGAACTTGAGGAAGAACTAAACAGAATACAGGTGAAAATAAATGAGTAAAAAACTTACTGCAATTGTTTTGCTGATTGTAATTTCTATTTCGTTTGCTAATTGTGGTGTGAAAAAGGAAGATATAAAAACTACAACACTTACAAACGTTATAACTGCAATAAACTATTATCCTATAAAATCACACATGATTGATAATAAGTTTTATGTGGAGATAGATGAACTTAAAAATTACGGATTTGATGTAAAATTATCAAATAATGTGTATACAATAACTGAAACAGAAAATGAAGTTACACCGAAGTTTTCAGGAAAACTTTATACAGACAAAGAACTTAAAGGCGAAGGAAAACCGTATAAAAAATCAAATTTAAAAGCGCATTACAATAATGTAAAAAATGCCGAAATATATGAAGTTGATGGAAAGGCATGTATTCTTTTTTCTGTACTTACTGATGGAGTAAGAGGTGTTGAAGACAGAAAAGATGTAAAGAATATAATAAACACCAATTTAAAATATATGGGTAGCAGAAATGAATATATACTTTTAAAACTTCGCTCAAATATATACAATGTTGAAGATTTTTTTCAACTTACCATTGAAGATTTGAAAAAAGTTTATTCAAATGGCTACAAAGAAGAAAAAGCCTACGATTATACATTAGTAACTTTTAATGATTGTCCATGTAAAGTGTATTTTGACTATTCTGAAAAAGATACAGAAGAGGATAAAAACAATAAAAAAGTAAAAAAAGTATATACTAATAATGCATCTTTTTCATATATGGATGATAAACTTATTGGAAAGGATATTTCGTATCTTGAAACGAAATTAGAAAATAAACTAAATGTTCGAGATAGTGAAAATCCACCTTATGCAGTGTATAAATACTACAAAAACTACAATATAAAATTCATTTTTAACAATGAAAAAAAAGTAGTTGCACTTGAAGTTGAGAAAAAGTAATTTAAGATTTGTAGGAGAATTTACAATGAATAAAAAGCCAAAAATTCGACTTAACGAAGATAAAGAAATAGTAGCAAATATAAAAGCAGGACTAAAAGCAAAGGGAGGGTATTGCCCTTGTCGAATTCAAAAAACAGAGGATAATAAGTGTATCTGCAAAGAGTTCAGAGACCAGATTGCAGACCCTGATTTTGAAGGATATTGTCATTGTCTTTTATACTATAAAGAAAAATAAACGGAGGGATAAAAATGGCTGTAATAGTTATAGGAAAACATAATTTTAACGATGTAGTTGAAACTGATAAAAAAATACTTATAGACTTTTATGCCGATTGGTGCGGTCCGTGTAAAATGATGGCACCTGTTGTAGAAGAGATATCGAATGAATTTCCTGATATCATTGTGGGAAAAGTAAACGTGGATGAAGAGGGCGAACTTGCCGAGCTTTTTAATATTTCATCTATTCCGCTTCTTTGCCTTGTAAAAGATAAAAAACTTGTTGACCAGTCGCTTGGAGTAACAAGTAAAGAAGAACTTATAAAAATGATAACAAAATAAAAACAGGCTTAAGTTGGATAGTATTAAGGATAAAAAACAACCCAAGTAATTTTAAAATTACTTGGGTATTTTTGTTGATATTGTAGGAGCGACTCTCTGCGGTCGCCCGTAAGGCCTTCATCATAACGGTAAGCCCTTTTTAAAAAACACCTAACACGCACTTATTTATAGTTGGCTTTTTTGTTAAATAGATCCTCTTTTTCGTATTTCGCTCGGTGTACATCCGGTATATTTTTTAAGAATTTTTCTAAAATATGAAGCTGAAGAAAAGTGGAGGATATTACATATTTCTTCGATTTTTTTATCTGTTGTACACAAAAGTTCAATACTGATTTCGCAAAGTCTTATTTGCCTGTACTCGTTTGGTGTCATATTTGATGTTTTAAATATTTTATACAAATAAGGTTCACTTATTTTGCATAAAGAAGCGATATCAAAAAAGGACATATGCGGATTACTGTATATTGCATGTTTTATTTTATCAAGAAGTATACCTTCACTGTTTTTTGTATTTCTTGTAAGAAATGGTATAATATCAGACATAACATCGTAAAAAATGCTTAAAGATTTACAATCTGCATTATCTTTAAAAGTAGGAATATTTTTAACTCTTTCTTTTAAATCTTCATCACAGTCTATAATCTGAAGTTCATATTTTGAGGCTTCTTTTATATTTAAATCCAAAAATCCAAAAGATAAAAATTTTATCACATCATTATCATCTCCATACCAGAAAGATTGATAAGACAAATCTTTAGGAATATAAAAAACATCGCCTTCATTTATTATAAGTGTTTTGTCAGATGTTGTAATTTTTGCATTTCCTTTTAACATATATGCCAAATAATGTAAAGGAGAGCCTTTTGTGTTATTGGTATATCGGTATTTTGTATGGGTATATTCGTTAAAAAGAAAATGATTGGACCAAAAAATCTTTTTCATATTATTCACCGTATTTAGTATAGAATTTTACCTCTTTTTTATATTATATTGTATTTATTTCTTATTGTCAATGAATTATAATAAACTTATAGATTTAAGTAGGAGGACGAATTTTATGACTACAAAACAAATAGTATTTACTGATTTTAACAAAGCAGAATTATTAGAAAAAGAAGTACCTAACGTAGGTGATAACGAAGTTAAGGTTGAACTTGAATTTTCTTCAATAAGTTGCGGTACTGAAAAAGCGCTTGTATCCGGAAATCAGAATATAAATCCAAATTCTATAGAAGGACAAGAAGCAAAATTTCCAAGAGCATCAGGTTATTCTTCGAGCGGAACAGTTTTAGAGGTTGGCAAAAACGTAACAGGCTTAAAGAAAGGCGACAGAGTTGCACTTATGTGGTCTAATCATAAAAAAATAAACGTAATTGATGAAAGAAAAGTTGTTAAATTAAGCGACAATGTTTCATTTCGTGAAGCGGCACTTTTTAATATTGCAACATTCCCTCTTGCTGCAATAAGGAAAACACGTCTTGAAGTTGGCGAATCACTTCTTGTAATGGGACTTGGAATACTTGGACTTTTTGGGGTTCATCTTGCAAAAGCATCAGGTGCTGCTCCTGTAATTGCAGTTGACCCGATTGCCGAAAGAAGAGAAAAAGCACTTCAATTTGGTGCTGATTATGCACTTAATCCTTTAGATGAAGATTTTGCACAAAAAGTGAAAGAAATAACTGATGGCGGAGTAAAAGTTGCAATAGAAGTAACAGGTCTTGGCGTTGGTCTTAATCAGGCTCTCGACTGTATGGCAAGATTTGGTAGAGTTGCTCTTTTAGGATGTACGCGTGATAAAAACTTTACAATAGATTATTACAGAAAAGTGCATGGCGTTGGTGTTGAACTTATAGGAGCACATGCTATGGCAAGACCAAATTTCGAATCATCTCCCGGACTTTTTACTCAACTTGATGATTTGAAAGCCATGGAAAAACTATGTGCATATAAAAGAATTGATTTATTAGGTATGATAGACGAAACATTTAGTCCATATGATTGTACAGATGTGTATTTAAGACTTGTTGAAGGGAAAGATTTTCCTGTTGTATCACAATTTGATTGGAGAGAAGTAAAATGAAAAAAATAAAAATTGCTCAAATTGGTATGAGCCAGAATTCTCATGGAGATGAAATTTTTAAATTCATAAATAATTCGGATTTATTTGAAGTAGTAGGATATGCGCTTCCTGAGAATGAAAGAGAAAAATTTCCTAATAAAATGCATGTATTTGAAGGGTGCAGAGAAATGACAGTTGAAGAAATTTTAAATGACCCTGAAATTGAAGCAGTAACTGTTGAAACAGAAGAAATATATCTTACAAAATATGCTCTTATGGCTGCAGAACATAAAAAACATATGCATATGGAAAAACCAGGTTCTCAAAACTTAAAAGATTTTGAAAAACTTATTGAAACAGTTAAAAAGAATAAAACTGTATTCCATACAGGTTATATGTACAGATATAATCCGTACATATCAAAACTTCTTGAAAGAATAAAAAACGGAGAACTTGGAGATATCATTAGTGTTGAAGCACAAATGAGTTGTAAACATTCTGATGAAATAAGAAATTGGCTTTCTTGTTTTGAAGGTGGTATTATGTTCTTTTTAGGATGTCATCTTGTTGATCTTATTTTGCAGATTCAAGGAATGCCAAAAAATATTATACCATTTAACAAATGCACAAAACTAAACGGAACTACATCTGAAGATTATTCAATGGCAGTTTTTGAATATGACAAAGGTGTATCATTTGCAAAAACTACATCTGTTGAACGTGGTGGATTTTTAAGACGTCAACTTGTAGTAACAGGTACAAAAGGTATGATAGAAGTAAAACCGCTTGAAACAACAATAAAATACCCACTTCTTACAACAAGTTACAAAGAAGTTATTGGAGATGATGACTGGAATGCAAATTCTGATGTAATTACAACAGAGCAGTTTGATCGTTATACTGCTATGCTGACTTCTTTTGCTAAGATGGTGCTTGGTGAAAAAGAAAATCCGTGGTCATACGATTATGAACTTGAACTTTATAAAACAGTTCTTAAATGTTGCGGTAAATAAAATATCAAAATTTGTAAAAATAAATAGATAACTTTTTTATATAGTATAATAAAATTTGACAAGATTTTACGCCCCTTCACGTTATAATTAAATAACACAAGTGATAAGGGGCGATAAAAATGTCAATGCCATATATAAAAGCACGAATTAAAAAACTTAATATTGAAACAGAATTTGTAAAAGGAACTTTAGTTGATTTTATTTTTGGATTTATATTTGCAAATGCAAAAATATTTTCATCTTTTGTGCCGTTTGGATTATCATATTATGCAGCCGTATTTAACAAAACAAAGTGGAATGTACATTTTGCATCGGTGGTAGTCGGAACACTTTTTTCTGTTGGATTCGGAGGAGGAATAAAGTATTTATTTCCTCTTCTTTTATATACAGCGGCAAATGCTTTTATAGATATTAAAACTACATATATTAAAGCAGGAATAGTAGGATGTTTTTTGTTTTTAACAAACACTGTAAGTGCGGCATTTAATGGATTTTTACTTTATGATGTTGTACTTGGAATATGCGAAAGTTTTATTGCATTTGTTGCTGTTTTTGTGTTTGAAAGCGGAATTGATTTTGTAAAAAAACAAAGTAACAGAACCATAATTACATCAGAAGAATTTGTAAGCGTAACGGCAATTTATGCAATTAGTATATTGTGTTTGTCGTCAGTTCCAAGTTTTTTTGGAATAAATATAACAAGTGTTTTGTCTATAACACTTGTTATGATAATGTGTTATAAATCTTCTCATGGTGCAGGTGCTATGATAGGTGCCATTGTAGGAGTAATAAACGGAATAAACAATTACAGTATGGTTTCTGTGGTGGGATCGTATTCATTATGCGGTCTTGTTGCATCGGTTTTTAAAAATTACGGAAGGCTTGGCGTATGCCTTGGTTTTATTTTAGCAAACAGCATATCAACTGTATTTTTAAACTCATCAACCGAAATTTTAATAAATGTTTTTGATATCTTTACTGCATCTTTGATTTTTCTTTTTATTCCGGAAAATGTTATAACATATATAACTTCATACAGTAAAAAAGTAATGGATTATGAAACAAATCTCAAACGTCAGTCTGATGTATCGGGAGAAATAATAAGAAAAAGAATTAAAAAAGCAAAAAATTCGTTTAATGAACTTTCAAAAGTATGTGTTGAAAGTGATAAAAATAAAGTATATACAAAAGACGAACTTATAAATATGTTCAATGATGTTGCATACAAAGTTTGCACAGATTGTGCTCAAAGACATATTTGCTGGCAGAAGGATTACAAAAATACATATTCACAAATGTATAATATGCTTGAAATATCGCAGGAAAAAGGCGCTATAACGTCGCAAAATATGCCCGGAAGTTTCAAAAATAAATGCATAAAAACTGATGCGTTTGCACTTGCGTTTGGGTTTGTAACAGAAAGAATTAACATAAACAGTATGTGGAATTTGCGTCTTGTTGAAAGCAGAAAAAACGCAGCAAATCAAATAGTAGCAATAAACGATATACTTGACGAAATTTCTGATGATATAAATATCTTTGTTGATACAAAGTTTGAAGATATAATAAAAACTGAACTCGATAAAAGAAAAATTAAATACAACTATGTTTGGGTTATTTCAAAATCAAATGATAAGTTTGAAATAACAATATCTACAAAGGAATCTTTAGAAACTTATTTAATAGAAGATGCAATAAAAAGTGTGATGGATGAAGATATTAAAATAGTAAAAAGTGCGTTGAATGTGTACAAGATTTTACCTGAGGATAAATTCAGTATAAAAGCACATATAAGTCAGAAAAGCAAAGATGAAATATGCGGCGACGGTTATCTTTCTGTTTCATCAAAAAAAGGGCACATTCTTGCAATAAGCGATGGAATGGGGACAGGGGTAAACGCCCAGAAGGAAAGCAAATGCGCGATCAACTTATTAAAATGTTTTTATGGTGCAGGATTCAATCTTGAAACGAGTGTTAACCTTATAAATTCCCATATGCTAAACAGAAATGGCGAAAATTTTACGACGCTTGATATATGCCATATAGACTTAAATGATGGTACGCTTAAATTCAGTAAAACGGGTGCTTCGGCAAGTTTTTTGAAAACTGGAATAAAAGCAGAAAAAATATACTGCGCATCGCATCCTGTAGGGGTTTTTGAAAAAATTGATTCATCGGTAAGTGTAAGAAAAATAAAGGATGAAGCATGTATCATAATGGTAAGTGATGGAGTTTACAGTATATCCGATGAAAACTGGATAGAAGATGAAATAAAAAAACTTGATTTTGATGACGTTAAAAAGGTAGCAGATTCGATACTTAACAAAGCAATTGAGAAAAAAGATGGATTAAAAGACGATATGACGGTAATTGCGGCAAAAATATCATTAAATGTATAAAAATTCCAAAAAAGGAAATGATATAAAAAAAGAGAAGGGCGGGGTAGGATGTCGCAAAAATCCAATAACAGTAAAGGCTTTAAAATATGGCCAAAACAACAAAGGAAAAAAGCACCAAAGGATATCCTTAGTGAAGCTGATGATATCATTTCCAATTTTATTTCAAAAACGGAATGTAATATAGATTATAAGCCGTCTAATTTAAAGACGTCTTTTACAGGTATTATATGCCTGATTTTTGCAATATTTATTGTATATATGGTGGTAAGATATTAAAAAACAAGGTGACTTTTGGGTTAAGTGATATAATGATGGTAGATACAAAAAAGTGTCTGCCATCATTTTTTATGCTATACTGGAAAAAATGGGTTGATTAAAATAGGAAGACCAATTTAAAAATATCTTTTGCTGTTCATAAGACACAGGACATTAATAATCAGGAAAGTTTTCTTTCTTAAATTCTATGCGATACTGACTTGGGGTTATGTTGCAGTACTTTTTAAACGCACGCGCAAAATAAGATGTATCTGTTATCCCTACTTTTTTTCCAATTTGCTCAATTGGCATATCTGTGCCGGAAAGCATACCCATAGCTTTATACATTTTCATTCTGTTAAAGTAAGCTATAGGCGGTATACCATAATTTTTCTTAAATCTTTTTATAAAATATGTTGGTTGCAGATGCACAAGTTCTGCTAATTGTTCTGTTTTTATGGTTTTGCTAAGGTTTGCGGACATATAGTCAAGAACAGTTTTGAAAAACCTGCTTTCCTGACTGTTTTGTTTTTGTCTTTCATTAGCATACATACGGATAATATTGATTATATTTGCGCACCATCCGATATCATATAAAGGATTTTTATAAAGCTCTTTTCTGTGAGAACTTTCAAACAAAGTGCTTAATTTTTCTGTGTCTGCAATATTTACAACAAAATTTTCTTCGGTAAGACCTAAAAGCTGCATAAGATTTTCATCGTCACAGGTTGCAGAAAAAGCCATTTCGTACATGGAAAAACGCTTTGAAACGTGAGTATATGCACGTCTTTTACCTTTGGGAAGATAGGCAAGTTGCCCCGGTTTAATAATATAATTTTCAGAGTCAATACTTAAAAAACATTCTCCTTCAAGAACGAAGAAAAACAAGTCATTTTCACCTATATGCCCCACAGAATCTCCCTTCCACACAATGGGCGGTAAATACAAAAATGTAGCAATTGGCATAATTGTAAGTTTATCAAGATGAAAAAATCCGTTAATAGAAAACACCTCCAAAATTATCCTACTATGAACAAAATTGTCCTTATTAATAATTTAAATCCCTATTTTAAGGGATTTTAAAAATAGACAAAAGTGCAATATTGTTTTTAGAAAGATAATTATATCACTTTACTTTTTGAATATAGCACAGTATAATGAAAATGTCAAGAAGGAGGTGTCAGATTGATTACCAGAATTTTTAATGGTATATTTATTACAAATAAGTTGGAAACAGATAAAAATTTATATATTGAAGACGGCAAAATTCTTGCATTTACTGAAGAACCAATTGATTATGATGTTTCCATAGATGCAAAAGGTCTTTATGTTTCACCGGGGTTTATTGACATACACACCCATGGTGCAGGAGGCTTTGATTTTGCTGACGGAACTGTTGAAGATATATTAAATGTTGCAAAAACTCACGCAATGCATGGTACAACAACAGTTTTTCCAACATCGGCATCTATGTCTTTTGAGGACACAATAAAATTTGTAATAAATGTAAAAGAAGCTATGAAGGAGAACGCCTCTGGTAAACCTTATATTGCAGGTTCTCACCTTGAAGGACCTTATTTTTCACAAGAGCAGCGTGGCGCACAAAATCCCATATATGTCAAGTCACCTGTTAAAGAAGAGTATATTAAAGTAGTGGAAGTGGGCGAAGGTACTGTAAAAAGAATAAGCTACGCTCCTGAACTTAATGGCAGTATAGAGCTTTGCGAATACCTTAATGAGAAAAACATCATTTCTGCTTTTGCACATACAAGCGGAATATATGAAGAAATCAAACCTCTTATAGACTCTGGCTGTAAAATTGCAACCCATCTTTATTCAGGGATGAATACTGTTACAAGAAGAGGGCTTGGCAGAAAACTTGGTGCCGTAGAAACTACTTTTTTAGAAGATGATGTTTTCGCAGAGGTTATTGCAGACGGTATACATTTACCGATACCTCTTTTAAAACTTATATATAAAATTAAAGGTGAAGATAAGATTTGTCTTATTACAGACTCAATGAGAGGTGCGGCACAGGGAGAAGGAAAATCGGTACTCGGCCCTAAAAACGACGGTGTTGACTGCATAGTAAAAGACGGCATTGCATATTTGCCTGATATGACAGCATACGCAGGAAGCGTAGCAACCGCAGATCGCCTTGTAAGAGTTATGCATAAAGAGGCAAACATACCGCTTTGCAGTGTAATTAAAATGATGTGCGAAACTCCTGCTAAAGCAATGAATGTAAAAGACAGAGGAAAGATTTGCGAAGGTTATTTTGCAGACCTTGTGTTTTTTGATGAGGATATAAAAATACAAAAAGTAATAATTGAAGGTAAAGAGTTATATTAAGAAAGGAATTGAAAAAATGGAAATCAGAATTTGTGAAAATCCGGAAAAACTCGGAAAAAGTGCAGCTAAAGAAACTGCAGAAATTTTAAGAAAGTGTATTGCTGAAAAAGGATGTGCAAGAATTGCACTCTCTACAGGAGCGTCACAGTTTGATACAATTAAAGCTCTTGTAAAAGAAGATGTTGACTGGAGCAAGGTTGAAATGTTCCACCTTGATGAATATGTTGATCTTCCAATCACACATAAGGCAAGTTTTAGAAAATATTTACAGGAGAGATTTGTTGATTTTGTGCCAACACTTAAAAAAGCTCATTTTGTAGATGGTACTGTTGAAGGCATTAAAAAGCTTACAGAAGAAATTACAAGTGCTCCTATTGATGTAGGTTTAATCGGAATTGGTGAAAACACTCATATCGCATTTAATGACCCACCGGCAGATTTTGATACCAAAGAATCATATATCGTTGTAAACCTTGACGAAGCCTGCAGAAAACAGCAGATGGGTGAAGGTTGGTTTGAAACATTTGATGATGTTCCAAAACAGGCAGTTTCAATGACAGTTCATCAGATTATGAGCTGTGAAAGGATTATTTCATGCGTTCCTTATGCAGTAAAAGCTTCTGCTGTTGAAAAAACAATTCACACAAAAGAAACTACACCTTTTGTTCCTGCAACAAAATTAAAAGAACACAAAAACTTTATTTTGTATGTTGATATGGATTCAGCGAAGGAGATTTTAAAATGATAAAGTTTGCGCTTGTAGGCACAGGCTCAAGAGGAATACATGCATATCTTAAACCAATCTGCAGTAAATACTCAGATTGTGCAAAAATATGCGGAGTTTATGATATAGACAAAAAAAGAGCAGAGACAGCAGTTGGAATAACAGGATGTGATATTCCTGTTTATGATGATTTTGATAAAATGCTTAATGAAATAAAACCTGATGCGGTTTTTGTTACAAGTATTGACTGCACTCACGACGAATATATTGTTCGTGCTCTGGAGTTTGGCTGTAATGTAATAAGTGAAAAACCTCTTACTACAACACCCGAAAAATTTATGAGAATATATAATGCGGAAAAGAATAGTGGTCATAAGGTTACAACTACTTTTAACTGCAGATATATGAATCATTTTGAAAGAATTAAAGAACTTTTAATGTCGGGTATACTTGGTGATATTTGTTCTGTTCACTATGAATGGATGTTGGACAGAGACCATGGTGCAAGTTATTTCAGAAGATGGCACAGAGAAAGAAAAAATTCAGGCTCACTTTTAATACATAAGTCAACACACCATTTTGATTTATTAAACTGGTTCTTAGACGATGAACCTGAAGTTGTAAACGCATTTGGAACAAAACGTGTTTATGGAGATACATCAAGAAAGAAAAACGAACGTTGTTTTGGATGTCCGGCAAAGGATACTTGTGAGTATTTTTATGATATAACAGCAAATGAAATGGATAAAAAACTTTATTTTGACTGTGAAGACAGCAAAGGCTATATAAGAGATAAGTGTGTATTCTCAGAAGAAATAGATATTGAAGATACTGTAAGCGTTAGTATAAAATACAAAAAAGGAACTGTTGTAAGTTATTCTCTTACAGCTCATTCTCCTTACGAGGGAGCAAAAATTGTATTTAACGGTACTAAAGCAAGAGCAGAATTCAAAATGTTACACGGCGGAGGTATGTATGGTGGTTCTGTTGCCAATGAACTTGAAATCTTTTATCCGTCCGGTGAAGTGCAGAAGATAATTATTCCAAAAAAGACCGGTTCACACGGCGGTTCAGACTCAAAAATGCTTAATGATATAATCAAAGGGGTTGAAAAAGATCCCCTTGGACAGATAGCAGATACAAGGGCAGGAGGTATGTCTGCAGGTATCGGTATGGCAGCAAACATTTCTATGAAAGAATTAAGAAGTGTAAAGATAAGTGAAATAATAGACATCTGAATAAGGAATTCCACATCAATGAAAAAATGTGAGTCCAAGATTTTGTGTAAACTCCAAAATGATAAAATATAATTTAAGTGATTTTCGAGGTATGAAATCCATTTTATGGGTTTCATACCTCAGTTCATATATGGCACAAAAACACAGGTCTGTCAAGGACACCCTCATTAGGCACTTAATTTGGCAAATGTGTGAAAAATAAAAGAGGAAAACCCATTTTACTGAGTTTTCCTCTTTTTTCACCGCGCAATGCTCGTATTCTTATTTACCGTCCTTAAGAACACTCACTCTTTGGTATCTTGTTTTTATCTTTTAAATAGTACGTCTGCTTCGTATTTTTTAACTTCTTCAAGCCATTTTGATGATGCACATACGTTGTTTCTTTCGCAGTATTCATTCCATACTGCCATCCAAGGCATAGATTTAAGTTCTTCAAGTAATGCAAGGCGTGATGTAAAGTCGCCTTCGTGTTCAAGTTTTTTAAGCATATCTGTTGGCTCTAAAAGTGAAATTAAAAGTGCTTTTAAAGTATTTCTTGTTCCGATTACCCAAGCAGCAATTCTGTTAATGCTTGCATCAAAGAAATCAAGACCGATATAAACTTTATCTGTAAAGTTGTTTCTTATAATTTCAGACATTATTGCTTTTAGTTCTTCATCTAAAATAACAACGTGGTCGCTGTCCCATCTTACAGGACGGCTAACGTGAAGTAAAATACCAGGAACAAAATCAATAATACCTGTAATTTTGTCAGATACATATTCTGTTGGGTGGAAATGTCCTGTGTCAAGTGTGATAAGTTTATTGTTTTTAACTGCGTATCCTGTGTAGAATTCTGCACTTCCTATTGTACAACTTTCAGCACCGATACCAAAAACTTTACTTTCAACAGAGTCTAAGTTGTTTGGAGTTTCAAATGAGAAGATTTTGTCAAGCGAATCTTTAAGGTTTTGTCTTGTTGCGTATCTGTCAACAGGAGTATCTTTAAAACCGTCTGGAATCCAGTGATTTGTAACAGTTGTAGAGTTTAATTCTCTGCCCATGTAGTCTGCAATTTTACGGCAACAGATTGCGTGTTCAATCCAGAAATCTCTTATTGCTTTATCGTGGCTTGAAAGTGTAAAGCCGGTGTCTGACATAGGGTGTGAAAACATTGTAGGGTTAAAATCAAGTCCGTATCCCTTTTCTTTTGCCCAGTTAACCCAGTTTTCAAAATGCTTTGGTTCAAGGTTGTTTCTGTCTACTTTTTTTCCGTCTGTTTCAGAATAACTTGCATGTACGCTTATTCTGTGTTTGCCCGGTATGTAACTCATAGCTTTTTCGATATCGCTTCTTAGCTCTGAAGGAGTAGTAGCTTTTCCAGGATAGTTACCTGTTGTCTGAATACCGCCTGTGAGTCCTGTGTCAGATGGTTCAAAACCTGTAACATCATCTCCCTGCCAGCAGTGCATTGAAATAGGAATGTTTTTTAGTTTTTCCATAGCTTTTTCGGTATCAACACCATATTTTGCATACATTTCTTTTGCAATTTTATACATTTTTTAATCCTCCATTTTTATTTCGTCTATTTTTATTTTAATGAATTCATCAGTAGTTTCTATGCACTTCCCACAGTTGTCGCATATTTTTGATGGGTCTAAATCACATCTGTCGCACTCGCCACAATCATTACATATTTTGTTTTCGTCAAGAACACACATATTGCCAGTCATACTTATTCCCCCAAAATATTATTTAGTGCAAGAAGTATTGAAACTTTTGCACTATCATATGTAAGACCGCCCTGATAGTAAATGTTATAAGGTTCTCTAATAGGACCGTCAGCGCTTATTTCAATTGAAGAGCCTTGTGTAAATGCCCCTGCTGCCATTATAACTTTGCTTTCATATCCAGGCATATCAGATGGAACAGGAACAACAAAACTATCAATAGGAGAGCCTTTTTGTATTCCCTGACAGAAAGCAACCATTTTTTCTTCGCTTCCAAGCATAATTGCCTGAATTATGTCAGTTCTTCTCTGACCTTTTTTAGGAGTTGTAGCATATCCTAAATTTTCAAAAATCGCACCGCAAAGAGCCGCACTTTTAACAGCTTCGCCAACAATATGAGGAGCCATAAAAAATCCCTGATACATAAATCTGTTTTCGCCAAGAGTTGCTCCGCATTCATTCCCAATTCCAGGACAAGTTTGTCTATACGATACAAGATCAACACATTTTTTTGTTCCTACAATGTATCCGCCGCTTCTTGCTATACCGCCACCAGGATTTTTAATAAGTGATCCGACAATAAGGTCTGCACCAACATCTGTAGGTTCTCGTGTTTCAACAAATTCGCCGTAGCAATTATCAACAATAACAATAATATCTTTGTTTATTTCTTTTACACATTTTATTATTTTTTCAATTTCATCTATTGACATAGATTCTCTAAAAGCATAACCTTTTGAACGCTGAATAATAGCTGCTTTTGTATTTTTATCTACAGTTTTTTTTATGCTTTCGTAGTCAACAAAAGAATTGTTTATTAAATCGACCTGTTTATAATTTATACCAAAATCTTTAAGTGATCCGTTTCCTTCATTACCTCTTATACCGATTACTTCTTCTAAAGTATCGTAAGGTTTTCCTGTAACAGCAACAAGTGTATCGCCAGGGCGAAGAACACCATAAAGACAAAGGGCGATAGCGTGTGTGCCGTTTGCAATAGAGTGGCGTACAAGACCTTTTTCGCCTCCAAAAACCTCAGCATAAACTTCGTCTAATGTGTCTCTTCCGATATCATCATATCCGTAGCCTGTTGTTGCACCAAAATATGTTTCACTAACATTGTGATTTTGAAATGCTTTTAAAACTTTAAGTGTATTGTATGCGGCAACTTCATCTATGTAGTTTAGATCATCTTTTATTTCATTTTGAGTGTCCTTAAATATTTTAAGAACTTTGTCAGAAATATTGTAGTTGTTTTTCAAAAAATTAAGTTCGTTCATTTTTATCTCCTAAAAATAGTATATATACATTATATCACACCCTTTTTAAAAAATAAAGGGGGTTATTTTAATATTTTATGGGAGTACATCTAATATATAGTCTTCAACCTTGCCTTGAATTTCGTTTACGCCCGTATAATTTTCAGGAACATCGCCAACAATTACAGTATGAGCAACCATAACAGTTGTAGTAATATATGAATTTGTATTTATGCTTGGAATAATGGCACTTATGCCTGTTTTTACATCAAGATAGATTTCGTGAACAGTCTGGTTAATTCCCATACTTGTAAATTGATCACGAAAATCAATATAAACAGTGCCGTAAGGAACAAGTTTAAATGGAATTTTCGGACCTAATCCCATAAAAAACTCATTTCCTAAAAAGTTGCCAAGCGGAATTTTCATATCGGCTTCTTTAAGGTTTTCAAGTTCATTTGCAATATCGAGCATAATTTTGGATTTTAACGTGTTAAGATGAGAAAAATTTATACTTACAGCACTTACTGTATTAGTTTCTGTAAATACAATATTTACTATGTCGCTGTACGAAACATTCTTAAAGTGTTTCTCAACAGATTCATTTACAATTTTATTAGCAAGATAGTCAAGTTTTGATTTAGCAACAGTACTTACAACTGGTCTTATTTTAAAGTATGAAAAAATTAAGGTAATTAAAAATATAACGATACAAAAAATAATTATTATTAAAAAGGTGGGCTTTTTTCTGTGAAATTTCATTTTATCACCCCAATATACACTTTATTTATTATATGTTAAAAAAGAAAGATTGTGAATTTATGATAAAAAGAATGAAATTGGTTTTTTATGTAACAATAACAATACTTTTTTTACTTGTACTGATTGTATTTAAAATATCTGTTATTGACAGCGATAAATACTTTGAAATGGCTGTAAATCAGCGTATGGAAAATATTTATACAAAAAAAGTTCGAGGTAAAATTGTAGACAGAAATATGATACCTTTTGTGGATACAAATAGCGAAATTGTAAACAACAATGGTGTTGAGTTTTTAACAACAAAAAGATACAGTGATACCTCATGTGCAAGTCATCTTATAGGGTATGTAGACTATGATTTTTGTGGCATTTCCGGTCTTGAAAAAATGTACGATTCTTTTTTAAAAACAGACAAAAAGATATCAGTATCAAGAATAAATGATGTCAATAAAAGTTATGTAAAAAATCTTGGAACGCGTATTTTAAACAGTGAAGATGGTGCAATGAATTTAAAACTTACACTTGATATGCATATTCAGAAAATTGTGGAAGAAGAAATGGATAAAAGCGTAAAAAGAGGAAGTGTTGTTGTGCTTGATGTAAATTCGTTTGATGTTCTTGCAATTTCATCAAGACCTGATTTTGACAGAACAAATGTTCAAAAATATGTAGAAAACGGAGAAAGTGAACTTGTTGACAGGTCGACTTCAATGTACAATGCAGGAAGCATTTTTAAAATTATAACTGCAGCAGCGGCGCTTAAAGAAAATATGCAAGATGAAATATTTTTGTGTAACGGTTACAAAAATGAAGATGGTACAGTGTTTAAATGCCACAAAGAAGATGGTCATATGTTTTTGAATTTTGAAGAAGCATTTGTACAGTCGTGTAACTGCGCATACTATGAAATGGGAAAAAGATTAAAAAGTGATAAAATACTTGATATGGCAAAAAAATTCGGACTTGGAAGTAAATGTATAGGTCTTGAGTGGGAAGAAGAAGGAAATATAAAAACAGAAAAAAACAAAACGACATCCGATGCTTTAAATATATCAATAGGGCAGGGAGATATACTTGTAACACCGGTTCAGGCGGCAAATATTGCAGCAATAATTGCAAATAAAGGAAATGGAAAAAAAGTTAATGTTGCAGACCGAATAACCGACCAAAAAGGAAACACGCTTCATTATTTAAAGCAGGAATATGAATATAAAGTAATTGATAAAAGTGCAGCAGAAAAAATTTCATCCATGATGAAAAAATGTGTAGATAGTGGAACAGGGATAGATGCGAAATCTGAAATAGTAAATATCAGTGGAAAAACAGGAACTGCTCAAACCGGATGGGAACAAGATGGAGAACTTATGGTTCATGGATGGTTTGTGGGATTTTTTCCTTCCCAGAAACCAAAGTATGCAATGTGTGTATTTATGGAAAATGGAAAGTCATCCAAAAATGCTGCAAAATCATTTAAAAATATTGCAGAAAAAATAGTTGATTTATACTGATGAATTTGATAAAATAGGCATAGTGCAAGAGGCACTTTGTCTATTTTTTTATGAGGAATAATTATGAATATTAAACTATCTGATCATTTTACATATAAAAGAATAATGCGTTTTACTTTGCCACCGATACTGATGATGATTTTCACATCAATATATGGCGTAGTTGATGGATATTTTGTCTCTAACTTCGCAGGTAAAATGCCATTTGCAGCAGTAAATCTTATTATGCCGTTTTTAATGATACTCGGGTGCATAGGATTTATGTTTGGTGCAGGTGGAAGTGCACTTGTTGCAAAAACACTTGGCGAAGGTAAGGAAAAAAAGGCAAATGAAATTTTTTCGCTTATTGTTTACGTTTCACTTGCATTGTCATTTTTGATTGCAATTTTAGGGATTATTTATATAGAGCCGGTTTCTAAAATGCTTGGTGCTGACAACGAACTTTTAATTGGATGTGTTGAGTATGGCACAATAATTCTTATAGCACTTCCTGCGTTTGTGATGCAAATGGAATTTCAAAGTTTCTTTATTACTGCAGAAAAACCAAACTTAGGTCTTAAAGTAACTTTAATTAGCGGTATCATCAATATGGTGCTTGATTTTTTACTTGTTGGAGTATTTCCGTTTGGAATAAAAGGTGCAGCAATTGCAACAGCAATAAGTCAGTTTGTCGGCGGATTTTTGCCGATAATCTACTTTGCTCGAAAGAATAATTCTCTTTTGAAACTTACAAAAACAAAATTTGATTTAAAGCCAATTGTTAAAACGTGTACTAACGGTTCAAGCGAACTTATGAGTAATATTTCTATGTCGCTTGTCGCAATGCTTTACAACGGACAACTTATGAAATACGAAGGGGAAAACGGAGTTGCAGCGTATGGTGTTTTAATGTATGTGAGTATGATTTTTGCTGCAATATTTATTGGATATTCAATAGGCTCAGCACCTGTTGTAGGATATAACTACGGAGCAAAAAATGATAAAGAACTAAAAAATATTTTAAAACTAAGTGTTGTGATAATCGGAGTTTTTTCTGTAATTATGATGGTTATGTCGCTTCTTTTAGCGTATCCGTTATCAAAACTTTTTGTAGGGTATGACAAAGAACTTTTTTCTTTAACACTGAAAGGATTTAACATATTCTCATTCTCGTATTTGTTTATGGGATATGCAATTTTCTCATCAGGTTTTTTTACCGCCTTAAACGATGGAGTAACAAGTGCAATAATATCGTTTTTAAGAACACTTGTTTTCCAGATTGCTGCGGTAATTCTCCTTCCAATGATATGGCAGGTAGACGGAATATGGATTTCAATAGTTGTAGCAGAACTTATGGCAGTTGTGGTGTCAGTTGTGTTTATTATGTTAAAACGAAACAAATATAAATATTATTAAAAAAAGGCGCTTATAAGCGCCTTTTTTGTTACTTAATTTTTCTGCCTTCAAGATAGAATCTTTTGTCGCATGCTTCTCCCATAGAAAATGTTTTTCTTGGAAGTGCGCCGTCAAGAATAACTGTTTTAAATAAATCTGTTTTAAGCATTGATTTAAGAATTATTCCAACATTGTTTTCTTTTTGACTTAAATTTTTAACTACATCTTCTCCGTGAATATAGTCAACTTCTCCTTCGTTTTTTGAAAGATATGAATCAATAAAACTCTGAATACATCCAACAGTTAAATTAAAATCAGGATTTTCAATAATATATGATTTAATACCATCTTTTGTTACAATTTCAAAACTAACGTCGTTTTCGCCTTCAGTAAGGTTATATTTGCTTTTTAGTTCGGAAATAATTTTTTCTGTATCAACACCAAAAACAACTCTGTGAATTGCTTCAAATTCCAAAGAATCATCGTGAAGATTTACAAGTTCCAAAAGTGCAAATCGTGCACATATTGCATTTTCTTTTCCTACTTTTTTCTTTAGGTTTTCATAACATGTTTTTGCTGTTGCAAGCGAGTGATTTCCGTCGCCAACTGCATACATAAGAACTTCTTTATCAACATTATATTTGTTTTTAAATAGTTCTTTGTCGCCAAATTTTTCAAGTTTTTCTATTATTTCATCTGCTTTTTTATCGTCGATTTTATAACCTTTAATACTTCCTGAATCAAGCATCAATTCAAAATCATAAACTTTTTCAAAACTTTCTTTTATTTCAGAAAGTGGCTCGATAATCTCTTTTTTGTCGTCGTCAATAAGAAGCATAATATGTGGAAGTTCAAGTGATGCATTTTCTCTAATTTCAACTCGAGGTGGAATTCTTTCTAAAACCGTTCCTTCAGTTGCGCGTATTTTTGATGTTGAACCTTTGTTAAAGTCATATTCTTCAAGGTCGACAACTCCCATAATACCACGTCTTACAGTTTTGTTTTTAAGAGTTCTTTCAACATAAATAAGACAAGGCTCTGTTTCTTTTAAAACTCCCTGCTCAATATATTTATCCATTGCCTGGTTAATATTTTTTACTCTTTCCTTTTTATCAGGGTCATTTAAAAATATTTCTGGGAAAATAATATTTAAAGCAGAAGGATTATTTCCCACTACTAATTTTGCGTCTTCCCAGTATTTTGGCTCTGATGTATACTGGTCGCACGCAACAACACTCCACTTTGAAAAATCAATATTATTTGGAAGAAGCATTTTTGCTTTGTTAAAAATAGGCATATTTAAAATCCTTTCGTTTTTTTATTCTATTGTAATACTTTTATGTATTTTTTTCAAGTTTTTGTTTTAATTTTAAAAAAACAGTATCTTTTTTTAAAAAAAATGTTATAATAATAGTTAGCATATGAAAAGAAAGGTAAAAAAATGAATCGAAAAGAAAGACTGTTAGCATTTTTTAAAGATAAATCATACACACCGCTTTTATATAGTGAACTTTTAACTGTTCTTGGCGTTCCAAAAAAAGACGAGAATGAGTTTTCGTGCCTTTTAAAAGAACTTATAGACGAAGGATATATAATAAAAACAAAACGTAAAAGATACGTCTTATCACAAAATCCAAATTTTGTAAGTGGAATTTTTCGCGGTTCTTCTGTTGGATATGGATTTGTAAGTGTAGAGGACGCAGATGATATATTTATTGGAAAAAACTATACAAACGGTGCATTTTCGGGAGATAAGGTTACTGTAAGTATATTTAAAAAATCTAAAAACGGCAAACTATCAGAAGGCAGAATTGAAAAAATTATTGAAAGAGGAAAAGCAGAATTTGTCGGTAGATTTGAAAAGAGCAGAAATTTTGGCTTTGTTGTTCTTGATGAAAAAAGAATACCAAAGGATGTTTTTATATCAAAAAATCACTTTAAAAATGCAAAAACAGGTGATAAAGTAGTTGTTGAGATTACTAACTGGGGAGAAAACACAAAAAAACCCGAAGGTAAAGTTATTGAAGTTTTAGGAAACGAAAACGATATTGGAATGGATGTTGTATCTGTAATTCGTCGCTATAATTTGAAAGAAGAATTTTCAAAAGAAGTTTTATCTTTTGCAGATGGATTTGAAGATGAAATTAAAAATGATGAAATATACACAAGAGAAGATTTAAGAGATGAACTTATTATTACAATAGACGGCGATGATGCAAAAGATTTAGATGATGCAATTTCGCTAAAAAAGGAAAACGATGGTTATGTTTTAGGTGTTCATATTGCTGATGTATCACATTATGTAACAGAAAAAAGCCCTCTTGATAAAGAAGCATTTAAAAGAGGCACAAGTGTATATCTTGCAGACAGAGTTATCCCTATGCTTCCAAAAAAACTTTCAAACGGAATTTGCTCTTTAAATCCAAATAAAGACAGGCTTACTTTATCAGTTATTATGAAACTTGATTTAGACGGAAATCTTGTAAGCCATAAAATTGTAGAATCAGTTGTAAATTCTAAAGAAAGAATGACATATAATAATGTTTACAAGATTCTTGAGGGGGATAAAAATCTTCAAAAGGAATATGCTCATATTCTTGATATGCTAAGGAATATGTATGAGTTGTCAAAAATACTTCGTAAAAAAAGAATGGATGCAGGTGCGGTCGATTTTGACCTTCCGGAAGCAAAGGTTGAATTTTTTGAAAACGGAAAAGTTAAAAATGTATATAAGTATGAAACAACATACGCAAATCATATAATAGAAGAATTTATGCTTCTTTGTAATAAAACTGTAGCCGAACAAATGTTCTGGATGAAAATTCCTTTTATATACAGAGTTCATGAACCGCCTTCAAACGAAAAGGTAACTGCATTTTGTGATTTTATAAAAAGTATGGGTTACTCAATAAAAAACACATCAAAACCACATCCTTCTCAGTATAGCAAACTGCTTGAAAAAATAAAGGAAACACCTTATGAAAAGATAATCGGAACAGTAATGCTCCGTTCTTTAATGAAAGCACAGTACGTACCCGAAAACAAAGGACATTTCGGACTTGCATTTGACTACTACTGTCATTTTACATCCCCGATAAGACGCTATCCCGACCTTGCAATTCATAGAATTATTAAAGAGTATCTTAATTTTGGTATTGACGAAAAAAGGGCAGAACAACTTGAATATTTTGTACACAAAGCATCTGTAAATTCAAGCGAGACTGAAATAAATGCACAAGATGCCGAACGTGATGTTTTAGATATTAAAAAATGTGAGTATATGTCCGATAAAATCGGTAATGTTTATGATGCTTATATTTCATCGGTAACATCTTTTGGTTTTTTTGCCGAACTTGAAAACACCATAGAAGGTCTTGTAAGAGTTGTAGATTTAAAAGATGATTACTACATCTATGACGATAAAAATTACAGACTTATAGGCGAGAGAACAAATAATGCATACAAAATAGGGGACAAAGTAAAGGTGCGTGTTAAAAACGTAAATATATCGCTTTGTGAGATTGACTTTGAATTGGAGGAATAAAATATGGACAGTATTAAAAATATAGCACAAAACAAAAAAGCTCGTCATGATTATTTTATTGAAGAAACATACGAATGTGGAATAGAACTTGTTGGAACAGAGGTAAAATCTCTTCGAGAAGGCAAGGTTAACTTAAAAGATTCTTACGCTTCAATAACTGACGGCGAAGTATTTGTTAAAAATATGCATATAAGTCCTTACGAAAAAGGAAATATTTTTAACAAAGACCCTTTAAGAGAAAGAAAACTTCTTCTTCACAAAAGAGAAATATTAAAACTGATAGGTAAAATCAAAGAAAAAGGTTATTCTTTAATTCCGCTTAGCTTATATTTTAAGAATTCAAAAGTTAAACTTGAACTTGCACTTGCACGCGGTAAAAAATTATACGATAAACGTGATGATATAGCAAAAAAAGATGCAAATAGAGAAATAGACAGAAGAATGAAGGAAAGTGCAAGATATTAAATTGACTTGAATAGTTTATTGATGTATAATTATTGTATAAATAATGGGGAAGTGAAAAAATGAAGCGTGTATTTTGCATTATACTTATATTAACTTTTGTTTTGTCAAGCATACCGTACTCTTTTGCACAGGGGAGCGATATCAAAGTTGTTATAAACGGAAAAGAAGAAGTATACGACCAGAATCCTATAATTGTAAACGGGCGTACACTTGTTCCTATGCGTGCAATTTTTGAAAGTCTTGGTGCAACAGTAGAGTGGAATGACATAGAAAAAAGTGTTACGGCTAAAAAGAATTCAACTACAATAAAAATAGGTATTGGCAAAAAATATGCTACAGTTAATGACAAAAGTATAAAACTTGATACATATGCTACAATCGTAAACGGACGTACACTTGTTCCTGTGCGATTCGTATCTGAAAGCCTTGGTGCAGTTGTAAACTGGAATGACGCAGAAAGAAAAGTAGAAATTACATACCAAGAATTGTATACAAAAAAACTTGATTTTGAAAACATCACATCATTTAAAGACTATCTTCTTGGTGGTGGTATGCCAGGGAAAGTTACAGTAGAAGAGGGAATTGATCATAGCAGAAAAACAGGTCAATATTTAAAGATAGAAGGTTTTTTAACAAAAAGCCACAGATTTAAAATTCATGACATTTTTCCGCCTGAATATGTAGGGGAAAGATTTACTGTTTCAATGTGGGTTATGTCGCCTGAGTATCCTTCTCTTGTAGTAGTTGGAGCATATGGAGAGACAAATACAACATATGCAACCAGACCAACAGTATCAGAGGGATATGAAATCGAAGCGGGAAAGTGGACAAAAATAGTTTTTGAAAATGTATCGGCATCTAAAATTGCTACAATGCTTGGAATTTATCAGGATAAAAGCAATTTAGTCATTTCTCCTGTTTTGTATACAGACGATATAGAAGTTGTTTGTACAAAAACCACTTCCGATACAAACGAGGCTTTACCTCAAAAAGAAATAATTTCTCAGGAAATAATTTCTGCACTTGAAAATGCTAATCTTACTATTGACTATTCGTTTAACGATATCGAAAGTATACCAAAATCAATGATTGCAGGCGGAGCAAACTATAACTTAAATGGTCTTGCTGTATCGGATATTTACGATGTGGATGATAATGGTAGGTCATTGCTATTTGGAGCAAGAAGTAAACCTGATCACAGAATAAAAGTTGCAAATGCTTTTTCGCCTGAAAATATAGGAAAAAAATATGTAATTTCGATGTGGGTTTATATTCCTCAAAAAAGTTCTAAAATTAAAGTATCAACATTTGGTGTTGTAGGAACTGCGTTTGCATATACTGCATCAGACTTTAAAGAATTTCCAATACCTAAAGATGAATGGACGCAAGTAGCATTTATCACCGAACACAAAGAAGAACTTGTAACAATGGTAGGTATAGAACAAGTTGCAGGTTCTAACGTAGTTAGCGAAATGTATATTGATGATATAAAAATAGGTGTAATTGAATAATTTTTGTTGACAAACTTTTTTGCATATTGTATACTGAATATATATAATATCACTTATATATTATATGCATTTTACAAATACAGGGAGGTATATTTCATGAGTGATTTTAAAAACTTGCCATTATTGTTGCTTGATAACAGTAGTATGATGTCTGTTTTAAATGAAGGAGAGTATAAATGTTATAACATAACATTTGAAGAGGCGAGACATATTCTTGAAATACATAATGAAGAGGATATATTGCGTTGTTTTAATAATGCTGATATAGAAACTATAATGTTTGATTATCTTGGTATTACTAAAAAGAATTTTACATACAAACATATTCGTAATATGAGACCAAATCAGGATGCCATTGTATTTAAACTTTATGTTACTCCTTCTGAAACACAACCTGAACTTGTTACAGAAGAAGGAGCACAGGCAAAGAAAATTCAAAATGTGTATGTTTATTGCCAGCATTTAATTAGATTATCATAAGTAAAGTTGAAGCGGTTTTCATGTTGAAAATCGCTTTTTTAATTTGATTAACAATTCAAATTTTATAAATTCAAAAAAGGATTTTCCAAAAAAATGTAGAAATTACTAAAAACATGAATGAAACTTAAAAATAATGACAATAATTTTTACGGCAGGTGAAATATAATGACAGATAAAACAAATAATCAAACATTAGGAGAAGAAATTGCAAATGCCATAACACATGGTCTTGGAGCATTACTTGCAATAGCAGCAACAGCAGTAGCAATAGTATATTCTTGCTTTGTGAGTGATGCATTGGGCATTGTAAGTTCAGCAATATACGGATTTACGCTAATTGTTATGTATGTGAATTCAACAATATATCATTCTCTAAAAAACAACAAGGCAAAACGTGTTTTCAGAATATTCGATCATTGTTCTATTTTCCTTTTAATATTTGGAACATACACACCAATCGCACTTTCGCTTATTCGTGGATGGCTTGGATGGACAGTTTTCGGTGTGCTTTTAACGCTAACAATACTTGGCGTAGTATTTAATTCAATAAATCTTAAAAAATGGGAAAAAGCGTCTTTAGTACTTTATTTGTTGATGGGATGGATGGCAATTTTCATTCTAAAACCTATATTTGATGCAGTTGGCATAAATGGAATGTTATTTTTAATACTTGGCGGTGTGTTTTACACTGTCGGCGTAATATTCTATAAATTAAAAATAAGGTATATGCACCCATTGTGGCATCTTTTTGTAATAGGAGGAAGCACATTCCATTATTTCTTTATACTGTTTTATGCACTTCCAATAAAGTAAATGTATAAAATAGTATGAGTTAGATTTCTAAAAAAGTGTTGACAACAGAGGACGTATGTGATATAGTAATAAAGCACCTTTTGAGAGGGAAGTAAAAAAACACCAAAAAAACTTTGAAAAAAGTTTAAAAAAGTGTTGACAAACCCGTCTCGGTGTGGTAAAATATACAAAGTTGCCGCAAATGAAGGCAACAAGCAAATTGGTCTTTGAAAATTGAACAGCAAAGAGAGGTTCTCGTTAAAGAGAATTGAGTTTTAAAAAGCATACAAGCTTTAAAGCTAGTAAAAGTTATGAGCTAAAAAACTTAAATAAGAACTTAA
>SVJH01000017.1 GCA_015069095.1 Oscillospiraceae bacterium | reverse complement strand
ATTTAATTAATGTTACATTATCTCACGGTTGTTCAGAGGTGGACTTCAATAACGCAAAACCTTTTCACGTCGCTTTGAAAAAAGCTGATGCAATTATGTATTCTAATAAAGAGCAATATTATTTGAATTGGCATAATAGTGAAAAAGAATTAAATGGTGAGAAGGTTTCATCTGAATCAGATGACATCTAAACCGTTCGGCTCTTCAAAAAAGAACACCTATAAAGGTGTCCTTTTTTGTTGCTTAAAAATATAAGTTTGCTATGTAACGAGGTTAACAGCCGAATAGTAATAGAAGGTTTTATTGAATTTATTTTGTAAATGTGATATGCTATTTTTAGTAGTATAGATTTTTGTATAAGTATGAAAGTTTAGTAAAGGAATAATTAAAAATGGAACGATTAGTTAAAATAGGGAATATTAAAGCAAAAAATTCTAAAGAGATAAAATTTTCCAAAATAGGTATTGGATTTGAAAAACTTGACAGAGATGTTTTCAATCCTGAAAAAGCATATGATAAGGTTGCTGAAATTGGTGTAAAAAAAGCAAGAATTCAATCCGGATGGGCAAAATGTGAAAAAGAAAAAGGTGTTTATGATTTTGAATGGCTTGATTCTATTGTTGACAATTTAATCGAAAGAGGAATAGAACCTTGGATTTGTCTTTGCTATGGAAATCCAATTTATACCGAAACTGCCAAACAAGTTTTTGGTGCAGTTGGATGTCCTCCCATTTTTACAGAGGAGGAAAAAACAGCATGGATAAATTATACCAAGGCAACTGTAGAGCGTTATAAAGGCAAGGTTAATTATTATGAGATATGGAATGAGCCAGATGGCCAATGGTGTTGGAAACATGGTCCCAATGCGACAGAACTTGGTAAGTTTACATTAGTAACAGCAAAAGCAGTAAAAGAAGTAAACCCTGATGCAAAAACCATTGGTGGCGTTGTGTGTCTGCGTAAACTTGATTTCTTAAATAGTGCGCTTAAAACCGGAATGGGAAAATATCTTGATTTTATTTCATATCACGAATACACATCTGATGAAACTGATGTTTTTGAAAAGGTTGAAAGTTATTTATCACTTGCCAAACTATATAATCCTGAAATTCAACTAATTCAGGGTGAAAGTGGTTCTCAGTCTAAGAGTGGTGGTCACGGAGCACTAAAAGATGGAGGATGGACAGAAACAAAACAGGCAAAACAACTTGCAAGACATATAATTGCTGATTTGATTTGCAATGTACATTTTACTTCTTATTTTTCATGTTTAGATATGATTGAAGCGTTAAGAGGTGAAGTAAATAATAAATCAACTTATCTTGATTATGGATATTTTGGCGTGCTTGGAGCTGATTTTGACGAAGATGGTAAGTCGACAGGTGAATATTACAGAAAACCTTCATTTTATGCTTTGCAGAATATATGTTCAATATTTAGTGAGGAGTACAAACCGTGTGTTATTCCTACATTTATTTATCCGGAATATAATAGAAGAATTTATGATATACAACCTTCAAGACGACAGTTAATTACTGGTGGATTTGAAAAGGAAAATGGTAAGATATTTACATATTGGTATCCTTCAAACATTATGACTACTAATTTTGAATCATCAATCAGTATTGAATTTTTTTCAGAATATAGCGACATTAAACTTATTGATGTTATGGATGGTTCAATATATCGTATTCCTGATAATATGATTACTGATAAAGGTGATGGTGTATACAGAATTGATGGACTTCCGGTTAAGGATACGCCGCTTTTACTAATGTTAGGTGACTTTTTATTAAAATGATAAGATAGAAATATGAATAAATCTGTATTTATTTCATGCGAACTCTATAATATATACCTTGGTGTATCTTAAAATTTTATCTTGATTTTTGTAAAGAATTAGATTATAATATACTTAACAATTAAACAGACGGGAGCTTGTATTACAGGCTGAGAGGAAGGTATAACCTTCGACCGATAACCTGATTTGGATAATGCCAACGTAGGGATGCCTTATACATAGTATATTTTTGCGGAAGTTATCACAATCGATAATTTCCGCTTTTTATTTACTCACAAGTTTCCGCTGGATAATTGAATTTAAACCGAAAATTCGGAGAAAGAGGTAAAAATTATGCTTGGAAACTGTCTAGAAAATGTGAGGGAAAAATCGCCACTTGTGCATAACATTACAAATTATGTTACTGTAAACGATGTGGCAAATGCACTGCTTGCTTGCGGTGGAAGTCCTATTATGTCGGATGAGCCTTGTGATGTTGAAGATATCACATCAATTTGTGGCGGTCTTAACATCAACATCGGCACTCTTAATAAAAACAGTATTGAAGGTATGTTTATTGCAGGCAAAAAATCAAATGAACTTGGACACGTAGTATTGCTTGATCCTGTTGGTGCAGGTGCAAGTAAGCTTCGTACCGATACAGCGATAAAACTTATGAATGAAATTAAGTTTGACATCATCCGTGGGAATATTTCGGAAATTAAAACATTATCACTTGGATACGGAACAACAAAAGGTGTTGATGCAGATGAAGCCGACACAGTAACAAAAGAAAATCTCGACAAAATGATTGATTTTGCAAAAGGGTTTTCTAAAAAAACAAGTTCAATTATTGCAATAACAGGGGCAATCGACCTTGTAGCAGATAGTGAAAAATGTTATGTAATTTATAACGGAGTGCCCCAGATGAGCCGTATTACAGGAACAGGATGTCAACTTTCATCTGTTGCAACTGCTTTTGCAATAGCAAATCCTTTAGATAAGTTAAAAGCGGTTGCAGCGGCAGTTTGTATGATGGGCCTTGCAGGCGAGATAGGATATAAAAATTTAAAGGTGGGCGAAGGCAATTCTACTTTAAGAAACCGCATTATCGATGCTATTTATAATATGGATGCAGATTCTTTAAATAAAGGAGCAAAATATGAAGTGCGATAAAAAAGATTTAATTCTTTATGCGGTTACAGATAGAACATGGCTAAACGGAAATTCGCTTTATAACCAGGTTGAAAAGGCGCTTCAAGGCGGTGCAACATTTATTCAACTTCGTGAAAAAGATATGGATGATGAAACTTTTTTAAAAGAAGCACTTGAGATTAAGTCGCTTTGCAAAAAATATAACGTGCCTTTTGTTATAAACGATAATGTAAATGTTTGTATAAAATCAGATGCCGACGGAGTACATATAGGTCAAAAAGATATGGAAGCGGGATTTGTAAGAAATCTTATTGGCAAAGATAAAATTCTTGGTGTGTCTGCACAGACGGTAGAGCAGGCTGTTCTTGCCGAAAAAATGGGTGCTACTTATTTGGGCGTTGGTGCTGTATTTGGTACAACTTCAAAGGACGATGCAGATGATGTAAGTTTAAATACACTTAAAGAAATATGTGATGCCGTAAGTATTCCTGTTGTTGCAATTGGCGGAATTGGAAAAGGTAATGTTTTAAAACTTAAAGGTACGGGTATTTGCGGTGTTGCAGTTATTAGCGCAATTTTTGCTGCTGATGATATAGAAAAAGCCACAAAAGAACTTAAAAAACTGACTAAGCAGGTGATAAAAAGTGATTAAAGGTGCAATATTTGACCTTGACGGAACAATTCTTGATTCTATGTTTATATGGGACAGTATAGGCGAAGATTATCTTCGCTCTCTTGGAAAAGAACCAAAAGAGAATTTAAAAGAAACTTTTAAAACATTTACTTTGGAAGAATCTGCAAAATATTATATAGATAATTATGGCATTACTTTATCGGTAGATGAAATTATAAACGGCGTAAATAAAATGGTGGAAGAGTATTATGTTGAAAAAATACAGTTGAAGAAAGGTGTACATAAATTTCTGGAAAAACTCAAAGAAAAAGGCGTTAAAATGTGTATTGCCACAGTAACAGATGAGCATCTTGCAAGGGCAGCACTAAAAAGATGCGGAGTTGAAAAGTATTTTTCAAAAATTTTCACATGCGAAAGTGTGCGTTGCGGAAAAGAAAATCCAAAAATTTATCGCGAAGCACAAAAACATCTTGGTACTGAAAAAAGTGAAACTATTGTGTTTGAAGATGCACTGCACGCTCTTAAAACTGCGAAGGATGACGGATTTAAAGTTGCAGCAGTTTACGATAAGTACGAAATTAAGCAAGATGAAATGAAGGAATTTTCAGATTATTACATAACAGATTTTGAAAATTTTTCATTCAAACCTAAAATGAAAACATCATTAACTATTGCAGGAAGCGACTCAAGCGGCGGAGCAGGTATTCAGGCAGATATTAAAACAATGTGTGCTCATGGAGTGTATGCTATGAGTGCAATTACGGCACTTACTGCACAAAATACACTTGGTGTAAGGAGTATTTTTCCTTCTTCACCTGACTTTTTAAAAGAACAACTTGATGCAGTATTTGAAGACATATTTCCCGATAGTGTAAAAATAGGAATGGTATCTTCAAAAGAACTTGCAGAAGTAATTTACGACAGACTAAAATTTTACAATGCAAAAAACATAGTTGTAGATCCTGTAATGGTGGCAACAAGCGGTTCAACACTAATAAAAACTGATGCCATAAAGGTGCTTGCGGATAAAATTTTTCCAATTGCAACAGTTGTTACGCCAAATATATTTGAAGCCGAGGTTTTGTCGGGCATTAAAATTTGCGATGATAAAGATATGATAAAGGCAGCGAAAATCATTAACGAAATGTACGGATGCAGTGTTCTTTTAAAAGGGGGACATAGTAAAAATAACGCAAATGACATTTTATATGAAAATGGAATGCATATGTGGTTTGAAGGTGAAAGAATAGACAATCCAAATGCTCATGGAACTGGATGTACATTGTCAAGTGCAATTGCATCAAATCTTGCAAAAGGATATTCGCTTGAAGAATCAGTAAAAAAAGCAAAAGATTACGTATATAATGCACTTTTAGACGGACTTGATTTAGGAAAAGGCTTAGGACCTTTAAATCATATGTTTTTTCTAAATGAATAAAAAAGGGTGCCACATATGTGGCACCCTTTTTTAAAATAATTTTAATTTCTTTTTGGATTATTTGTTTGTTCTAACAGATAATCAATTGAAACATTAAAATAATCGGCAATTTTTATCAATTCATTTATGCCGGGTTCTCTTTCGCCGGTTTCATAACGGCTTATTGTATTTTGATTTGTATTTAAATCCATTGCTAATTTCAGTTGGGAAATACCTTTTTCTTTTCGGAGCATTTTTAATCGCAAAATAATCACCTCTTGACATTATTATCCCATAATGGTATAATAAAAATATCCCGAAACGGTATATTTTAAACAAAGGAGTAAAAATTATGGAAAAAAGAAGCAAAACATTATTAGTTGCAACTATATTAGCAACACTGTATGTAATCTATTTATTTTCGCACTTTTTTGGCGGAGTATCTGATGCAACATCTTCAGCAGAGGCAGTTGGTGCGTCTATTGCAACAGCAATAGTAATGCCACATATGATGATGTTTTTAATCGGGGCAGCTTTTGGTTGGTTAGGTGTTTTTTTAAGAAAAGGCTGGGCGGCTTTAGTTGGCGCAATTTTATATGCTGTCGGAACTGTACTTTTTATGGTTTACGCAATGTTTGGCGTGCCGATTTTGATTTTAGGTTTTGTTGGATACAGCAAACAGAGTAAAATAAATAAAGCAGAATAAAATAAACCTTGGGCAATAATATGTCCAAGGTTTTTACAATTACACCATTCTTTTACATATATCGGTTATATAATCATATTTTTTAAAAAATTTCTTGACTTTATTTATTTAAAGTGATAAACTTATTCTATAGTAAATGCGTTTGAGCAGAAACTAGTAGGTTGGAGATGACCCAAAAAGAGAGTTGTCGGGTGGTGCAAGACAATGGTAGAATCCTTCTCGAATTCCTTCTGTTAGCAGTGCGCTGAACAAGACTTGTCTTAAGTAGGATGCAACGGGTGTTCCCGTTACAGAACAAAAGTGTTGTCGGACACTTTTTAAGGCCGCAATCGTGAGAGTGCGGTAAAATGAGGTGGTACCACGGGAGATATCTCGTCCTCTGTATTCTTACCAAAGAAGACGGAGGGCGTATTTTTTTACAAAAAATTAAGTTCTCCAATTCAAAACTCATTATTTTAAAAAAGGAAGATGAAAGATGCAACAAAATTATTATCAAAAAGAAATCGAAACAATGTCTGTTAGCGAAATGAAAAAACTTCAATCTGAAAAACTTGTAAAACAGGTAAAACACGTTTATGAAAATGTAGAATACTATCGTAAACTTATGGACGAAAAAGGCGTAAAACCTGAAGATATTAAAGGAATTGAAGATTTACATAAACTTCCGTTTTTAACAAAAGCAGACCTTCGTGATGCTTATCCTTACGGACTTTTGGCAAAACCACTTGACGAATGTGTACGCATTCAGTCTACATCAGGTACAACAGGAAGACGTGTTGTTGCTTTTTATACTCAAAAAGACGTTGATTTGTGGGAAGACTGCTGTGCTCGTGCAATTGTTGCGGCTGGCGGAACAAATAAAGACGTATGTCAGGTAGCATACGGCTACGGACTTTTCACAGGTGGTCCTGGGCTTAATGGCGGTTCACATAAGGTTGGATGTTTAACACTTCCTATGTCATCAGGAAATACTGACAGACAAATTCAATTTATGACAGACCTTAGTGCTACAATTCTTTGCTGTACACCTTCTTATGCGGCGTACATCGGCGAAACTTTAAAAGAAAAAGGATACAAACCGGAAGATATTCCTCTAAAAGCAGGTATTTTCGGTGCAGAACCTTGGACAGAAGAAATGCGCCAGAATATTCAGGATACACTTGGTATTAAAGCATACGATATTTACGGTTTAACAGAAACTTCTGGTCCTGGGGTAGCGTTTGAATGCTCAGAACAAACAGGTATGCACATAAACGAAGACCACTTCCTTGCAGAAATTATCGACCCTGATACAGGAGAAGTTCTTCCTGAAGGTGAAAAAGGCGAACTTGTATTTACATCACTTGATAAAGAAGCGTTCCCGCTTTTACGTTACCGTACACGCGATATTTGTGTACTTTCAAGAAAGAAATGCAGTTGCGGACGTACACTTATTAAAATGGCTAAACCTATGGGAAGAAGTGATGATATGCTTATCATCCGTGGCGTAAATGTATTCCCAAGCCAGATTGAAACAGTTCTTCTAAACGAAGGTTATCAGCCTAACTATCAGATTGTTGTTGACAGAGTAAACAATACTGATACATTTGAAGTAAATGTTGAAATGAGCGCAGAACAGTTTACAGATAAAGTAAGTGAAGTTCTTGCAATGGAAAAATCACTTGCAAATGCAATAAAAACAATGCTTGGAATCAATCCTACAGTTCATCTTGTTGCTCCAAAAAGCATTGCGCGTAGTGAAGGTAAAGCTGTTCGTGTTGTTGATAAACGTAAACTAATATAATGGAAAGAGGGTTTTAAAAATGGCAATAAAACAGTTAACTATTTTTGTTCAGAATAAGCAGGGCTCAATTGTTTCTGTAACAGACATACTTGCTAAAAATGATATAAACATAAGAGCACTTTCAATTGCAGAAACAGAAGATTTCGGTATTTTACGTCTTATTGTAAATGATGAAAAGAAAGCAGAAAAAACACTTGAAGATGCAGGATATCTTATTAAAGTTATTGATGTTGTCGGTGTTAAAATAGGCGACGAACCAGGCAAACTTACAAGTGCACTTTCCGTTCTTGATAAAGAAGGAATAAATGTTGAATATCTTTACGCTTTTATGGCGCGTACAGAAAAACACGCTTATGTAGTTTTAAGAGTTGAAGATAATGCACAGGCAGAAAAATCACTTGAAAAAGCAGGGTTCCATTTAATTACAGAAAAAGATATCGATAAATTATAATACCAAAAAAATCCAAGTGAAGTTCACTTGGATTTTTTTATATCTTTGTTGAAATACAATTTTTGCCGTGATATAATTGCACTAAAAGGGATGATTTTATGGATATTTTAAAAGAACTTTTTAGTTTAAAAGATGAAAAATATAAAGAATTCCACAAAAAACTAATACCAAATGTAAACAGTGATTTAATAATCGGCGTGCGTACACCTTTAGTTAAAAAACTTGCAAAAATGGTAATAAAAGAAGGCGATGATGCACTTTTTCTTTCGAAATTACCGCATAAATACTACGAAGAAAACAATTTACACGCATTTTTGATAAACGAAATGAAAGATTATGACAAATGCATAAAAATGCTTGATGAATTTTTACCGCACGTTGATAACTGGGCAACTTGCGACGGCATAAGACCTAAATGTTTTAAAAATAATACCGATAAACTTATTTTTGATATAAAAAGATGGCTAAAATCTAATGAGGAATATACTATCCGTTTTGCTCTCGAGATGATAATGGTATTTTATCTTGATAAAAATTTTGACGAAAAATATCTTAAAATGGCATCAAAAATAAAATCAGATAAATACTACATAAATATGATGATTTCGTGGCTTTTTGCTACATCACTTGCAAAACAGTACGAAAAAACGCTTCCGTATTTAGAAGAAAAAAATCTTCCAATCTGGGTACATAACAAAACTATTCAAAAGGCAATAGAAAGTTTTAGAATAAGCGATGATGATAAAAAATATCTTCGCACTTTAAAAGTGAAGATTAAATAAAGGTCTGTTTTTATACATGCTCAATATGCTTTTGGACAGCTATAAAAAATTCGAAAAAGTTTCGTTAAATACTCTATTGACTTATACAATTTAGTATTATAAAATTAACGCATTGAAATATATTTAGAGTGTGAAAAAATGGAAACTTTAAAGTTTGATTTAACTAAAAAAAGCGGAAAATTTAAAATACTTAATGCCACAAATGGCGGTCCATGGCATAAACGACACGCAAATGACCAGGCAAGAAGCAACTTAGAAGATTACAAAGCGGCAAGAATTCCATATTCAAGAAATCACGATTCGGCTTTATTTCAGGAATATGGCGGTCCTTACAGCCACGATATAAGCTGTATTTTCCCAAATTTTGATGCTGATGTAGACGACCCAAAATCGTATGATTTTGAATGTACAGACGAATCAATTCTTTGCTGTCTTGACGCTGGAACAGAAACATTTTTCAGATTAGGACAGACAATTGAACATCAGATTAAAAAACACGCAATATTTCCGCCGAAAGATTTTAAAAAATGGGCGAAGGTTTGTGAACATATAATCCGCCATTATAACGAAGGATGGGCAAATGGATATAAATTAAATATTCAGTACTGGGAAATATGGAACGAACCCGACCTTGACAGAGAAGATAATCCATACAAACGCACATGGACAGGCACAAAGATGCAGTTTTTTGATTTTTACGAAGTTTGCGCAAAATATCTTAAAGAGTGTTTTCCAAATCTTAAAATAGGCGGTCCTGCAAGTTGTGGAAGAGTTGAATGGTGCGAAGAATTTATTGAAGAAATGTCAAAACGTAATGTTCCTATTGATTTCTTCTCGTGGCACGTTTACTGCAACGAACCTGAACAGATGATATACAGAGCCGGAAAAATTAAAGAATGTCTTGTAAGATGCGGATATGAAAATACAGAAAGTAATTGCAATGAATGGAACTATATAAGAAACTGGCAAGAAAATTTTGTTTACTCTATAAAATCTATAATAGGCATAAAAGGTGCTGCTTTTACAATGGCGTGTATATCTGAATCGCAAAGAGTAGATACAATTGATATGCTTATGTATTACGATACAAGACCATCGGTATTTTGCGGTGTGTTTGATTATTATACATATGAGCCACTTAAAGGATATTATCCGCTTTACTGGTACGGAATGTTTTACGATATGGATGCGTATGTAAAAAGTGAAACGAATATTGAAAATATTTATTCACTTTGCGGTGTTGATAAAGATGGAAAATCACTTAGCGTAATTACATATTATTCGGAAAATGATGATGCACCCGACAAAGAGGTTAAAGTCGATTTTGGAAAAGAAGGGAAATACGAAATTTATCTTCTTGATAAAGACCATAACGGCGAATATATAAAAACAACAGGCGATTTAACATTTAATTTAAAAGTACATTCTTGTGTTTTAATTAAAGAAATATAACAGAAAAATCAGGCAACTTAAAAGTTACTTGGGTTTTCTATTTAGGTGCACACCAAACACTGTAGTTCTTTTTTATTTGACATGCAATATGCTTTATGTTAGAATGAAAAAACACGAAAAAAAGAAAGATTAAAAATGAAACTTGCTACAACAACAGACGCATTGAAAGGATGATAATTATGCATATAAGTTCGCCAGAACAACCATGGGGAAAGGCATTTACCAATAAAAGATATCTGCATCCGCCTTTTTCGGAAAATATTATCACAATGTGGCCTAATTCAACGATTTTGATTAGTGAAATTACCACAGAAAAACCTATGTGGAAAGATTTTGAAAAAATAGGAAAAGGTTGTGTGTATCAAACACCGTCGGCGGGGGTTGTTTTTACTCTTAAAAGAGATAGTGACTTGATTTTAAGACAGCGAAGAAGCTCAAAGTATAACGGATATATGTGGTCAAGTGAGCTTATGCCCCAAAATAAAACACAATACAAAACGCGTAAAGATGGAATACCTGTTCATTCATTTACTAAAGATTTTGATGTCGTAAAATTTCACGAGGAAGCTTTTTGCGACAATGAACGCGTGCCTTCTGCCTATATAAAAGTAGTTGTAGAAAATTGTTTTGGCATATCACAAACGGTTGAACTTGGTGTACTTACGAGAACCGGGCATGAATTTTTATTTACGGGATGCAAAGATTTAGACGGATATCCGGGATATAATCCAACTCGTATGCGCTGGGATTCAGATGAAATGACGCGTTATAGCGAGCAAGATGATTATTTAACCGATGGAACTTACAGACTTTATTTTGATAAAAAAGAAAATTTTGTTTTTGATAAAGAAAAGAATTTAAACATCGTTTTAGAGTTGAAACCATATGAAAAACGTAGCTTTACATTTGTATTTACACGAAATAACAAAAAGCCGAAATCGTATAACAAAGCGAAGAAAGAAACTATATCGTTTTGGAAAAATGAACTTGCATCCGCTAAAAACATTCCAGAAAAAAAAGGGATAGAGCCTTTATTTTATAATTTGTTGGTACAACAACTTCAAATGTTTGCTTGTGTAAAGGGCGAAAATTACACAATTATGCGTCAGGGAGCGCTTCAGCGTTATCACTGGCCGGAAGCAAAGGAAATAATTAAATCTCTTTCGCATATTGGCGGATATTCAAAATATATTGAAGCGGGAATTTCACATTATTTTAATGATTTGCAGGAGAAAACTGGCGATAATAAGGGACGTATTCATTATGAAAATGTACCTTGGAATTCACGTACTGCAGCGGGACTTGAAATGTTTTCGTACGCCACAAAAAGTGATGAATCTTTTTATGATAAGTACATTGAAAATGCAATGCTCGGTTTTTGTTGGATTGAAAAAGAACGTTCTAAATCTTTAAAAATTGATGGAGCAATACCGGGGTTATTTCCACCGGGAATATCAACGGATAATCACTTTGAAGGCGCACAACAGTGGACTTTTTCAGATGTAGCAATGCTTAGGGCATATGAATGTTTTTTAGAAGTATTAAAAGAAAAAAACAGCCCATACACAAATGAAGTGCAAACGGCATATGATGATTATTTCGGAATAATGAAAGAAATTTTTGAAAAATTTGCGAGTGAGCAAAAAGAAAGCAAGTTTTTATATCTTCCGCGTGATGCAAAAAATGATCCAGAAATAGAAGCAATTTTAAACAATGATCCATTTTATTATATGTTTCCAAACGAAGCATTGGCTGTGGGGCTTGGCGGATACGGAACAGAAGACGCCGAAAAAGTTATTTATACATATTCACACGGTGGACAGTCGAAAAACGGTTTTATATATCCTGTGTATCAGTCTACAAGCGGAATGGGCAGAACGTGGTATACAACATGGGCAGAACATTCCAGATATACATATTACAAAAAAAGCGGAAATAGTGCTGAATGCAAAAAAATTATAGATGCACTTTTAAAATATAATGTTACAAATGAGTACTATCAAGCAGAAAGATATGATGATCACGATGCCTATACAGCACCTTGGATGCCGAATGCCAGTGCAAACGGAAGAGTGCTTGATATGCTTTTTGATTACTACGGAAAACGCACATTAAAGCATTAAAAACAAAAAAATTATGCTTAGAATAAATGTAAAATTATAGTATAATTTAAAGTAGAAGAAAATATTTTTAAAAAGGAGTTATTAAAATAAAACTTGCTACAACGACAGGCGATTTTGAAGAATACACACATTCACAGCTTGAGGCGATGGAATATATAAAAATGGCAGGCGATTTAACATTTAATTTAAAAGTACATTCTTGTGTTTTAATTAAAGAAATATAATAAAGTAAAAAAGGTTAACAAAAGTGTCTTAAAAGGGTATTGATTTGATATTTTAATTAAGTTAAAATAATTTCAAAAGAAGGTGAAAGTTTTGAAAATAAGTTACGAAACTCATTATAAATCTCAAAGAGAAGATGGAAGATATTCTTCTACAATGGCTTCGCTTATGGCATATCTTAGAGATTTAAAACCTGAATTTGAATTTAAAAAAGATTTTACAAAAGAAGAATTTTTAATATGGCAAAAAGGCATAAAAGAAAAAGCAAAAGAACTTCTTTGTATGCCGCCGTTTACAAATCAGCCCTCGCCAAAAAAACTTTTAAGCGAAAAAAGAGATACTTATACTGTTGAAAAATGGGAGTTTTATCCCGACCCGTATAGCGCAGTACCATTTTTAATGCTTATTCCTGATGGCGTAAATGATAAAAATAAAGCACCTGCTCTTTTATGTTTCCCGGGATCTGTTCATCCTAAAGAATTTATTGCAGGAGAAAAAAATCTTGACAGAAATGTTTGTCAGGTTGAAAAATATCCCGAAAGAAACAAAATGGCACTTTATGCAGTAAAAGAGGGTATGGTTGCAATTGTTTTTGATAATCTTGGAACAGGCGAAGTGGCAGTTGAAACCGACAAAAAAGATGGCGGACATATGACACGTCTTCAAATGTGCCATGGCATTATGCAAAGCGGATTTTGTTATTTTGGACTTTCAGTTTTTCAAAAACTTGTATTTTTAGAATTTTTAAAAACACTTGATTTTATAAATCAGGATAAAATAGGCGTTTCATCTCACTCACTCGGAACAAACGATGCCATGTACCTTGCTCTATTTTGCGACGAAATAAAAGCAATTGTGTTTAACGATTTTGTATCCGATTCGCGAAAAAAATTTGTATCACTTACAGAGTATGATGAAACCGAGATGAAAAACAGCGACGGAGTATGGCACGAAGTCCCTGGGATTTATAAATATTTTTCGCATACAGATATCCTTTGCGCGCTATCTCCAAAACCGCTTGCACTAAATGAAGGCGGAGCAGAGTATAATCTTGAAAAAATACGATGCGCATATAAATTAAATGATGCTATAAATAATCTTCAGATTACGCACTATCCAAAATATCAGGATGAAAAAACAAGAGAAAATAGTTTTTCTTTGCCTGACCATTCTTTAAGTATGAAGGAGTATCTTGATATAAATAACTGCGATGCACCTGACCATTCATATAGAAAAGATGTATCGATGAAATTTTTAAGAAAAGTATTTTTTGATAAATAAAAAAGACCGAGTTTTCTCGGTCTTTTATTTGTTTTTGTCCTTATTATACTCAGTAGGAGGAATTCCTACAGTTTTTTTGAATACAGAAGAAAAATAAAACGGATTTGAAAAACCGCAAAGCGATGCAATGCTCTTTACAGAATCTATGCCGTGTTCAATAAGAAAAGTTGCATATTTAATGCGATGCATTCTAAGATATTCTGTATAGGAAATATTCATTTTCACTTTAAAAAGGTGAGATAAATACTTTGAATTATACGAAAGTTTTTCTGCAATCGTTGTGATTGAAAGATTTGGGTTCATAAAGTCATCTTCTGTTATGTCTATTATTTGCTGGATAAGAATATTCTCTTTATTTGGAATAGCGTTTAATTTTGATAATGTGTAAAGAAGTGCACTTTCTGCAGCAAGGTCAATGTTTCCTTCGCAGGCACTTGTAAGTGCATTGTGCCAAAAAGGAATAAGTCCTTTTAATCCGTCAAAAATCCTGTTTGATGCATTTATTCCAAGACGTTTAAAAAGAATATCTGCGCGGTTTCCGTCAAAGTCGATATACAAATATTCATTGTGTAGTTTTGTATTTGCATAAAAACTTTCGCCTGCAAATGCAAAAATAACACGGCCTGTTTCTGCTTTAAATTGCCTGTTATTTATAAAAAACGTAAATTCGCCATTTTTTACAAGAATTATTCTGTTGAATTTTAAAATGTTTGGTTTATTCATCGCACTTATTTCTGTTTCGTATATAAAACAGTGTGTATCAAGTTTATCGAAAGAAGGTTCATATATAAATTTACATATGTTTTTGGTTTTCATTATTCTTACCTCAAAGTTATTTTTTATTTATTATAATACATTTAATGTGTAAAAACAAGCAAAAACTAACTATTTTATATGATATCATAGAATATTGTTATTGAGTTTTTTAGATTGTATTTGTATAATAAAGAAAAAACGATGGAGGAAAATGTGGTGTATCATGCAATTATAATTATATCCGTATTGCTTTTCGGAGCGAGTTTTTATTTTAAAGATATATATAGGCAAATGCGCGGAAACAGTTTTAAAATAAGCATAGAGTTTTCGTTTATCGGTTCGATTGTGGGACTTATAGCACTTCTTATAATTAACGGAATTAAATTTGAATATACTCTGTTTTCGCTTATTATGGCGCTTATAAGTACCATTAACGGATTTGCATTTACATATTTTTCTTTTAAGGCACTTGGAAGGATAAATCTTTCACTATATTCAATTTTTTCTATGCTTGGCGGAATGATGCTTCCTTTTCTTCAGGGAATTATATTCTTTGGAGAAAGTATTACTTTTGCCAAAATTATATGTGTTCTGCTTATAACATTGGCATTACTTTTAACGAAAGAAAAAGGGCAAAATAAAAAGGGGAGTATTTATTACACGGGTGTATTTGTTTTAAACGGAATGTCAGGGGTACTATCAAAAATATTTGTTTCTGCACCGTTTGAAAAGGTAAGTTCTGCAGGGTATTCCATACTTACTGCACTTTGCTCACTCATTTTATCGCTGATTATTCTACTTATTATTTCAAGGAAAAAAACTGACGATGAAAAACCGAAACCTGTTTCTGTAATAGTGGGAGCAATGTCAGGTCTGGTAAATAGAATTGGCAATTTTCTTCTTATAATAGCACTTAATCACGTTGATTCTTCGGTGCAGTATCCAATGGTTACGGGCGGTGTAATGATTGTATCAACACTTGCATGTTTCTTTGGTGAAAGAAAACCGTCAAAAAAAGAAGTGGCATCTGTAATAATTTCGTTTATAGGATTACTTATTTTGTTTTTAGTTCGTACATAATGTAAGGGAGGAATAAAAAATGAAAAGATTAAAAATTGGTGTATTTGGTGGTGGGAGAGGTGCTACGTTAGCGCAGAATTTTAAACTTTTAAATTGTGATATTGTTGCACTGTGTGATAACCGTAAAGAAAGAATAGACTGGGCAATGGAAAAACTTAATGATCAATCTATTGCCATATATGATGATTTTGATGAATTTTTAAAACATAATATGGATGCTGTAATAATTGCAAACTTTTTCCACGAACATAGTAAATATGCAATAAAATGTATGGAAAAAGGTATTCATATTTTCTGCGAATGTATAAGTAACGGAACAATGGCAGAAGGTGTTGAACTTTTGCGCGCGGCAGAAAAAAGCAGCAGTATTTACTTTCTTGCTGAAAACTATCCGCAAATGATATTTAACCGAGAAATTAAAAGAGTATGCGATACTAAAACTCTTGGAAAAATTCTTTATGCCGAAGGTGAGTATAATCACCCTGGCAATCCTTATAATACTGGATTTAGAAAACGTTATAACTATTTTGAAGAACATTGGCGTAACTATCTTCCAAGAACTTATTATATAACACATTCATTAGGTCCGATAATGCATGCAACAGGTGCAACACCTATAAAAGTAACAGCATTTGCTTCTTTTGCTCCTGTAAAGGAGGATGCACCAAGTGCAGCAAGAGGTGGAGACCGTGTGGCAGTTGTTACAACACAAAATGATGATGGTTCAATTTTCAGAGTAACAGGTTGTGCTGGCTTTGGAGCACATCATAATTCTTATCGTGTATGCGGTACAGAAGGGCAAATTGAAAATTTAAGAGGAACAAACAAAGTAATGCTTCGTTATAATTCGTGGTCAATTCCTGAAGGACTTGAAGAAATAAATATGTACGAACCACAGTGGAACGATAAAGACGAAGAACTTATAAAAACAAGCGATCATGATGGTGCAGATTTTGTAACGGCAAGAATGTTTATAGACTGCATACGCACAGGCAAACAACCGGAGCATCCATTTGATATTTACTCGGCTGTAAATATGTCATCTGTTGCTATACTTTCGCATCGTTCAATGCTTGAAGGCGGAGTGCCTTATGACATTCCCGATTTTAGAAAAGAAGAAAGTAGAAAACAGTATGAAAACGACCGTTTGTCGCCGTTTTACAGTGGAGATGGAAGTAAGCCAAATATTCCGTGCTGTTCAAATACAACATATGTACCGACAGAAAAACAGATTGAGTTATACAAAAAATCACTTGAAGAAGAATAATAAAAACTCGGGTACTTTTAAATACCCGAGTTTATTTTTTTATTCTTTGCAAAAATGTAATTTTTGCATATGTAAAGTTTTTTGCTTCTTTTTTTCAAAAAAGAAGTATTTTAATTACTTTTTAAAACTAAACTTATCTCTGAACACGTCCGCTTCCGTCACCGCTCATAAGAGTTTTAACTTCAGCAACTGTAACTTCATTAAAGTCATGTTCAATTGTGTGTTTAAGTGCACTTGCAGCAACTGCAAATTCAATAACATCCTGATTTGAATATCCTTCTGTTAACGCGTAGATAAGTCCGCCACCAAAACTATCGCCACCGCCAACTCTGTCTACAATGTGGATAAGATAGTTTTTAGAGAAGTAGTATTCGCCATCTTTATAAAGCATAGCAGCCCAGTTGTTGTCATTTGCAGAAATACTTCCTCTAAGTGTGATTGCAACTGTTGGAATATCAAATTTTTCAGAAAGAGTTTTAGCAACCTGTTTGTAACCTTCGTGTGAAAGTGAACCGCCTGTGATATCTGTGTTTTCTGCTTTAATGCCGAAAACTTTTTCACAGTCTTCTTCGTTAGCGATTGCTACATCAACGTAAGGCATAAGCTCGCCCATAACTTTTCCTGCTTTTTCACTTGTCCAAAGATTTTTTCTAAAGTTTAAGTCGCAACTTACTTTAACGCCCATTTCTTTTGCTGTTTTTAAAGCATCAAGACAAATTTCAGCTGCATTGTCGCTTAGTGCAGGAGTAATACCTGTAAAGTGGAACCAGCAAGCACCGTCAAGAATTTTCTTCCAGTCAAAATCGCCTTTTTCAGCCATAGAGATTGAAGAATATTTTCTGTCATAAATAACTTTAGATGGACGCTGAGAAGCACCTTTTTCTACAAAATAAAGACCAAGTCTGTCGCCGCCGAATACAACGTCAGAAACGTCAACATCGTGTGCTTTAAGACCTCTAAGTGCTGATTTTGAAATGTCATTGTCAGGAACTTTTGTTACAAAAGAAGCATCTTTGCCATAGTTAGCAAGAGAAACTGCAACGTTTGCTTCGCCACCGCCGTATGAGATTTCATATGTATCAGCCTGAACAAATCTCTGATAACCAAGAGGATTTATTCTACCCATAATTTCTCCGAAACATACAAATTTCATCTTTTTCATATCCTTTCAAAATAAAATGTTTATGTTAGTTTTTCATTACATCCAGATTGAATATCCAGGGATATTTGCATTTAGCGAATATACATATGCCATAATAGCCGGCAACGCAATAGCCAAAGCAATTACTAAAATGTTTGCAAGTACTTTTGAATACAATTTAGAAGGAAGTACAAAGCAATGAATGATAAGTGTATAAATCCAATATGCAACAAGGAAAGCCATTGTTATATAGAATGAATATGTTATTGACAAAAGGCTTATTCCGTGAAGTGCATAAAGTCCAAGTGCAAGTCCCACAAAGAAAATTGCATATTCAAAGTAAAATACATCTTTTTTATTCATAGGGAAAATAAGAAGAACACCTATTACCCATGAGATTACAGATGATACAAGAAGCAAATTATTTGGGAAAAGTTGATAGAATGCATTGTACAAAAATGTTACGAATGTAAGCGCAATAAGCGACAACATGGATGTAACAAGTGCCATATTTGAATGCAATTCATCAATTCTCGTTGCTTTTTTATTGTTTTTCATTTATAATCCTCCTAATTTTACCAGTCCCCAAGTTCGTACATTATTGCCGAAATTACCGCAAGTGGTGCTGTTTCGGTTCTAAGTATTCTCGGACCGAGCGTTACAGAATGAACATTGTTTTTAAGCGCAATGTCAATTTCCTCATCACTAAATCCGCCTTCAGGACCTATATATACAGAAATTTCATTCGTTTTGTTGTTTTTTAAAACTTCTTTAAGTTTTCCATCTTTTTCGTTTTCGTAAGGTATAATTTTATGTGTATTATCATTCGGAAGTTTTACGGCATCTTTAAACGAAACGGGCTCGCATACTTTAACTAATTTTCCTCTGCCACACTGTTTTGCCGCTTCATCTGCAATTTTTTGCCATCTTAAAAGTTTTTTGTCATCTTTTAACTTTGCAACACATCTTTTTGATTCAACAGGAACTATGTTTGCAACACCAAGTTCAACACATTTTTGAATGATATATTCCATTTTATCGCCCTTTGGAATTGACTGATAAAGTGTAATTGAAATTGGCGGTTCGGTGTTGTTTTTTTCTGTTTTGTCTATTTTTGCAACTACCTCGCCTTTAGATGTGGAAACAATTGTGCAAAAATAATCTGTTGCCTCTCCGTCGCAAAAAAGAAGAGTGTCGCCTTCTTTATATCTTAAAACTTTAAGTATATGATTGGCATCATCGCCAAAAACGGTTATATTTTCGCCGTTTATCATATCTTGGGTTATATAAAACCTTTGCATTTTTACACCCGCTTACTTAAAACTGTACACAATAGATTATAACACAATTTTTGACATAATACAAGTAAATTTTTAATAAATATTATTTTATTTCTTCAAATGCTTTTTTCCATTCATTTGCAATAAGTCTGTGTCCTTCAATTGTAGGATGAACACCATCATAAGCCCAGTATGCAGGATTGTTTGTTTTTAAGGTTGCCACGTCAAATTTATCCTGTAATGTTATAAATTTAAGATTGAATTTTTCGGCAACTCTTTTTGCACTTTCGGCTCTGAGGGCTACTTCTTTTTTAAAGCCGTCCCAGTTTTCTTCTGTAGCAGTTCCTTTTAAAACATAAGGCGCCATAATCATAATTTTTAAATTTGGGAGTTCTTCTAAAATTTCTTCGATAAGCATTGTGTAAATTTTTTCGAATTTTTCGTTGTCTACACCATCTTGGTATTTAAATTCGTGCCATACATCATTGACACCAATTAAAATGCTCATATAATCAGGCTTTAAGTTGATTATATCTTTTTTTATTCTTGAATAAACACCAACAACTGTGTTGCCCGAAACGCCTTTGTTTATAAATTTATATTCGTTTGGAAATTCAAATCCCAAATCTGCATTTACAAATCTTGCATAGCCTTTTCCCATATCGGCTAAGTCATCTTTAATTCTTTGAGAATCTGTTATTGAATCGCCTTGAAATAGAATCGTTTTCATTTTAGTTTTCTCCTTCTTGTATATCTTCTTTTTTTCTGAGTATACTGTATTTTTCAACAGGGTAGTCAATTTTCATTTTTACAATCATCTGAGGATGAGGAGCTACTGAAATTTCTTCATCGTTTTCATTTATCATTTTGTCTATTTTAAATGTGTATACTCTTTTGTTTGGAGTTATTACTTCAATTTCATCGCCGACAAAAAATCTGTTTCTTTGCTCAATGGTTGCCTGTTTTGTTTCGCTGTTGTAATCTAATACAACGCCTGCAGTTTTGTATTCCTGAATGTAAGTGCTTCGATCGTATACCTGATCTTCGCTTGAAGGTTTTCCAAAGAAAAATCCTGTTGTGTATCGTCTGTAACTGATTTTTGTAAGTTCATCTGTAAGTTCTTTGTCAAGTTTATAGTTTTCTCTGTCGGCATAGTAAGCATCTATTGCACGTCGGTATGCACCTATAACTGTTGCTATATAAAGTTCGTTTTTAACTCTGCCTTCTACTTTAAAACTTGTAATTCCGGCTTCTATAAGCTCTGGAATATGCTCAATCATGCATAAATCTTTTGAATTGAATATAAATGTTCCTCTTTCGTTTTCGAAAACAGGCATATATTCTCCGGGACGTTTTTCTTCAACAAGTGAATATTTCCATCTGCAAGGATGCGCACAAGCACCCATATTTGCGTCTCTTGATGCCATAAAATTACTTAAAAGACATCTTCCTGAGTATGAAATACACATAGCACCATGAACGAAACATTCAATTTCAAAATCGTCTTTTATGTTCTTTCGGATTTCTTTAATTTCTTCGAGTGATAAATCACGTCCAAGTACAATTCTTTTTGCGCCAAGGCTATTCCACATATTTGCGGTTGCATAGTTTACATTGTTTGCCTGTGTACTTACGTGAATTTCAAGATTTGGTGCAACTTCTCTTGCAATAGAAAACATTCCAAGGTCAGAAATAATTATTGCATCAGCATCCATTTTTTCTACTTCTTTAACAAATTCGGGAAATTTTTTAATATCGTCATTGTGTCCTATAATATTTGCTGTAATATATACTTTTTTGCCCATTTTATGAGCAAAATCAATGCCTTCTTTTATTTCGTCATTTGTAAAGTTTTTAGCAGCAACTCTAAGAGAAAACTCTTCGCCGCCAATATATACCGCATCTGCACCGTAAATAAGTGCTACTTTAAGTTTTTCCAAACTTCCTGCAGGTGCCAAAAGTTCAACTTTATTCATTGTAAAAATCTTTCCTTTCAATCTTCTTTAAAAACCGAAACTGTCATGCCATCGCCGATAGGGATTATTGATGTGGTAAAATCCTCATCGTGAGCAAGGTCATATAAAAAAGACCTTAAATTGTTTACAAGCGTTCTTTTTCTTCTTGTTTCAAGGTCATCGTTTGCAACCATACCTTTATATAATACATTGTCTGCAATTAAAAGTCCGCCTTTGTTAAGCAAGCGTTTAACGTCATACATGCATCTTGTATAAAGTGATTTATTTGCATCAAGGAAAATAATGTCAAATTTTTCGTTGCTGTTTTTAAGCACGTCTTCGCCGTCGCCGACGATAAGTTTTATAGATGTATTACCTGCTTTTTCGAAGTTTTTTTGTGCGATAAGTGCCGTTTCTTCGTTAAGTTCAACGGTAATTATTTTTCCGCCTTCTTTAAGGTATTCAGAAAAAACAAGTGAAGAATATCCTATTGCAGTTCCTATTTCCAGTATTTTTTCAGGCTTTTTCATTGTTAAAAGAGTTCTTAAAAACCACATTGTTTCTTTTTGAATAATAGGAACGTAGTGTTTTTTTGCGTATTCTTCCATTTCCTTTAAAAGCCCAGTACTTTGAGGAAGTGTTTCGTTTAAATATTCAGTTATATAATCGTAGCTGATATTCATATAATTCTCCTTGAAAAATTTTCTTCCTTATTATATAATATAATACATAAATTCCTTACTATTTTATACCAAGAGACGCGTATTGTCAACTTTATATAAAAAAATAAAAAAAATTCTTGACATTGCTCCTCCCTTGTGGTATAGTTTCTATACTGGGACATTTAGTAGGTCTTTTTTTTATGTGCTCATTTTTAGATATGCACATAATTCTACATAGATTCCTGCATGATTTTAAGGAGGTGTAAATCACGATGAGAGTTAGAATTACATTAGCTTGCAGTGATTGCAAACAGAGAAATTACAATACAATGAAAAACAAGAAAAACGATCCAGACAGATTGGAAATGAAAAAATACTGCCGTTTCTGCAGAAAACACACAATACACAAAGAAACAAAATAATTTGTTGGCAGTATAAAATTTATATACTAAAATGAGGTGAATGTTATGGCAGAGGCAAAAGAAAAAAAGCCTAATATTTTCAAACGTTGCTTTAAATTCTTCAGAGAAGTTAAATCTGAACTTAAAAAGGTAGTTTGGCCTACAAGAAAGCAAGTTATAAATAACGCCCTTATAGTTCTCGCAATTGTTATCATAGTTGGTGTACTTATATATGCTTTAGACACAATATTCCAATTCGGATTATTCAATTTCTTAAAATAATTCAGAAAGGAAGCCTTTGAAGTTATGATCGATAACGCAAAATGGTACGTTGTTCATACCTATTCAGGTTATGAAAACAAAGTTAAAACAAATCTTGAAAAAATAATCGAAAACAGAGGCCTTGAAGAACTTATTTTAGATGTTAAAGTGCCTTTGGAAGAAGTTATTGAGAAAAAAGACGATGTTGAAAAAGTAGTTACCAGAAAGGTTTTCCCCGGCTATGTTTTAATTAAAATGATTATGACAGACGATACTTGGTATGTTATAAGAAACACAACAGGTGTTACGGGATTTGTTGGTCCTGGATCAAAACCGGTTCCTCTTACTGATGAAGAAGTTGAGGCTCTTGGTGTAGATACAAAAGAAATTGTTATCAACTTCGCAAATGGCGACAGTGTTAAAATTGTTAAAGGACCTTTTGCAGACCAAATTGGTATTATTGAAAATATAGATTTTTCAACAGGAAAAATAGACGTAAGTGTTGTTATGTTCGGCAGAAAAACAGTTTTGGAACTTGAAGCCGATCAACTTGAAGCACTTTAAGTTTAATAATAATCGGACAAGTTTTGTCCTTTTGTTATAGAGTGGGAGGAATTTTAAAATTCCGCCATACCACATATTTGTAAGGAGGTGTTCTAAATGGCACAAAAAGTAATGGGTTACATTAAGTTACAAATCGGCGCCGGTAAGGCTACACCAGCTCCCCCAGTAGGTCCTGCTTTGGGTCAGCACGGTGTAAATATTATGCAGTTCTGCAAAGAGTTTAATGAAAAAACAGCTAAAGATGCAGGTCTTGTTATTCCAGTAGTTATTACAGTATATCAGGATCGTTCTTTCTCATTCATTACAAAAACTCCACCAGCTGCTGTTCTTCTTAAAAAAGCATGTAAAATTGAAAGTGGCAGTGGTGTTCCAAACAAAACAAAAGTTGCTTCTATCAGCAAAGATGCTCTAAGACAGATTGCAGAGCAGAAAATGCCTGACCTTAATGCTGCAAGTGTTGAAGCTGCAATGAGTATGATCGCAGGTACAGCAAGAAGCATGGGTATTACAGTAGAAGAATAATTTGTTTTTAGTTTAGTGGGAGGAAATTTCCGATTAACCACAGAAGGAGGAAGTAAAGTGCATAGAGGTAAAAAATATATCGAAAGTGCAAAATTGATTGAAAGAACAAAATTATATGATACAAATGAAGCTTTAGATATCGTTGTAAAAACAGGTAAAGCTAAATTTGATGAAACAGTTGAAGCTCATATTAAATTAGGTGTTGACTCTCGTCATGCTGACCAGCAGGTTAGAGGCGCAGTAGTTCTTCCACACGGTACAGGTAAAACTGTTAGAGTTTTAGTATTTGCTAAAGGCGACAATGTAAAAATCGCTGAAGATGCCGGTGCAGATTATGTAGGCGGCGAAGAATTAGTTGCTAAAATTCAGGGCGAAAACTGGTTTGAATTTGATGTTGTAGTTGCTACACCTGATATGATGGGTGTTGTAGGTCGTATCGGTAGAGTTTTAGGTCCTAAAGGTCTTATGCCTAACCCTAAAGCAGGTACAGTTACAATGGACGTTGCAAAAGCAATTAGCGACATTAAAGCAGGTAAAATTGAATATCGTTTAGATAAAACAAACATTATTCACTGTCCTATTGGTAAAGTTTCTTTCGGTGCGCAGAAACTTGAAGAAAACTTTAACACTCTTATGGCTGCAGTTGTTAAAGCAAAACCTGCTGCTGCTAAAGGTCAGTACCTAAAATCTATTGCTGTGGCATCAACAATGGGCCCTGGCGTTAAAATTAACCCTGCAAAAATTGGTTAATTTTTAAAAAAAGGTTGACAAACAATAAAAAATATGGTATAAAATAAAAGTGCTCCAAAGACAGCAGGTACAAAGGTAAATCCTGCCGAGGACTAAAATTGATATATTTTTATGTTGATTATAGGTTTCTCGTGTGTCTTTCGGGAAACCTTTTTAATATTTTAGGAGGTGAAATTTATGCCAAGCGCAAAAGTTTTAAACGAAAAAAAGCAAGCAGTTGCTCAGATGGTTGAAAAATTACAGAAGGCTCAGGCTGGTGTATTTGTAGACTATATCGGTTTAACTGTTAGCGAAGATACAGATCTTAGAAACAAACTTCGTGCAGCCGGTGTTGAATACAAAGTTGTTAAAAACACTCTTACAAGATTTGCTGCTAAAGAAGTTGGATATGATGAACTTGATTCGATTTTAAACGGACCTACATCTCTTGCAATCAGCTACGATGATCCGATCGCTCCTGCAAAGGTTATTGCTGAATTTGCAAAAAGTAACGATAAAATCGAAATTAAATCAGGTTTTCTTGATGGAAAAGTAATTTCACTTGATGAAATTAAAACTTTAGCAAGCACACCGTCTAAAGACGTTCTTCTTGCTAAACTTATGGGTAGCCTTAACTCTCCAGTATCATCACTTGCAAGAGTACTTCAGGCAATTGTTGATAAAGGTGTTGAATTTGCAGATATGGATGCTCCAGCTGCAGTAGAGGCTCCAGTAGAAGCTGCTGAAGAAGTAGCAGAAGAAACTGCACCTGTTGCAGAAGAAGTAGCAGAAGAAACTGCACCTGTTGCAGAAGAAGTTGTAGAAGAAGCTGCAGAAGCTCCTGCTACAGAAGAATAATAAATTTTATAAACTAACCCAAGGAGGTAAATTATAATGAGTAAAATTGAACAAATCATTGCTGATATTAAAGAATTAAAACTTTTAGAAGTAGCTGAACTTGTTAAAGCTATGGAAGAAGAATTTGGTGTAAGCGCTGCTGCTGCAGTAGTTGCTGTTCCAGGTGCTGCAGGTGCTGCAGATGCTGGTGCTGCTGCTGAAAAATCTGAATTCGACGTTGTATTAGTAGACGCTGGTGCTGCTAAACTTAAAGTTGTTAAAGCTGTTAGAGAAATCACAGGTCTTGGTCTTAAAGAAGCAAAAGACATCGTTGATGGTGCTCCAAAAACAGTTAAAGAAGCTGTAGCTAAAGAAGAAGCTGAAAAAATGAAAGCTGATCTTGAAGAAGCAGGCGCAAAAGTAGAACTTAAATAATTTTACTTAAAAACAAGAAACGGTACTTTTAAAGTACCGTTTTTTTATTTGTCTTAAAATAATATCTGAAGAATGAGTATAAGGCAAAGTCCCGGAAGTCCTAATATGCCCACAGTCAGCGCTGTTAAGGGGTTTGCACCTATGTAAATTGCGGTATACGGAGAGAATTTATTTATTAAAATAATAAGAAAAAACGCTATAATGCTGTTTAGTAAGATTTTAAATATTGACTTAAAAGGTTTTAAAAGAATTTTTGCCGATATGTACGCAATAAGTATTCCAAGAAGATATCCGACAATTAAAGTAAAATTCATATTTTCACATCCTATGCTTGTTTATTATAAGTATATTTGAAAGATAAGTTTTTTATTACTTTACTAAATGTAAAAAATATGATAGAATATCTAAAAATAATAAAATGAGGTAATAAAATGGAAGAAGTATTTTACACAGTAAAACAAATAAGCGGTGATTATGCATTACTTGTAAGTGATGAGGGAATTGAAAATCAGGTTGCTATAGCACTGCTTCCGCATGGCATAGATGAAGGAATGCGATTAAAATGCTTTATGTTTGAGTACGAAATAGTGGAATAGTTGCCATATTTTTGCCATTGATAGTGTCCCTTTTTGTATGATATACTTTTGTATATATAAGGAGGGGCATTATGAAATATATATGTTTTTTCATAATTTTTACACTTTTACTCTCTTTAGTGCCCGCTTATTCAGTCAGCATTTTAACAGACATCGACGAGCACTGGTCAGAATCATACGTTCAAACCCTTTATGATATGGGAATTGTAAAGGGCTCATTTTCAAAATTCAATCCCCAGCAAAGTATTACTCGCGGAGAATTTATTTCTTTAATTTCAAGAAGTATTTTTAATCTTTCAAATTACATCCCCAGTTACTATTTTAAAGATGTAAATAAAAATCATATGTTTTTTTACGAAATTTCAATCGCCACAGAAAAAGGCCTTATTAAAGGTAAACAAAACGGATATTTCGGTGTTAATGATAACATAACCAGAGAAGAAGCGGTTATAATTATTTCCAGACTTTTTGATTATCATAAAAATTATAAATCTCATTATTTTTTTGATATTAAAGAAAACTATACTTATAAAAATGAACTTGACAGAGTGGTTGATTTAGGTATCATTGAAGGTAATCCAAATGGAAATTTTGACCCTTATAAGAATTTAAAACGAAGCGAAAGTGCCAAAATAATACTTAAGGTTTTAGAAAAATACGGCGAAAAAGATGATGAATCGAAAGTGCTCAAGGTCGCAAAAAATTACTTTTGGACTTTGGACGGTGCAATAGGAACAGAAAAAGAAGACGCTATTTTCAAAAATGAATATGTAAATCAAGCAAAATCGCTTGGCGTGAGCGTGGAAAAGAAAATATCAAATGAGAATTTTGAAACTGTGCTTATAACAAGTAATACTGCGCATATAAAAGCAATATATGATGTAAATTTTATAACAACATATTCTGATATGACAAAAAAAGAAAAGGCGTATAACGCAAAGTGCGATATATACCTTTTAAGAAAAGACGGAAAATGGAATGTTTATTTAACAAATGAAAATTTTTCATTGAAAGAAAAAGTAAACTTAACGTGGGAAGTTTTTATAAATTCGCCATCTTATGCACCTGAAGGTGTGAATGTAATTTCGCCTGTGTGGTACGAACTTACTACGGATAACAGTTACAAAAATACGACTTTGGTGCACTCAGATAACAACTTGAAGTTGTATCTTACAGATAAAGCCACTAAAAATTACGTCGACTATGCAAAGAAAAACGGTTACGATTTGTGGGCTGTATACAGAAATGATTTTAATAAATCAAATACCGAAAAATTTTTGAAAAATGATTTGTCAAGAAAAAAGTCACTTAATCTTGTAATAGAAGGTGTTTTGAAAAGTAAATCGGACGGAATAAATCTTGATTTTGAAAATATGACTGATAAATACGATTATGCACGCCATGTAAAAGAAGTTACACTTGCTGCTCATTCGCTTGGGCTTTTAGTGAGCGCTGATATTACAAAATATGATAAGTATTCTTATTCGTGGTCGATGTGCTTTGACAGAGATTATATTGCAAAACTGTGTGATTATGTAATGCTTATGGCATACGACGAATATGGCGTTCATTCAAAAACAAGCGGAAGTGCAGCATCGCTTTCGTGGACAGAGGAGAGTATAAAAACAACACTTAAAGAAGTTGAGAATACAAAACTTGTTCTTGGAGTTCCTTTTTATGTAAGATATTGGCAGGAAAAGGACGGGAATGTTATTAAAACAAGTGCAATTTCTATGCAACGAGCAAATGAAATTATAAAAGAAAATAATGCAAAAAAGGTTATAAAAGATGGTCAGTATGTTGCGTTATGGCAAAAGGACGGATATAATTTTTCGATATACCTTGAAGATGCGTTTTCTATAAATAACAGAATGAATTTAATCAAAAAATATAATCTTTCGGGAGTTGCATCGTGGCGTCGCGGATTTGAAACAGAAGACATTTTTAAGGTGATAAATGATGCGTTAAAATAAAGTTGTCAATTTTTACCCATTTTTAGTCATTTTTTGCTATAAAAAAATGCAAAAAAACGAAAAAATATGTTAAATAATTGTTACAATTTTAATTATGTAAACTGAGGTAAACCTACGCATTTTTTTACGAAAAATTCTTTTTATATGTGGATAACTCAAGTTTTCTGCATAGAATATCGGGGATAATAGTGGATAACCGAGTGGATATGTGGATATTTTTTAATTTTTAAAATACTTTTTGAAAATATTATGTAAACTCAACCTTTGAAATGTAAAAAGTATAAAAATCTTAATTTTTTATTTTGCTAAAAATTGTAAATTTTTTGGTAAAATTGGTGTTTCTTTTTTGCTAAATTTAACTTATCAACAAAATACTGGACAAGTATTATTTTTGATGATATAATGATTATGCTAAACAAATCTAAATATTCTGGTAACGTAGGTATGTTTTTTACTTTCGGTAAAAACGCATGCTTTATTTCTGCATACCTTGCGTTGTGGAATTAGATTTGTTTAGCGACATAACAAAGCGTTGCGTTTTTCATGCGTCGCTTTGTGCGGCGCATTTTTTAATGCAATGACTTCGTGCATACTTCGGAGGTCGCGAAACTTAACAAATAAAAAATGACTGATTTTCGTTCAGTCATTTTTTATTTATTCTTCTTATTTTCTGTAATCTTGTGGAATATACGGTTTTAATTTCTTTTCTGCAAAGATAGGGCTTAGTCTTGCAAAACGCATCATTCCGTTTTCAAGAGGGATAGATACCCAGTCATTACCAAGAAGCGGTTTTGCATATTTTATAAATTCGTCTGTTACGTCGTTTTTCTTTTCGCTTAGCCACTCGGTAGGGAATGTTCTTTCAGAGTTTGCAACAAGTGAAAGCGCAACTTTATCGTAGCGGATAGAATAATATCTTGTTGGATTTCTAAGGATTGTAGACATATACCCGTTACCATTTTCCATTGCAATTTTAACTGCTTGTTGTCCTAATGCGTACGCTTCGTCAAGGTCAACGTTAGATGCAGAAATTATATTTCCTCTCTGGTCTGTTCCCGGAACCTGACCTTTTGCTTTGCCTTTTGTTACAAGACCTACATCGTTTAAGTGATTTACAATTTTTTGTGCAACTGTCATCTGACTTGCACCAAACTGCGGATGTCCGAACTGGTCGATTGATGCTCCAAGGTCGCCAACGTTAAGACCTTCGCTTACAACAACAATTGCTCTTTTTCTTTCTTTTAAAAGATCGTTAACGTCATCTGCTATTTCGTCGAGTGTGTAATTTGATTCCGCCATATATATTCTCATCGGAATTTCTCTATTTGGGTCTGCAAGACGTGCAGCGGCAGTAATGTAACCGATTTTTCTTCCCATCGCCTGAAGAACAAGAACAGGACCAAATCCGTAAGTACCTTTGTTTTCTTCGTTAACCATACTTACCATATTTGCCCAGTATCTTGCAACACTGCCGTAGCCTGGTGTATGGTCAATTAGTGTAAATTCGCTATCGCCAACATCGTTATCTATTGTTTTTGGAACACCTGTTGCAACAAGTCCGTGTCCTCTTTCACGTGCAAGTATACTGATTTTGTTTGCAGTATCCATTGTATCGTTACCGCCAATATAGAAAAGATATCCTACATCGTGTGCTGTAAGTACGTCAAGAACTCTGTCAAAATCTTCTGTATTGTGTTCTTTAAGTTTATATCGGCAAGAGCCAATGTAACCTGCTGTTGGTGTAGTACGTAAAAGTGCAACCTCTTCTTTTGGTTGTTCACTTAAGTTTACAAGGTTTTCTGTCATAATACCCTCAACGCCATGAAAAGCACCGTAAACTGTGCCAAAAACTTCAGGGTATTCTCTGCAAGTTTCAATAACTGCCCTAAGTGAGTTGTTAATAACTGATGTCGGTCCTCCACTTTGACAAATTACAACATTTTTTGCTTCGCCCATATAAATCATCCTCTCGCTATGTATAAAGTGTATAATTTAATTATATTATACACAAAACTCAATTTCAATAATATGTTTGTTTTAAAAAGTTAATTTTGTGAAAAATAATAAAAAAATCCGTCATTTTGACAATAAAAAGCATTTTAAAAAAAGAATTTTTGTTTATTTTTACTATAATATCTGCCAAGATATACTCATATTATATTTTGGTGATAATTATGAAAAAAATATGTATTTTAGTTCTAATCATATCTGTTTGCGTTACTTTTTTTATATCTTTTAATAAAAATAAGTACATAACAGAATTTATTTCAAAATACGGCTGGATTATTGACAAAAAAAGTGTTATAATAGAAAAGGTAAGAATTCCCACACAATTTGATGAAAGCATAAATTCATATAAAGAAATGCTTTCAAAAGCAGGGTTTAATCTTGATACTTACAAGGGAAAAACAGTTACAAAATATACATATAAACTTTTAAATCATATTGACAAAGATGCGTATATAAATGTTTTTACATATAAAAGAAAAATTGCATTTTCCGATATAATAATAACACGGCTTGATGGATATATGCATAACATAAACGAAAGGAAATATAAAAATGCGTCTTGATAAATTTCTGTGCGATGCGCATATCGGCACAAGAAAAGATGTAAAAAAACTTATCAAAGAAGGCAAGATAAAAGTTGACGGATTAGTCGCAAAAAACTTTGATATGAAAATAGACGAAGAAAAAAATACCGTTACCTTAAACGGAGAAAAAGTAGTTTACGAAAAGTTTGTCTATTTTATGATGAATAAACCTAAAGGATATATAAGTGCAACGGAAGATAAATATAAAAATACTGTTTTAAATCTTCTGCCCGATGAGTTTAAGTACTACAATCTTTTTCCGGCAGGAAGACTCGATATAGATACAGAAGGCTTTTTGCTTCTTACAGATGACGGTGTTTTTGCACATAACATACTTTCTCCGAAAAAACACGTTTCAAAAACGTATTTTGCGTTCGTTGACGGAAAAGTAGAAGAAAAACATGTTAAAATGTTTGAAGATGGAATTGTACTTGAGGACGGATATAAAGCACTCCCTGCAAAACTTAAAATTCTAAAAAGCGATGAAAAAAGCGAAATAGAACTTACTATATATGAAGGGAAATTTCATCAGGTAAAAAGAATGTTTGAGGCACTTGGCACTCGCGTTACATATTTAAAACGTATTGCAATGGGTAAACTTTTTTTAGATGAAACTTTAAAAAAAGGCGAAATAAAAAAACTTACAGCCGAGGATATTAAAAAAATAGAAGATGACAGATACAAAGGAGAATAAAAATGGATATTATTAAAACTTTAAGCGAAGAACTCGGTTTAAGAGTAAATCAGGTAGAAAACGCCGTTAAACTTTTAGACGAAGGCAACACTATCGCATTTATTTCACGTTACAGAAAAGAAGCAACAGGTTCACTTGACGATGCGAAAATGCGTGAACTTTCAGACAGATTAAATTATCTTCGCTCACTTGAAGAAAGAAGAGAAGAAATAATCCGTCTTATAACAGAGCAGGGCAAAATGACAGATGAGCTTTTAGCCGATATTGAAAAAGCAAAAATTCTTCAGGAACTTGAAGATTTATACCGCCCTTATAAACAGAAAAAACGTACAAGAGCAACAATAGCAAAAGAAAAAGGTTTAGAACCTCTTTCTGAAATCATACTTGCACAAAACGAAGAAGGAAAATCGGTTGAAGAAATTGCATCTGCATTTATTGATACAGAAAAAGGTGTCGAAACCTGGGAAGATGCAGTTTTAGGTGCGTGCGATATTATTGCAGAAATAATTTCCGATAATGCAGATTATAGAAAATTTATACGCCGTTATACATTTGAAACAGGTATTATAAAAAGCAAGAATTCAAAAGAAGAAAGCAGCGTTTACGATATGTACTACGAGTTTTCGCAAGGCGTAAAACAAATTGCCGACCATAGAATTCTTGCAATAAACCGTGGCGAAAAAGAAGATTTCTTAAGTGTTAAAATTGAAGTTGACGATGAAGAAGTTGTAAAATATCTTTGTGATAATGTAATAACAAATTCAAAAAGCATATTTACAGAATATTTAAAATCAACATCGGAAGATGCATATAAACGTCTTATTGCACCATCAATTGAACGTGAAATCCGCTCATCACTTACAGAAGATGCATCTGAAAGGGCAATTAAACTTTTCTCTAAAAACCTTCATGCACTTTTAATGCAATCGCCTATAAAAGGAAAAACAATTTTAGGTGTTGACCCGGGATACAGAACAGGTTGTAAAATTGCAGTTATAGACAGTACCGGGAAAGTGTGCGATACAGGGATTATATACTGTACGCTTCCAAATCACGATAGTGAAAAATCAAGAATTACAGTTCTTAACCTTATTAAAAAGTATGGTATAGATATTATTGCAATTGGAAACGGTACTGCATCAAAAGAAACAGAAATGTTCATTTCCGATACAATAAAAATGGCTTCAAAAGATGTTTCTTACCTTATAGTTAATGAGTCAGGCGCGTCTGTATATTCTGCATCTAAAGAAGGGGCAGAGGAATTCCCTGATTATACGGTTGAACAAAGAAGTGCAGTTTCAATAGCAAGAAGATGCCAAGACCCGCTTGTTGAATTTGTAAAAATCGATCCTCGCTCAATCGGTGTAGGACAATATCAGCACGATATGAACCAAAAACGTCTTTCAGAAGCACTTGGCGGTGTTGTAGAAGACTGTGTTAACAGCGTTGGCGTAGACTTAAATACCGCATCAGCAGCACTTTTGTCATACGTTGCGGGAATAAACCTTGGTATTGCAAAAAATATTGTTGCGCACCGTGAGGAAAACGGAGCATTCAAAGAAAGAAAAGAACTTTTGAAAGTAGCAAAACTCGGCCCTAAAGCGTACACTCAATGCGCAGGATTTTTGAGAATTTCAGATGGAAAAAATGTTTTAGATAATACAAGCGTGCACCCTGAAAGTTATGAAGGCGCAAGAATGCTTTTAAAAGAACTTGGTTATACGGAAGATGACGTTAAAAATTTTGGACTTTCCGATATAAAACTTCGTATGAAAGATATGAACGTTGATGTATTTTGCGAAAACAATAATATAGGTAAAATTACACTTACAGATATTGTCGAAGCACTTTTAAAACCGGGAAGAGATATTCGTGATGATTTTACTCCGCCTGTACTTTTAAAAGACATTATGAGCATAAAAGATTTAAAAAGCGGAATGGTACTTACAGGCACTGTAAGAAATGTAATTGACTTTGGCGCATTTGTAGATATCGGTGTTCATCAGGACGGACTTGTTCATATATCACAAATAAGCAATAAATATATTAAACATCCTACAGAAGTTCTTTCTGTTGGAGATATAGTAAAAGTTAAGGTTCTTGACATAGACGAAGTCAAAAACAGAATATCATTATCTATGAAAGATGTACAATAATACTTATTTTTATACAATAAACAACACTGTTTTTTAGCAAATTAAACAAAAATTATGCGGTATTTTTTGACACGATGCCAAAAATGTCAAATAAAACCGCATTTTTTTGTTGTAAATTGTGCAAAAGTCCTATTCAAACTGTATTTTTATGCTGTTTTTTTGGTCTAATGGGCATTTTTTATGCAAACTTACCAAATATTGAGGGTATATTTTGTGTATTTAACTAATATTAAAATTTAAAATTTTGTGATATCATATATACTATAATGAAAATTATTTTTAAATTTTTTAGGAGGTATATTTAAATGTCAAGTTTAAAATTGGATCATATTTATAAAAAATACGCAGGTAACGTTGTTGCGGTTTCAGATATCTGCTTAGATATTGAAGACAAAGAATTTATCGTTTTGGTAGGTCCTTCAGGTTGTGGTAAATCTACTACACTTAGAATGATTGCCGGTCTTGAAGAAATTTCTGAAGGTTCACTTTACATCGACGATAAAATTGTAAATGACGTTGCTCCAAAAGATAGAGACATCGCAATGGTTTTCCAGAACTATGCTTTGTATCCTCATATGTCAGTTTATGATAACATGGCTTTTGGTTTAAAACTTAGAAAAACTCCAAAGGAAGAAATCAAAAAACGTGTTACAGCAGCTGCTAAAATTCTTGATATTGAACATTTATTAGATAGAAAACCTAAAGCATTATCAGGTGGTCAGAGACAGAGGGTTGCTCTTGGACGTGCTATCGTTCGTGAACCTAAAGTTTTCCTTATGGACGAACCTCTATCTAACCTTGATGCTAAACTTAGAGTACAGATGAGAACAGAAATCGGTAAACTACACAAAAGACTTGAAACAACATTCATCTACGTTACTCATGACCAGACAGAAGCTATGACAATGGGTTCAAGAATCGTTGTTATGAAAGATGGTTTCATGCAGCAGGTTGACACACCAATGAACCTTTACAACTACCCTTGCAATATGTTCGTTGCAGGATTTATCGGAAGCCCTCAGATGAACTTTATCGATGCTATGGTTGAAAAGAAAGAAGATGGTATTTACCTTGTATTTGGTGATGACAAAGTTAAACTTGAAGCTGCAAAAGCAAAAGCTGTTGAAGAACAAGGTTACATTGGTAAAGAAGTAGTTATGGGTATCAGACCTGAAGATATGCATGATGAAGAAAACTTCCTTGCTATGAGCCCTGACACAGTAATTGGTGCACACGTTGATATTACAGAATCTATGGGTGCTGAAACTTACCTATATCTAAAAATTGAAAATACACCATTTATCGCAAGAGTTAACCCAAGAACAACTGCTAAAATGGGCGATGACATCAAAATTGGTCTTGATGCTACAAAAATTCACGTGTTTGATAAAGAAACACAGACAACAATCACAAACTAATTTAATAATTACAAAACCTCGCTTTTGGGCGAGGTTTTTTTATGCAATTTTATTTGATATTTTTTAAAAAAAGTCTTTTATTTTTTGGTAAAAAGTGATATACTATTGATGTGTGTGTAAAACGAAATCAGAAAGTAGGCGTTAAAGTGGAAAAATTCGTTATTACCGGTGGAACTCCATTAAAAGGTGTTGTTAATATTTCGGGCGCAAAAAATGCGGCTATTGCTATAATTCCTGCAACACTTTTAGTTGAAGACGAATGTATACTTGAAAATATTCCAGATATAAAAGACGTTAATATAATACTTGATATGCTTTCTTGCCTTGGTGCAGTTGTTGAAAGAATAGACAAGAATACAGTAAAAATAAATGCGACAAATCTTCATACATATATTGTAGAAAAAGACCTTGCATCTAAAATGAGAGCTTCTTACTATCTTTTAGGAGCGCTTTGCGGAAGATTTAAAAAAGCAAGTGTTGCACTACCGGGCGGATGTAATTTTGGTATAAGACCTATCGACCAGCATATTAAAGGATTTGAAGCATTAAACTGCAAGATAGGTATAAAAAGCGGAAGTGTAGAAGTTGATGCTTCGCTTCTTAGTGCAGGACATATTTATTTTGATAAAGTAAGTGTTGGCGCAACAATAAATATTATGATAGCGGCGGCAAAAGCTCCGGGCGTAACGGTACTTGAAAATGCTGCGAGAGAACCTCACGTTGTAGACGTTGCAAACTTTTTAAATTCGATGGGTGCAAATATTAAAGGTGCAGGTACAGATACAATTAAAATAACAGGTGTGGAAAAACTTCACGGTGGAACTTACGGCGTTATTCCTGACCAGATAGAAGCAGGAACATATATGTTTGCGGCTGCTGCTACACGTGGCGATGTAACAATAAAAAATGTAATTCCAAAACACCTTGATGCAATAACATCAAAATTTGTTGAAATGGGTGTAGAAGTAATTGAAGGCGATGACGAAGTAAGAGTTATTGCAACAAAAGAACTTAAAAAAATAAATGTAAAAACACTGCCTTATCCGGGATTTCCAACAGACCTTCAACCGCCGATGGTTGCACTTTTGACAACAGTTAGCGGAACAAGTATTGTTACAGAAAGTGTTTGGGATTCAAGATATCAGTATGTATCTGAACTTGGAAAAATGGGTGCACAAATTACAGTTGATGGCCGTGTTGCCGTAATTGAAGGCGGAACACCTCTTTTGGGTGCAGAAGTTGTTGCAACTGACCTTAGAGCAGGTGCAGGTATGATTATCGCAGGACTTTGCGCAAGTGGCGAGACACATATTTCGGAAATAAAATACATCGACAGAGGTTACGAAGACGTAGAAGAAAAATTTGGTGCACTTGGTGCAGATATAAAGAGGATAGATGATTAAGTTTTATACATTATTTAGTTCGTCAAGCGGAAATTCTACTCTCATATCTACCGGAGAAACAAATATACTTGTTGATGCCGGGGTAAGTATGGCAAGACTTAATGTTGCACTTAAAGATGTCGGAATTTCGCCGAATGAACTTGACGGAATACTTATTACACACGAACATAGAGACCACATATACGGCGCAGGAGCACTTTCAAGAAAGTACAACATACCGCTTTATGCGAGCGAAAAAACACTTTCTGAAACAGTAAAAATTGTTGGCGATGTTTATGAACACAATTTAAGAAGTGTTCAGGCGAAGAAGCATTTTGAAATAAGAGAATTTGTGATTTGTCCTTTTTCAATTCCGCACGATGCAGTATCTCCAATGGGATACAGTGTTTTTTATAACGATAAAAAATATACTGTTGCAACTGATATAGGGCATATTTCAGACTCGCTTTTAAAGAGCCTTTGCAAAAGTGATACAATACTTCTTGAATCAAATCACGATATAAAAATGCTAAACGAAGGAAGTTATCCGTACTATTTAAAAAAGAGAATACTTTCTGATGTAGGGCATCTTTCAAACGATAAAGCGTCATGGCTTGTAACCCAACTTGCTAAATGGGGCACAAAAAACATTATACTTGGGCACCTTAGTAAAGAAAATAATACATATGAAAAAGCGTATGAGGCATCATACAGTATGCTTACAAAAAATGGGTTTGAAGTAGATAAAGATGTTAATTTAAAAATAGCACTTCCAAATAGTACTGTGGAAGTTATATAAAAAAGTCGGTTGATTTTTCAACCGACTTTTTGTTATGAATACAACAATGTTCTTATTTTCTTATATATTTGTTAAATACAAATTCTATGCCGTTATCTTCTTTTTTATCTGATGACTCTATTAGTTTCCACTCTTCCATTTTGGAAAGGTTAGGAAAAAATATATCTGCATCTTTTTCGGCATTTATTTCTGTTATATAAGCCGTATCGCAGTACGGCTCAAGCATTTTATAAATTGCACCGCCGCCAATAACAAAAACTTCGTTTGTGTCATATTTTTTAAGTTCATCAAACAGCATTTGAAGGTCATTCACAATGGTTGCACCTTCAATTTTTAAGTTTTTATCACTCGATAAAACAATGTTAATTCTGTTTTTAAGCGGTTTTGCATTAGGGAAGGATTCAAGCGTTTTTCTGCCCATAACAACAATTTTGTTAAGAGTTGTACTTCTAAAAAACTGCATATCTTCTTTTATGCTGTATAAAAGGTCGTTATTTTTTCCTATTGCCCAGTTTTTATCTACTGCTGCTATTAAATTCATTTTTATCTCCTTATACCGCCACAGGAATTTTTATTTTAAATTCGTGATGGTTATAGTTTTCAAGTTTTAAAGAATCTACTGTGAATTTATAAAAATCGTCAATTGATTTGTCAATTACAAGTTTTGGTGCTTCCATCGGTTCTTTTTTAAGAAGTTCTTCTACGATTGGAATATGTCTGTCATAAATGTGAGCGTCTGCAATAACGTGAACAAGTTCGCCTGCTTCAAGGCCTGAAACCTGCGCAAACATATGAACGAGTGCGGCATACTGACAAACGTTCCAGTTGTTTGCAACAAGCATATCTTGAGAGCGCTGATTAAGTATAGCGTTAAGTTTGTTACCTGTAACGTTAAATGTCATACTGTATGCGCAAGGGTAAAGATTCATTTTGTGCAAATCCTGATGAGTGTATATGTTAGTCATAATTCTTCTGCTAAGTGGATTGTTTTTAAGGTCGAAAAGCACTCTGTCTACCTGGTCGAATTCGCCTTCTTTGTATTTGTGTTTTATACCAAGTTGATAACCGTAAGCGGCACCGATGCTTCCTGTTTCGTCTGCCCATGCGTCCCAGATTTTACTGTTTAAATCGTTTACGTTGTTTGATTTTTTCTGCCATATCCAGAATATTTCGTCTATTGCTGCTTTAAAGTTAGTTTTTCTAAGTGTTAAAATAGGGAATTCTTCTGATAGGTCGTATCTGTTTGTGATGCAGAATTTTTTAACGGTATGTGCTTTTTTTCCATCGTCTGCCCATACAGGACGAACATCGTAATCTGTATCCCAGAATCCATTTTCAAGGATATCTTTCATATTTTCTTTAAAAATTATATCTGCTTTGCTCATTTTAATTACTCCTTATTTTCATCAAGGAAATTTTTAAGTTTGACAAGTGATTTATATCTGTGGCTTACCTTGTTTTTCCTTTCGGATTCTACATTTGCAAGTGTAGTATCAAATTCTTCAAAGTAGAAAAGCGGATCATAGCCAAATCCGTTTTTGCCAAGTGGTTCAAATGTTATTTTGCCTTCGCAGGTGCTAAAAAATGTGTGAGTTTTTCCGTTCGGGTACGAAATTGCAATAGCGCACGCAAATCGTGCTGTTCGTTTTTCAAAAGGAACGCCTTTAAGTTCTTTTAATAATTTTGCGTTTCTTTCTTCGTCTGTTGCGTCCTCTCCTGCGTAGCGTGCAGAGTAAATCCCAGGTGCACCGCCAAGGTAGTCAACAACAAGGCCTGAGTCGTCGGCAATTGTTATCATATTTGTCATTTTTGATATTGTTTCTGCTTTTATTATGGCATTTTCTTCAAACGTTTTTCCGTCTTCTACAATGTCTATGTCGATGTCTAAATCTTTAAGGCATACTACTTCGTGTTCAGGAAGGATTGCTTTTATTTCTCTAAGTTTTCCCTGATTGCCCGTTGCAACAACAAGTTTCATACTAAAACTCCTTATGTGTATTTTATAGGGCGCTGCCCTAAAACCCGATCGCTTTTTGAAAAAAGCGATGCAAAAACTTTACTTATTCAAAAACATTCGTTTTTGAAAACTATGTAAACAGGTCGTCGGGGACGCCGACCCCTACATCTTTAAAAGTATACTTTTCTCACTTTTGCAAAGCGTATGCTTTGCATTGTAAGTTTTTTGTGTACTTTTTTTCAAAAAAGTACGATTTTGCTTCTTTTTTAAAAAGAAGAATTATAATAAAATTTCTCTTCCGCCGTCGCCGATGTCAGATACATAAAACTGCGCAACAAGTCCTGTTTTTTCAGTATAGTTCTTACCAACTTTTTCTATAAACTCGTCAATCGCGCCTTCTTCAATAATAGTAACAGTGCTTCCGCCAAAGCCGGCACCTGTCATTCTTGAACCAAGTACGCCATCAATTTTTCTTGCCTCGTCAACTAATGTGTCAAGTTCGTTTCCTGTAACTTCATAAAGGTCGCGAAGTGAATCGTGCGATTGATTTATATATTTGGCAAAAAGTTCAATATCACCGTTGTTTAGCGCATCAATAGATTTAAGTACTCTGTCATCTTCGTAAATAACGTGAGTAATTCTTTTAAGTACAATTTCATCTTTTATAAGATGCTTATTTGCCTCAAATTCTTCAACACTAATATCTCCAAGGCATTTTTTATCTGGTAATCCTTGTTTAAGATATTCAAATCCTCTTTCACATTCGCTTCTTCTTTCGTTGTATTTAGATTCTCCAAGTTTATGCTTTTTGTTTGTGTTTGAAAGCAAGATTTTTTTGCCTTTTAAATCAAGTTTAGCGTATTTATATTCAAGATTTTTACAATCAAGGAAAATAGCACAGTCTTTTTTGCCCATTGCAGATGCAAATTGGTCCATAATACCGCAGTTAACACCAACATAGTTGTTTTCTGCCGCCTGACCGATAAGTGCCATTTCTACCATATCAAGTTCTTTTTTTATGCCGTTTTTCTCGTTAGAAAATGTAGCAAAACAAATTGCTGTTGCAACTTCAATTGCAGCAGATGATGAAAGTCCGCTTCCGTGCGGTACTGAGTCATCGTAAAGCATATCTGCGCCAACGATGTTATAACCTCTTTTTTGAAGTTCATATGCAACACCAAGCTGATAATCTCCCCATTTTAAATCTTTGTAATTTTCAAGGTTTGAAATATCTGCTTCAACAACATCAGGAAGGTCAGTTGCACGAAGAACAATTTTGTTATCGTTTCTTTTTCTGCATACAATAGTTGTTTTCATAGTAAGTGCTGCAGGAAAAACAAACCCTCCATTGTAGTCTGTGTGTTCGCCTATCATATTTACTCTTCCGGGAGATGCAAAAACTCTTATATCGCTTTTATCTCCACCATAAATTTCTAAGAATCTATCAATAATCTGATTTAGTTCCATTCTCTTTACTCCTTACTTTTACTTAAATATCTTTCGTAAGCTTCTCTAAGTTCAACTGCTTTTTCTTCCGGAGCAGTAGGGTTACAATGTGCCCATGCGCCTGTTTCGCTTGATGCGTTGAATTTCTGTTTATCTTTTGAACGCATTGGTGGATAAAAAGCAATATGAAAGTGGCAAATATCGTTTAAATCTCCGCTGTTAACAGGATTTTGATACATACACATCATATATGGGAATGGATAATCGAAAAGATTATCAAGCGTACCTGATGCTGCTTTAAGAGCACTTGCCAAATCGTCTTTTTCTTTATCTGTAAACTGTTCTAAGTTTTGTTTGTGATTTTTTGCCGCAACGTAAATTCCGTATGGATATTCACTAAAGAACGGTAAAAATACAATAAAACTGTCGTTTTCAAAAATAATTCTCTGTTTTGCTTCAATTTCGTCTTTTAGCATATCGCAGAAAAGACAGTTTCCTGTTTTTTCAAGATGTTCTTTTGCACTTTCAAGTTCAAGTTCAATTTTTTTAGGTATGTATGAATATCCGTAAATCTGCCCGTGCGGATGTGGCATTGTAACACCAACAACATCGCCTCTGTTTTCAAATATAAACACATATTTAATATTTTCGTCTTTTTTAATTTCACAAAAACGTTCTGTCCAAAGGTCTACAAGTTTTCTTACATGGCTTGTACTAAGCTCGGGCAGTGTAATTGTATGATTTGGCGAATACAAAATAACTTCGCACTTTCCATACGATGGTTTTGTTTTGTAAATATTTGTTTCAACATCGTCCGGAATTGGCGGATTTTGTGAAAGTGCCGGAAAATCATTATCATATTTTAAAACTTCAAATTCATCTGGTACTTTTCCTGAGCCCGGACAAAACGGACACCAGTCTTTAGGCATCTGCGGTCTGTTTTGACGATGAGATGCTATCATTACCCAGTCTTTTGTTAGTGGATTAAATCTTAGTTCTGCCATGTTAATTTCCTCCTTGTAAGTATATAACAATACATTTTATATTATATACTCTTTTGGGAATTTCGTCAACATTTTTAAGACTCAAATTTCCAAATATTGAAAAAAATATTTTTCTGTGTTACAATGAGATAAATAAGTTTTAAGGAGTGGTTTTATGATTAAATATCATACTTATTATGAATATGTAGAGTCTGACGGCGTAAAACTTTTTACATGTATTATGCTACCTGAAAAAGAAGGAAAATTTCCTGTTGTTTTAGTTCGTGCACCGTATGTCGATGTATTTGAAAACGAAGACGAAAACGATGTTGTAGTTGAATGTGCAGCCCAAAATAAAAAATGGCTTAAAAACGGATATGCAGTTGTTGTTCAGCACTGCAGAGGACGCGGAAAAAGCGAGGGCGACTGTGTTCCATACATAAATGAGAGAAAAGACGGATTAAATCTTTTAGATTTTATAAGAAAACAACCGTTTTACAATGGCACCATTCTTTTAAAAGGCAGAAGTTATTTGGCAAGTGTATGGTACACAATAGCACCATATGCAGACGATATAAAGGGCGCTATTCTTTTAAATCAGGACAGTGAAAGATATAATATATGCTATCGAAATGGTTTTTTGAAAAAAGCACTCCACGGAAATTGGTATGTTGGAATGTATAAGAAAAAATCGCATATTAAAAAGAATCATACAACAGATTCTTTTAATCTTTTACCGCTTTTAAGTTTTACAAAAACTGTTTTTGGCGAAAGCGTACCTGATTTCGATAATATGCTAAAATCACCAAATCCAAACGACGAATTCTGGAAAACACCTGATGGCGGTGTTGAAGCAAAAGATGCAATGAAAAATGTAAAATTTCCCGTTCTTTTTGAAACTGCATTTTATGATATATACACCGGCGGTGTATTTGATATGTGGAACAAAATGGAAGACAAATCAAAATCTGCCCTTGTAGTTTCGCCTTATGACCATGGTGACAGAGTTAATTTAGATGAAGGAATTGAATTTCCGTGCGGGAAAAGATGCGAAAAATTTGGCGAAGATTATGACGTTTGGTGGTTTGATTACGTACTTGGAAAAAGAAGCGAGCCACCGTTTAAGCAAGGCGAAGTAACATATTACAGACTGTTTGAAAATGTATGGAAAACAGATACATTCAAAAAGGAAGAAAACGAAATAAAACTTACACTTGGAAATGATGAAATCACTTATGTATATAATCCATTTGACCCGCCTTCGTTTAAAGGGGGACTTTCGTGTAATTTCGGCGGATCTGTTTTTCAGGAAGCACCAAACTCGCGTTATGATATTATTTCAATTTATACAGAAAAATTCGAAAAAGATACATTTGTTAAAGGCAAAATGAAAGCAAAATTAAATGTAAAAAGTGACTGTGAAGATACTTGTTTTTATGTGCGTATAAGCATCGAAAAAGAAAAAGGCGATTACGGCCTTCGAGATGACATTACATCTATCATATATCAAAAAGGAAATTATACACCAAATGAATATGTTGATCTTGACTTTTCTTTTGATGAACACGCATTTTTGATTAAAAAGGGCGAAAGATTAAGAATTGATATTTCATCTGCCGACAATGCGCACTACGTAAGACATACAAATAACAAAGGACTTTACAGCACTCAGACAACAGCACGTGTTGCACATAATACGGTAAATCTAAAAGATTCGTTTATTGTTTTGTCAATAGAATAATAAAATCCCCCCCTAAATTGATTAAAATAACTACTTGTTTTTTATATGAAAAGATATTAAAATAAAATTGTAGATGTTAAAATACATCAAATTAATAATCTGTACTTTGTGGCATGGACAGAAAGGAAGATATGTAATGAATTTTTCGTATAAAATGTCAGATGAGGGTATAGTGATTCTTTGCGACGATAAAGAAATTGCTATACTACCAAAACAAGATGGATGCACAGACCATTTAGAAGAACTTGATGGTGGTGCATGGAGATGGGTACGTGAAAGCAGTGTTCCTCTTTGTGATATGAAGATGACAGTTTCACGCAGAGAAAAAACAACATATTATTTAGCGCCTGCAATTAACTTTAACGGAAATGGTTGGGGAACAGGACTTTCGTATACCGGTTGGGAATGTGATGGCGAGCCTTGGAAATGGGCATGGCACCGTATTCCGATTCCTGCTTGCACATATGTTGAAAGCGGAGAGCATGCAATTGGTCTTTTTGGCGAGGAAGAAGGCGAAAATTCGTGTATGATAGAAATGGAAGACGACATGGCACGTCAGTCTATTATCTGGCCTGAACAGGAAGGCCCTAAGGTTTTGAGTAAATACTGCTGGTGGAACCCTGTACGTGTTGAAAAAGAGCCAAGAACACGTTTTGCGTGTATCATTAAACCTATAGAAGTTAAAAGACCAAAGTTTTCATTCAGAGAACTTTTAGATTTTGCGTGGAAATATTTTGAACGCCCTGTTACTATGGAAAAAACACCTGAACATATCAAAAAACTTGATTTGGTATTTTTCAGAAGTCTTTATCATGTTCTTGACCACAAGGTTTGCGGTTTTGCTGCTGGTATAAACTGGAACATTGATACTTTATCGTATCATAAACATCAGATGTTTGGTATGGGATTTGTTGGGCAAAACGGAACGATTGCGTGTGCACTACTTCGTGAATATATTAAAACGGGCGAAGAAGACCTTAAAAACAAGGCAATCTCTACTTTGGACAGTTGGGTTAAATACGGATTTTTACCAAACGGACTTATGTTGTCATTTATGAAAGCCGACCCAATGAATACAGAATCATATCCAAACGGGGAAATTGCACCTATAATTGATGCATGTAACTTAGGTTATGGCTCTTTCTATATGCTTCAGGCATATAAACTTACACAAAAATGCAATATTGACCGCCCTGAATATAAAAAAGCCGGACTTGGTATTTGTGATTTTATGGTTGAACATCAGCAGGAAAATGGCGAATTTGGAAGAACATGGCGTATTGACGGAAGTTTATCTATGCCAAGCGGAACTGTTGGCGGATTTTTGATTCCGGGTATGATTACTGCTTATGAAATGACAGGCGAAAAGAAATATTTAGATGCTGCAATAAAGGCATTTGACAGATATTACAGTGAATTTTTACGAACAGGATATACAACAGCAGGTGCAATGGATACTTGTTGTATCGATAAAGAATCAGCAGCACCAATTCTTAGAAGTGCACTTATGCTTTATGATGTTACAAACGACAAAAAATACGTTACAGCGGCAGAAGATATCGGATATTATCTTGCAACATGGCAGTATTGCTTTTCTGTTAAATTCCCTGATGATTCAGAACTTGCAAGTGTTGGTTATGATACATACGGCGGAACAACAGTATCAATAGCAAATGGCGGAATTGATCCTTGGGGAATATACTTTATTCCTGATTTTATCCGTCTTGCATCTCTTACAAAAAATGATATATGGCTAAGCCGTGCCCGTGCACTTTGGTATAACGGAATACAACTTCTTTCTGACGGAACACTTGTTATAAGAGGAAAGGTCCGTCCTGCAGGAAGTCAGGATGAATCTGCACGTACTACAAGATGGGGCAGAATGGATAATAAATACTTTATTGTATCAGAATGGCTCGTTAGTTGGCCGGGAGCATTCAGGCAGAACGTTCTTGACGAATTTGACGATTGGGAACTATTTAGATAACATAAAAAAGCACTGACAAAAGTCAGTGCTTTTAATTTTTGGCAGGGGCAGAAGGCACAGATATGCTACGCATCTCTACTGCTTATCGACCCAAAGGCAAAGCCTTTCGGTACCCGATGCCCAACTGCCAAAAAATCGTTACCGACTTGAAAGAAAAATTTCCTCACATTAAACGGATATATGTCAAGTCTGCATACCAACACATTCCCGATTGGTATGAAAAAAGTCTGCTAAATCATTATGAAGGTACATACTTCCCGGAGCATATAGAGAACGCAGGCAGAGCTTCCTATGTGGAACGCAATCAGGAAATGATTAACCATAGCAAATACTGTGTGGTTTATTACGATGAAAATTATCTTCCCCCAAAACGAAGAAACAGCAAACGAGATTTGTTTGACTACCAACCAAAAAGCGGAACTGCCGTTGCCTATGACTATGCCGTGAAAAAGAAAACAGAAATTATAAATGTAGCTTTGTAAGAAACTCACCGTCAAAACGCTAAATTTTCTCAAAATCATTGAAAATTATGACTAATTATGCTATAATGTGATATATTAGGAAAATTATTCGGGTAGGTGCTATTGTGGAAAACGTAAGTTTATTAAAAGTTAAGACAATGGACTTTCAAGATCAGATAAAGTTTGTTCGTATGCATTTGCAGCTCAGTCAGGAGGAGTTTGCAAGACAAATGGGTATCTCCTTTGCAACTGTAAGCAGATGGGAACGAGAAAACAGAAAGCCACAGCTTGCTCTGCTCGGCAAGTTCTATTCCTTTTGTCAAAGGAACGGAATAGAAATAGACTTATCTGATAATACGAATATATGATGGAGGAATAAAAAATGAGTATAGCTTATGGAATCCTCTGCGTCATATCGCTGTTTTTGATTGGTGTGTGCCTCGCAGTTGATAGAAAAAAAGATATATGTTTATTGCTTTTATTTATATCGGTGTTCGTGTGTAACCT
>SVJH01000040.1 GCA_015069095.1 Oscillospiraceae bacterium | reverse complement strand
TGCGAGCACCAAGAACATACACAACTGAAGATATTATTGAAATAAACTGTCATGGAAGTACATTTGGTGCAAGAAAAATTTTAGAACTTTTAATTAAAAACGGTGCATCGTATGCGCAGGCGGGCGAGTTTACAAAAAGGGCATTTTTAAATGGAAGAATTGACCTTGCAAAAGCCGAAGCAGTAATTGATATTATAAACTCAAAAACAAATATTGCTCATACAACGGGTGTAAATCAACTTGGCGGAGCACTTAGTGAAAAAATAAACGGAATAAGAAACAATCTTTTAAAATGCATATCAAATCTCCAGGCAGCACTTGATTTTCCAGAGGAAGGACTTGAGCCGCTTAGTGATGAGCAATACTTTGAAATTTTAGAAGATGCAAAAAAAGATATAGAAATTCTTATTAAAACAGCCGACAAAGGAAAAATCATAAGAGATGGTATAAATACAGTAATTGTAGGAAAACCGAATGTAGGTAAATCATCGCTTTTGAATCTTTTGTCAGGAGAAGAAAGGGCAATTGTTACTGAAATCGAGGGTACAACACGAGATGCGATTGAAGAGTATGTAAACATAGGCGATATTACGCTTAAAATTACAGACACTGCCGGCATAAGACAGACTGGTGATACTGTTGAAAATATGGGTGTTGAAAAGTCAAGAAAGCTTGTATCGGAAGCATCACTTGTTATATTTATGCTTGATGCAACAAAAGAAGTTGATGAAAATGACCTTGAGATAAAAGAACTTATTAAAGATAAAACAACAATTGTTTTGATTAACAAATCAGAAGAAAAAGTAAACGAATCTGTTAGAAAAATAGCGGAAAACTTTGAAAATGTAATTGAGTTTTCAGTAAAAAAAGAAAAAGGTGTAGATGAATTTTCTAACCTTATAAAAAAACTTTTTGATATGGGAAATCTTGATGACATATCAAGCGGAGCGGTAATAAATATTCGTCATAAAGAGGCACTTTTTGCTGCAAGTAAAAGTGTTAAAAGTGCAATTGACGCGATAAACATGGGGCTACCGGTTGATATGACAAGTGTTGATATTGAAAATGCAATTGCATCGCTTGGTACAGTAACAGGTTTAACTATTGGAGAAGAAGTTGTTGACAGAATTTTCCATGAATTCTGTGTTGGAAAATAAACGGAGGTAATTATGTATAACGCTGGTGAATATGATGTTGCCGTTATAGGCGGTGGTCATGCAGGTTGTGAAGCAGCACTTGCAAGCGCACGACTTGGCATGAAAACAATTATGTTTGCGATAAACCTTGATACAATAGCTAATATGGCGTGTAATCCGTGTATAGGCGGAACTGCAAAAGGCCATCTTGTGCGTGAAATAGATGCTCTCGGCGGCGAAATGGGTAAAGTTGCTGATGCAACTTTTATTCAGTCGAGAATTTTGAACAAAGGCAAAGGCCCTGCTGTGTATTCTTTAAGAGCACAGGCTGACAGACGTGCTTATCAGCAGGAAATGAAAAAACGTCTTGAAAAACAAGAAAATCTTGATATAAAACAATGCGAAATTGTTGCGATAGAATTCAATGAAGATAAAAGTGTAAAAGCAGTTATAACACATCTTGGTGCAAGAATACTTACCAAAGCCGCAATTATTTCAACAGGAACATTTTTAAAAGGAAAAGTAATCGTTGGCGATGTAAGTTACGAAAGCGGTCCTGACGGTGTATTTCCTGCATCAAAATTATCTAATTGTTTAAGAGAAAATGGCATAGAACTTATGCGATTTAAAACAGGTACTCCTGCAAGAATAAATGCAAATAGTGTTGATTTTTCAAAAATGGAACCTCAGGAAGGCGACGATGACATTACTCCGTTTTCATTTGAAACAACAAAAGTAGGAGAGAACAAAGTAAAATGCTATCTTACATACACAAATAGCGAAACACACAGAATAATTAACGAAAACCTTCATCGTTCACCACTTTATAGCGGTAAAATTGAAGGTATAGGACCAAGATACTGTCCTTCGATTGAAGATAAAATTGTAAGATTTAAAGATAAAGAACGACATCAGATTTTTGTTGAGCCTATGGGACTTGATACGGATGAACTTTACATTCAGGGATTTTCATCGTCTCTTCCTGAGGATGTGCAACTTCAAATGATACATTCTTTAAAAGGGCTTGAAAATGCAAAAATGATGCGTACAGCGTATGCGATTGAATATGACTGTATTGATGCAACTATGCTTTATTCAACACTTGAATTTAAAGATTATCCCTTCCTTTATGGTGCAGGGCAGTTTAACGGAAGTTCAGGCTATGAAGAAGCTGCAGCACAAGGACTTATGGCAGGTATAAATGCTGCTCTTAAAATAAAAGGAGAGGAACCTTTTGTACTTGACAGAAGCGAGGCATATATCGGAACATTGATTGATGATTTGACTGTAAAAGGAACAAATGAGCCTTATAGAATGCTTACATCAAGAAGTGAATACAGACTTTTATTAAGACAAGATAATGCTGATTTAAGATTAACACCTTTAGGATACAAAATAGGTCTTATAAGTAAGGAAAGATACGAAAGGTTTTTAGAAAAGAAACGCCATATAGAAGAAGAAATTGCAAGATGTAAAAAGTGCGTAATTGCACCTTCTAAAGAAGTAAATGAACTTCTTGATAAATACGAAAGTACAAATATAACAACAGGCGTAAAACTTGCAGAACTAATAAGACGTCCTGAACTTGAATATGAAGTTTTAGAAAGCATTGATAAGTTAAGACCAAATCTTGATAAATATGTGCGTGAACAGGTAAATATTCAGATAAAATACGAAGGATATATCAAAAAGCAGATTGATCAGGTTGAGCAGTATAAAAAACTTGAACAAAAGAAGATACCAAATGATATAAATTATGAAAATATTAAAGGCTTAAGAATTGAAGCGGTGCAGAAACTCACAAAAATAAGACCTATGTCAATAGGTCAGGCATCAAGAATTTCGGGTGTTTCTCCTGCAGATATAAATGTCCTTATAATTTATTTAAAAACTCTTTAAGGGGTGATTAAAATAGGTGCAATAAATGATTTAATAACAGTAAATACCGACTGTTTTACAAAATACTATGAACTTTTAACCGAGTGGAACGAAAAGATAAATCTTACTGCTATTACTGAAGAGTACGACGTTGCAACAAAGCACTTTTTAGATTGTCTTGCTATTTTTAATCACATTGATTTTAAAAAAGGAGCAAGCGTTATAGATGTCGGAACAGGTGCAGGTTTTCCAGCGATTGTAATGGGAATAGTTCGAAGTGATTTAAAAATTACAATGCTCGATTCGCTTAACAAAAGAATAAATTTTTTAAATGAAGTGACACAAAAACTTATGCTTACAAATATGCAAAGCATACACTCTCGCGCAGAAGATGCAGGACAAAATAAACTTTACAGAGAAAAGTATGATTTTGCAGTTTCTCGTGCAGTTGCAAATTTAACTTCACTTTCGGAACTTTGTTTGCCGTTTGTAAAGGTTGGGGGATATTTCGTTGCGCTTAAAGGACCTAATGTGGTGGATGAAATATCTGATGCGAAAAATGCAATAAAAATTCTTGGTGGACAGATTGAAGACGTAATAAACTATGAAATTCCAACAACAGATTTAAAACATAATCTTGTTATTATAAAAAAGATATCAGCCATTTCGCCAAAATATCCGAGAAAAAGTCCAAAACCGATAAAAGAGCCGTTGAAATAAGCATTTTAACGGCTTTTTTTGTTGAAATTTTTAGAACGATTTTGTTTCACTTTTCTAAAATGATGTGTTAATATTAAGGTATAAAAAATTACAAAAGAGAGGTAACAAAAATGCTTTCTGCCTTAAAAACAAAAAACACATATAGAAATCAAATAATTGAAATTCCTGTTGAGTTGATTAAACCAAATCCGTATCAACCAAGGCATACATTCAATAAGGAATCACTATCAGAACTTGCGGATTCTATAAAAGAATACGGTGTACTTCAACCAATAAGTGTAAGACGAATTTCTTTTAACAAATACGAACTTGTAACGGGCGAAAGAAGGCTTAAAGCAAGTATAAAAGCAAATATTAAAACAATTCCTGCAATCGTTGTAAATTTCAACGATAACGACAGTGCAATAGTTTCGCTTATTGAAAATGTACAAAGGGAGAATTTATCATTTTTTGAAGAGGCAAGAGCTTTTTCAAATATTATAAACGAACACGGACTTACTCAGGAGGAACTTGCACAAAAACTCGGAAAAAATCAGTCGACGATAGCGAATAAATTAAGACTTTTAAAACTTTCAAAATTTGTAATAAGCATTATAGAAGAAAATAATCTTACCGAACGTCATGCAAGAGCACTATTAAAACTTCCTGATGAATATATGCAACTTAAAGTTTTAAATAAAGTGTGTGAGGAAGACCTCAATGTAAAAGAAACGGAAAAAATAGTTTCAAAAGTATTAGACGATATTTTGGAAGAAGCAAAAAAGGAAAGAGAAAAAAGTAAGAAGATGGCGCTTAAAGATGTAAGAATATTTGATAATACAATAAAAAAAGCAGTCGGAGTTATGCAAAAAAATGGTGTTGATGCAGTTTTTATGCATAATGAAGATGATATGTTTTACGAATACGTTATAAGAATACCAAAAAACGATAAACAAAAGAGTAATATATTTGAAGCAATATAAAATAAAAAAGTATCTTTCAGTATGAAAGATACTTTTTATTTTTTTAAAATTATTTGTATTCTTTTGCTGTGCCGTTGCATCCCAAAACATTAAGGATTTTGTGTTTAACCATACCTTTAACTGCTTCTCTTGCAGGTCCTAAGTACTGTCTTGGGTCGAAGTGAGCAGGATTTTCATTAAAGTATTTTCTGATTGTACCTGTCATAGCAAGACGGATATCAGAGTCAATGTTAATTTTACATACTGCACTTTTTGCTGCTTCTCTAAGCATTTCTTCTGGAATACCAATAGCATCAGGCATTTTACCGCCGTTTTCGTTTACCATTTTAACGTATTCAGGAATAACGCTTGATGCACCATGAAGTACGATAGGGAAGTTTGGAAGCTGTTTTTCGATTTCTTTTAGAATATCGAATCTAAGCTGAGGTTTTTGACCTGGTTTGAATTTGTATGCGCCGTGGCTTGTGCCGATAGCAATAGCAAGTGAGTCAACACCTGTTCTTGTAACAAAGTCAACAACCTGTTCAGGTTTTGTGTAAGATGCATCTTCTTCAGATACGTTAACGTCATCTTCAACACCTGCAAGTCTTCCAAGTTCACCTTCAACAACTACGCCGTGAGCGTGAGCATATTCAACAACTTTTTTTGTAAGAGCAATATTTTCTTCATAAGAATGATGAGAACCATCAATCATAACTGATGAAAAACCGCCGTCAATACATGATTTACAAAGTTCAAATGTATCACCATGGTCAAGGTGAAGAGCGATAGGAAGGTCTGTTTCAGCAATTGCAGCTTCAACAAGTTTTACAAGATAAGTATGGTTTGCATATTTTCTTGCACCTGAAGAAACCTGAAGGATAAGTGGAGAATCAACTTCTTTTGCTGCTTCTGTAATACCCTGGATAATTTCCATATTGTTTACATTAAAAGCACCAATAGCATAGCCGCCTTCATACGCTTTTTTAAACATTTCTTTTGTTGTAACTAATGCCATATTTTTCAACTCCTTAAAATTTTAACTGATAATAGCATTTTAGCATAATTTTACAATAAAATCAATACTTTTTTTAGTTGTTAGTATTATAACCTAAAAACACTTAAAATATAGGTAAATTAACAAATATAAATATTGACAATTACTTCAAAAATGTTATAATATATAATGTATATTTGTATCATATGAAAGGATAGGTATTTGTAACATGAAAAAGATTGTTTCAGCCTTATTATGTGTTATTTTAATTTTTGCAATGTTTACAGGTTGTTCAAAAAAAGAAGCTCAAACTTTAATGGAAAAAGATGGAAAAATTAAAATCGGAGTTTTATATCTTGCCGAAACAGAAGATGTAATGGAAGCAAAAAAAGGTTTTGAAGAAGGTATAAAAAGTTTAGAACTTAGTCAGAAGATAGAAATTATTTATAGCGATGCTAAAGGTAATGGAAAAATTTTAGAAAAAAATTCTTCTGATATATTTGATAAATGTGATATAGTAGTTACAATAGGTGAAGAGGCATCTATAACAGCAAGCAGAACCAGAGGCAGAGAAAATGCAAAAAAACCGATTTTCTTTATAGGTGTTAATAACCCTGTTACAACATCACTGATGTCAAATACAATTACACCATCAAAAAACATAACCGGTGTAATGAGTAATGTAACTCCTGATTTTATATTTTCATATGCGTTTGAAATAAATAACGGCTTCAGACCGGATGGTAATAGACCTATTAGAAAAGTAGGTATTATATACAACACAAGTGAAATAAATCCTGTTTATGAAATCAATGAACTTAAAGATTATTTGAATTCCAATTCCATTAAATATTTTGAAGGAATTATAGCAAATGGATTTGATGCTCAGCAAATGTCAATGAAAATAGTTGGAGAAAAGATTCCTAAACTTGATGGAAGCGGTGAAACAGAAGAAGCAAGAACAATATTTGTCATTTCCGGCGATAGTGTTTCTTTGAAAAGTTTAGAAAGCATAAATCAGGTTGTGGAAAAAACAGATTCATATGCCCTTGTACTTGGTGAAGCGGAACTTCCGGGAAATAAGTTTTATAATGTAATTCCTGATTATTTTGCGATGGGATACCAATGTCCTTCACTAATAAATGATTATATAAATGGTATTGAAATGGCTGCAATTTCTGCAGAAAGTTCACTAAATTATAAACTTTTTGGGCTTGATGAAGAAGGTAACACTATAGAAATAACCGGCGAAGCCAACGATACAACGGAAGAAAATACACAGGAAGAAAATGCACAAGAACAATAAAATAAAAGGGCGAAGCAAACGCTTTGCCCGTTTTTAATGAATAATCAACTGTTAAAAGCATAAGTTGTATATAAGTAAATAAAAGTGAGTTGAATAAAGTTGACAATTATTGAGTTTTTTCAAACCCTAATACTTGGTATAGTTGAAGGTATAACGGAGTGGCTTCCAATAAGCAGTACGGGCCATATGATACTTGTGAATGAGTTTTTAAATAACGAAGGCAGTTTTATGTCGAAAGATTTATTCTTATATGTAATTCAGCTTGGTGCAATACTTAGTGTTGTTACTTTGTATTTTAAAAAACTTAATCCGTTTTCGCCGTCAAAAACAAGAGAAGAAAAAAATTCTACCTGGCAGATGTGGTTTAAAGTAATAATAGCGTGTTTGCCGGCTGCAATAATCGGACTTTTGCTTGATGAATATATGGAAAGTTTTGAAAACTGGTATGTAGTGTCTTTAATGCTGATTGTATATGGTATCGCATTCATTATTGTAGAAAATATAAACAAAAAAGAAAAAATATCATCTATGAATGATATGACATATAAAACAGCACTTTTAATCGGTGCTTTTCAGGTGCTTTCAATAATACCGGGAACATCACGTTCAGGCGCTACAATTCTTGGCGCTATGCTTGTTGGCTGCTCAAGAACAATCGCTTCTGAATTTTCGTTCTTCCTTGCAATTCCTGTTATGGTAGGAGTAAGTTTTTTAAAAATTGTAAAATACGGACTTAGTATGACAATAGGAGAGATTACAATACTTTTAACGGGAATGATAGTAGCATATGTAGTTTCTCTTATAGCAATAAAATTTTTAATGAATTATGTAAAAAAACACGATTTTAAAGCATTTGGATATTACAGAATTATACTTGGTATAATTGTGATTTTATATTTTACACTTGTTTAAGAAAGGATAAATACAAATGAAACTTGGTATAGTAGTTCATGCACCAATTTCATATATCTCTATATATCCTTATAAAACTCTCTAAAAGGCTATAAACAAAGGATTATCACAAGAGCAGAATTCTATATATTCCCGTATAACTCCGTATATCTCATAAAAAATTGGTGTCAGGAATGGTGTCAGGGCGTATATAAGCTATTTTAAAAGGGTTTGACA
>SVJH01000016.1 GCA_015069095.1 Oscillospiraceae bacterium | reverse complement strand
GGACGTTTGTGAGCGCGTCCACACGGACGATGAAGCGAGCAATAAGGAGTGGCAGAAACTTGCAGAGTGCAAGTAAGTACTTTGCACGATGCTTAGTTTCAACAGTGCCCGTTAGGGCAAATCTCTCCATCTTAAGCCAAAAGCAAGTCGAAAGTTTGGCCTCAATTTTTGTTTACTTAAAATTCGAACTTGAAGCGCCCATAATATTTTAAGCAAATTAAATTATTTATTGAATTTATTTTTAAAATATGATATCATTATTTATATAAAATGTTATGTGGAGGAAAAAATGAGTAGCGAAACAAAAGTATGCAGTCTTTGTAAATGTGTAAATAACTCATCAAGTGTTTACTGTAAACGTTGCAAAAGAAAACTTGATTCAAATACAAACACAAAAATAATTGCAATTCCTGACAACGAAATAGTTTTAGAAAAAAAGATATCGCCAAAAAGAACTCCAACAACAAGTGTACCAATTAAATCGGTTTCTCCAAAGGTGGTATCAAGACCAACTCCAATACCTTCAAAATCAAAACCTGTTAAACTCGTAGGAATTGATACGCTAAAAGCATCATCTTTAAAACCTTCACCTGATAAACAACGCAACGAATTCTTAAAGAAAGCACCAAGTTTAGACTAAAAGGAGAATAAATATGGAAATAAAAACTTGTAATATATGTAATACTGAAAATAAAATTGATGCAAAATTTTGCAAGGGATGTGGCAATCCTTTTACTACTGTGATGCCAGATGTCAACACCTCTTATGAACCGGATAACATTTGCCCCTCTTGCAGTACACTAAATAAGCCTGACGCAAGATTTTGTAAAGGATGTGGAAATTCTTTGCTAAGAGAAGAAGCACCGGTTGTTTCTGATAATTTTGACGATGAAACTGTTTGTAAACACAGTGGCGAAGTTAACGTCGTCAATGAAGAAATTGGTAAAAATTGCGAAATATTACTTGAAGAAGAAGCGATAACACCTGCACCAATCCCTGAAAATATATGTAATTATTGTGGTGCAAATAACAAATCGACTGCTAAGTTTTGTAAAAATTGCGGTGCAAATTTGGAAGGTTCAGCCATCAAAGAACCAGACATAGTTCCAGAAGAATCTGTACCACCAACAAAACCAGATACTCAAAAAAATCCGTTTTTACACAGAGCCGGAGATTTATAAAAAAATCATAAAAAAAGAGCGTTTATAAAAACGCTCTTTTTTTATGATTTAATTACATCAATTTGTTACCGCAGTTATTACAGAAAGGTGCATCAGCAGGAACCTGTTTTCCACATGATGGACAGAATTTTGTTGCTGGAGCAGCACCCATTGGTCTTGCAAAACCAGCTACTACGCGAGTTTTTGCAAACTGTGTATATGCACCAAATGTTAATAGGCAATATACTGCAACGTCTACTAAATAACTAATGATAGTAATGAATGTTGTATAATCACCTGTAATATATCTGATAAATCCGATTATTTCTGCTAATGCTTTAATAGCAAATACAGTTAAAATTGGTGTAAAATTATTTTTAGCAAAACAGAAAATTAAACCGATTAGATATGCATACCATGCAAATATACCAACGAAGTTCAAAATATCATAAATAGTTTTACTTGGTTCATCAACAAATGACATTATCAATGATAAAACTCTATAACCAGCATATACATAAAGCAAAATTGCTGCAAACTGCATAAGCATATTTGTTATATTGTTTTCAGAAAACTTTTTAGTTAATGAGCTCTGAATTTCTTTCATCTCAAATTCCCCCCTTTTCTTTTTATTTTCAAAAATTACGTTCTTGACGCTTAATTAAAACGCCAAGAACGATTTTGACTATTTATTTTTCAAGTTTTGTTCCGCATTTAGCACAGAACTTTGAAGTCGGACTGTTTACAAATCCGCAAGAGCACATACCCGGATATTGCTGCACAGGATTTTGAGCCTGACTTGTTGCCTGTTGTACATTGTATCCATTTTGTACAGGAGGCTGATAAGGATTCGGTGCACTTTGCGAAGTTGCATATTGATTTGGCATACTCTGCTGTGCATACTGATTTTGTACAGGTGGAGCATATGGATTTGCTCCTTGCTGCATATATTGATTTGGTACATTTTGATATGGCGCAGGTTGTGAATACGGATTTAAATTAGCATTCATAAGATATTCAACTTCAGCAGCCAATTCGTTCAATTTTCCTTTAAGCATAACAATTCTGTTGTTACGTTCTGTAATTTCATTACAAATACTTTCAATTTCGCTACGAGGTATATCCCCCTCTGAATTGTTCATAAAATATTTATAAACTTTATTACCGGCAATAAGCGCTAACTGATATTTATCGTTTTCCATATTCTGGATTTCTTTTTCCAGTCTTGCTTTTTCAGCCATTGAACGTGTACCAATGCTCATTTTATCAAGTAATTCGCCCATACCTTGTCCTCTCTATAAGAATTAATAACCTACACCAATACTTGAAACGCCTTCAGCTATTGCATCTTTTTTACCAGACTGATAAAGGTCGCCTTTATATGTTTTTTCACTGAAATCTTTAATGTAGTAAACTTTATCGTCTTTTCTTACAACAAAATCATGAACATCGTCAGAGATCTTTGTATCTTTTCCGTTTTTCCACTTTTTAAGTGTACCTACACCAGAAGTATTACTTGGATCTTCAACGTAATAAACAGTACCTTTTACATATTCAACATCATAAACACTGCTTATATGTTCTGAAATCTTTTCGAATTTTTTACCATTATACAATCCAAATCCAACAGTTGTTTCACCTGTTTTAATTTCTACAAGTAAATCATCTCTGTCTACATCAGGAGTATAGCATCTTGTAACATCATTTGCGATTTCTTTTCTTGATTTCAAACCTGATTTTGTAATTTCATAGCGAACAAGTGTTCTGCCTTTTGAAGATTCTTCTGGTTTTCCTTCAAGCAGATAAACATATTTGAAGTCTTTTGTTATCATCTGAAGTTCATCTTCAAGTGTGTAAGGAATTAGTGTACCATCAAGTTTTACTAAGAATTTTTCTCCGCCTTCGCCATTTGCGAACATTTCATCAACTTTGCTGTTGAAATCATATGAATATTCAAGAGAACTTATCTTGATTTTTGACACATTTGATTCTCCGGCTTTTGTTACAAATACACCTGATGCAGAAGTAAGATCTTTTGCAATTTCTTTCATTTTTGTGCCATCAAGTTTGTAGTATGTGTATGTGTTAACTTCTTTTTCTACATCTTTCAAATCTTCTCTAATCTGATTACGTCTTTCGATTGCTAAATATTCTTCGTAATCCTTTTCATACTGTTCAAGAGCTTTTTCGTAAGCTTCTTCATCGTATTCTTCAGAACCGTCTTCGCCTTCAATTAAGAATTCATCATCAGACTGATATGGTCTTTCAGGTGCTTCTGGGTCCTTAGGATCATCTTTGCAGTCATCTTCCATAAGATCGTTATATGTATATTTAACTTTAGTTGCTTTTTTAAGGAATAAGTAATCTTTGTCGTCAACTTCTTCATAATCTAAGCAACCAGTTTCAACGTCAGATGTAATTTTAACTTTTTCTTTTTTACCTTCTTTTAAGTATAAGTTACCTTCATCAACAAAGTAAATTTTTTCAAATCCGTCGCCAACTTTTGCTTCAATGTTAATACCTGAACCAATTTTTACGGCTTCATCATTTTTACCTGTGCCACGTGTATACCATACTTTTTCGTTATCTACTGTTTTTGCATATACAATAGTTTTTCCATTTTCGCTCAAAGAGTAATCTGATACATCGTTTGTAATTGAAATAGGATCGCCTTTTAGATTGCTTGCATATAATTTATTTTCTCTGTTATAAAGTACGAAATCGCCTTTTTTACTGATTTCAAACGAATAAACATCGCCTCTTGAAATTTTTACACCATAACTATCAGCGTTATCGCCTTTTGGTTCTTTTTCAGAAACATCACGGTAGTATAGTTTTTTATCATAGATAAAGAAAACTTTTGAACCATCTTCAGTATACTTAGCTGTACTAAAGTTTTCCACTTTACCAACTTTTACTGGTTCTTTAAAGTTAGATTTATACATCATAACGTTACCGTTTTGTACAAACATAACAGGACGGTTAAGATATGCATATTCATCTCCAGAACCACCAAACATACCCATAATCCATTTAGCACCAAAGAATACTAAAATGGCAGCAACAATAGCAATAGCGCCAGTTACAACCCATTTTACAGGGAATGGTTTTTTAGAAGGAGCAGGTTTTTCTATATCTGCATTAACTTCTGCCATAAGTTGTTCATCCTGAACAGGTGTTTCTTCAACAACAGGTTCTTCAACAACAGTTGTTTCCACAATTTCTTCTTGTGGGATTGTGTTTTCTGTTTCTACAGCATCTTCTTGCAAAATATTTCCACAGTTTACGCAAACTTTTGCTGCATCTTCATTTTTAGCACCGCAATTTTCACAGTACATATTAAATCCTCCTTAATGATGATTGTGCAATAATATTGCACTATTAAAGTCATTTTATCACTTTTTACTACATTTGTCAATTATTTTGGCACTTTTTGCAAACAAAAAACAGTCTTCAAATTATATTTTTTGAAGACTGTTTAATCATCATAAAACTTTACTTAAAAAACTTTTTGTTCTTGGGTGCGTTGGCTGATTAAATATTTGATCTGGTGTACCTTGTTCCATAATAATTCCTTCATCCATAAATAGCACTCTTGAAGCAACTTCTTTTGCAAATCCCATTTCGTGTGTAACAACAACCATTGTCATTCCGTCATCTGCAAGTTTTTTCATAACTTCAAGTACTTCTCCTACCATTTCAGGATCAAGTGCACTTGTAGGTTCATCAAAAAGCATAACTTCCGGGTCCATCATAAGTGCTCTTACGATTGCAACCCTTTGTTTTTGTCCGCCTGAAAGTTTTACAGGATACTCACTTGCTTTTTCTTCAAGACCAACTGTTTTAAGTAATTCCAATGCTTTTTTCTGAGCATCATCTTTTGACATTTTATTTAGTTTTACAGGTGCTAAAGTCATATTGTCAAGCACTGACAAATGAGGAAACAAATTAAATTGTTGGAATACCATTCCCATTTTTTCTCGCATTTTATCTATATCACAAGTTTTACTTGTAATTTCTTCACCGTCAAGTAAAATTTTACCATCAGTAGGTGTCTCAAGTAAGTTGAGGCATCTTAAAAAAGTGCTTTTTCCACTTCCGGAAGGTCCGATAATTGCAACAACTTCGCCCTTTTTTATGTGTTCATCTATACCATTTAAAACTTCAAGTTTTCCGAAACTTTTGTGAAGATTATTAACGCATATCACTTTCTCTCAGCCTCCTTTCAAGAATTGAAACACATTTTGTAAGTCCCATAACCATTATAAGATAAATAATCGCAACACCAATAAGCGGGAAAAATGGTTCATATGTTCTGCTTCTTATAACATCGGCAGCTTTTGTTAAATCGCTTATTGCTATGTAACCTGCAACGGCTGTTTCTTTTAGTAATACTATGACCTCGTTACCAAGTGCAGGAAGAACATTTTTTAAAGCTTGTGGCATTATAATACTCCACATCGTTGTATTATACGAAAGCCCTAAAGATCTGCCTGCCTCCATTTGTCCATTGTCAACAGACATTATTCCTGAACGGAATATTTCTGCAACATATGCACCTGAGTTTATACCAAATGCAAGTACTGCAGCAAATGTTTTATCTATTCTCACCGATGCAAATATTACAAAATATGTTATAAGCAACTGCAATACTACCGGTGTCCCTCTTATTATTGTCAAATATATGTTACATATAAAATTCAAAATTTTCAGTCTGCCTGTTTTATCATATGTTGAACGCACTATTGAAACTAAAAATCCAATAATAAAACCAAGTAACACAGAAAAAATTGTTATAATGAGTGTTGTTTTAAGACCATTTAGTAAATCCATATAGCGCATTTCAGCAATAAAATTCTGATAAAAATCTGCCGAAAATTCATTCCACCATGCTTGCATTCATTACACCGTACCTTCTTAAAAATTTAAAGAAAGCTGCTCTTTTTAAAAGCAGCTTTCAATTGAGATTATTATTTTTTAACAATTATAACCTGTGTTGCTGTTGTATATGAATCTGTAAAATCGATGTTTTTAAGTCTTTCTTCTGTAACTGTCATACCTGCAACACCGATATCTGCTTTTCCAGACTGAACTGCTGCGATAATTGAATCAAATTCCATATCTTCAATCACAAGTTCTTTTCCTAAAATATCTGCAACAGCCTGTGCCATATCAGCATCAATACCAACTATTTTACTATTCTGAATGTATTCATATGGTTCAAATGCTGCATTTGTTGCCATTACAAGTTTACCGTCTCTTACAATACCTTCTGGAGAAACATAAGGTGTTTTTCCTTTTGTATCATCACCTATGTAGTTTTTAATAATACTGTCAAGTGTTCCGTTTTCTTTTAATGTTTTAAGTGCTTCGTTAATCTGATTTGTAAGTTCCTTTTTATCTTTAGAAACTGCAATTGCGTATTCTTCAAGCGCAAAAGGTTCTTCCAAAATTTTAAGATCATCATTTTTTGCTACAAATGCTTTTGCTGGTTCGCTGTCAATGATAACACAGTCAATTTTACCCTGTTTTAATGCCTGAATAGCATCTGCACCTTTGTTGTATCTTTCAATTTTAGAACCGTCTTTTTCATAATCTGATGCATAAATATCGCCTGTTGTTCCAAGTTGAACACCAATTGTTGCACCTTTTAAATCATCAATTTTTTCAACTTTTTTAGGACCGCTGCATCCTACAAATATACCTGCACATAGGCAAAGTACTAATACTAAACTTAATAATTTTTTCATAATTATTACCTCTTTTCTCTTTTATATGAATAAATATAACACAACTTTTAAAAAAAATCAAGTATTGTTTATAAATATGCAAATTAAAGTTGCCGAAAATTCCGATTTTTATCTGATACAATAGATTTGAAAGGAGGTGAAGTGAATGAAAGAATACATTATCAATTTGTCAACCGAGAATTACGATGTACTAAAAACAGACATTAAAATCAAACAAAACGATTATAATTCCGCCCTGTTTATAATCAACACCGATTTTGAATTTGACTCTGCTATTTTAAAATTTAAACTTCCAAATATGAAGATTTATGTGAGTAATAATTATACGATTGAAGATGGAACTGTTAAGTATATCGTAGAAAATGATATTTTAAATCAATTTGGAAATGTTATGTGCGAAATTAGTTTTTTAGGCGAAAACGAGAGAATTACCACAAATACTTTTTACTTTGAAGTTTTAGAAGAAATTAACTGCAAAAATGCTGCTATAGCAGACAACAAACTTCCAATACTTGAAAACCTTATAAAAAAATGTGAAGATTTAAATAATACTTCTTTGGAACTTACAAAAAAATGTGAGGACCTTTCAAAAAGATGTGAATCACTTACACAAAATGCGCAAAATTTATATGACAATCAACCATCAAAAACACTAAGTGGTAACTATGCTTATTTTGAAGGCTCTCAAGGGATAAAGAAGAACCTTAAAATATATGGAAACAATACATCTTCAAAACTTATCTGCTCTGACGGTGGAAATATGGCAAAATTTTTGTCTGTTAACAACATATTTAACAATACTGCAAAAGACTTTTTATTTGCAAAAGACAATAAGGTATACGTTGACAATTTGAAAACGGAATCTATAACAGCATCACGCGGTAATTTTTCTGTTTATTTCGATGTCGAACCTTTTACATTATATAAAGACATTCCATATACTGTTACAAATTCTGTCAACAATATATATCCTTACATTATTATGTACGACAGCAACAACAAACAAATTGCGACAGCACATCGTACAGAAACTATTATACTAGAAAAAAATGCCACTGTACGTTACATTAGAATCTGGTATAATTTTTCCACTGACGAGATGCAAAATTACAGTTATGACGGTTTTTTGGATGTTGGAGTTTATGCAGGCGAATATACAAAAGATAACTTACCGGAAAACAAACTTGAAAACAAATTTGAAATTGACATTCCACAGATGAGTGATACTTCCTATATTTACACAGACAACAGCAAAGTTGAAATATTTGAAAATGGTGAATTTACAGATATTTCAGATACATCATACGGAAAAGAAATTTTAAATTTTGCGCCATACAAAGGCAAATGCAGTATTTATTCAAATTCAAATTTTGAAATTACTTATTTTGAAGATATTAACAAAGTACTTGAAAGATATGAACTTAAATCATAAAAAACGGTGCCGTGCGGCACCGTTTTTTTATATTACTTCTATTTCTACAAATTCTTCACAAAGCGAATCTTTACCGACATAGATTTTAAATTTACCTTTTTCCACAACAAAGGTTCCTTTAGCATTATAAAAACCAAGTTCTTCTTTTCCAAGATTAAACGAAACTGTTTTTGTTTCATTTTGTTTTATAAATACTTTTTCAAAACCTTTAAGTTCTTTAATCGGACGTGTCATCGTGGCTTTTACATCATAACATAACACTGTACTATTTCTTTTGCATCATAGTTACCGGTATTTTTTACATCTACAGATACTTTAACGCATTTTCCTTTTTCAATATCACAAAGGTTTATTTTTGTGTTATCTACTTTAAGATTTGAATAATTATACGTTGTGTAACTAAGACCATACCCAAAAGGATACATTGGCGAACCTTTTACATCTTCATAATTTGAAAGGTTTTCTATTCCATAGTAACCGTTAACATTTCTGCCACTTGATGAAACATTATAATAAAGAGGAATTTGTCCTGTAACACGAGGGAATGTAACTGCAGTTTTTCCGGAAGGGACTTCGTCGCCGAAAATAATTTTTGCTGCTGCATTTCCTGTTTGGCTTCCCAAATGCCATGCGTAAAGAATAGCATCAAAATACGGTTCTACACTTTCAAGCGCAACGCATCTTCCAAAGCACATTACACCGATTACTTTTTTTCCGTAAAGTTTTGCTCTTTTTATGATATCTTTTTGCATATCACTTATTTCTATACTTGCAAGACTTCTTGCCTCGCCTGTTACCTGATCGCTTTCGCCGAGTGCAAGAATAACTACATCGCTTTTTCTAATTGCTGCACCCATTTCATCGTAATTTGATCTGGTTTCTATAGTTGCATTTGGGGCGATGTTTTTTATTCCGTCAAAAATTGTTACTGTTTTTTCAAGATCAAAATCAAGTGTCCAACTACCAAGAAGCGCTCTTTTTTCTGTTGTCATTGGCCCTATAAGTGCAATTTTTGAATCTTTGCTTAGTGGTAATATACCCTCGTTTTTTAGAAGTACCATTGACTCTGATGCAAGTTTACAAGATGTTTCTGCGTGTTTTTCATAATCGATTTTTACAGGCGTAATGTACGGATTGTCAAAAAGTCCTGCCTCAACTTTTACTGTAAGTATTCTTCGAACGCTTTCGTTTATTGTTTCAATATCTACTTTGCCTTCTTCAATAAGTTCTTCAAGATAGCCATAGCAGTAGTCTACCATGTCCATATCAAGACCGGCATTTATTGAAAGATATGCTGCTTCCTTTTCATCTTCTGCAACGCCCTGATTTATAAGTTGAACTATTGCACCCCAGTCACTTACAATAAAGCCGTCAAAGCCAATTTCGTCTTTTAAAACATCTTGCATTAAGTATTTACTTGATGACACAGGTTGTCCTGAAATTTCATTAAATGAACTCATTACAGTTTTTACGCCTGCTTCGGACGCTGCTTTAAATGCTTTTAAATAATAATTACGAAGTGTGTAGTCAGAAATTTCAGTTCTGTGATAGTCTCTTCCGCCTTCTGACTGACCATATCCGATAAAATGTTTTGCACATGCAACTATTTTTTCCTGTTTTGTTAAATCATCGCCCTGAAGACCTTTAACAACAGCCTCTGCCATTTTTGCGCCAACATAGGGGTCTTCGCCGGGGCTTTCTATTATTCTCCCCCATCTTGGGTCTCTTGAAACGTCAAGCATTGGAGTAAATGTCCAGTTTACGCCCTCGTTCGATGCTTCAAGCGCTATTTCTTCGTATGATTTTTTTATAAGGTCACTGTTAAACGATGCTGCCATAGCAAGCGGAATAGGATAAACTGTTTTATGACCGTGGATTACGTCCCTGCCAAATAAAATCGGAATACCAAGTTCATCCATAGCATATTTTTGTACTTCGTTTATAAGGTCCGCTTTTGCACCTTCCTGAAATTCATTGCCTGCAAACGCACTTGATGAAAGAATAAGCGAACCAACTCTTTTTTCCTTGATTGCTTTTTTTGCTTTGTCAAGTTCAGATACTTTTATTATGTCTTGATTTAATTGCCCGATTTTATCTTTTAATGACATTTTTGAAAGTATCTCTTCAACACGTTTATTGGTATTTTTCATATAATCACCTCTATTGTTATATACTTTTTTCTAGAAAAAAGTATCAAAAAAGTCTTTACTTTTTTAGAAAAAAGTAAAACAAAAAACTTACAAATGCAAAACTACGTTTTGCAATATTTATTATTACAAAAACGTAGTTTTTGTTGTGAGTTTTCGCCAAGCCTTTTCTAAAAGGCTTGTGGTTTGGGCAACGCCCATATTTAATACTACTTGCCTGTTGAACCAAAACCGCCTTCGCCGCGAACAGTTTCGGAAAGTTCTTCACATTCTATAAAATTGGCAGTAACAAATGGTGCAATAACAAGTTGTGCAATTCTTTCGCCGTGCGAAACTACCACATCAACATTAGAATGATTATGAAGCGCAACCATTATTTCGCCACGATAGTCTGCATCAACAACACCAACTTTATTTGCAGGAGCAAGTCCTTTTTTGCATGCAAGACCGCTTCTTGCATAAATAAGACCCGCATAGCCAACAGGAATCTCCATTGCAACTCCAGTATGAACAAATACAGTTTCTCCGCTTTTGATTGTAACATCTTCATCCATACAAGCATAAAGATCAGCACCTGCACTGTACTGTGTTCCGTAAGTTGGAATTATTGCTTTTTCGTCTAATTTTTTTATATTAACATCATATACCATTTCAAACTCTCTCCTAATTTAATTTGTCTGTAAGTTCATCCCAAATACAGATCTTTCCTTCTTTCAGACTTTTTTGAACATCGATTATTCTCTGGTTTGACGAACCTCTAAATTGCAGTCCGGGGTTTTTAAGTTCTTCTACAAACTTTCCGTCAACTAAAATATCAATACATTTTAAAAGGGCGTTTGCAACTTCTTTGTCCCCTACTCTGCCTTCTAAAATATCTTCGTAAAGATACCCTGAATAACACCATATATTTTTTTCGGGATATTTTTCTTTTACTTTTTTTGCTATATCAAGCACTGTACTTTGATTATTTGGATGCATCGGCTCTCCGCCAAGGAGTGAAAAACCTGCAATAAAAGAGTGGTTCATTGCTTCAAGTATTGTATTTATAGCACTTTCGTCGAATAACTCACCAAAATTAAAATCCCATGTTTCTTTATTAAAACAATTTTTGCAATGATGTGTACAACCGCTTACAAAAAGCGAAACACGAACACCGGGTCCGTTTGCAACATCATGTGTTTTTATTGTCGCGTAATTCATTTTTATTCCTTCTCTTTCAGATATAAATAATGGCAGAAACTAAGTTCTGCCATATTTTAATTATAGATGTAATACTCTTGCTTTAATTTCTTTTGTTTTACCAACATTCCAGAAATTTTCGCCAAGGTAACCGCAAGTACGTCTTGTAACATTCATTTTGCTGTGGTCTTTGTTATGACAAGCAGGACATTCCCATTCGTTATCATCATTGATAATAATTTCGCCGTCAAATCCACAAACGTGGCAGTAGTCTGATTTTGTATTGAACTCTGCATACTGAATGTTTTCATAGATGAATTTAACAACATCTTCAAGTGCTTTTAAGTTATGACGCATATTTGGAATTTCAACGTAAGAAATAGCACCACCAGAAGAAATTTTCTGGAACTGGCTTTCAAAGTTGAATTTTTCAAATGCATCGATATCTTCCCTAACGTCAACATGGTAAGAGTTTGTGTAATAACCTTTATCTGTAACGTCTTTAATTGAACCAAATTTTTCTTTATCTATTCTTGCAAATCTGTAGCAAAGAGATTCAGCAGGTGTACCGTAAAGAGCAAAACCGATGTTTGTTTCCTGTCTCCAACGGTCTGTTGTATCTCTCATATGCTGCATAACTTTTCTTGCAAATTCCATACCTTCTTTATCTGTATGGCTAACACCTTTAACAAGTTTTGTTACTTCGTAAAGACCGATGTAACCAAGTGAAATTGAAGAATAACCGTCAAATAGGAATTTATCGATTGTTTCGCCTTTTTCAAGTCTTGCAATAGCACCATACTGCCAGTGAACAGGACTTGTATCTGTTTTTATGCCTTTAAGTGCGTTGTGTCTGCACATAAGTGCTTCAAAGCAAAGTTCCAATCTTTCGTCAAACAATTTCCAGAATTTTTCTTCATCCTGTCCTGAAATAATACCGATCTGAGGAAGGTTGATACTTACAACACCCTGATTAAATCTTCCTTCGAATTTATATTCGCCGTTTTCATCTTTATAAGGAGACAAGAAACTTCTGCAACCCATAGGGCTAAATACGTTTCCTTCATAATTTTCACGCATTTTTTTAGCAGAAATGTAGTCAGGATAAAGTCTTTTTGCACTACATTTAACAGCAAGTTTTGTAAGGTAATCAAATTTTCCGCCTTTAAGTGCATTATGTTCGTCAAGAACATAAACAAGTTTAGGGAATGCAGGTGTAATGTAAACACCTTTTTCGTTTTTGATACCTTCGTATCTTTGACGTAAGATTTCTTCAATAATCATTGCATTTTCTTCAAGATATTCATCATCTTCCTGAAGATTTAAGAAAATTGTTACAAACGGAGATTGACCGTTAGTTGTCATAAGAGTATTTATCTGATATTGAATTGTTTGAACACCAGAACGAAGTTCGTCTTTAAGGCGTGCTTTTGCAATTTTTTCAATTTGTTCATCTGTAAGTTCGCCATTGAACTGTTCTTCCAAACTTGAAGTAAATTTAATAAAACTTTTTCTTAAATATTTTCCTAAATGTCTGATATCAACACTCTGTCCGCCGTACTGACTTGATGCAACTGCAGCAATAATCTGAGTCATAACTGTACAAGCAACCTGGAAACTTCTTGGACTTTCAATAAGTTTACCATTCATAACAGTGCCGTTATCAAGCATATCTTTAAGGTTGATAAGACAGCAATTGAAAATTGGCTGTAAGAAGTAATCAGCATCGTGGAAATGAAGAACGCCGTCTTCATGTGCTTTTGAAATTTTTTCAGGAAGAAGAATTCTTTTTGTTAAGTCTTTAGAAACCTCACCTGCAATTAAATCACGCTGAGTAGCAGCTGTGATTGCATTTTTGTTTGAGTTTTCTTCCATAACATCTTTATTTCTGTTTTTAATAAGACCTAAAATAGATTCGTCTGTTGTATTTGCCTTTCTTACAAGAGCTCTGGAATAACGGTAAATAATATAAACTTTTGCAAGGTCATATTTACCTTCTTCCATAAGTTCTTTTTCGACAATATCCTGAATATCTTCAACAAGAATTCTTTTGCATCTTTTGCTTTCAATATTTCTTGCTATTTCTTCAATTTTTTCCTGCGACACTCTTTCACATTCGTCAACATTTTCGTTTGCTTTCTGGATAGCGTTAATGATTTTCTGCGGATTAAATTCAACCGTAGTTCCGTCTCGTTTAACAACTAACATTTTAATTCCCTCCTATGTATTTTCCCCTTTTTTTATTTAAAAAATCAATATATATTGCACCAAAAAAGTGCACAAAAAATTGTGTTTTTCCCGATATATAGGCGTTTTGAAGGCACTTAAAATGAAAAACACAATATATTGTTTTGTTGCATATATAATGATACAATATATTCTACGGGTTGTCAAGCATAAAATTGTATTTTTTACAAAAATTTTATTTTTTGCACCACAATATATTGTGGTATACAACAAAAACCGCATTACAATGCGGTTTTTGAAAATCATACTAATTATTTTTTATTTCAATCTTTTTTATGCAGACCAAAATTATATTTTTTACCATCAATTTCGGCAACATAATTTCCATAAAATCCTCTGAAGTTTACGCAGCCGTTTTCATCTGTTACAAGTTCTAAATCTGTATGCCATTTTTCGTTAAACAGATAATGAAGTCTTTTTGCACTTTCCTTTGGCGTCATATCTTTCTTAAAAAGTCCGCCTTTTACGTTATTTTCATTCCAACCATCTATTTCGTACGCACAACCGTCAGGCAAATTCCAATATACAACTTCATTAACGTTTTTATGAGAGAAAAATGTTGTATAAAGCACTTCCAACAAATCTGCCTGAAGAATCTCGTCTTCTTTATCAAACCCAAATGTAGGAATTGTTACTTCTGTAATTTCAAGCGGAAGGTTAAGTTCTGAAATAATATCTAATGCCCTTAAAATAAATTTTGGATTAAACTTATTAATCTTTTGCATTACCGCTTTTTCATATTCTTCCTCTGTTTTTGAAGTAGAACCCGTAAATGTATGATGCTGAAGTCCAATTTTATCAATAGACGCCCCGTTTTTAAGTGCTAAATTGCATAACATAAAATATGCACTTCTATAGTCATCAGAACCTAAAAAATAAATAGGACTTCCACCTTCGTTAATCACAAGTGTTTCATCCGGAAGATATTTTCTTGCCATATTAAATGACCACTCTACAACATCGCGTTTTTCTGATATTTTTGACTTATACTCCCACTCACGTTCCAAACCGACTTCATTTATTACTTCAAATTCATAAAGTTTACCTTTATATCTTTTAGCAATCTCTTTTATTCTTTTTTCATAAAGTTCTTCCATTTTTTCCATATTATCTCTTGGAAGCCACTTAGGAATAAATTTATCATATACTAAACAATGCAGTTTTGCATCAATTCCGTTTTCATTACAATATTCAAGACATAAATCAGGCGCAGGACGTCGATAAATTTTAGGACTGTTTTTATCAAATCTTTCTTTTCCTTCTTCAGGTTCGAGTGCATCCCAATAAAAAGGAACAGTTGCAAGGTTAAAATGTTTTTTAAACTGCTCGCGATATTTTTTGTTCAACTCATCATCTTTAAACTCATCGAGCATTAAAATATTTGCACCGTATTTAAAATCGTGTGAAATTTGATTTATTTTTACCTTTTTGTTTGCAAGTATATTTCCGTTTTCATCAGTAAATCTAAACTTACAATCGCCTTTTCTGTATTTTTCTATATTATCCTTTACAACAGTATCTAAAAATTCTTTTTGCTCTGTTGCATCTTGAAGCCATAACTTACGCACTTTTGTCTTATCAAGCATTTTTATCTCTCCTTATAAATTGATAAATATAATAGAAAATAATATTATCGTAATACCAATAATTTGTATTTTCGTGAGTTTCTGCTTATAAAGTATAAAATCCGTTAGGGTAATAAGTATTATTGTTAATGCATTTGCAAACGAATGCAGTATTCCGCTTTGCATTACTGTAATACCCTTCATAATCGTTAAATTGTGCATTGCAAGAATTATTCCGATTGCAATAACTCCAAGTATGAGTTTTGTATCAATATAAAAATTTGACTTTTCTTTGATTTTAATACTTTTTGCCATAATAAACGAGACAACAGCACCGAAAAAATATGACGTTAAAAGAAGAAGCTTATCCATACCGACATACTGCGTATGAGTAAACATAAGCAATATTATATTTGAAATACCCGAAAATACGCTTGCAAGCAGTGTAAACAAAAGCCATTTTCCATTGGTACCTTTATCACTTTTTTTAAAAGTAACAAGAGGAAGACCTACTGATGCAAGTAATATTCCAATTGTGCTAAAAAGTGAAATACGTTCGCTATACGCAATAATTCCAAAAAGCATAGGATATATAAAATTAAACTGGTTTATTGTTGTAGTAAGCGATACCGAACCTGTTTTGAATGCAAATGTATAAAAACACTGAAATGCAAGATTTGAAAGTCCAAGTACTATCGCATACATTATTACACTTAGAGGGGGTATTTCCCTTAAAAACAGAATTGACATACTTATAAATAATGATATAAAAATCATCGAATTAAGCATCAATGAATCGTTTACCAAACTGACTCTGCCTTTTGAAAAATATCCTTGAAGTGTTACTTTCATTGTTGCAAGAACTGCCATTAAGCATATGTAAATCATAATTTCACCTCAAAATGTATTATACACCCGATTTTCGATATATTTCAACCTTAAAATCGAGCAAAAAAACTTGATTTTCGATACAAAACAATATATAATTTAATTGGTGATTAAAATGATTAACGATAATTTAATAGTTGAGATTATTGATGTTTTGAAATATAAAGAAAAAAGAAATTACGGATTTACTTCAGGCAGAGATTTTGCAGCACTCTCTTACAGGCTTAATTCTGATGTAAGTTTTACTTACAACGGAAAAACAGTCAAAGCTACTACTGATACCATTTGTTTTTTCCCAAAAGATATTACATATTCAAAAACAGGTATCCCCGATGACCTTATAGTTTTTCATTTTTATGTTTACAGTGATTTGTTTGAAGATATTTTGTTTTTTAAGCCAGATGATACAGAAAAATACAAACATTTATTTTTAGAAGCATTAAAAATATGGGAAGAAAAAAGACAAGGATACAAATACAAAGCAACTTCATATTTTTACGAAATACTTTTTAATATGCAATCCGATGGTGCATTTATTTTAGATAACTCCGATAAGGATATTTTAAAAGCCAAAGATGAAATCGAAAGAAATTTCAAAAATGCTGATTATAAAATTGCCGACCTTGCATTTACATTGCATATGAGCGAAGCGTATCTTAGACGAAAGTTTAAAAAACTTATTGGGATAAGCCCTAAAAAGTATCTTATACGTCGAAAAATAACGCAAGCGCAGATTATGCTTAAATCAACTTACTTTACTCAAAGTGAGATTGCACTAAAATGCGGTTTTTCGGATGTTAAGTATTTTCGTTATGCATTTAAGGAACAAACAGGTTTAACAATAAGAGAGTATTTAAAAAAGCAGTCATAAAGACTGCTTTATTTTTGCTTTTATTAAGATAAGAGTTCCAACGCCTAAAAGGATAACTGAAAATGCAAGATTTGGAAGTACTATTGATGAGAGAGAACTTACAATCATATAGAATGTTATTCCCTCAAGAGTTCCGCCCATTTGCTCTTTAAGTGAAATTATCTGCGAAATAAAATCAATTAAATTTACCGCAAATGCAAAAAGTGTTATAAGTGATACAAGATACGTAAGTATACTTAATATCAAAAGCGGTTTATTCCACTTTTTTATTTTTTCTTCTGATATTATTTCGTTATTTAATTCGTCCATAAACTTAACACAACCTTTCATTATATATAATACGCTTTAAAAAGGAAAAAAATACATTTACTTTTTTTAAAAATTGATATAAAATATACATATAAAATAATAAAGGAAGATTGTTATGATATTTTCAAGGAGTAAACTTCTTATTGGAAGTGAGAATATAGAAAAACTTAAAGGTAAGCATATTGCTGTATTTGGTATTGGCGGTGTTGGAGGATATGTCGCCGAAGCACTTGCAAGATGCGCAGTTGGTACGCTATCTCTATTTGACAATGACACGGTGAGCAAAAGCAACATAAACAGGCAGATAATTGCACTTAAAAGTACTGTCGGAAAATACAAAACAGAGGTTATGAAAGAAAGGATACTTGACATTAACCCTGATGCAAATGTTATTTGCAACAATGTATTCTTTATGCCCGATAATTCTGACAAATTTGATTTTACTGAGTATGATTATGTTATAGATGCAATTGATACAGTTACAGGAAAAATTGAAATTATAAAAAAAGCAACAGAAAATAATATTCCTGTTATAAGCAGTATGGGAACTGGTAACAAACTTGATGCATCAAAATTTGAAATTTGCGATATTTACAAAACAAGTGTATGTCCACTTGCAAAAGTAATGCGTTATGAACTTAAAAAAAGCGGGATTAAGAAGTTAAAAGTTTTATATTCTAAAGAGGAACCTATAAAAGTAAAATCGGTTGTAGAAGGAAAAAGACAGGTTCCTGGGAGTGTTTCGTTTGTTCCTTCTGTAGCGGGACTTCTAATTGCAGGAGAAGTTATTAGAGATATTATAAATTCATAAAACGCTTTTTTATTCGCTTTTTTATAACGCTTTTTTTGAAAAAAAGCATAGCAAAAAACTTTCCGCTTTTTTGAAAAAAAGCTTGGCAAAAAACTTACGTATGCAAAAACTACGTTTTTGCAAGGTATAAATAAAATTTATTTTTTTGGTTAATCTAATATAAAACAATAAAAAGGAGTTTTATATGAAAGACAAACCATTTTTTGACGATCTTGACAATTTAGACACTACTAAAGCAGCATCAGCAACCGACTGCACAGGAATCATCCAAACTCCTCCAAAAGACGATTTTGAATACGAATCATACAACGATGTTTATGAATTTTTATCTCCATCATTTAGTAACAATCGAGAAGTGAAAATTGCTGACATAAAAGATGCTAAAAGAACTTACAAAGACACAAAACACGAAATGTATCAGGACGATGAGCCGCCACTGATAATGTAAAAAAATCCGATGCAAATGCATCGGATTTTTGTTTTACTGTTTTAAATCAATAAGTCCGTAGTTACCATCTTTTCTTTTATAAACAACATTTACATCACCAGAAGTTGCATCAGAGAAGATATAAAAACTATGTCCAAGCATATTCATTTGAAGAATTGCTTCATCTGCACTCATTGGTTTATTTTCATAAGTTTTTGTTTTTACAATTTTAAATTCTTGTTCTTCTTCAATTTGAGGTGCATCTTCATATCCTTTAAAAGCACCTGTTTTTAATCTTTTTTCAAGTTTTGTTTTCTGCTTTCTAATTTGTCTTTCCATAAGTTCAACTGCTCTGTCAATTGAATTATAAAGATCTTCCGAAAGGATTTCGGCTCTGTATACCATACCGCCATAAAAAACAGTTATTTCTGCCTGATGTTTATCTTTCTGTGCCGAAAGTGTTATTGTTGCATTTGCATCTTCACTAAAGAACTTATCAAGTTTTGCGATTTTTTTAAGTGCATAACTTTCGATTGCTTGTGTCAATTCCATTTTTCTTGAAATAATTTTTGTTTTCATAACGACATCTCCTTTTGTTTTTAACTTATTGTCTTTGTAAGATGTCTTGTTACATGACATCCAACATTGACAGCAACAGGCATTCCTGCAATATGCGTCGGAAATGTTTCTACATTAACTTTTAGTGCGGTTATTATTCCGCCAAACCCTTGCGGGCCGATTCCTAAGTTGTTAATTCTTTTAAGAAGAGTATCTTCCATTTCTTTGTAAAACTCATTTTCGTTACTTACATTTATATCTCTTGTAAGCGCTTTTTTTGCAAGATAGGCACATTTTTCAAATGTACCGCCAATCCCCACCCCGACAATTACCGGTGGACAAGGATTAGAACCTGCTTTACTTATAGTTTCGACAACGAAGTTTAAAATTCCTTCTAAACCTGCTGACGGACTTAACATTTTTATTGCACTCATATTTTCACTGCCAAATCCTTTTGGTGCAATAGTAATTTCTATATAATCGCCGTCAAAAAATTCATAGTGAATAATTGCCGGTGTATTATCATTTGTATTGCCACGAAGAACGGGGTCTTTAACAACAGATTTTCTTAAATTTACATACCCCCGTCTTACACCTTCATTTATTGCATCGGTAATATTTCCTTCAACAAAAACTTCTGTTCCGATTTTCACAAAAAACACAGCCATACCGGTATCCTGACAAATTGGCATTTCTTTTTCTTTGGCAATATTAAAATTATCGCATATTTTTGAAAGAATGTCTTTACCAACGGGCGAAATTTCATCGTTTTGTGCTTTTTCAAGTTTTTCTTTTATATCACACGGAAGATAAATATTTGCCTCCTGACACATTTTTTCTACTGTATCTGTTATAACCTTAGATTTTATTATTTTCATTTTACTACTCCATAATTATTTATTATAAATAATTCTTCTAATTCTGTCTTTCTCACTTTTAGAATAATCTGTGTGTTCTATTAAATTGAATGCTATCACTTTATAAAGTGCTTTTAAATTTGAATCTCCGTATTTTTCAATTATTTCAAAGTGAGACGATATTTGATCCTCATTCTTTGTCAAAATTGGTTTTTCAAAGTACGATATATCCTTTGGCGATTTATAATAGTTTTTAACATTATCGAAAATTAAACCTTCTAAATATGATTTATCGTAAATTTTTGCGTTTTCAAGAAAATCTTTTATTGATGAAATAAATGCATCCAGAAATTCTGTAGAATACTCAAGCGAAAAAAGATATGCCATCTTTTTGTTTTTATCAACTTCTTCAAAGTTTATTTTCATAAACTTAAGTTCCTGCATAAAAAAGTCTGCTCTTTTCCCGCATCCTTCAACTATAATCTTTGCATTTTCAATATCGGTCGTTTCCCCTTCAATAAAATCTTTTATCGGAAGAAACGTAACTGCAGTATCAAACATATCAAATTCGTCCGATGTATGATATTTCGAAACTACACACATTATTTTTTCGCTAAGGTCATATTTTGAAAGTTCATATGAAATATTCTTTAAGTTTTCTTCTTTATCACAGATAAAAATTATATCGCTTTCATAAATCATTTTTTCAAGATCGAGTTTCACTTTGAAATTATGCTTTATGCCTATATCAATAAGTTTCATATAATCTTTATCATAAAGACCAAGTACATCAAACTTTTTATTTCTGAAAAAAGTTGCAATACTTACAAGTGCACTTGAATATCCAATAAACGAAACTTTCATCACTTTTGGTTCCATATAAAATCCTCTTTTAAACAAAAAGGGCTGCATAGCAGCCCTTTTATATTACTTTGTTGAAATAACTATAATTGTGTTTGCTTCAAATATACCAGAAGCTGATGTTCCGACTGCTGTAATAACAGAACCTGCTGTCAAGTTTTTAAGCGGTATATCTTTTGAAGTTGCATTATCGAATATTTTTGATGTTTTTCCTACAAATACAGAACGTGTTACATTTTGTGCAGTTGCTGTATCAAAGTATGTTACCTGAATTAAACCGTAAGATACATTTACAAAATCAACCGTACCAGTTACCTGACCTATTGTTTCAACAGGTGATGTTGAAATTTTTGTAATTGTTTCAGATTCAAGTGTAACAGATGCTGCTGTAGCAAGTCTTAAATCGTAAATTGTACCTTCTACTCCGTTGATTTTTATTTCTACATCTTTTGCAAGTGGATATGTTTTTGATTCACCATCAAGTTTTAATGTAACAGAAGGATTTGCTGAAATTATAATTTCTTCTACAACACCGTTTGCAGATTTTGTCTGGCTTGTAGCAACAATTTTTGTTACTTCTCTGTATGTAAGTGTAAGACTTACTGAATCACCAACAACTACATCTGTAAATTCTGCTGCTTTAGAATTTTTTGTAACTTTTACTTCATCGTTAGAAACAACGTATTTTTCTTCTTCATCATCAGCATTTTTAATTTCTATTGTAACAACACCGCCGTCAAGTGTAATATCAGTAACTACACCTCTTGCAATCATTGTTTTTTCTTCTGCATATACAGAAATGATTTTACCTTTTTTAAGAGTTAATTCTGCATAATCTCCTGCTTTAAGGTCTGTAAACGTACTTGAACCTACTGCTGAATCAATAACTACATCTTCAGCGCAAGTATAAATATTTGTTTCTTCAGTACCATCGGCTTTAAATTCGTTAAGTTTAATTGACTGAGTACTAGCAGTTCTTGAAACACTTACAATAGAACCTTTAACTACTTCTTCAACATCCGGTGTTAAAAAGTCAATTGAGAAAAGTTTTCCGTTTCTTGTTGTAACGACTGCTTCATCTCCAACTTTAACTTCATCCAAAATGCATTTTTCGCCGTCAAATCTTATCTGTGTATCGTCTTTAATTGAATATCCGTATGTTTCGCCTTCGCTTGTTCTAAGTCTTACAATCTGAACAATAGGATCAACAGAAGCAACTGCTGCTTTATACTGTTCAATTTCAGATGCATCAATTACTCTTTTTAGAAGAACTGCAATCTGAGCTCTGTTAACATCTGTATCAGGTGAGAAATGAGTTTCATCAACACCCATCATTATTTCTTCCTGAGAAACATATTCAACATATTTTTTAGCATATGAAGGGATTTTATCTTCATCTTCATAGTCTAAAACTGTAACAAGATTTTGTTTAACCTGTTCTTCTGCACCCATTGCTTTTGTCATAAGAACAGCAACTTCATATCTTTTAAGTCCTGCAGACGCATTTGAACCGCTGATATATCCTGAAAGTTCAGAAACAGAAATAACGTTTTTTGCTAAAAGATAAATAACTTCATCTTCGCCGTAAGGAAGTTCATAAGCACCGACTGTATCGCCATATTTTTCATAAGCAACTTCCATAATGCCTTCGTTAACTTCTTCGTCAACACCTAAAATTCTTGAAATAAGAACTAATGCTTCAAGTTTTGTAACAGTTTTTTCAGGTCTGAATGTATCGTCTTCATAACCTTTAACTATACCGTTTTCTGCCATTTCTTCTACTGCTTGTTGAGCCCATCCGTAAGAATCCTCTGTTACATCCGGAAACATTGGAGCAGCACATACATTTGTTAGAAGTGATAGTATCATCACTCCCACTAATAAAACACCTTTCACACTTTTTAATTTCATTTGTAAATCCTCCTTTTAATTTCTATTCTATAGATAAATACGGAATTGCATTTAGCGATAAATCGCTTGTTTTTCCGCTTAATATCTCGTAGTAAGCACTGCACGCAATCATTGCAGCATTATCTGTGCAGTATATAGGCGATGGATAATAAACTTCCATTTTGCCTTTTTTCCTCATAAGTTCTTCTCTTAGTTTTGAGTTTGCTGCAACTCCCCCAGCAAGAGCAATTTTACTTATATTATATTTTTTTGCTGCTGCTATAAGATTATCTGTAAGAACATCTACAACGCTTTTTTGGAAACTTGCTGCAACATCGCTTATGTTGTAGGTTTCTCCTTTTTGCTCAAGGTTATGGAGATGATTTATTACACCAGTTTTAATTCCGCTAAAACTAAAGTCAAACGAATCTTTTCCAAAAGAAACCCTTTTAAAAAATATTGCATTTTCATCGCCATCTTTTGCGGCTTTATCAATTTTCGGACCACCAGGATATCCAAGTCCAAGTACTCTTGCAACTTTATCAAATGCCTCGCCTGCTGCATCATCTCGTGTTTGTCCGAGTATTTTAAACTTTGTATAATCTTCAACAAGAACTATATGGCTGTGCCCGCCAGATGCCACAAGGCATACAAAAGGCGGTTTCAAATCTTTATGTTCAATAAAGTTTGCACATATATGACCTCTTATATGATGAACACCTACAAGCGGTTTTTTTAGTGCATATGCAAGTGCTTTTGCTGTTGAAACACCAACAAGCAGTGCACCTACAAGACCCGGAGCATACGTTACACCTATTGCATCAATATCGTCAAAAGTAACATTTGCTTCTTTTAAAGCATCATCGACAACTGAATTTATTATTTCAAGATGTTTTCTCGATGCAACTTCGGGAACAACTCCGCCAAATTTTTTATGTATATCTATCTGCGATGAAATAACATTTGACAAAACTTCACGTCCGTCTTTTACTACCGCTGCTGCAGTTTCATCACACGATGATTCAATTCCAAGAATCAATGCCATTTTATTTTCCTCCTATAAACTCTTTACCATTAAAACAGCATCTTCGTTATCTTTATAATATTTTTTTCTTTCGCCAATTTTTTCAAATCCGCATTTTTCATACAGTTTTATTGCACCTGTATTGCTTTTTCTTACCTCAAGGTATACAGATGAAATTTTTCCAATATCTTCTAAGGAAAATTCAATAAGCCTTTTTCCTATACCTTTTTTTCGTTGTTCAACATCAACGCATATTTTTAAAATTTCAACTTCATCTACGCATTTACTCAAAAGAATATATCCAAAAAGATTATCATCTTCAAACATTCCGTAAAGATACGATGTTTCTTTTTTTAGTTCATCTTGCAACATATTTTTTGACCAATAATCAAAAAAACAGTTTTTTTCAAGTATAAAAAGTTTATCTATATCTTTTTCGGTAAGTTTTCTAATCATCTTTTGTTACCTTTTCGTATACTGATTTAAGAAGTTCTTTCAAATCTTTTGCACACTGTTTGTACGATTCAAGATTCGTACCGTATGGATCTTTAACATCCTTGTTTGTACCTGTGGCATATTCGTATAAAGTAAAAACTTTATCTTTTTCGCTTTGGCACGACTGTTTTATAATATTTGAATGCATTTTTGTCATACATAAAACTAAGTCAGCATCAAATACATCGCCATTTGTAAGCGGTTTTGATTTGTGATTTGAAATATCTATGCCCAAATCTGAAAGCGCCAACACAGCATTTTCGCTTGCCGCATCGCCTTTTATAGCACCTAATCCGGCTGATGTAACTTCTATATTATCTTTCTTGGCAATATGTTTAAAAATCCCTTCACACATTGCGCTTCTGCAAGTATTTCCTGTACAAACAAAAAGCACTTTCATTCATTAACACCTCATAAATTTATAACATCATATCCTGCAGATTTATAAATTCTGTTTTTTACTGCTACACCAATTCCTGATTCTTCTTTAAACTGTGCATAAATTGTTTTTACATTTTTTTCATCAAATATTCTAAGGGTTTCATAAAGCATTGCAGCGTATTCGTTCATATCAGAAAAGCAAACTGTAAAATCTGAATTTTCAAAATTGGAATTTTTATACGCAATTACACCAGTTGTATCTTTTTTACTATCAAGTTTTTCTTGTATATAACTTTTTGTTTTATCTATATCGCCCTCAACCACAATTACCTTTGCCTTTGGACTGTAATGAGTGTATTTCATACCAGGACACTGTGCAGTTTTCACATTTTTAATGTCAATATAGTCATTTTTTATTCTTTCAGTAACTTTTTTTATATCGTCAAATGTAATTTTTCCGGGACGCAGAATTTTAAATTCATCCCCACTTACATCAAGAACTGTTGACTCTATACCAATTTCACAACCTGTTCCGTCGATTATATAATCAACTCGTCCGTCAAGGTCATCTACAACGTGTTTTAATGTTGTTGGGCTTGGACTTCCCGAAAGATTAGCAGAAGGTGCTGCAACGTAAACACCACTTTGTCTTATAAGTTCTCTTGCAATTTCATTTACAGGACATCTTACTGCAACTGTATTAAGATTTGCTGTAACCTTATTATTTATTTCAGGTCGTTTTTTAAATATCATTGTAAGTGGACCCGGCCAGAAAGCATCGATAAGTTTTTGTGCATCATCTGTTATTTCAAGTGCTATATTTTTTATGTCCTCTTTATCTGCAATATGGATAATAAGGGGGTTATCACTTGGTCTGCCTTTTGCAGCATATATTTTATCTACACTTTCTTCTTTTAGGGCATCTGCTCCAAGACCGTAAACAGTTTCGGTAGGAAAAACAACTGTTCCGCCATTTTTAAGACACAATGCCGCATCGGAAAGATTTGATTTATCTATGATTTTTGTCATTATTCTTCACTCATTTTAAGTTTTTCGCTTTGATCAGCTGTAATAAGTGCATCTATTATTTCATTTAAGTCGCCATTTAAAACGCCATCAAGCCTATGAAGTGTAAGGCCTATTCTGTGATCAGTTACTCTTCCTTGCGGGAAGTTGTATGTTCTTATTCTTTCGCTTCTATCGCCTGTTCCAACCTGACTTTTTCTTTCGCTTGAGATCTTTTCATTTTGCTGTTGAAGTGCAAGGTCGTAAACTCTTGAACGAAGGATTTTCATACCTTTTTCTTTATTTTTAAGTTGTGATTTTTCATCCTGACAAGAAACAACTATACCGGTTGGAATATGTGTAATTCGTACGGCTGAGTCAGTTGTATTAACGCACTGTCCACCAGGACCGCCTGCACGGAAAACGTCAATTCTAAGGTCATTAGGATTGATTTCGATTTCTACATCTTCAACTTCAGGAAGCACAGCAACCGTAACTGTTGATGTATGGATTCTTCCGCCTGATTCAGTTGACGGAATTCTTTGAACTCTATGAACTCCGCTTTCAAATTTTAGTCTTGAATATGCACCCTGTCCGTTTATAGCGAAAGATACTTCTTTATATCCGCCTATATCAGTTGGATTTGAACTTAGCATCTCAACTTTCCAGCGCATTGTTTCTGCGTACATAGAGTACATTCTAAGAAGGTCGCCTGCAAAAAGTGCGGCTTCATCGCCACCTGCACCGCCTCTTATTTCCATAATAACGTTTTTATCGTCATTTTCATCTTTTGGAAGAAGAAGTATTTTTATTTCATTTTCTATTTCCAAAATTCTTTCTTTACTTTCGTCAAGCTCCATTGATGCCATTTCTTTTAAGTCTTTGTCTGAACTTGTAGACAATATTTCTTTTGCTTCTTCAATATTCTGATTAACTAATTTATATTCTTTATATTTTTCAACAATCGGCGCAATATCTGAATGTTCTTTGCAAAGTTTTCGCCAAAGATTTTGATCTGCAATAACGTTTGGATCTGATATTTTACCTTCTAATTCTTCAAATCTTTCTTCTATGAAAGATAATTTTTCAAACATTTAAGCACCTCTGATTTTATAGTCATAATTATTATAACATATCTTTGTTAAGAAATAAAGTGTTTTTTTGCATTTTTTCAAAAAAATATACAAAATATTGTGTTCATTTAGTGAAAACCAAACAAAATGAGCAATTTTTGTTGTCGGAACAAGCAAAAAAAGCGCATTTGCTTTTATAGCAAACACGCTTTTATATTTTTAATATTATTCTTCTGTTGTTTCTGCTGTTTCTACAACTTCTTCTGTTGTTTCTGCTGTAACTTCTTCTGTTGTTTCTGCTGTAACTTCTTCAGTTGTTTCTTCTACAGCTTCTTCTTTTACTTCTTCAGGCTCGTTTTCAGCAAGGATTGCTCTTATGCTAAGACCGATTTTATTATTTTCAAGGTCTAAGTCTACAACTCTTGCAGTAATGTGCTGACCAATTGTAAGTTCATCTTCAACTTTACCAATACGTTTGTTAGCAACCTGAGAAATATGGATTAAACCGTCAACTCCAGGATAAATTTCAGCAAATGCACCAAATGGAACAATTCTTACTACTTTACAAGCAATATCTTTTCCAACTTCAAGTTCTGCTTTTGCTTTTTCCCAAGGGTTGTCTTCTGTTTTTTTGTAACCCAAAGAAATTTTACCTGTTTCTTTGTTAAGTTCTAATACTTTAACTTCAACAACATCGCCTTCTTTAACAACTTCTGAAGGATGTTTGATTTTTGCCCAAGAAAGTTCAGAAATATGTACTAAACCATCTACACCGCCGATGTCAACAAATGCACCGAATTTTGTAAGAGATTTAACTGTACCATTATATACTTTACCAACTTCAACTTCAGCCCAGAATGCTTCAGAAAGTGCCCTCTTCTGCTGTTCCATAACTGCACGGATTGAACCGATAACTTTATTTCTGCCACGTTTTTTTGTAATTTCTTTAATAATAAAAGATACTTTTTCGCCTTTCATATTTGAAAGATCAGCCATACGTCTGTCGCTTGCAAGTGATGCAGGAACAAATACTCTTCCTCCTTGTGCAGAAACTACAAGACCACCTGAAACGACTTCAACAACTGTACCTTCAAGTACTGTTCCGTTTTCACATGCTTCTTCAAGAACTTTTTCGCTCTTTATAGCATCAATTTTTCTTTTTGAAAGAGTAACTTCGCCTTCAACATCGTTTACTCTAACAACGAAAACTTCAATTTCATCTCCAACATTTATTATTGAGCTGATATCAGCGTTAGGATCGTCAATTACCTCACCTGCAGGAATAAATCCGTCTGATTTATATCCTAAATTTACACTAACACCGTTATTTTCGACTCTCATTACTGTTCCTTTAACGATGTCTCCTGTTTTTAGAGCCACTAAAGCCTGCGCTTTTTCGTGTGCTTCTAAAGCTTCGGCAAAACTGATTTCATTGCCGTCTTTAATCATTTCTTCCATTGTACCTATAACCTCCTTAATAATCCACGGCGGTGTTGAAGCCCCAGCCGTGATGCCGATAATATTATTTGTCGGCGCATATAAAATTTGAGGAATTTCCTCAAAATTTTCAATTTGATAAGTATTTGCGCAACTTTTTGCACATATACTTGTAAGCCTTGTTGTGTTGGCGCTGTGTTTTCCGCCTATCACAATCATTGCATCGGAAATCTTAGAAAGAGAATCCGCTTCTTTTTGTCTTTTTTCCGTTGCACTACATATTGTATCAAATATGAGTACGTTTTGGCAAGATTTTTTTAAAAATTTTTTTATTTTTTTATAAGTTTCACTATCAAGCGTTGTTTGTGCAACAAGACAAACCTTGTCGTAATGCTTATTTTCAAGTTCCTTTTCGCTTATAATAATGTCGGCACTATTTTCGCACCAACCGTTAATTCCATCAACTTCAGGATGACCTTTATCCCCTGCTATAATTATTTTATATCCTTTTTTATAATGCTCGTTTACTATGTTGTGTATTTTTTTCACAAACGGACAGGTAAGGTCTATAAATTCGCCATTTTTTTTAATTTCTTCATATGTTTTTTCACAAACGCCGTGTGTTCTTATTGCAATTTTTGTACCTTCTTTTGCATCAGATGGCACATTTATTATATCTACACCTTTTGTTTTAAGAAGTTCTACAACAGCCTCGTTATGTATTATCGGACCCAGTGTAGATATGTTTTCATCATCTTTTTTGTTTAAAAGTGCATCGACAGCCCTTTGAACACCAAAACAAAAACCTGCACTTTTTGCAACTTTTATTTCCATTTATATACCTCTTATTTATTTGCTAATTCAACAATTTCATCATAAACACCATCTGCAACACTTTGAAGTTCATCTGCAGAAAGTTTTTTGCCTTTGTATTCGGCTAAATCTATAGGTTTTCCTATGTTTATTACCACTTTTGAAAATGGTTTGTATGTAGACATTATACTTACAGGAACTGCTTTGCATCCGCATCTTGCACCTATTAGTGCAGCGCCTGATTTTGCCTGTCCTTTTTCAACAGTTTTATTTCTTGTTCCTGATGGAAAAATACCAAGTATTTCACCTCTGTTTAAAACCGAAATGGCACTTTTAATTGCCATCATATCTGCCTGTCCTCTTTTTATAGGGATCATACCAAACTGTGTTAATAAATACTTAAGAATTGGATTTTTAAATAGTTCCGCTTTACCTAAAAAATATATTTTCCTTTTAAAAAACGCAACATACACAACTGGATCGAAATTGCTTATATGATTTGAGCAAAGCATGAATGCACCTTCAGGTAAGTTTTCCAATCCGTTTATTTTAACACGGTAAAATATGCTTAAATATACTTTTACCAAAAATTTTATTATTCTGTAAACCATAAGGTTAATCTCCTAAATCAGTTTATTTTGTCAATAATTATGTTATAAATTGTATTTACAGATTCCTCATACGAAATATGTGATGTGTCTACCAAAATGGCGTCATCTGCCATTTTCAGCGGAGATATTTTTCTTTCAGAATCATTTTTATCGCGAATTATTATTTCATTTAAAACTGTTTCATAATCTGCACTCTGACCTGAGTTTTCAAGGTCTTTGCATCTTCTTTTGGCTCTTTCCTCTGCCGACGCTGTTAAAAATATTTTTACTTTTGCATCAGGAAGTATTGTTGTTCCGATATCTCTTCCGTCCATAATGCAGTCATTATTTTTTGCAAGATTTTTCTGAAGCGACAAAAGTTTTTCACGAACTAACCCTATTTTTGAAACGTCTGATGCCATCTGAGATACTTTTTGTGTTCTTATAAGAGCAGAAACATCTTCTCCGTCAAGAAAAATATGTTGCACTCCATCAGTATATTTAATATCTACTGTTGTTTCATTTAGTGATTTTATAAATTCTGCATCATTTTCTTCTATTGATTTATCTAAAAATTTAAGACCTACTGCTCTGTACATAGCACCGGTATCAACATAGATATAGCCAAGTTTTTTTGCTACTTCTTTTGATATTGAACTTTTGCCGGCACCTGCAGGTCCGTCTATTGCCACATTTATTTTTTCCATTTTAAACTCCGTTTAATTTTACTTTTGTACTATATAACATTATACTACATTTTTTTACAATAAACAACACTTTTTTATTTTACGAATCTTCCAATCATATTAAAGCCTTTGTCTATTCTTACTTTACCGACTTTTGTCGTATCGTAAAGTTTATCGGAAATACTTTTAATTTCAACAAAACAAAACTCATCATCGTTGTTTGACAAAACCTCTACAACGGCAGTCTGATTTATATAAACTTCTTTTTCGTTTTCGTTAAAATCACTGTATTTTTCGCCGTTAACATAGATTTCAAGACCTTCGCTAACGTTTCCGTCGCATACTGATAGTACGATTTTTTCGCCTTCTGTTAAGTTTTCTTCTATTTTTTTGCCTTCGAAGTCTTCAACATTTGTAAGTACACTTCTTGTTTTGGGAAATAATAGTCCTATTTGTGATAAGACAACTATTGCAAGTGTAATAAAAAGGATTGCAAATAAAATTTTATCTGAATTTGTTTTTCGCAATGTATATCACCTCATCTTTATTTTATGACAGATGATAAACAATCATTCAGAAATTAAACGTTTTTACCTGCAAGATAACCTGTAGAAAAGGCAATCTGCAAATTAAATCCACCTGTGTATGCATCAACATCTATAATTTCACCGGCAAAAAATACACCTTCGCATAATTTCGACTCCATTGTAGACGGATTTATTTCTTTAACACTTACTCCGCCCGATGTAATAATTGCTTCTTCAATAGGTCTGAAGCACTTTGGTGTGAGCGGAAATCTTTTTATAAGTTCTACAAGTCTTCTTCTTTCTTCTTTTGTTATTTCATTTACTTTTTTATGTTCTAAGATATTTGAAAGTTTAATTATTTCAGGAATCATTTTTATAGGTAAAAGATTTTTTAGTGAATTTACAAAATCTTTATTTTTAAATTCATCAAAATCCCTTAGTATTCTTTTATCAAGTGTAGCCTCGTCAAGTGCTGGTTTTAAGTCTATTTGTATTTTGTAATCGTCAAAATCTTCATCTCTCATATGCGATGACGCACTAAGCACCAAAGGACCTGAAATACCAAAATGTGTAAAAAGCATTTCGCCGAAATCAGTAAATATCTTTTTGTTTTTCTTGTATACAGAAATTTCGACATTTTTAAGTGACAATCCCTGCATATTTTTTGCATATTCTTCGTTTGTTTCGATAGGAATAAGCGATGGTTTTAGTTTTGTAACAGTATGCCCTATTTTTTTTGCAAACCTATATCCGTCGCCCGTTGAACCTGTAAGAGGATAACTTGCGCCGCCTGTTGCTATGATGATTTTATCGCATCTTAAACACTTATTGTCAGAAAAAATAATTTTCTTTTCATTTTCACTTATTTCTATATCTTTAACTTCGCCCTGATATACTTTTACTGAGTAGTTTGCCAAAAGTTTTTTTAGAGCATTTAAAATATCTTTTGACATATCACTTTTAGGAAATACCCTTCCGCCTCGTTCAACTTTTGTTTCGACGCCAAGTTTATTTATAAGTGATATAAGATCCTCGTTTGTAAAAGAATAAAATGCACTATATAAAAAAGAAGGGTTTACAGGTGTATTTTTTATAAATTCTTCTATATCGGCACTGTTTGTAAGATTACATCTTCCTTTTCCTGTAATAAGAAGTTTTTTTCCAAGCATTTTATTCTTTTCTATTAAAATTACTTTATTGCCTCTTTTTGATGCAACAGCCGCCGCCATCATACCGGCAGGACCGCCGCCTATTACCGCAACTAAACTCATTTTATCCCTGCTTTATTTATCGTATTTTTCGTAAACTTCATATTCGTCCCATATGTTTTCCATATCGGCAAATATTTTTGAAACATCATCTTTTCGTTTCATTACAAGTGAAACTATAAGAGCATTTATAATGCTAAGCGGTGCTACAAGTGAGTCTACAAAATAAGACATATCACTTCTTGCACAAAGCACATGCGATGCGTTTTCTGTAATAGGAGAAGTGCTTATATCTGTTATCGCAATAATTTTACTTTTTTTGTCTGCAGCATATTTTACGGCGTTAATTGTTCTTCTTGAATATCTTGGATAACTTATTGCTATCATAACGTCATTTTCACTTATTCGGTATATTTGTTCAAATGTTTCACTTGCAGAGTTTGAACTTATTACTTTTACATTTGGAAATATAAGATTTAGGTAAAAACCCAAAAAGTTTGCTATTGAAAAACAACTTCTTGCACCAAGAATGTAAATTGTATCAGCTTTATCTATTGTTTCAACGGCCGCTAAAAACGCCTCTGTATCGATTTCTTCAACCGTTTGTTTTAGTTTTTCACTGTCTTCCAAAAGTACTTTTTTAAGCACATCGCTTTCGCTCATTTTTGTGCTTGTTATTCCCATTCTTTGCACAGATGTAAGTTTGTTTCTTATTATCTGTCGGAGTGCTTTTTGAAATTTAGGATATCCTTCAAATCCCATTTCAACAGCAAAACGTACAACTGTAGATTCGCTGACGCCAACTTCTTTTGCCAAAACAAAAGCAGTCATATACGCTGCTTTGTCGTAGTTTTCTGCAAGGTATTCAACTATACGTTTTTGACCTTTACTAAGTTTTTCACTTCTTGATTCAAAAAGTTTCATTATATCTATACTCATATTTTTCAACTCCAAACATTCAAAAGCCCCCAATAAAAATTGGGGGTTTTGCATAAATTATCGAGCTTATAATATCTAAATACGCTAATATCTTAATATATTTAAACCCTCACTGCATAAAGTTAAATTAGCATTTAACAACGTTTGCAGCTTGTGGACCTTTGTTTCCTTCGATAACTTCAAATTCTACAGCATCACCTTCAGCAAGTGATTTGTAGCCTTCCATGGAAATAGCTGAAAAATGAACGAAAACATCGCCGCCGTCTTCACACTCGATAAATCCATAACCTTTTTCTGCGTTAAACCATTTTACTGTACCTTTCATTAAGATGTACCTCCTAAAAAAATTGCGAGTATGTATAAACACTCAAGTGATATTTTACCATAATAAAGCAGAAAAGTCAATCGATTTTTTTAAGAATATAAAAAATTCGTTCGCTTGTTTTTTGCGGTTTTTCAAACGTTCCTTCACCGTATTTTGCCACAACTTGAAATCCTGAATTTTTTATCATTTTTTCAAGTTCATCTTCTTCGTAGCATCTTTCAACGTGATATTCGTCAATTCTTTTGTAAACATCGTTTTCGCCGACAAAAAATGTCAAATAAAAATCGCACAATTTTTCATCTTTTCTGTATTCGTTTTCCCATACATAATAGATTTCGTCGCTATCATATGTAAATATGTTATCCGAAAGGACGTTTTCAAATTTATACTTTGTGTTTATATCAAATATAAAAAGCCCTTCTGGATTTAAATAATTATGAACAAGACTAAACATCTTTTTTAGCTGTTTTTCATCTGTAATGTGATTTATGCTGTCAAGAAGGCATAAAAACGCGTCTACTGTGCCGTAGAGTTCAAAATCACAAATATCCTGATTTAAGTAAAGAATATTTTTACCTTCACTTTTATTAAGTGCAACATCAAGCATATTTTCAGAAAAATCGATACCTATCATATCGTAGCCTTTTTCATTCAGTTTAAGACACATTGTACCCGTACCGCATGCTAAATCGCAAACTAAAGATGGTTTTTCATCTGAAAATTTTTCAAAAATCTCTTCTATAAATGATGCTGTTTCGTCATATCTTACATCATATGTAAGTTTATCATAAATGTAAGCAAAATCTACGTATTTTTCCACTTTATTTATCCTCTAATCTATCCAGGATTATTTTGTATCCGCCTGCACCGTAGTTTATGCATCTGCTTACCCTGCTGATTGTAGCAGTTGATGCACCCGTTTTCGCAGCAATTTCACTGTAAATTTCCTGCTTTTCAAGACATTTTGCAACTTCAAGTCTTTGTGCAAGAGCCTTAATTTCTGAAATTGTACATAAATCTTCTAAAAAGAGAGCACATTCTTCTTTTGTTTCAAGTTTTAAAATTGCTTCATAAAGCTTGCTTGTAAGTTCATCGTTAAAATCGTATCTCACTTTAAAATACACCTTCTTAAATTATATTTTTTTAAGTTTTGCAAACGATGCCATAAGTGTTCTTGTTCCTACTTTATCAAAACTGATTTCAAGTTCTACATCGTCGCCTTTATCACTGACTCCGATAATCATTCCTTCGCCAAATTTTCTGTGTGATACTCTTTCGCCTTTTGAGTATACATCTGTAACTTTTGGCATCTGGCTTGCTCTGTATGTGTTTTTATCGATAAATGCGTTAACATCAAGTAGCGATGGATTTTCATTTATATATGAATTTATTCCGTATGAATATGATGCATTACTTGTTCCTGAAACGTTGTATTTTCTAACTATTGTATCTATTCTGTTTAACAATACTTCCGGAATTTCGCCTACAAACTCAGATACTACTTTGCTTTCTGTTTTTCCGTACATAATTCTCTGAAGAGCGTAGGTAATATAAAGTTTTTCTTTCGCTCTTGTAATACCAACGTAGCAAAGACGTCTTTCTTCTTCAAGTTTATCAAGTTCGCCTTCCGACTGATAACTTGGGAAAAGTCCTTTTTCAAGACCGCACATAAATACAACGGGGAATTCAAGTCCCTTTGCACTATGAAGTGTCATAAGAACTATTGCATCTTGCCCCTGATCGTAGTTATCAACATCAGAAACAAGTGAAATGTTATCTAAAAAGCCTTCAAAAGTAGGTTCTGGAGCATTTTTATCATATTCAAACGCTTTTGATTTAAACTCCTCAAGATTTTCTATTCTTGATTTTGCATCCATATTATTTTCTGCCACAAGAGATTCCATATAACCTGTTTTTTCGTAAACTTCGTCCATATAGTCGCTCATTGGCATACTTCCGACTTTTTCGATAAGATCTTCTATCATACTTACAAATTCCGTAAGTTTTGCACTGCTTCTTCCGAAGTTTTCAAGATATTTTTCATCCGAAATAACTTCGTACATACTTTTTCCAAGAGTAGATGCAAAAGCAGAGATTTTTTCAACGGTTGTGTCCCCTATTCCGCGTTTTGGAACATTTATAATTCGTTTTAAGTTGATGTCATCGTGCGGATTGAAAATTACTCTTAAATACGAAAGAATATCTTTAATTTCTTTTGTATCGTAGAATCTTAATCCTGCAAGTACTCTGTACGGGCAAGAAAGGTTATCTTCAAGTGCACGTGTCTGAGCGTTTGTTCTGTATAAAACTGCAATATCTTTGTATGTGTATTTTCCGGAAGAAACCAGTCTTTCGATTTCCTGAGAAATATACATTGCTTCATCTATCTGGTCTTCACACGTTCTTACTGTAATTTTTTCGCCTTCGCCAACGTTTGTCCAAAGTTTTTTGTCTTTTCTTTCGATATTATTGGCAATTACAGCATTTGCTGCATCAAGAATTGTTTGTGTAGAACGGTAATTCTGTTCAAGTTTAATATTTACAGCATCTGTAAATTCACTTTCAAAATCAAGAATATTTCTTATATTTGCACCTCTGAATTTATAAATACTCTGGTCATCGTCGCCAACAACGCAAAGATTTCTGTGTTTTTCTGCAAGAAGTGAAATAAGTTCGTACTGAAGATTGTTTGTATCCTGATACTCGTCGACCATTATATATTTAAATTTATTCTGATAATATGAAAGTACACTTTCATCTGTTTTAAACAATTCAACTGTTTTTGCAATTAAATCATCAAAATCAAGCGCATTACTTTCTTTTAGTTTTTTCTGGTACAACTTATAAATAAGTGCATATTTTTCGCCCCTGAAATCGTGATTTTTAGCAGCAAATTCATCGCAGCTTATCATTTCATCTTTGGCGTTGCTTATTTTTGAAAGAATGCTTTTTATAGGATAGTTATCTTCGTTTAAGTTAAGTTCTCTAAGACAGTCTTTTATAAGACGTTTCTGATCATTTGCGTCATAAATGTTAAAATTTGTTGTAAACCCTATTTTGTCAATATCACGTCTTAAAATTCTTACGGCAGCAGAGTGGAATGTTTTGATCCACATATCTTTACTGCTGTCTTCTCCAACAATTTTACCTATTCTTTCAACCATTTCGCCGGCTGCTTTATTTGTAAAAGTAATTGCAAGAATCTGCCATGGCATTGCAAGTCCCTGCTCTAAAATATATGCTGTTCTGTGTGTTAAAACTTTTGTTTTTCCGCTACCTGCACCTGCAAGTATAAGAAGCGGTCCTTCTGTTGTTGTAACAGCCTTACGCTGCATATCATTAAGTCCTTCAAGTAAATTGCTCATTTTATCTCTCCGTTAAAATATTTGTTTTTATACCTCTACACCTAAAATTTCGCTGACATAACACCAAAACTCTTCTATACCTATGTTTTTTACAGTTGAAAACGGAATAATTATGTCATCGCCCGAAAGTTTTAATGTTTCTATTATTGTGCGAAGGTTATCTTCCAGTTGTTTTTTTGAAATTTTATCACATTTTGTGGCAATTACAACCGCTCTTTCGCAGTAATTTCGTATAAAGTTAATCATTGTAACATCATCGCCCGTCGGTTTGTGGCGTGAATCTACAAGAAGAATAACCTGACTTAGTTGTGTTCTTTTGCTAAGATATGTTTCTATCATCTTTGCCCATCGTTTTTTTTCTTCTTTTGAAACCTGAGCGTATCCATAACCGGGAAGGTCAACAAAATTCATTGTGTTGTCAATATTATAAAAATTTATTGTTGCTGTTTTTCCAGGTTTCTGGCTGACTCTCGCAAGACTTTTTCTGTTTAAAAGTTTATTTATAAGTGATGACTTTCCAACGTTAGAACGTCCTGCAAATGCTACTTCGCAAACATCAGTCTTTGGATATTGATTCATATTTACTGCAGAAATTAAAAGTTCCACATTATGCAAATTCATTTTTATCTTCCTTTCGGATTATTCATCTAAAAGTGCGACATTTTCAACATCGCTCATATTTTTTGCACATATAAAGTTTATTTCGTCTCTTATGTTCTTTGGAATATCTTCCAAATCGCGTTTGTTTTCAGACGGGATAATTATTGTTCGTATTCCCGCGCGATATGCTGCAAGTGATTTTTCTTTTAATCCTCCTATTGGAAGAACTCTTCCGCGAAGTGTAATTTCGCCTGTCATTGCAACATCATTTCTCACTTTTTTACCTGTAAGCGCTGAAATAAGTGCAGTTGCCATTGTTATTCCGGCACTTGGTCCGTCTTTTGGAGTTGCACCCTCTGGAACGTGAATATGAACATCTTTATTTTTATAAAATTCTTTGTCAAGTCCCATTTCATCTGCACGAGAACGTATATAACTAATCGCTGCTTTTGCCGATTCTTTCATTACATCGCCAAGCGAACCTGTAAGTTCAGTTTTACCCGTTCCGTCGCTTACGTTAACTTCTATAAAAAGTGTATCTCCGCCAACAGGTGTCCAAGCAAGACCTGTCGCAATACCCACTTCGCTTTTTTCGTTCATTTCGTTTTTAGTGTAACCCTTTTTGTCCATATACTCCTCAAGATTTTTAGGTGTTACACTTATGCTTTTAGCATCACCGCTTGCAACTTTCATTGCTGCTTTTCTTAAAATTTTACAAATAGAACGTTCTAAACTTCTTACACCAGCCTCACGCGTGTATTTATTTATAAGATCTAAAATTGCAGCATCACTTATTTTTACATTTGATTTTGTAAGTCCGTGATTTTTAAGTTGTTTAGGTATTAAATATCCTTTTGCTATATGAAGTTTTTCTTCATCGGTATAGCCTGATATTTCTATAACTTCCATTCTGTCAAGAAGTGGTTTATCTATAGTGTCAATTCTGTTTGCTGTTGTTATAAAAAGTACGTTTGAAAGGTCAAAACCAAGTTCAATGTAATGGTCTGTAAAATTGAAATTCTGTTCGCTATCTAACACTTCCAAAAGCGCACTTGACGGATCGCCTTTGTAGTCAGAACTCATTTTGTCAATTTCATCAAGTAGTACTAATGGATTATTTGATTTTGCCTGTTTTATTGCATTTATAATTCTTCCCGGCATAGACGCCACATAAGTTCTTCTGTGTCCTCTTATTTCGGCTTCATCCCTTACTCCGCCAAGAGAAATACGCACATAATTTCTGCCAAGCGCTTTTGCAATTGATGAAACTATTGATGTTTTACCAACTCCTGGAGGTCCTACAAGACAAATTATAGGAGATTTAAGATTGCCTGCAAGAAGTCTTACAGATAAATGCTCAAGTATTCTTTCTTTAACCTTTTCAAGTCCGTAATGGTCTTTTTCTAAAATTTTCTGTGCATTTTTTATACTTGTATTTTCTTTTGTCGATACACTCCAAGGGAGCGAAGATAAAGTTTCAAGATATGTTAAAATAACTGCTGCTTCAGGGCTTGCCTGCTGAAGTTTTAAAAGACGCGAAAATTCTTTTTCTGCCTTTTCCATTACGTACTCGGGTGCACCTTTAAGTTTTTCTCTAAGTTCGCCTATTTCTGCTTCTATTCCGTCTTTATCGCCAAGTTCTGTTTGTATAACTTTAAGTTGTTCGCGAAGATAATAATCTTTTTGTCTGTCATCCATAACATCTTTTACTTTTTTATCGATGTCATTTTCTATCTCTAAAAGTCTTATTTCTTTGTCGAATAATTTAACAAGCATTTCAAGTCTTTTAATAAGCGATGTTTCTTCTAATAGGTTTTGTTTATCTTCTATTGTAAAGTTTACGTTTGAACTTACAACATCGCAAAACTGCTTGATATCTGTCATATTAAGATACGAATTTAAAGATTCTTTTGCAATTTTCCCGTTTGACATATAATAGTCGCCAAGAAGATTTTTAATTTTTCGCATCAGTGCTTCTTTGTAGAGAGATGTTTCTTCGTCTGATTTTTCACGTTTGTCATTTAAAGGTTTTACTTCACATTCGTAAAACGGACTTACTGATTTAAACTCAACAATTTTTGCTCTTTTAATTCCTTCAATAAGAACTCTTACGTCGTTTCCTGGAAGTTTTAAAACCTGTTTTACTTTTGCAATTGTACCTACTTTGTACATATCACTTTCAACAGGCTGCTCTATCATAGGATCTTTTTGTGCAACCAAAAATATATGCTGATTATCTTTTACAGCGTCTTCAAGCGCTTTTAGGGAAAAATCCCTTCTGACATCAAAATGAAGTATCATATATGGAAAAACAGGAAGCCCCTTTAGCGGAAGCACAGGAAGTATTTCTGTTTTTTTATTATTCTTTTCCAATTTTTTCACCCTTGTAATCCTTAAAACTAAATATTATTTGTATAACTTAATATATTATACTATCTTTTTATCACTTTAGCAAGTAAAATTTTAAAAATAATTTTAGCAGATATTGTGCAATTTGAAATTTTATGTTAAAATAGCGTTATTGGAGTGATAATATGATATACAAAGGTGTTGATAATCCAAGGTGCGTTTTTTGTGTAAACAGTAAAAAATGCGATGAGGATGAAATGGTTTTTTGCACAAAAAAGAACAAAAATGTTAAAGAAGATTTTGTTTGCAGAAAATACGAATATGATATTTTCAAACGCGAAATAAAAAGAAAAAAGAAACCTGATTTTTCGCGTTTTAGTGAAGAAGATTTTAGATTATAGAGGTATTAAAATGGTTTTACAACTTATTGACATTTCAAAAAGTTTTGGAATAGATGAAATTTTAAACGATGTTTCATTAAAACTCGAAGACAGAGAAAGAATTGGAATTATCGGTAAAAACGGATGCGGAAAGTCTACTCTTTTAAAGATCATTTCAAAAGAAGAAACGTATGATAAAGGTAATATAATCATTGCAAAAGGAGCACGTATCGGATACTTAAAACAGGTTGATTCCGATATGCACAAAAACACAATATGGGAAGAGATGATGAGCGTTTTTTCTTCTGTAAGTGCACTTGAAGAAGAAATGCGAAATATAGAAAAAGAACTTGGAAAAACTACCGACGAGGCAGAACACGAAAGACTGCTTAAATCATACGCAACAAAAAGTGAACAATTTGAAAAAAATGACGGTTTTACAATTAAAGCCAAAATTGACACAGTCCTTAACGGAATGGGCTTTGGCTCGTTTGATAAAAATATGGAAATTTCAAGGCTTTCAGGCGGTGAAAAAACTAAACTTTCTCTTGCAAAACTACTTCTTGCAGAGCCTGAAATTCTACTTCTTGACGAGCCTACAAACCACCTCGATTTTAAAACAATGCAATGGCTTGAAGACTATTTAAAATCATACAGAGGTGCAATTGTTGCAGTTAGCCACGACAGATATTTTTTAGACTCGCTTTTCACATCAATTTATGAAATTTCAAACTGCAAATGCACTCATTATGTTGGCAATTATTCAAAATATTTAGAGCAAAAAGAAAAGAACTACGAAATAGAACTTAAAACGTACGAACATCAACAAAAAGAGATTAAAAAACTTGAAGAATACGTTGCAAAAAACTTAGTAAGAGCATCTACTACGAAAATGGCACAAAGCAGACAAAAAATGATTGAAAGAATTGAAGTAGTAGATAAACCTCAATCTGAAAAAGAATTTCGCGGATTTAAATTTGAAAAGGAATTTGCATCGTACAAAGATGTTTTAACTATTGAAAATTTAACTTTAAAAATAGATTCCGATATTAAAAAAATACTATGCAAAAACGTTTCGTTTGATGTAAAACGAGGCGAAAAAGTTGCCCTTGTTGGCGATAACGGTGTTGGAAAATCTACACTTATAAAAACGATTTTGGGACTTCACAAAGACTACGACGGCGAATTTGAAATCGGACGAAACGTTGAAATAAGTTATTATGATCAGGACTTAAAAACAGTTGATGACAACAAAACTGTTTTTGACGAAGTTTATGACAAAAACCCTACTCTTACAGAAACTCAAATAAGAACACTTCTAGGAAGCATAAATTTTTCGGATGATGATATTTATAAAAAAGTTTCTATGTTAAGCGGAGGAGAACGAGCAAAACTTGCATTTCTTACAATTATGCTCGAAAAAAGAAATACGCTTTTTTTAGACGAGCCTACAAACCATCTTGACCTTCCTGCAAAGGAAAAACTTGACCTGTCGCTTAAAAACTTTGACGGAACTGTATTTTTTGTAAGCCATGACAGATACTTTCTAAACAAAGTTGCAACTAAAATTGTTGAACTTACAAGCGATGGTGTTCGCTCATTTGACGGAAACTACGATTATTATCTTGAAAAAAAAGACGTTGAAAGTACTGTTTCAAACAAGCCTTCAGAAAAGAAAACAAATTCATATCAGGAAGAAAAACGTCTTTTGGGACTAAAAAGAAGTCTTGAGAAAAAAATATCAAAAACTGAAGAAGAAATAGCAATTTTAGAAGAAAAAAATACTCTTTTAAACGAAGAACTTGTAACAAATGCAACAGATTATGAAAAATGCAACGAAATATATAAAGAAATTGAAAAAAACAACGAAACCATAATGGAACTTTACGAAGAATTTGAAAAATACGAAAACGAACTTGGAAATTTATAAGGGGGGGATTTTAAATGGAAAGAATTATTCTGCACTGCGACCTTAACTCATTTTTCGCATCAGTAGAATGTCTTTTTAATCCCGACCTTAAAAATGTACCGATGGCTGTTGCAGGAAATCCCAAAAGCAGACACGGTATTATTCTTGCAAAAAACGAACTTGCAAAAAAATACAACGTAAAAACTGCCGAAACAATATGGCAGGCAAAATTAAAATGTCCTGATTTAGTACTTGTTCCGCCACATCATGACAAGTACTATTATTATTCTCAGATTGTAAACGGAATATATCAAAAATACACAGATTTAGTTGAGCCGTTCGGTATTGACGAAAGTTGGCTTGACGTAACGGGAAGTACAAGAATTTTTGGCAGCGGCTTAGAAATTGCACAAAAAATAAGTAATGAAGTAAAAGAAGAAACAGGGCTTACTTTATCTATCGGTGTATCGTTTAATAAAGTTTTTGCGAAACTTGGAAGCGACTATAAAAAACCTGATGCCATAACTGAAATTTCGAGAGAAAATGTAGAAAAAATTGTTTATCCCCTCCCTGTTACCGACCTTTTATTTGTGGGAAGAAGCACACTTAAACATCTTGATATGTTAAACATTAAAACTATCGGCGACCTTGCAAAATCTAACAAAGAAATCCTTAAAAAACTTATGGGAAAACAAGGCGAAACAATATGGAATTATGCTAATGGAATTGACGAAGCACCCGTTTTGAAATTTGATGAGCAGGAAAGAGAAAAAAGCGTTGGAAACTCAATTACATTTACAAGAAATCTGTGTAGTGAGGAAGAGATTAAAAGCGGTATAATGGTGCTTTGCGACGAAGTTGCAATGCGTCTTAGGATGAAAGGTTTAAAGTGTCAGTATGTTCAACTTGGCATAAAAAGTGAAGATTTAAAAACTATCACAAGACGTTGCAAAACAGATGTTCCAACTAATCTTGCAGTTGATTTATACTCTTTTTGCATAAACCTTTTTGAAAAAAACTGGAGTTACAAAACGCCGGTAAGACTTTTGTCTGTTACAGGCGGAAATCTTATTGATGAAAATTCTTTTGTTCAGGAAGATTTATTTTATAAAATTGATTCAAACAAAGAAAAGTATGAAAATATGGAAAAATCTATGGACACAATAAGAAAACGGTTTGGAAATGAATCCGTAGTATATGGAAGCACACTTAAAAACGAAACTATAAAAACACACTCTGAAAATGAGGATGAGTATGATGAAAATTAAAATTATTTGTGTAGGAAAAATTAAAGAAAAATACTTAAAAGATGCGATAGATGAATACTCAAAAAGAATTTCTCGATTTGCAAAACTTGAAATTATCGAACTTGCAGATGAAAAAATACCCGACAATGCGTCAAAGGCAGAAGAAGAAAAAGTTATAAAAACTGAAGGCGAAAAAATTGCAAAACATCTTTCACCAAAAGATTACATTATTGCACTTTGCGTTGAAGGAAAAAATATTTCATCTAAGGAACTTGCACAAAAATTTTCTGACATTACCGTCTCAGGAGCAAGTTCAATTACCTTTATCATAGGTGGCTCGCTTGGAATTGACGAAGAAATTAAAAAAATGAGCAATTTTAAACTTAGTTTTTCAAAAATGACTTTTCCGCATCAACTTATGCGTGTAATCCTTTTGGAACAAACTTATCGTGCATTTAAAATAAATGCAAATGAAGAATATCATAAATAAACACAAAAACCGCAAAATAATTATTATTTTTGCGGTTTTCTTCTTTATAATATTATGCATATTTTTCATTTTAATACAAATATACACGATTTTATGCATAATTTTATTGAATATTTGCATATTTATGCATTTTTATGAATATTTTTTAAAAAAGTTGAATATTTATTCATTTTTTGCTTGACATTTTTTAATTTAGGTAGTATAATTACACCATATTTATTTTAAAAGGAGTTTTTTACTATGAAAAGTTATAAAAAAGTTGTACTTGCTTACTCAGGCGGACTTGATACTTCTATCATTATTCCGTGGTTAAAAGAAAATTACGACAACTGTGAAGTTATTGCTGTTGCTGCTGACGTTGGTCAGAAAGCAGAACTTGACGGTCTTGAAGAAAAAGCACTTAAAACTGGTGCAAGCAAACTTTACATTGAAGATTTACAGAAAGAATTTGTTGAAGATTACATCTGGCCTACTCTAAAAGCAGGCGCTAAATACGAAGGTTACCTTTTAGGTACATCTTTTGCACGTCCTATCATTGCAAAAAGACTTGTTGAAATTGCTAAAAAAGAAGGCGCAGAAGCAATTTGTCATGGTTGCACAGGTAAAGGTAATGACCAGGTACGTTTTGAACTTAGTATCAAAGCATTTGCTCCTGAACTTGACATCATTGCTCCTTGGAGAATTTGGGATTTAAAATCAAGAGACGATGAAATTGACTATGCAGAAGCACACAACATCCCTCTTAAAATTACAAGAGAAACAAACTACTCTAAAGATAAAAACCTATGGCATTTATCTCACGAAGGTTTAGACCTTGAAGATCCTAAAAACGAACCAATGTTCGACAAAATTTTAGAACTTGGCGTTTCTCCTGAAAAAGCACCTGATGAACCTACATACGTTACAATTTCTTTTGAAAAAGGTATTCCTGTTAAAGTTAACGGAGAAAAACTTGACGGTGTAGCACTAATTGAAAAACTTAACGAACTTGGTGGCAAAAACGGTATTGGTATTTTTGATGTTGTTGAAAACAGACTTGTTGGTATGAAGAGCCGTGGCGTTTACGAAACACCAGGCGGCACAATTCTATACCACGCTCACGAAGTTCTTGAAACAATTTGTTTAGATAAAGAAACTGCTCATTTTAAAGCAATGGTTGCTCAGAAAATGGCTGACATCGTATACAACGGTCAGTGGTTTACTCCACTTAGAAAAGCAATTTGTGCTTTTGTTGATGAAACACAGAAAACTGTTACAGGTGATGTTAAATTAAAACTTTACAAAGGTAACATCATAAACGCCGGTGTTGAAAGTCCATACACACTATATGATGAACTTACAGCATCATTTGGCGAAGACGAAGATTACAACCAGATGGATTCTCAGGGATTTATCAACCTTTACGGTCTTCCAATTAAAGTTAAAGCAATACTTGACAAAAGAGCTGGACGCGAAAACGAATTTTAAGGGATTGATTATATGAAATACAATATTTTTGTTGACGGGAACCAAGGCACAACAGGTCTTAGAATTTTTGAAAGACTTAATGCTCGTGATGATATAAACATCATAAAAATTGATGAAGACAAACGAAAAGATACAAATGAAAGATTAAAATGTATTAAACAGGCAGATATTTCATTTTTGTGTCTTCCGGATGCAGCAAGCAAAGAAATTGTTCTTTTGGCAGATGAAAACGACAGAATAATCGACACATCTACTGCACACAGAACGCTTGATACGTGGGCATACGGTTTTTGTGAACTTGGAATTGAGCAAAGAGAAAAAATAAAAAATTCAAACAGAGTTGCTGTTCCGGGGTGTCATGCAAGCGGATTTGTATCTATTGCCTACCCTCTTGTAAAACTTGGAATTGCAAATAGTGATTATCCATTTACTTGTCATTCAGTAACGGGATATTCAGGCGGTGGCAAAAATATGATTGCTGCATATGAAAGCGATGAAAGACCTTCATCTTACAAAGCACCAAGACAGTATGGTGTTACTCTTTGCCACAAACATCTTCCTGAAATGACAAAAATTTGCGGTTTAAAAAATAGCCCTGTATTCAACCCTATTGTTAGTGATTTTTACAGCGGAATGGTTGTTTCTGTTCCGCTTCACAATAATCTTCTAAATGTTAAAAATCCTGAAGAAATAGCAAAAATGCTAAAAGATTTCTATAAAGGAAATCCTCTTATTACAGTTCATGATTTTAATACAATGACTGAAGATGGATTTATCAGCGGAAACGAACTTTCAGGAAAAGACAATCTTGAAATTTTTGTATACGGTCATGAAAATCAGACTCTTATTATTTCAAGATTTGACAATCTTGGAAAAGGTGCATCAGGGGCGGCAGTTCAATGTATGAACGTTATGCTCGGACTTGATGAAACAAAAGGACTTGTATATTAAAAAGGAGAAATTATGTTTACCAAAATTGAAGGCGGCGTTTGTGCTGCTAAAGGCTTTAAAGCAACCGGTGTTCATGCCGGCATAAGAAAAAACAAAACAAAAAAAGACCTTTCTTTAATTGTAAGTGATACGCTTTCATCTGCAGCAAGTGTTTACACTCAGAACCTTGTTAAAGGTGCTCCGATTTTCGTTACTAAAAAGAATATAGAAAACGGATTTGCGCAGGCTATTATCTGCAACAGCGGAAATGCCAACACTTGTAATGCAAACGGAGTTGAAATTGCCGAGGCTATGTGCAGCTTGGTTGAAGAATATTCAAATATAAAATCAAGCGATGTAATTGTTGCATCAACCGGTGTTATAGGTCAGGTTCTTGACATTACACCAATAAAAAATGCTATGCCTGCTTTAGTATCTTCACTAAACTATGATGGTTCTAACGATGCTGCCGAAGGCATTATGACAACTGACCTTGTTAAAAAAGAAGTTGCTTTTTCTTTTGAAATCGGCGGTAAAGAATGTAAAATCGGAGGTATTGCAAAGGGCTCTGGTATGATTCATCCAAATATGGCAACTATGCTTGTATTTATTACTACAGATGTAAATATCGCACCAGATATGCTTCAAAAAGCACTTAGCGAAGATATTGTTGACACATTTAATATGATAAGTGTTGACGGAGATACATCTACAAACGATATGGTAAGTGTACTTGCAAACGGCTTGGCAGAAAATGAAAAAATCGAATGCGAAAACGAAGATTATCTTAAATTCAAAAAAGCACTTAACCTTGTTACAAGCACTCTTTGCAAATGTATTGCAAAAGACGGCGAAGGTGCAACAAAACTTATTGAATGTAATGTTAAAGGCGCAATTGATACACAAAACGCAAAAACAATTGCTAAAAGCGTTATTTGCTCACCTCTTGTAAAAACTGCTATGTTCGGCTCTGATGCCAACTGGGGACGTGTTCTTTGTTCTATCGGATACAGCCGTGCTAAAGTTGATGTAAATAAAGTTGATGTTTGTTTTGCGTCAGATAAAGGCTCAATAAACGTGTGCACTCGTGGTGCCGGTGTTGATTTTGACGAAGATAAAGCAAAAGAAATTCTTTTAGAAGATGAAATTAAGATAAACATTACTCTTGGCGATGGAGATGCATCTGCTACTGCCTGGGGTTGTGATTTAACATACGATTACGTTAAAATCAACGGCGATTACAGAACTTGAGGTGAAATAAGTTGAAAATTTCAAATACAGAAAGAGCAAAAATTCTTGTTGAAGCTCTTCCATACATTCAAAAATACAACAATAAAATATTAGTTGTTAAATATGGCGGAAACGCTATGCAAAGTGAAGAATTAAAACAGGCCGTTATGGGCGATATCGTTCTTTTATCACTTATTGGTGTTAAAGTTGTTTTAATTCATGGCGGCGGACCTGAAATTACAGAAAT
>SVJH01000039.1 GCA_015069095.1 Oscillospiraceae bacterium | reverse complement strand
TAACGGCTCGTTTTGTGGGGTGATTTTTTGGCTAAAATAATGCATATTGCAGACCTTCATTTAGATTCAAAACTAAATGAACTTGACGATGAAAAAAGCGAAATCCGCAGAAGCGAAATAAAAAAATCATTTGAAAATGCAATAAACTATGCAAAAAAAGAAAACGCTGATGTAATTTTAATTGCAGGCGATATTTTTGATAATGAATTTGCATCCGACCAGACGGTTGAATTTGTACGAAAAACGCTTTCGGGCAATGAAAATGTATTTATTTCAAGCGGAAATCACGACCCTTATATATCACGTTTTTACAAAAAACTTGAAGAAGAAAAAAACATTAAAATATTTAAAAATGCAATAGAATGTGTTGAACTTAAAGATAAAAAACTTCGCATTTACGGACGCGGATTTGAGGCGGGCGAAATAAATGAGCCTCTTTTAAAAGGTTTTAGAGCGCCCGATGACGATTTTATAAATATTATGGTTCTTCATGGCGAAGTTACGGGGGCTGACAGTATTTATAATCCTATAAGTATATCGGATATTTCAGAAAGCAATTTAACATATCTTGCACTTGGTCATACCCACACGTTTTCGCAAATTCAAAAAGCAGGCAATACTTTTTATGCATATTCAGGCACTCACGAAGGCCACGGCTTTGATGAATGCGGAGAAAAAGGGTTTATCTTTGGCAACGTAGAAAAAGACAGTGTAGATTTAAAGTTTATCCCAAACGAAATAAGACAGTACAAAACAGTTGAAATTGATATTTCAGACTGCGAAATTATTGAAGAAATAACGGAAAAAATAAGAAAAGAAATAAACGGCAAAGACCTTTTTAAAATTATACTTACAGGCTATCGAAATGAAAATATCATTATAAACGATGCTGTAATAAAAAATAGCCTTGATGCATTTTTTGTTAAAATATATGACAGAACAAAATTAAAATGCGACTTTGAAAAAATGAAAAACGAAAAAAATTTAAGAGGCGTTTTTGTAAAAAATGTTTTAAACGACACCACAGATGAAAATAGAGAACTTATGGAAAAGGTGCTTGAAAAGATTTCGGAATTCTTTTAAAAGGAGGTAAGGTAATTGGTAATAAACGAAATAAATATCATAAACTTTGGAAATATATCAAACAAAAAAATTGAATTTACCAATGGCTTTAACCTTATTTTAGGAGAAAACGAAAAAGGCAAATCAACTATTCTTAATTTTATAAGATTTGTTTTTTATGGATTTAGCGGTAGAAAAAGCGAACTTAAAAAATACGAACCGCTTTCAGGCGAAAAAATAAATGGCTCACTTACAGTTACCCAAGGCAAAAATGTTTACGAAATTTCAAGAAACTTAAATCTTACAAAATCAAAACAGGTTTCATGCGTAAACAAAACAACGGGCGAGGTTATGGATAAAGATTTTTGCGATAATTTAGGGCAAAATCTTTTAAATAAAAATGATGCATCATTTATAAATACAATGTTTATTGGCCAAGGTGCATCACGCATTTTAGGCGATAAAGAAGAAATACTTACAAAACTTTCAAATATTACTCAAAGCGGAGATGAAGATATTTCATATAACAAAATACTTTCAAATGTGGATGACGAGATATTAAATCTTACATCTCCAAGACGAAAAGACAGCGTGATTGTAAATCTCGAAAACGAAATTGCAACTTTAAACACACGTCTTTTTGAAGCAAAAACAAGAGAGCAAAATAAACTTTTAAAACAAAATGAAATTAAAAATATAGAAAACGAAATTTCAAAAAAGGAAGAAGAACTTTCAGAATACAAAAAACAAGTTGAAATTTCAAAAGCACTTACACTTAAAAAACGTGAAAAAGATGAAAACAACAACATAATAAGACTAAAAACAGATATTGAAAATGCAAAAGATGAGCTTAGTAAAATTGAAATAAATAAACGTTTTTTGCAAATAGATGAAGACGAAGAATACGAGTTTTTAAATGAAAACTCCGATGGTTTTGACGAAAGAAAAGAAAAACTCAAAAAGACAAATGTAATTTTCCTTATTCTAATGGTTTTTTGCAGTGTAGCAACTGTTGCTTTGGGTGTTGTTTCAATCTTTGCTTTGCGATATGTGCTTTTGTCTTTGGCAATTATATTTGCAATAGGATTTGCATTTTCACTAGTAAAATATATAAAAACAAACAAGGAAATATCGCTTATTGAAAAGGAAACAGAGGAGATAAACTTAAAAAAAGAAGCCTTTTTAAATAAATACGATGTGCAAAATAGAGAAGAGTATATTTCAGAAAAGAAAAGAAATGAAAATGCACTAAAAGAAAAAGAAATTTTAACAGAAAAAATACGACTCCAGACGGAAAATCTTGAAATTTCAACCGGTTTAATGGAAAAGGCAAAAGATGATATTTTGACAAATTACCAAAATCTTGATACAATAAAGGTATCAGACTGGGAAAAATATAAAAATGCTGATGAAATAAATGCAAAAATAAGTATAACAGAAAATGAAATAAACAGACTTTTGCAAAACAAAATGCGTCTTGAAGTTGAACTTGAAGCAAAAGATGAAAACGATGTTATATCTGTTATGCAAAAACTTGAAACAAAAAAAGAAGACTTAAAAAAAGCAAACGAAAAACTAAACGTACTTGAAACATTTAAAAAGTATTTAATGCTTTCGTTTGATGAATTAAAAAGTGATTTTGCACCAAAACTTACAAGTGAAGCAGAAAAAATATTTTCTATGTTGACAAATGAAAAACATAGTGATATTTTAATAAACGAAGATTTTGATGCAAAAATAAAACTTGCATCTTCATACGCTGACTCATCATATCTTAGCGGTGCAACGCTTGATCAGTTATATTTAAGCGTCCGCCTTGGTATAATAAATACACTGGGCGAAAATAATTATCCAGTTATTTTTGATGATGCGTTTAACTATTACGATGATAAGCGTCTTTTAGGCGTACTTGAGTTTTTAAAAGAATACTCAAAAACAAATCAGATAATCGTTGCATCATGTCAGATGCGCGAGGCAAATATTTTAGGAAATAGTGTTAATACAATTAAACTGTAAATTTGAGGTGATTTAAATGGCAATCAAACTTTGCGAACTTGCAAAAGGAACAGTTGACATTGAACTTGATGCTTTGGCTAAATGTGCAGGACAAATTGCTACAAACTGCTATGGCGTTGTGGGAATGGCATACCGTTCAAAAAAAGACGAATTTGCATCATTGCTTAAAAGAGACAGCTTGACAAAAGGAATAAAAGTAGAAGTTAATGAAGATAAACTAAACATCGATATTCACATTATTGTTGACTACGGTGTTAATATCAGTGCAATAAGCACAAGTATTATGAACAATGTAAAATACCAACTTGGAAAAATTACAGGTCTTGAAATTGAATCTGTTGACGTTTTTGTAGAGGGCTTTAGAGTTCAGGAATAAGAGGTGAATAAATTGCTAAATAAAATTAACGGCGAAATGCTTGTAAATATGTTTATATCAGCTGCGAATAATCTTTCAAATCAGCGTATGGCCGTAGATAACTTAAACGTTTTCCCTGTTCCTGATGGAGATACGGGTACAAATATGTCGCTTACAATCCTTTCTTGCGTTGATGAAATTTCTTCGCTTAAAGAAAAAGGAGCAAACGAAATTTCAAAAATCGTTGCAAGCGCAACACTTCGAGGTGCAAGAGGTAACTCAGGTGTTATTTTATCACAGCTTATGCGAGGTTTTAACAAAGGAATAGGCGATAAAAAAGAAATAGATAAAGTTGCACTTGTTAATGCATTTAAAAAAGCACAGGAATCTGCATACAGAGCGGTTATGAAACCGACTGAAGGTACAATCCTTACTGTTGCAAGAATGACGGCAGAAGCAATCGAAAAACACGCAAAAGACACTGACGACATATATGAAATTGCGAAAAAAACTCTTGAAGATGCAAAAAAAGCTCTTGCAAAAACACAAACTATGCTTAAACAACTTAAAGAAGCAGGCGTTGTAGATGCCGGCGGTCAGGGGCTTGTATGTATTTTAGAAGGTGCATTTTATTTTCTTGAAAACGGCAAAGTAATTGAGCAATCAGAAGAAAATGCACTTGTTACTCCAAAGAGTGTTACAGCAAAAGTTGATGCAGATATTAAATTTATATACTGTACGGAATTTTTAATAAACAAAAAGAATAAAGATGTCGATGTGTTCAGGTTTAAATCAACTATTGAACACTACGGCGACTGTATGGTTGTTATAGACGATGACGATATTGTAAAAGTTCACATTCACACAAATACACCTAACCTTGTAATCGGCGAGGCGCTTATTCTTGGTGAACTTACAAAAATCAAAATCGACAATATGAAATATCAGCACAACGAAAATACAGTTAAAATGCAGGAAGAAGAAAAAATGCCTGAAAAGGAAAACGCATTTATTGCTGTTGCATACGGCGATGGCATTGTAAATATGCTAAAAGAAATCGGTGTTGATTATATCATTGAAGGCGGACAGACAATGAACCCAAGTACAGATGATATACTCTCAAGCATTGAAAAAGTTAATGCAAAAAATATTTATGTGTTCCCTAACAACAAAAATATTATTCTTGCAGCAGAGCAGGCTAAAAAACTTTCTGATAAAAACGTTATTGTAATTCCTACAAAAAGCATTCCGCAGTCAATCAGTGCAGTTCTTACTTTTGACGAAGATGCATCTTGTGAAGATAACGAAGAAGAAATGACAGAAATTATAAAAGGCGTAAAAACAATTTCAACAACAACTGCTGTAAGAGATACAACAATCGATGGAAGAGATATTTTTGAAGGCGATATTTTAGGCCTTATAGATAACAAAATCGACTTAACAGGTAAAGACGATATCGATGTTCTTATTGAATGTCTTGATAAATGCGTAAATGATGAAACAGGTCTTATTACTGTATTTTTAGGCGAAGGCATAAACGATACAGAAAAAATAAAAGAAATACTTGAAGAAAAATACGAGGATATAGATGTTAGTGTTTATATGGGCAATCAGCCTGTTTACACATTCATCGCAAGTGTAGAATAATTATGGAAAACTACATCGAAACATTAAATAAAAGTATTCAATATATAAAAGGAGTTGGCGAAAAAAGAGCCAAACTCCTTGAAAAGTTGTCTATTTTTAATGTTTGGGATATGCTTTATTGTTTTCCTCGCAACTTTGAAGACAGACGTAATATTTATAAAATAAATGACGCCCCAATCGGCACAAAGTGTTGTGTTGAGGGCGTCGTTTTGCGTAAATTAAACGAAAAACGAATAAAAAAGAACATTTCTCTTTTTGCACTTAATATTGAAGATGAAAGCGGAATGATGTTTGTTAAATGGTTTTCAAACCCCAACTACAAAATAGATATTGAATACGGCACTCACTATACTTTTTACGGGAAAATTATAGAAGCATACGGAAGACGCGAAATGGAACTTGAGGTTATGGAAAAAAGTTCCGATATAAAAAATCTTTTAAAAATAGTGCCTGTTTACCCATTGACAAGGGGACTTACTCAGAATGTAATGCGCTCTTTAGCAAGCGAATGTATAAATAAAATCACAACTTTAAAAGACATATTTTCTAACGAAATTTTAAAAGAATATAATCTTATGCCGCTTGATACTGCGGTAAAAACAATGCATAACCCAAAAAACTTTGAAATCCTTGAAAAAGCAAGGCAAAGGCTTGTTTTTGAAGAACTTTTTGTACTTCAGATGTCGCTTTTGTCAATGAAAGAAAACACAAAAAAAGCAAATACAAAAGTGATAAGCGACACATCTTATTTAGACGAGTTTATTAAAAAACTTCCGTTTACACTTACAGACGGTCAAAAAAGTGCAATAGACGAAATAATGCTTGATTTAAAAGATGAAAAAGCAATGAATCGTCTTGTTCAGGGGGACGTTGGAAGCGGTAAAACGGCAGTTGCAGCAGCTGCGATGTATGTTGCAGCAAAAAATAAGTATCAGTGCGCATTTATGGCACCTACCGAAATACTTGCAACTCAGCACTATAATACGCTTAAAAACTTCTACGGCGACGATATAAAAGTTGCACTTTTAACAGGAAGCACAAAAGGCAAAAAGAAACTTTATGAAGAAATAGAAAATGGACTTTATGATATTGTTGTCGGCACTCACGCAGTTATTGAAGATGGTGTAAAGTTTAAAAACCTTATTCTTGCTGTAACGGACGAACAACACAGATTTGGTGTAAATCAAAGAGCAAGACTTAATCAAAAAGGAATAACAAATGTGCTTGTAATGAGTGCAACACCTATTCCAAGAACACTTGCGCTTATTCTATACGGCGACCTTGATATATCAATTATTGCATCACTTCCAAAGGGAAGACAAAAAACAGATACATTTTGTGTTGATTCATCTTATAAAACAAGAGCATACAATTTTGTAAAAAAACAACTTGACGAAAAACGACAAGGCTATGTTGTATGTCCGCTTGTAGAAGAAAGTGAAACACTTGATGTATCAAGCGGAGAAGAAATATATAAAACACTATCGACAGGCATTTTTAAAGATTATAAAACTGCACTTTTGCACGGGAAAATGAAGCCGAAAGAAAAAGATGAAATAATGAAAAACTTTAAAGAAGGAAATATCGACCTTCTTGTTTCAACAACTGTAATAGAAGTTGGCGTAGACGTTCCAAATGCAAATATTATGGTTATTGAAAACGCCGAAAGATTTGGACTTTCTCAGCTTCATCAGCTTCGCGGACGAGTTGGCAGAGGAAGTGAAAAAGCATACTGCATACTTATTTGCGACAGCGATAATGAAACTACAAAAGAGCGAATGAACATAATGACAAAAACAAACGATGGTTTTGTAATTTCAAAAAAAGATTTGGAACTTAGAGGATGCGGTCAGTTTTTTGGTACGCGTCAGCATGGACTTCCTGAACTTAAAGTCGCAAATCTTTTTACAGATCTTGAAATACTTAAAAAGGCGCAGTCGTTATGCCAGAAAGTTATAAAAGAAGACCCCGACTTAAGCAAAAACAAAATGCTTAAAGAGCGAATAAAATCAATATTTCAAAAACTTGAAAACCCTGATATTTTAAACTAAAAACGCCTAATTTGTTAACTAATTGTTAAAAAAGTTTGACAAAATGCATATTATATGATATAATAAGTTGTATTTTGATTTGAAATCAAAGCAAAAATTATACAATATGGAGGCAAAATATGAAAAAACAACTTGTTGCCCTTTGCTTGATTGTTTGCATAATTTTTACAATGACTTCAGTGTACGCGGATACTACACAGGGCAGTGTAATTGCAGATGTACTTAATGTAAGAAGCAGCGCACAAATATCAGAAAACAACATAATAGGAAGTCTTTATTATGCATCTTCAGTAACTATTATAGGTTATGAAGACGGCTGGTACAAGATTTTGTACGGAAACAATGCAGGCTATGTAAAATGTGAATACATAGTTGAAGGCGAAACTGTTTCTAAAGCAGAAAACACAGATTTAGTATTAAATCAGTCATATGTATATGAAACAGCAAAAGGAAATCAGATTGTTGAATACGCTAAAACATTTATAGGTGTTCCTTATGTTTACGGCGGAAGTTCTCCAAGCGGATTTGACTGTTCAGGTTTTACAAGTTACATTTATAAACAATTTGGTGTAAATCTTTACAGAGTAGCAAACGATCAGGCTAAAAACGGATACGTTGTTGAAAGAGACGAACTTATTCCGGGCGATATTATTTTATTTGCAAGAAACGGGTCTTACATAAACCATGTTGGTATTTATGTGGGGAACAATTCGTTTATCCATGCACCTCAGACAGGCAGAAATGTTGAAATAACATCAATGGCATCGGGTTATTATGACAGATGTTATTTTGGTGCAAGAAGAATTTTTATTTAAACTGAAAAAGGTTATGCCTTGTGGCATAACTTTTTTTGTTAGAAGGTGAAAATATGTACAAAAAAGAGGCAAAAAAGTATAATATTGAATATATTTCGGCAATTGATGCCACGTTCTACAATAAAATGTGTGATACATCTTACAAAACAATTCTTGTTGCGCTTTTTCCGTACTTTGCAGGCGAAAATAAAAACTCTAATTTGTCAAAGTACTGTCAAAGTCTTGATTATCATAAAGTTTGCACAAACATTATGGACAAAATATTAAAAGGCTGCAACTTTAAAGATTACAAAATTTTTTGCGATACAGGTCTTTTAATCGACAGAATGGTTGCACATGATGCATCACTTGGATTTTTCGGTAAAAATTCAATGCTTATAAACGAAAAATACGGCTCATACTTTTTTATTGCATATGCCCTTTTAAATGAGGACCTTGAAAAAACAAAAAATACAGATACAAAAACTTGTATAGGTTGCAACAAATGTATACAAAGTTGCCCCGGCGGTGCAATAGAAAGTAGTGGAAAAGTAAATATAGATAAGTGCCTTTCGCATATTACACAAAAAAAGGGCGAACTTACTGATAAAGAACAATCACTTATTAAAAAAGGCGGTCTTATTTTTGGATGCGATGTGTGTCAGGATGTGTGTCCGCATAATAAAAACGTCCAAAAAACAAAAATAGATGCATTTTTACAAAATCGCATTGAAAAACTTTCACTTTGCGATATTGAAGGATTGTCAAATAAAGAATTCAAAGAAAAATTCGGCGATTACGCTTTTTCTTGGCGTGGAAAAAAGGTACTTGAAAGAAACCTTAAACTATTATAATTTAGAAAAAATTTTGCAGTAAAACCGAGTGAATTTTTAATCGTTATTTTATATTTGAAATAATGTAGGGGACGGCCTCCTGGACGTCCCGTAAAGCCTCCCTTGTGTAAAGGGAGGGGGACCACATTGGTGGTGGAGGGATTGTAAATGTTAAAATTGCTACAGAAACAATCC
>SVJH01000015.1 GCA_015069095.1 Oscillospiraceae bacterium | reverse complement strand
TCGCCATAGCCATCGCCATAGCCATCGCCATCGCCATCGCCAGAGCCAGAGCCATAGCCAGAGCCATCGCCAGAGCCATCGCCAGAGCCATAGCCATCGCCATAGCCAAATTCAACCTTCAGCCATTTTTCAATTTTTATCGCTTCCATTCTGCCACCCCTTCAATGCTTCTGATTGATTTATCAGTGCAAAGGATGATTTCAATTGCATCAAGAATGATAATGTGGTCAACAATTACTGTGAATTTACATCTACTTGGATTTGTTGTTCCTTCAAGGGCAAGTTGTGAAATTGAAGCTGCACCATCCCAGTACCACAACCTTCTGCAATTTTCCAGTGTCACTTCTCTTCCTTCTTTTTTGGTGATTGTTCCAAAGAACACACCGCTTCTGTCACCTCTTACAATTACTTTTTTATTCATTAAATTTTCCATTTTTTTAATTCCTTTCTATTCGTTTTTTATTAGTTAAATAAAGCATCTTTTGCATCAGTGGATTCAATGTCAGAAGATTCAGTCATTTCATCCTGTGTTTCTTCCTGAACTGGCATTTCAATCACATCTGATTCTGTTTCAACATAGTTTTTTGTTCCGTCTTCGTTTATGACTGCATAATCAGCATCAAGTGCAGCAATCAATTCCGCTGAAAGAATTCCCCATTTTGACAATAAGTGTTTTATCAATGTTTTTTCTGCCATTCCTGCAAAATTTGAATACCAATATGAAGAATATTTCCACATTTCACTTGCAGGAATTTCACCATTTTTCAATTTGTTGTATGCTTCCAAACTGAATGCTTGTGAATACTGGTCTGCATGTCTTTCCATTTTGGCTTTTGTCCAGTACACAGATTTTCTGAATCCGTTTAAAAGTTCAAAATATGCCATATATCCAACAACATTCAATGATTCTCTTTCATCATCATCTTCAATGAATTCAAATACTTGTTTGCCTGTGTGTTTATCTCTGCCCTTGTATTCACCTTCACGAATTTCAATGAAGTCAATGTCTTTATATTGACCAGTTCGCATTGCAAGCTGTTTATATCCGTTTGCACCAAGTTGGAATTGTGCTTCTTTCACACCTTTTTTCTTGTTATTGAATGGAATGATCCAGTATTGACCTAAAGAAGCAGAAGGTGAAAGATTCAACGATTCACCAAGCAAAGCTGCTTGAAGAATTGAAGGTTGTGTGCATTCCTGCAATGCTGGATTTGCTTGCACTGATGACACAACTGCTGTGATGAAGGAAATCCCCCTTTTGCTTCCTAAAATAGAATTGATTTGATTTTTGACTGCATCCTGGTTCAAGTATGCTGCCATTCCCAATCTTCCGTTTGATTTTTTTACTAAAGAATTATTTACTGCCATTTTTGTTTTCCCCACTTTCATTTTTAAAATATAAATTATCAAGCAATCTGATTTCTTCGCATGACAGACTGCCATATTCTTTTGCTTTTTCATGAATCACATTTTTCAGTGCATTTCCGTCATGTGCTGCAACCAGCAATTCATTGTGTCTTTCCTTGCTTATTACATCAAATTCAGCAAAGAATTCACCCAAAGGTTTAAAATCCACCATTTTTCATCTTCCTTCCTTTTTGAATGTTTCGCCAGTGTAACAATCTTTTATTTCTTGAACATCATTGTTCTTGAAGAATTCAACCCATTTGTCATGTGTTTTTTGTGCTTCTTCTTTTGTATCTGACCATTCAAGAATGATCCAATCATCATTGTTAAATTCTTTATGTTTCACAGCTGTTTCATAAGGTTGTTTCCTATCTGTCACATAAGCTGTGTCAATGGTAAACAAATCATTTTCAAAGTTGTCAACACACCTTTGTTCATAGTTGCCTGCCATGCTCAACATAGCAAGTAAATTTTCAAACATTTTCATCTTCCTTTCGTCTATATAGCTTCAAATTTGATGTTTCTGTTCATAAAGAATCCTTTTAATGCCACCGCATCAGCTGTTGTCAACCAGCATCTGAAACAAACTTCTTGAAGTTTTTGTGCTTCTGGTGTTTCTGGTGCTTCAGTTGGTGCAACCTTTTCAGATGCTTGTTTCATTGTTTCTTCCTGTTCTGCTTTTTTCTTCTGTATGTCAGACAGTCTTTTTCCTTCCTGAATGGCTTTGTTTATGTCCAGTGATGTTTTGTATGCTTCAACCGCTTCAAAGCTGAATTCAGGTAAATTTTGAAGTGTGGCAAGGTTTGCATCAATTGTTTCAAGTATTGTGATGATTTCAGAAGTCACACTTTTCATGCTTACCGACACATTCAGCCATTTTGGATTGAATATCTGTTCAAGTGTCAACCATTCTGGCTTTGTAAATGAATCAAAGCATTCTTCAATTTCTTTGTGTTTTTCTTGCTTTTTAAATTCATCAAATTCTTTGATTTGTCCGTCTATCATCAAAACTGGCTTGTCAATGATTGCAATGATTTCATTCACTTGCTGTTTGAACTCATTGAATGGCTGCATGTACTCTTTTTCAAGTCTGTTCCTTTCATCATTCAATGCTTTCTTTAACTTTCTTAAATTGGCAACATCTTCTTTTGCCGTTTTTATTTCCGCTTCACTGTAAACCATAGTTTCATATTTTTGAATCTTTGCTGACAGTTCCGTTTTCAATTCTTCATAATTGAATCGTATTGCTTCAGGAAGCATGATTTCATTCACTTTTAATTCCATTTCATTTCAATTCCTTTCGTTTTTTCTTTTATTAAATCCACTTAATTTGCGGATTGCCTTTGAACCCTTTCACCCACACAAACCATGCATAGCAGACCGCCTTTGATGGTTTTTCAGGTTTGATTCCATTCTTCCAACAATCAATTCTATTTCTGAACACATAGATTGTTTTTGGTGGATATTTGTCAAACAACCCTTTTCTTTTGATTCCTTCCAAAAATGTCAACTTCAGAAACATTGCAATCTTCACTGATTCTTGTGAAATATCAAGTGCATGTTCAACAAATTCTTTTGCTTGTGCATAAGGTGGATTTGTGATGATGTCCCTGCTATTTCTCGGCACTGAACCTGACTTCAAAAAGTCTTCAGTCAGTTGTTGGTTCTCATATCCCCTGTGAACAATGTCTGAAGATATAACATCATAGCCATGATTCAATAGAACTTCAGAAATGTGACCTTCACCGCATGCAGGTTCAAGAATATAGTGAAAAAATTCTTCTTTTTCAAGAAGTTTTTCAACCGCATCAGGATCTGTTGCATAATAATCATAATCAGCACGAACACCTTCTGAATGATTGCTTGCACCATGTGTTGCATATATTGATGTTGTGTTTCCTGTCCAATCTTTCATTTTGTTTTCCTTTCTAAAAATTCGGTAAAATCAAACCTGGCTTCTGCCTTGATTCAACCTTTTCCCAAAATCGTTTTTCTTCTTTTGCAAGATATTGAATGTCATCTTCAACATCAATTCTTTCAATTGGATAGTGTTTTATTTGTATGTATGGAATACCATTGAACACTGTTTTCAATCGACCTTTTAAAATGGCAAAATCCGCTTCCATAATCAAAAAGCCATGAAGAAGTTGTATGTAATAATTATCAGGAAGTCTGTCTTTCCATTTCTCTTTTTGCATACTCTGAAGAATTTCTGTTGTTTTGATTTCCAAAATCCCTTTTCTGCCGTTTTCATCTGTCAGCCAACCATCCGCTGAATAATGCCCCCAGGGGTATTTGTCATTCAAAAATAGGTTGTTTTCTTTATAAAAGACTTGATATTCAGGGAAATCCAGTTCAAACAGTTTCCGCATAAGTGGTTCAGCTTCTGTGCCAAATTTCACATAAGACTTGTCTGAAATATCTTCTGGCACAACTTGTCCAGTCTTTTCAAGCCATAAATCAATGTTTGACTTGTAGGGATTCATGCCAACTATTGCACTGGCATCTGAACCACCAATTGTGTTGCTTCTTGCTTCCAACCATTCTTCATGACTTGCAAGGATTTTCATTTCAACCGACATCTTGCACCACTTCCTTCTGTGGCTTATATCCGTTTGCATACATAAACAGGGCAATCCATGCAAGTGATATAAAACAAGCAACAACAGGAATGCTTGATTCTGAATCAAGTGCAGTCATTGACAACAGCCAGACAACCGCCATTATTTTTGTGATTGTTTTCAAAACAAATGCTTTGATTTTTGATTTTTTCATCTTGTCCACCCCTTCATTCTTCAATGTCTTCAAGCTTGCCGAACAGTTTTTCTTCAATGTTTTCCATTGTCACACCATCTGTTGCAAGCTGTTGACCTCGTTTTTCCATTGTTCGCAACTGATACATGTATTGTCTTCTTTTATATTTGATTCTGATTTCTTTCTTTGCCAGTTGAACATCTTCAGAATTCAGCAATCTTTCAATTTCCATTTCAACTTGTTCATCCGTCAACCAATCTTTTGCCATTTCATTTCATCCTTTCAAACTCATAAGCAGTCTTACAGCTGCTTTTTCAATTTTTTTCATCCTTTGGTTTCTTTCTTCTTCTGTTATGTCAGGAATGAACACATTCACTGTCATATTTGGGAACTTAAATTCTTTTACTTCTTTGTAAGTGTCCATTGCCTTCATTGAAACACTTCCTTTCATTGTTATTTCATCTTATGTTCAGGATGTTTGTCCTGATGTCTGGTGCTTTTTATGCACCAACTTCAGCAAAAAAAATAGACTGCTTTTCTTCAAGACTGTCAATGTTTAATTCTTCGCAAAGAATTTGAATCTGACTTGCTTTAAATTCTGCCTTGTTTGTGCAACAATTACGGAATCCAGCAGGTGTCAAACCGACTTTTTTTGCCAAGAATGATTTTTTCTTTCCTGATTCTGCAATCTTTGATTCTAATAATTCAAGATTATTCATTTACGTTTTCCCCCTTCCACTACATTTTGTGGTGCATTTAATGCAACAACATCAATATAGCACCTTTTGAATTAAAAGTCAATACTTTTTTCGAAAAAATTAAATATTTATATTGCTTTTTATGCAACAAACCTTTATAATAAGGGAAAAAGGTGGTGCATTACATGTCAAAAAATATAGGTGAAAAAATAAAAATCCGCAGAAATGAACTTGGATGGACATTGCGTGAATTAGCTGACCGCATGGGATATGCCAATCATTCAACTGTTGCAAGAATAGAATCAGGAAAAGTGGACATCCCACAATCAAAGGTGGTGAAATTTGCTGAAGTAATGGGAACAACAGTGGCTTTCTTGATGGATTGGGAAAAAGTGCAAAAAAATAATGATGTCATGGCTGACATCATTATAAGAATGCGAACTGATGAAGATTTTCTTTCTGTTGTTGAATCATTATACAAACTTGATTCTGAAAAAATTGTTGGTGTGAAACAGATGCTGTCAGCTTTTTTGAAGTAATTTCAAAATAAGGTCAAACAATGAAGGATCGTTGCATTGATTTAATAGATTGACAATTTCTGAAATATACTGTTCTTTCATGTGAATCATCCTTTCATTTACCAGGGCAAGAACATCTGTTCTGAAATAATGTTCTGAAAACATTCTATAATAACAAAATATTAAAAACAATGGTAATTTTTATTAAATAAGAAAGGTAAATAAGTATGAAGTTTTTTAATTTTTTTAAAAGTGTTGATAATAAAAAGCCAACAGTTGATTTAGAGCATTTAACACCAGAAGGTGAATTGCCTTGGGGATGGTATGCTTACACAAAAGAATTCACCGATAAAATCAACACTGAATATTCATATTTTTTGAATATGTGGCTTGATTCAAAAAACAAATCCCCAAAAGAATTGTATTCAGCATTAAAGTCATTTATTTTATATCTTGAAGATGTTGAAAAACTATGCAAAACAAAAGGTGAATGTTTTGAATTTTGGTATTATGAAATTTTAACAACAAAAGACTATGCCGAAAAACGAAAAAAAGAACTGGAAGAATTGACAACAAATCTCGATCATCTGCAAGAAATTTATATCAAGAAACAAAAACTGTTGCCGACAGTGATTGAACTATTAAAAGCAAATGATGGAATTTTGCAATCAGAATTCAAAGAATTATTTGATGAACCTTTTCAAAGTGATGTGTCAAATATTCTTTATCAAATGCACAAAGATGGTAAATTGGAAAAAACAAAGCATGGCAAAAGTTACATTTTACATTATAAAGAATAAATAATTGTACTGCACAAATAAAGGTGGTGATGCAAAAAAATATGCCCCAGCAACAAGAAAAAACATAAAAGGAAGGTGAAAATATGTATAGGTATGAAAAAATTGAATTCAGACCAGAAGAAATTCTTGACTATTTGAGAAAGTCGCAAAGTGATGATCCATTGCTGACAGTTGAAGAAGTTCTTGAAAAACATGAAGCAATTTTGGATGAATGGGATGAAAGACATCTTGATGCAAAAGTTCCTGAAGAAAATCGTTTTCGTGAGATTGTATCAGGTGAAACAATCAAAGAAAGACCAGAAATCAACAAATTGCTTCGATTGATTGAATCCCCAAAATATAAAGCTGTGAAAGTGGTTGAACCGCAAAGGTTAACTCGTGGGGATTTGGAAGATATTGGGCGAATAATGAAATTGTTCAAACATACAAACACCTATGTTATAACACCAGAAAGAATTTACGATTTAAGGGATGAATATGACTGGAATGCAATTGAAAGTGAATTGAAAAGGGGAAATGACTATCTTAATTATTACAAGAAAATTCAAAACAGGGGAAGATTGCTTTCAGTCAGTCAAGGAAATTATTTAGGTTCTGTTGCCCCTTATGGATTTGACAAAACATATGTGATGGATGGCAAAAGAAAATGTCCAACACTAAAAGAAAACAAAGAAGAAGCGGATGTTGTAAGACTGATATTTGATTTGTATGTAAACAAAGACATGGGATGTGCAAAAATATGCAACTATCTTGACAATATGGGCATAAAAGCACCAAAAAGCAAACACTGGTCACAAGCTGCATTGAAAGACAAACTTTCCAATATACACTATATTGGCAAAGTCAAATGGAATTGGCGAAAAACCATTGATGTTGTTGAAGAAGGTGAATTCATCAAGACAAGACCAAGAGCAAAAATTGGTGAATATTTAATCTATGAAGGAAGACATGAAGGAATTGTTCCAGAAGACCTTTTCAATGCAGCACAAGAAAAAAGGGGAAGAAATCACAGAGCCAAACCAACAACAAAAATCAGAAATCCACTTGCAAGCATTTTGTGGTGTAAATGTGGAAGGTCAATGTCATATAGAACATTTAAGAACAAAGACGGAAGTGAAAAAACAGCACCCAGATTGTCTTGTGAAGGTCAGAAATACTGCAAAAATGGTTCTTGCACATATGAAGAAATAATCAATAGAATTGTAGAAGTTTTGGAACAATGCATTGAAGATTTTGAATTGAGAATCAAAAATGATGAAGGTGATTCAATCAAATTGCATGCAAGTTTGATTAAAAACCTTGAAAAGAAAATGAAAGACCTGGAAGCAAGAGAACTGGCACAATGGGAAGCACAATCACATCCTGATCCTTCACAAAGAATGCCAGTGGAAATCTTCAGAAAGTTGAATGAAAACTTGCTGAAGGAAAAAGAAGAAATCCAACAGGCACTGTGCAAAGCACATGCATCCATGCCAGAACCAGTTGATTATGAAGAAAAAATGAAAAAATTCAAAGATGCCCTTGAAGCATTAAAGAATCCTGAAGCGGATGCAGCAACACAAAACAAACTTTTGAAGGAATGTATTGACCGCATTGAATACCAAAGGGAAAAACCTGAAAGAATGAAAAAAGAACCTGGCGAACCAAAAGGAACAAGATTTGAAGTCGGTGGTGACTGGACAAAACCGCCAATACACCTTGATATTAAACTGAAAGTATAAGGGCAAATTTTTTTGCCCTACCATATCCAACATCAAGGCACAAGTTCTTCTGTACCGATATCGTTTAAAAGTCCCTTCGTTTGAGCAGTAGGCATTGTATATCTCTGGCTTAAATATCTAAGACTTGCTGCAAGTTCGCCATCCGGTCCACCGTATTGAGCAATGATAAATTTTGCAAGGGATGGATTTGGATTTTTTATATTTACCGGGTACATAAGTTTTCTATCATAATTCCACATTATTCATTTATCCCCCTTTGCCATGGCCATTTATTGTCTTCTGATACCCACGAAAATGGTGTGTTATCTGAAACATCGCATACCTTTAAAGGACCATATTTCATTTTATATTCATTTTCAAGAACTTCTTTATTTGCACATAATTTTTTAAATAGTGCAAGTGCTTCCATATTATTTGGATGCGTATCTAAAAACAGATTTAATTCAACAATTGCGAAGCATACTTCGCGTATGCTGTTTAAAAGTTTGGACTGACTTTTTGGTATTTCGCTATCACACATAAAGCAGTCATCATATACTAACTTCATTTTATTTCTCCTTTCATTTAAACGGGCTCATTATAGGATTATTTGCATAATCTGAAAATGGCATATATAAATCTTTAAAAAGTGTTCCGCACCACAGTGCATCGTTTGTGTTATACAAGTTCTCAAACTTCTGAAACGGAACATATGCAAATGCATATCTTGGATTTTGTGGCATAAACTCAATTTTTTTATCCATAGTATCACCTCACTTTTTAATGTATTATATGAACTTTGACAAATAAGTGTGAAAAATCTTTTATTATGTCATATAGATTGACACATTTTAAAAAATAATGTAAAATGAAGATATTAAATTATTGATATTGAGGTATATTTATGACTTTGGATTTTAAAAATCTTATACATCTTTATTACTGTGCAATTTATGATAAAACACCGGACAAAAGAGAGTATAATATTGAAAACATTTTATTGCTTGCAAAAAAACATGAAATTTTACAGAGCGTATTTTTTGCAATAAAAAAACTGGCAAATGAAGATAAAATAAAAATAGAAAAAGATAAATTTGCTCTTTTAAATGCGCAAATTATGTCCGATATTGCCCTTAACATAAGAAGAAAACAAGGACTGTATGAAGCAATAGAAGAACTTGAAGAAAACGGAATAAAGTGCTGTTTATTAAAAGGCGATTCTATTGGAAGACTATATGCTAATCCTCATGCAAGAGTATCGGGAGATATCGATATTTTAATAGATGAAAAAGACGAAGTAAAGGCAATTGACATTCTTAAAAACCTTGAATTTGATGTTAAAGAAAGAGGAGAAATCGACCATCATTTTGAAGCTTTTTCTTACGATAACGCCATTTTAGAAGTACACATAAAACTTTATTCAGATGCCACAAAAGATTTGGTATTTAACGGAATGATAAACTATTCAAAAGATTATGTTAAAATCACACTTCCAAGCGGAAACAAAGTTAACACATTAAACGTTAATGACAATGCTTTTTACTTAACTGCTCACTTTTTAAAACACTTTATAGCAGGCGGTGTCGGACTTCGACAAATAAGCGATATGCTTGTTTTCTTTGACAAATACAAAAACGAGATAGATTTTAATTTGTATTTTGAAACATTTGATAAATTAAGATATTCCAAGCTTTTATGTGCAGTATTTAAACTTGGTAACGATTATTTTAATTTAGACTTTAATATTCCATATGAAATAAGTAACGAAATATTTGAAAAATTTTTAACTTGTATAGAGGAAAATGGTGTTTTTGGGAACGGAGACCAGACGTACTCTCAGTTTTATAATACTTTTGTTGAAAGACGTTCAGGAGTTAAAAACGCACTTGAATACAAAAAAGTATCAAAAATAAGACGTATTTTCCCAGATTTTAATCATATGAAAATCATATATCCATTTCTTGAAAAAATGCCGTTTTTACTCCCTTTTACATATTTTATGAGAGTATTTAGAGTGATTTTTCACACTAAAAAGAAAAAAGAAATAAACGACAAAGTTTTTTCTATTTTTAAAGATTTTGATATAATTTAACGGAGTATGTTTATGAAACAGTCTTACTTAGATTTAATAGAATTGTTTAGCAGTGCTTCTCTTGGCAGAGAATTGAGTTTGAACAATGATGTTAATCTTGTTGAAATTTTTGAACTTGCAAATAATGCAAATATTTGGCCGATAGTTTTTTCTGCCATAAAACAGTCAAAAATCAAAATTGAAAAAGATACATTTTCTGTTCTTGATAAAACAGTTAAATTCAACATAGCATCATATAATGCAAGATGCCAGAATGTGCATAAAGTAATAGAAAAATTAGAAGATGAAAATATAAACGTTATCGTTTTAAAAGGCGAAACATTTTCGTTTCTTTACCACGATAAAATGTTTAGAACATCAAGCGATACAGACCTTTTAATCGATGCAAAAGATGAAAACAAAGCCACAAAAATAATGGCTGATTTAGGGCTTGAAATTGAAAAAAAATCTGCTGTTTCACATCATACAAGATGCAACAGCAAAAAGTGCGGACTTATTGAACTTCATACAGATATTTATGAAGATTACATTGACTCTTTGTATTTTAACAATTTTAAAATAACAAAAGATAATTTAATCTATGTTGAAGCAAACGATGGTTTTAAACTAAAAACGCTAAGTCCTACAGATGGTTTATATTTTAATACATTCCACTTTATAAAACATTTCTTATCAAAGGGATGCGGACTTAAACAACTAATGGACCTTATTTTATATATTTCGCATTACAAAAATGAAATAGATTTTGACTCATATATTAACGAAATGAAAAAACTTAATTTTGACACACTTATTATTACTGCACTTGGAATTGGAATTAAGTACTTTAAATTTGATAAATCTGACCTGTTTGAAATTTCATATGATGACAAAAAAGTTGATAGTATGTTAAATGATATTATTGAAGGCGGTGCTTTTGGTAACGGAGAAAAAGAAAGAAAAGGCTTTAATGACGAATTTTTAAAACACAAATTAAAAGACGACTATATATCTTACAAAATGAAATTTAACAAAAATTTCTTTAAAAAATCTGCATCGTTTAAATTAAGCAATATATACTCAAAATATCAATATGCAAAAAAGAATAAATTACTTATTCCAATTGCATATATACATCATATATGGTATATTGTTTCAAAAAGTTTTAAACGTATTTTTACTAAAAAAGAAGAAATAAATTTTGAAATTACTGAAAAAAGAATACATCTTATGGAAGAGTTAAATATACTAAAAAAAGACTGAATATATATTCAGTCTTTTTTAATTAAACAACCTAAAAATTAAAATAATCCAGGAATATTCATTCCACCGGTTAAACGGCTCATCTGACTCTGGCTTACTTCATCTACTTTTTTTAGTGCATCATTTACCGCAACAAGTATTAAATCTTCAAGCATTTCAATATCATCTGCATCTACAACATCAGGTGATATTTTAATTTCCAAAAGTTCTTTTTTACCGCTCATTTTAACAGTTACTGCACCGCCACCTGCAGTTGCTTCATATGACGACTGCTCCATTTCTTCCTGCATTTTAAGCATTTCCTGTTGCATTTTTTGAGCCTGCTTAATCATATTATTCATATTTCCGCCCATTCCCATAGGCATTCTTCCTTTAGCCATTTTTATACCTCCATAAGTTTTATTATTGAAAAGAAAGCATATCCATATACTCGCCGTTTCTTGCATTGTAATAAAAATTCATAGCATTATCAACTTCAATACGCCAGCACGGAATTGCTGTATAAATAACAGAATCGCTATTTTTATTTGTTACATAATACCCGTACTCAATGTCAGTTATTTTTTGCTCTCCAACAGGTCTTTCTTTATTTGAAATATAATTTATAAGAATACTTGGTAAAATAACAATATTATCATAATTTTTATCTTTTTTAGGTTTAGTTATTACTTCATACCACTCACCCATAATGCGCGAACCTGCGCCATTTGATTCAACTTCAATAAGTGTATCAAAAATAGTATAACCGCCTGTCTTTTGTAATACTGTTCCAAAACCGTCAGAAAATTCTTTTTCTACATTATAATCTTTAATCGATGCATCCGAAAGAATATTTTTCATTTCTTCTGTATTTGATACTTTTTTAGAAAAATTCATTTCAAATGTATTTAAATCACCGGCTATAAGTTTTCCTGTGAAGTTATCTGATTTCGTGATAGGTTTAAGTGTTATATCGTGAACATTTTTAACTGTGTTATCAATAATTGACGGTTCTATTAAAATACCGTTTCTTTTTAATATATTTACAGTATCCTGTATTGTTTCGTTTGGAATTGTTGTCTTAACTTTTTCGGTAACAATCATTGAAACAATAAGAAATATGTTAATAAGCAAAAAAAGGATAATTAAAAAACTCTTTAGTTTTCCCCAGTTCAATTAAACTAAGCACCTCCTACTTTAAAAGTGCGGCTGAATTATCCTGTCCCTCTATCATCCAACTCATTTTACATTCGCCGTTTTCAAAAGTATATGCAGGATAAATCTCTTTAATTCTATCACTTCCAAGCACGCTCGAATCATCAAAAAGTTTGTCAAGTGCATCAATTGTAGAACCATTTTCGATAGTTTCGTCTGTCGGCATATATGTTTTAAAATTTTGTCTGTATTTTACTATTCTTCCGTTTTGAATGGTAATCTCAACGGCGTTTATAAGTTCATCATTGAGACTTGTTTTTGCAATATCATCTCTTATAAGTATTCCGTTGTGGTAATACCCCATTTTTAACATATACTGTGTTGAGCCTTTATCAGTAACGTCAGACGATATTCCAAGGTTTATTTCGCTTTCAGGAACAACACTGTTCCAAAGATCTGTTACAAAATTTAGAGTTGTTATAAATGTCCTTTTAAAATCAACATCTTTTGAAGAATAAAGTTCTATGCCTTTTTCGGGCGATATTGCTTTGTATTCAATAAGTCCCGATGGAAAAATTTTAAGTGTTCCGTAGTTTTCTACATAAACAACAGAATTATCTGCCTCTACGTGTTTTCGTGTATTACTAAGATTAAAGTTAAACGCCCTTAAAACAGCATTAACTTTGCTTTCATTAAACTTATTTTCTGAACTATTGTATATTGGATTGTTAGGTATTATTTTTTCATTTTCTGTACTTGTAATAGAAAGCGATACATAAGGTTCTATTGTTACTTTTTGATGTTCAGAATCAGTTGATTTTTTATCGAAATTAAGTTCAAAAGAAAATGGCAAAAGACCACTTGAATTTATAGCATATTTCCCTGTAATTGTATCAAACACTGCCGTATTGTAGTCAACCGTACATTTTTTATATCTGCTTAAATCGCTGTCTTTTATGTACACATCAAGTTTTGAACTTGTGTTTTTTGTAATTACAAAGTTTTTTACAGTTTTTATATCAAGATTTGTTTTTCTTATGTTAAGAATATCGGATATTACGCTTACATCATAAAGTACCGGATACGATACAAATATCGATTTTGACTGTATTGCCTTGTTCCACTCCTCCTCTTTTGCATCTTCAAATTTTTCAGACGAAAGAGCAAGCACAAGAATTTGTTTTACATCGCCAATCATTTTATCGTATTCACTTGAAGACTCATAGTAAATTCCTCGTTTCGGGAGGTTATTTATAATTAAAGATTTTGGAAGTGCAAGTTTTTCTTTTGATAAACTTCCGCTTCCTGTAAAGTCATCATCGTCAATACTGAAAAGTTTTTTCGTTATACCTGAAAAAAAATTATAGCCGTCAGACCATAATTTTTCTCCAATCCAATTATTTAAAGCTAAAACTATACTGCTGACAATAAGTAATGTCAACACAATGGTTTTTATACTTTCCTTTTTCATAACTACTCCGATTAGGGTGTATTAAATCAGTTAAATCTTCCTGATATAAATGATTTTATGTTACCTACAAATTTTTCGTTTACTAAAGTAATTTCAAGTGGAGAAGTCTGAATTTTATCTCCATTTTCTGCATACACCATAATTTTGTTAAGACCTTCTCTTAAAAGAACCTGCTGAGCATAAAGTCCAGAAGAACCAACAGTTGCTTCTTCTAAGCGGATTCCGCCAAAATATGTTGTTATTTTTCTGTAAAGCTGTGTTGCTTCATCAAATAGATAAATAGCCATATTAGAATCAGGCTGTGCAGCTGCTGTTACAATACAAGTTGAAATTGTTGTTGTTGTACTGAATGAATCAGGATTTAAAATGTCAAAAAGTTCATCTGTATTTCCTGAATATGTAGCACCAATAAGTTCTGGTGTTGCCGCATATGTAGCAATAGGCATAACCATTACTATAAGACAAACTATCATACATATAATTTTTTTCATATTTATCATCACCTTTTTATAAGTTTAAACTACAATAATCCTATGGTAACTATAGTATACTATACTAATGTTACAGAAATATTACAACGGCATTACAATGTGTTTAAAATATTGGCTTTTTTATCGGCAAAGTAATAATAACTTCCGTTCCTATTCCGTAATCGCTCGAAATCGTTATGTCTCCGCCATGTGCGACTATAATGTCTTTAGAAATTGCAAGGCCAAGACCTGTTCCGCCTCTTTCTCGTGAGCGTGCCTTATCAACACGGTAAAAACGCTCAAAAATATGCGGTAAATCTTCTCTTGGAATACCAATTCCGTTATCTTTTATTTTTATGTAAACATTACCTTTTAGTTTACCTACCGAAACTATTACCTTTCCATTTGCGGATGTATATTTTACAGCATTTGAAACCAAGTTTACAATAACCTGCTCGATTGAATCCCTATCACCTGTAAAAATCGGAAGTGTTCCTATCGGCTCATAGTACAAGTTAACTTTAGCATTTTTTGCTGTAATCTGAAATCTTGAAACAACACCTTCAATTAAAGATGCAAGATCAAATTCTTCCCTTTTAAGACCTTTTTTCGAATAATCAAGTTTTGATAAAAGAAGCAAATCTTTAACAAGTCGTGTCATTCTATCAGATTCGTTGTTTATTACAGTTAAAAACGTTTCAAACATATCTTTGTCATAATCGTTTTCTTTAACACTGTCAAGAAGTGTTTCGGCATATCCTTTTACAGTTGTAATAGGAGTTCTAAGTTCGTGCGATACGTTTGCAACAAATTCACGTCGTGAGTTGTCAAGTTTTTGTTGCTCTGTGATATCCTGAAGCACAACAACTATACCACCCATTTTATCTCGTGTTTTTATTTTTGCAAAGAAAAGTTTTATTTCGCTTTCGTTTCGTTTTATTACTTTTTCAAGGTTCTTTTCTGCTACATTAACCTGCGACATTGTAAGGTCAATTTCACTGAATATAAGATCAAAATTTGAATTTTCAATTTTTGGAATTCGCATAAGTTTTTTAGCAGCAGGATTTATATGCATAATTTTTCCGTCTGTATCAAACGCAATAACTCCATCTGCCATATGTTGAAGTATTGTTTCGGTTTTGTCAATTTCGCTCTGTTTTTCTTTAAGCGTTTTATGAAGTTCCATTGACATATCATTAAACGTATTTGTAAGCTGCCCTATTTCATCACTCGCTTTTACGTCAATGGTATTTCCAAAATCTCCTGACGATATACGTCTTGCTTTTTGGGTAAGTGATGAAATCGGCGATATAATTGTTTTTGACAAAAGTATACCAAATGCCACGGAAATAAATATACCAAACAGTAGTGAACTAAATATTATTGACAAGATATTTTGAACAATTGAGTTTACTTCTTCTTTTGAGTCCTTAACATAAACAATATACTCTATATTATTTCCGTTTTTTAAAGGAACTGCAAAATCCATATATCCCATACTTGCTTCTGTACGATCGCCAATTTTTCCATTCAATGCAGAAATAATATTTGGCGACATATCAAGTGTTTTTGCAAGTTCGGGATTTGTTCCGGTTATTGCATTTCCGCTTTTACCATCGAGAATATAATAGTTTCTGTAAGAGTCTATTCCCATCTGCCCTGAATACGTGTTTATACTTGTCATAACCTGTTCAACATTTCCGTCTTCAAGATTCTTATTAAGTCTTCCCACATACTCTTCGCTAAACACATTATTCATAAGAGATTCAAATTCTTCGTGGTAAAAGTTATCTATTCTGTTTATCATAAAAGTACCGATTACAATAATAATCGATATAGTAAGAAGCACAAACATCAATACTACTTTATAACTGATACTGCTTCTTATACGTTTACTTTTCATTATGAAAACTTCCTCCGAAAAACAGTTTTACCGGGTCTGCGAAAGTTTCACAACCCGGCGTATTTTTTAATTATGCATGAAAATAATAACCAACACCACGTTTTGTCATAATATATGTCGGTGTGCTTGGTTCATCTTCTATTTTTTCTCTTAGTCTTCTTACGGTAACGTCAACTGTTCTTACATCGCCGTAAAATTCATAGTCCCAAACTTTGTTAAGAAGACTTTCTCTTGAAAAAATCTTTCCTTTTTGAGTTGCAAGGAATTTTAATAGTTCAAATTCTCTGAAAGTAAGGTCTATTACTTTTCCGCATTTTGTAACTTCGTATCTTTCAGGAATAATAACCAAATCTCCGAAAACGAGTTCATCAGGAACATCTTTACTTGTTGAAACTGCAACCGTTCTTCTAAGATTTGCCTTGACTCTTGCTAAAAGTTCTCTAAGACCAAAAGGCTTTGTCATATAGTCATCTGCACCAAGTTCAAGTCCTAAAACTTTGTCAACTTCTTCTTCTCTTGCAGTAAGCATAATAATTGGCGTAGTTTTTGTTTCTCTTATTTTTTTGCAAACTGCAAAACCGTCCATTTTAGGAAGCATTACGTCAAGCAGAATAAGATCAGGATCATTTTCGAGTGCTTTTTTTACAGCCTCTTCTCCATCATACGCTTCTATTACTTTATATCCGTTTTTTATTAAATTTACTTTCAATATGTCTACTATAGGTTTTTCATCATCAACAACCAAAATCAAATTTTCCATTTTTACCTTCCCTTCTTTAAAATGCATACGCATCTATCCGGAATTATATCTATATATTACATTTTACCAATTATGCGACAAAATTTCAAGAGATTTTACAGTATTTCTTTAAATATTTATTTTTACAAAATAAAATCCCCTCGCACTGCAAGCAAGGGGCAAAAAGATGGAGTGGAATTTATTTCTAAATTCCTGTATATATTTATATACAATGTTATATTACTATACTTTTTTATTTTTTTCAATAGCAAATCTGCTATATAGTGCAAATTGCACAATTTTTTGTTGCTTTTTTTGTTACATTTTGCCACTATATGTCCTCTTTGATTTAACTTTTCTTCTTTTTTTCTTAAGTGCATTTATGTATATTACTAAAATTAAATAAAGAACAACCACAATAATTACAAGATACAAAACAAGCATAAAAAGCGTTTTAATCAGCCACCATATGCCTCCAAAAAGAGCACCGAAAAATCCGCCGCCACCTTTTTTTGCAGCAACGTCAGATATTTTGACAGAATAATCATATCCTGTTCCTTTTACAGAAAGATATGCCTGACCGTTTGCAACTTCAACACTTTTTCGTATTGAATCCCTTGGGACAGATGTTGGAATTGTAAGTTTTACATCTTTTGCTACCTTTATTGTATGTTTCTTATTTGATGAAAATAGATTTTCTATTTCTGTTTTTGTAACTGTTAGTGAATAAAAATCCGCAAAACCGTGATCTGAAAGTTTTCTTATATCTGAATATGAATCATTTCTTTCAGGTGCACAAAGCGATACAGAAAGAAGAGTTCTGTTGTCTTTATTTGCTACCGCAACAAGTGTATATTTTGAACCTTCTGTGTATCCTGTTTTACTTAAAACCACACTTGGATAATAATTTGGATTTTCTGGTGACATAAGTCCATTTGTTACTTTTAAAGGAAACGGATCAGGTCGCATAGGACCCGAAGGAATAGTATATTCTTTTTTTGCAGTTAATTTTTTTACTGTTTCGTTTTCGTAAAATGCTTTTGTTATAAGCGCTAAATCCGATGCAGTTGTGTAATGCTCGCTACTGTAAAGACCTGTTGGATTTGTAAAATTTGTTGATTTACAGCCAAGTTCTTTCGCTCTGTCATTCATCATTTTAACAAATCCGTCAACATCTGTTCCTACATAATTTGCCAAAATAAGTGCAGCATCATTTGCGCTCATAAGATAACTTGCCATAAACAAAGCTTCTACCGTTGTTGTTTCGCCGTGCGCAAAATACGCAATTGTTGCATCATATGGTAGTGAAGCAAAAACAGAAGAATCTACTTTTACTTTTTCATCCATCTGCGCATTTTCGGCAACAAGTAAAAGTGTCATTACCTTTGTTGTACTTGCCGGAGCCATTTTCTGATTTGCATTTTTTTCATATAACACACTCATGCTGTCCACATCAATTAAAACAGCAGACGATGAAGCAATTTCGGGTTTAGCTGCAAAAATATTAGATACAAAACTTGTTAAAATTATGCAAACTGTAAGCATAAAAATAAGCAGTTTAGATATTGTTTTCATCTATGTATCATCCCCTTATAAAAAGTTACAATAACTCTATTTTGATGTGATGATACCACAAAATTATACATTTTACAACATTTTTTTGCATTTTGTAAACTAATTAAAACATTTCTTAATCATTCTGTGGGATTTAATATTAAAAAAAGCAAATATCAGTTAAGATATTTGCCTTTTATTCTATCTGTAATTTAGCCATACAGCCATATCGCTTTCGCCACGATTTGCGAATACAGAATATGGAATAAGTTTAATTTTTGTTTCGGTAAATTCTTCATTAAAATTCTCGTAAAGTGCATCTGACGATTTTCTTTCATAACCTTTTACAGTAACCGTATTTAGCATAAACTCATCAGAATACTCAATTTCGGCTTTGATATTTTTATCAATATAAAGTTTGCAGTTGTCAACAATATTATCAATTCTTTCTGAGCAGTAAACAACAGGTCCAAGCATAAGAGCTACTTTATTTGATACTGCAAAAACAGAAGGATTTGCACTTACAAGTTTTGGTTTTAATTCAAAACAAAGTTCAATTTCGTCTGGATTTTCAATAAAAGCATAGCCATCTTTAATTTCATAAGATGCATTAAGTGCAAAGTTATCACACCACGCAGGAATTCTTACAGCAAGTTTTTTTACACCTTCGCATTTTATTTTAACATCTCCCGTTACAGGATAAAGCGTATCTGTAATAACTTTTATTTTCCCGTCATCGTATGTACTTTTTACATATTGGTCAACAAAGAAAACATCTTCGTTTTTGTGGTAAATATACTGTTCAAATGATGCAAGAACTCTATTTACATTTGGAGGGCAACATGAACAATTAAACACTTTTACACGTTGTGTTATAGGATAACGCTCACTTCTTTTGCTTTCATCTTTTATATTATCACTTCTTGTTCTGTTTAAAAGACGTATTTCAAGTGGATTTACATAGAAAAAGTGTTCACCGTCAACAGATATACCTGAAAGCATTCCATTATAAAAGCATTTTTCAACAATGTCAGCATATACCGACTTGTTTTCAACATGAAGCATTTTTTGAGAAAAAAACATAAGTGCAATTGCTGCACAAGTTTCTGCATATGCAACTTCATTTGGCAAATCGTAATCGTAAGTAAATGCTTCCGTTCTGCTTATAGAACCCGTACCGCCTGTTATATACATTTTTTTGTTTACTATATCATTAAAAAGAGTACGACACGACTCAAGCATTTTTTCGTCGCCCGAAAGTTTTGCATAATGTGCCATTGCCGTGTATAGATAACTCGCTCTTACCGCATGGCCTTTTGCTGTTTCAAGGTTATAAACATCTTTATCCGACTGAAAATATTTCATTTCCAAATCAGGTCTGTGATGAATATCTTTTTCACTTTTTCCGCGTGTTAAAAGAAAATATTTTGCCAATTCAAAATATTTTTTGTTGTTTGTGCACTCATAAAGACGCAAAAGTGCAATTTCAATTTCTTCGTGCCCAGGTGTATCAAATGCAGCAGAATGTTCTTCAAAAAACACTTTGTACACAAAATCTACGCACTTTTCCATTATTTTTAATAATCTGTCTTTTCCTGTTGCGTAGTAATATGCAATTGCTGCCTCAATAAAATGACCTATACAATAAAGTTCATGTCTGTCGCGGTTTGTAAGGCGCTGTTCATCTTTAACTACTGTATAATATGAACTTATATATCCGTCTTCCCATTGATTCTTTTCTATATCATCAATCGCCTGTTCAATTATATCTTCAAGTTCTTTGCTTGGATTTTTGGAAATTACGTAAGATGCTGCTTCAATCCACTTTGCAACGTCGCTGTCCCAGAAAAAGTGCGGTTTTGGAATATCCTCGCATCCTTCTTTCCAAAGACATTTTAAAGCATCAAATCTCCCTGTTTCTTTAAACCGGTTATATACCGCCCAAATTGTTGTTTCAATATTTAGGTTTTGTTTTTCTTTTATAAATCCGCCTTCAATGGTTACATTATCAAACAAAAAATCCATTTATATTCCCTCCAGATATAACTTTAAGTTTAATATATCACACCAAAAATGCAAATTCAACAGTTATTACCACTTTCTTAAAAACTGTCCGAAATGACATAATTATTGACTTCTTAATTTTGCATATTTATATTATAATTTCTTTCAAGTTCATACAAAAAAAGTTTGTCGCTATTAAGGTTACATCTATTCATATCAACGCCATTTATAGTGCTGTTTTCATAAGTAGTATAATAGTAAATTCCCTTATCTTGATTTATACACGATGTATAAACTGTAATTTCGTATTTATCCCCTGTTTTCACGCTTCCTCTTGGCATTGAAACGGAGTTTATAATATGAAAAAATTCGTTTACGCTTTCTTCTTCGCTTTTTCCATGTACCGAATTGAGTTTTACAAAAGTTGCCTTTATAAATCTTGAAGAAGATGAAAAATCGCCGGGAAGTCCTAACGCCCCCATACCTTTAGAATAAGGAATAATATCAAAATTTTCAAAATTATTTTTAATCTCACCATTTGTAAGGCTTAAAAAATCGCAAAGACGCGTCATATGATAATCAAAAGTCGGATTATTCGTAAGAACTCCTACTTTATTTTTATAAATTTTAAGTCCTTCTTTTGTACTTTCAACAGTAATCGCTTTTTCTTTGTCTGCAATAATCCAATGAAGCGGTGATAAAGGTAAATTTTCACTGAAATTTATATTGCAAAGATTTGTTTTTGAAATAAGTTTTTCGGCTTCATAAACGGTTTTGCAACTTGAAAGTATCCATGGTATAAATTCAAAAGGACAAATATTTTCTTTATCTTCTTTTATATCAAAATAGTGTGCATTATTCGGAAAATTCAGTCCCGCCATAGCAAGACCAAATTCGTTTGCTCCATCGTAATATAGCGGATAATTATCTATTACTGTTGCCACGCCGATTATTGCATAGTGATTTTGTATATCTTCTATTTTTCTAAACTTAAATTTGTAATTTCTTGGCGTAACAACAATTTTTTCGTCATATGAGTACTCAAGGTCAAGATTTCTGCCAAAATATGAGTCTTTTGTTTTATATGTTATTGCTGTACACATTTTTATTCTCCGTTACTTTTTTACTTATTGTTTCCGAATATCATTTCTTTAATCATTGCGCGATGCAGTAAGTTTGGAAAATTCAATTTTCTGGCTCTTATAAAGGCTGAAATTACCTGACATAATGTAACTTATTCCACTTGCAAGTGCAAAAAGAAGTATCCCCTCCGCTCTAAAAAGTTCCACCGACAAAATTATAGATGTAATCGGGCAGTTTACAACACCGCAAAAAACTGCAATAAGCCCTATTGCTGCGCTAAGTGTAGGCTCTATTCCAAGAAGCGTGCCCATAACACATCCAAACGTCGCACCTACAAAAAACGAAGGTACAATTTCTCCGCCTTTAAATCCTGCTGAAATTGTAATTGTTGTAAACACTATTTTAAGTATAAAGTCATAGAATTTTGCATCACCCAAAAGTGCTTTCTCAATTACATCCATACCTGCGCCATTGTAATCATAAGTTTTACATACTAAAGTTAAAAGTATAATCACGCATCCTCCGATTAAAGAGCGTAAATAACTGTTTTTTATTATTTTTTCTATACCTTTTCTGCCTTGTTTTATCGATACACAAAAAACTATGCTAAGTGATGCACATAAAAGAGCAAGCGTGGCTACTTTTAAAATAATTCCTAATGATATTGTATCAATCAGTACAGGATTAAAACTTACTGCATCAACACCAAGCGACATTGAAACACAAAAAGATACTACAGATGCTATTATACACGCTAAAAACCCTGTAAAGTTTATTGTTCCTACACTTATTACCTCAAGTGAAAAAACTGCCGCCGCAACCGGTGTACCAAAAAGCGCACAAAATACGCTTGACATGCCTGCCATTGTGATAATTCTTACATCATTTTTCCCAAGTTTAAATACTCTTGATAAGTTGTATCCTATACCTCCGCCAATCTGGAGTGCAGCACCTTCACGTCCTGCAGAACCGCCCACAAACTGAGTTATAACAGTACTTACAAAAATAAGCGGAACCATAACAAGCGGTATATCTGAGTCCTTTCTTACAGATTCTATAACGCGGTTTGTATTTATGTTGCCTTTTACCTTAAAACTTGCATACATACATGTAATAACAAGAGCTGCAACAGGTAAAAAGTATATAACATATGTATTGTTTGTACGAAAATAAGTTGCTAAATCAAGACATTTGTGAAATATAGTACCTATAAGTCCGCTTATTACACCTACAATTGTTGATAAAACAAGCCATTTTATAAACATTTTTATATAACTTAATAAAATTTTCAAATTTTCTTTTAGTGTTTCCATTTATTTGTCCTCTTTTGCGCTTTAAATATGTTAATCCTAATAGATAATACCACATTTTTCTAAAAAAGTAAACGATAAAAATAAAAAAACGTACTGAAATTCAGTGCGTTTTTTGGAAAAACCAAACAGTTTAGGACATTAAAAAATATACTTTTAAATGAAGCATTTGCCTTTCTGCAAATATGAAGCAGTGGCTTTGCCACTATAATGCAAATCTGCTTTGCATTCTTTATGAAGCGAAGCGTTCCAAAATGTGCCGCAAGGCACACATCATTCGCGAAGCGACTTCATAGCCTGAGGCTACTTAATGTTCCGCAGGAATGCTTCATTGAAAAAAACGTAATTTGATGCGTAAATCTATCTACCTACTCACAAATTTGAATTAGTTTAACTGTTTTCTGAAATCCATTTCTTTGACCAAGAAAACAATGTTTCGGACATCAAATTAAAATCTATCGCTCCGCCAATTTTCAAATTCATAAATGTTTCAACAATGACCTGTTCATTGGAAGATACAACTTGGAGCAATTCTTTTTGACGGTTGATATAGCTCCCCGTTTGCTTGTAAGCAATTGCCTGTACAACAAAAGAAGCCGATTTATATAACCCTCGCAAAATATCTTCGCTTTTTTCATGAAGCATATTGTGAGCACATCCGTGGTATATATTACAGACACCGATTTTGATCGCCCTGTTCACAGCACTTTCGTCAATAACTGCCATTACTTCGTCAAGGCTTCCCTTGATTGGTGTGGTGTCGTGGCAAAACTGGAAAAGGTCGGATGGCTCCCAATTCATAATCTCTTCTTTGCCTGAAATAAAACCACAAATCAGTTCTCTGTGAGGCAGAGTATCCAACATATCATTATAAGTTTGGATATCCATAGCAGACAATTCGTCGATAATTACAACAACATCAATGTCACTTGTTTCTGTTGCTTCGTCACGACCATAACTGCCTTGTAAACCAACAAACCAAACACGCTCTCTAAAAGTATCGTTCAAGACATTGAGAAATATATTCATAAAGTTTTCAATAGCAATCATTTTGCATTCTCCTTTGCTGTCTTGCAGGAAGCAATCAAAAGTCTGCGGATATTTCCACATAATTTCTCGGTATATTGATAAGTAGTAATATCTATTCTTTTTGTTTCATACATCAATTTCAGCCAATAACTTGTTTCGTTAGACTCCTTGAGTGCAATCTCTAATTTTGAAACAAAATCCTTTTTGCCTTGTGCATACTGTGCCTCGTGGATATTCGCTCCGACAGATGTGCCTGATCTTGCAAGCTGATCGGTCATATAAGAACTTTTGGGTGCAGTTACACCATCGACAAGATTTACAATAGCAACTGCAAATTCAAAAGACATATCCAATAATTTGTTTTCAGACATAAACGCACCTTCTTTCGAGTAAATTTTATCATTAAATGTTGCATTTTTCAATGATATATTGCTTTCGCAATATGATATACGGCTCTGCCGCATGATATACTTGCTTACCGCAAGTATGATATAATATCCGTTCTCTTCATACGCGAAGCGTATATCATCTGCAAAGCAGACATCATATCGAAGATATATCATCCGTTCTGCATAGAACGGATATCATTATAAAAAACCTCTCTTGTCTTGGTAGACAAAAGAGGTTTTTTATATGGTGGGGAGGGGTGGATTCGAACCACCGAAGCGAGACGCAACAGATTTACAGTCTGCCCCCTTTGGCCACTCGGGAACCTCCCCAAAAAAATGGAGCTGGTGATGGGACTCGAACCCGCAACCTGCTGATTACAAATCAGCTGCTCTGCCAATTGAGCTACACCAGCATATTAAGTTTTTAAATGGTGGGCGGTACAGGGCTCGAACCTGTGACCCTCTGCTTGTAAGGCAGATGCTCTCCCAGCTGAGCTAACCGCCCATAGACTAGCAAAAACTATTCTATCATAACAAACAAAGTTTGTCAACAAAAATTTTGCAATTTCTGTTAGGTGTTAACCTGTACTTAAGTGGTCGGGGTTGAGGGATTCGAACCCCCGGCCCTCTGGTCCCAAACCAGATGCGCTACCAAACTGCGCTAAACCCCGAAATCAAAGCCACATCTCAAATGCGACTTTGATAGTATATTATATTTTCAAAAAGTTATCAACAACGGTTATTTGTCATTTTTTGAAAATAAATATGTTTTCCTCTCGTTTTCGTACTTTTTCTTTATTTTTCTTAGAATATCTAAAATTATCAATAAAAATATACTCAGTCCAAGATATCCAAAAAGCGGATAAACATAGTTTATAAATCCTGAAAAACCTATATACGACATAAAAAACGAAAAAACGCACAAAACAAGCGTATTAACAGTATTATTTGTGTTTTTTATTTTTTTATTCATAATGTCAAGTAGTCCTATTCCACTTGAAAATGCAGTTGTGAGCATTGAAAAAAATAAAACAATTCCATAAAGCATTTTAGGATATATCCCGTATTTTTCTACTATTTTTACAATTGGCATATCGTAAGTAAGATAACCAAAATCATTTACAATAAGTACATACCAAAGGCAAAACATCAATACAAATATCAAAAAAGTTAAAACATATGCTGTCTTTTTTATTTCTTTTTCACTTTTTAAATCACCCAAAATTGCGCACAAAAGCGTAAGAAGTGGAAGCGTATTGTAACTTACATAAACTACCGATGAAGTTAAAGTATTGTCGAAAGATAAAAAAACCGCCCTTTCTTTTGCCGTTACAATTCCATGAATTACAATTCCCAAAATCATAAATGGTGTAAGTATAAACGATGCATTTAATACACCACTTTTTCCAAAAACAAGTACAAAAAAACAAATCAGGCACACAATAAGCGAAGATACAAAATGCGTTGCATTGAAAAACTCACTTAGTAAAGACGCACCGCCTGTTATCATTACTGAAAACGAAACAAACAAAAAAAGATATGTAACAATCATCGATATTTTTGAAAAAAATGTATTTGAAATTCCTTTTATATATTCAAACGGTGTAGGTATTTTTTCTTCTTTTATTTTGCTTATAACAAAAAATACATACATTCCAAACATCAAAGATGATAAAACTATTCCAAAAAAACTTTTTGTTCCAAATCTTACAAAAAATGACGAAATTTCTTTTCCTGTGGCAAATCCCGCGCCTATTATTGCCCCAAGTATGCAAAATGCCGTTTTAATCGCATTTTTCACATATTCCACCCCTTTTTTATATATAAATATGTAGATAATCCCCTAAAATTCCTTGTTTTTCTTGACAAAAATGCATTTTTACTATAAACTAATATATATTTAACTTACATAGAAGGGAACGAACCAATATGCTTAATACAGAAAAAACTATGGAAAAAATTGTAGCTCTTTGCAAAAACAGAGGCTATGTTTATTCTGGCTCAGAAATATACGGTGGTCTTGCAAACACTTGGGACTATGGTCCTCTTGGCGTTGAATTTAAAAACAACGTAAAAAGAGCATGGTGGAAAAAATTTGTTACAGAATCAAAATACAACGTTGGTCTTGATGCTGCAATACTTATGAACCCTCAGACTTGGGTTGCTTCAGGTCATGTTGGCGGCTTTAGCGATCCTCTTATGGACTGTAAAGAATGTAAATCAAGATACAGAGCAGACAAACTTATAGAAGACTACTTCCACGAAAAAGGCGAAACAGAGGTTGTTGACGGTTGGGACAACGAAAAAATGTACAACTTTATCATCGACAACAAAATTGCTTGCCCTAAATGCGGAAAAGTAAATTACACAGAAATCAGAAAATTTAACCTTATGTTTAAAACATTCCAGGGCGTTACAGAAGATTCTAAAGCAGAACTTTTCCTCCGTCCTGAAACAGCACAGGGTATTTTTGTAAACTTTAAAAACGTTCAAAGAACAACAAGAAAGAAAGTTCCTTTTGGTATTGGTCAGGTTGGTAAATCTTTCAGAAACGAAATTACACCTGGTAACTTTGTTTTCCGTACACGTGAATTTGAACAGATGGAACTTGAATTCTTCTGCAAACCTGGTACAGACCTTGAATGGTTCAAATACTGGAAAGATTACTGCAAAAACTTCCTTTTAAGCCTTGGCATAAAAGAAGAAAACATCAAAATGCGTGATCACTCTCCTGAAGAACTTTCTCACTATTCAAATGCTACAACAGATATCGAATTTATGTTCCCATTCGGTTGGGGCGAACTTTGGGGTATTGCAGACAGAACAGATTTTGACCTTAAACAGCATATGAATCATTCTGGTGAAAACCTTGAATACCACGACCCTATTACAAACGAAAGTTATGTTCCTTACTGCGTAGAACCATCACTTGGTGCTGACAGGGTTGCTCTTGCATTCTTAGTTGAAGCATACGACGAAGAACAAGTTGGCGAAGGCGATACAAGAGTTGTTTTAAGACTTCATCCTGCATTAGCACCGGTTAAAGCAGCAGTTCTTCCTCTATCTAAAAAACTTAACGACAAAGCAGAAGTTTTATTTGATGAACTTTCAAAACACTTCAACTGCGAATATGACGATGCAGGAAGTATTGGTAAACGTTATAGAAGACAGGACGAAATCGGTACACCATTCTGTATTACATACGATTTCGATTCTGAAGCAAACGGCACTGTTACTGTTCGTGACAGAGATACAATGGAACAGATTACACTAAAATTTGAAGAAGTTGTTCCATATATTGAAGAAAAACTAAAATTCTAATTATTAAGGAGAAACTAAAATGGCTAAATTTATTCTATCTGGTTTTGCAGATGAAATTGATCCGCAACTTGATATTCAACTTAAAGTTATGAATGAACTTGAAATCGGTCATATTGAAGTAAGGGGTATTGACGGAATAAACGTTTCTAAATATACACCGGAGCAGATGAAAGAAATTAAAAAGAAATTTGATGCTGCTAATATGAAGGTTTCTTCAATCGGTTCTCCAATAGGTAAAATTAAAATCACAGACCCTATGGATGACCACATAAATGAATTTAAAAACATAATTGAAATTGCAAAAATCATGGATACAAAATACATCCGTCTTTTCAGTTTCTTTATGCCAAAAGAAGAAGACCCTAAAAAATACAGAGATGAAGTTTTAAAAAGAATGCAGATGTTTGTTGATACTGCAAAAGGCTCAGGACTTATTCTTCTTCACGAAAATGAAAAAGGCATTTACGGCGACAACGCTAAAAGATGTCTTGACGTTTTAGAAAGTATCGGAAGCGAAGATTTAAAAGCGGTTTTTGACCCTGCAAACTTTATTCAGTGCGGTCAGGAAACTTTCCCTGAAGCTTATAATATGCTTAAACCTCACATTGAATATATGCACATTAAAGATGCCCTAAGCGACGGAAGTGTTGTTCCTGCAGGCATGGGTGAAGGAAAAGTAAAAGAAATTTTAACTGACCTTAAAGCGTCAGGTTACGAAGGTTTCTTATCACTTGAACCTCATCTTGCAAACTTTGTAGGTCTTGCATCGCTTGAAGAAGGAAAAGACAAAGAAGCAATTTCAACAAATACGCAGGATAAATTCAAACTTGCTGTCAAGCATTTAAGAGAAATATTAAATCAAATCTAAAAAACAGGACAGCAAAATTGCTGTCCTTTACACTTTCAAAGGAGAATATAATGAAAAATATATTTGTCATTTTGATGGCTATTGTTTTAGTTTTTCAACTTGCATTTCCTATTAGTGTATTTGCTGAAACAAACAAAGGCCTTAAAAGTACATTTTTAAAATTCAGTTTAAAAGATGTTACAAACGCCGATGATGTAAAACTTTCGTTTACATCAGAATCAGATAGCGAGCAAAAAGCGGCAGTTTACGGCGTAACAGATACATGGAGTGAAAACGCACTTACATATTCAAATAGCGCCGACATTGCAAACGGCTCTGTTGCAGGAAATCTTTTAGGATACATTGACATACCAAAAGGAACAAATGTAAATACAGTTGATGTTTCATCTTTTGCTCATCTTGAAAAAATAAACCATGAAAAAGATAATTTTGGCCTTGCAATAGTTCCTGTTGAAACATTGGGACTTAATAAAAATTTTGACAATGAAACAGACGACACATTTAAATGTCTTGGAACTTCCAAAGCACCTTCAAAAAATGTCAGCGTAGATGATACATACGATTATTACTATGGTGGAAGCGGTACAGGTCTTGCCCAGATTTCAACAGATTTTGCAAGAGGCAATAGCGGAAAAAGTTTAAAATACACATCTACAAGCACAAGAAGATTAAAATTTTACAATACATTTAAAAATACAGAACTTAATGCAGACGATTTAAACAAATTTTACGAAATTTCATTTTATGTATATTCTGAATCGGGCGGAAGTGTTGTAGTTGGTATGATGAGTGCCAATAAAGGTACAGGTGAAGAAGGCAATCCTTCGTCAAGTTACGCCACAAATTTTTATGATGGATACAACAATTCAAATTCAATGACATTTAATGTAGAGGCAAATAAATGGACAAAATGTTCTTACATTTATAAAATTGACCAGACAAACATAGACCAGAGAATTGCAAACTTAACACTTACCCACACTTGCGGAACAATTTATATTGACGATATGTGCGTAACACGTCTTGATGAGTTTAAGGTTTTCTCAAAAGAAACGATGGACTCAAACGGCGGCCTTTCAGGTTTAAACAAAAACTTTGATGATGAAAGCGCATTCGTTTTAAAAACAAGCGCAACAGATTCTAACGTGAGTGTTTCAACCAGTTATGACTGCTATTTTGGCGGAGATCCGGAAAGCGGAAGAAGTGCAGTTTTATCATCTGACTATTCAATGACAAGCGGCGGAAAAAGTTTAAAATATACAAAGACTTTATCTAATGGAAGACTTAAATTCTTTAACACATTTAAAACAACAGAACTTGACCAGACAGACCTTGGAAAAACATTTAAAATTACTTTTTATGTTTATTCACTTACCGATGATGACATTACAGCAGGTATTATGAGCACATATAACGGAGACGGCTTAACAAAAGGTCCTGCTTCAAGTTATACATACAAATACTACAATGGTACAAATACATTCGATATTAAGAAAAATACCTGGACAGAGTGTACATTCAACTACACAATTGACCAGACAAATATTAACGAAAGAATTGCTGTTTTAACTTTATCAGGCGATAACAAATCGTTTTATATTGATAACATCAGCGTAAACGAAGTTAAAGAAAGCGACGATAAAAAAGCATACATTTCGCACGATGGCAAAAAAACTTATGTAAGTGAAGATACATACATCGACAGTGGCGACGGTTCAAAAACCACTTATGGCGAAAAAGAAAATCTTTTAGTTGGAAATATTACAGAGAAAACAAAATCAGACGCCACCTACGGATGCTTTTTCAATTTTGAAGACGATAAATCATTTGATGGATATACTGTTTCTACTGATGAAAACAACACTTATCTCGGAACAAAAAGTTTGAAAATTGAAGAAAGCGCAAATATAAGTCTTTTAAACACACTTAAAAGTGAAGAACTTACAGAAGATGATATAGAAAAAGAATTCCTTGTTTCGTTCTATGTTAAATCAAAAGAAATCACAAAAATAAATGTCGGTTATGAAACTATTTATGAATTTGATATTCCAAATGATAAATGGGTAAAAGTTAAATTCAGACACAAAGTTAGTGATATCAAAAAAGATGCTCTTTTAATAAATCATCTATCAACTATATATATTGACGATTTAACAGTAACACCGCTTCCGCTTACAGCATATAACTACAATCCTGTAAATGTAGAATGTCAAAGCGTTATTTACAAAACAAAAGATAATGTTGATGCATTCAATTTAGTAAACGAAGGAAGCGTTGACAGAGTATTTATTACAAACAACACAGGCAAAAAAGTAAATGTAATTGTTGCAATTTACGATGACGGCTCACTTAAAGACGCAAAACCGATTGAAATATTTTATGATGGTGTTTACGATGTAAAAATGACACTTCCAACTGACGTTTCAAAAACAGAAGTAAAAGTTTTTGCATTTGACAAAACAAATAATTCGCCACTTGTTACAAGCGTTTCAAACAGCCAAAAAGATAAAAAAGCAACTTTCTACACAGTAGGCGATTCGCTTATGGCTACTTGTGATGTTAACACAAGTTCACAGCGTGGATGGACACAAATGCTTGATATTGCAGGATATTTCAACGAAAATTTAGCGCTCGACAATACATATGCAAAAGGCGGTGCATCAACTGCTACTGCAATTTCTGGCGGAACTTTAAAAAGCGTTATTGATAAACTTAAACCGGGCGATTTTATAATCTTCCAGTTTGGTCATAACGATGACTACAGAAAACTTACAGAACCTGGATACGGCAAAAGCTTTTTTAATAACTTTAAAACTTTTGTAGAAGCTGCACGTTCTAAAGGTGCATATGTGCTTGTTGCAACATCTGTTGCACGTTTTGACTTTAACGAAGACGGAAGTGTTTTAACAAAAATGGATGCATTTATGGACACAACACGTCTTATTGGTACACTTTTTGATGTTCCTGTTATTGATATACACGAACTTACAAAAAATGATATCGACGGCAAAAAAAGCGAATACCGCGAGCATTATTTATCTGACAACAGACATTTAAGCGTACTTGGTGCAACCTGGGTTTGCGATAATTTCGTAAGCGAACTCAAAAGATTAAACCATCCGCTTTGCAATTATTTAACAAAATAAAAGGAGAATTAAAAATGATTGAATTTACATGTAACTGCGATATGAAAAGCCATCGCGCACCACTTGAAGGATATGAAATTTCAAGCGGCGCATTAAACAAAATTCCTGAAATTTTAAAAGATTACAACAAAATTTACGTAGTTGCCGACAAAAACACATACAAAGCAGCAGGCGAAAAAGTTGAAGAAATCCTTAAAAATGCAGGAAAACTTTCAAGAGTATTTGTTATTGATGACGATTTGGTGCTTCCAAACGAATACACAATAGGAAGAATACTTTTAAACATTGAAGACCCTAACGCAAAAGGAAATCTTATGGGGTACTCTCCTCTTCCTGACTTTATGCTTGCAGTAGGTTCAGGAACAGTTAACGATTCTGTACGTCTTGTAAGTTATAGAATGAACATTCCTTATGGTGTTGTTGCAACTGCTCCTTCAATGGACGGATATGTTAGCGCCGGAACACCGTTTTTACACGATGGAACAAAATCTACTGTTCAGGGTACAACACCAAAATATTTAATTGCTGACCTTGACATTTTAAAAGATGCACCTTGGGATATGATGCTTGCAGGTATTGGCGATATGTTTGGTAAATACACAGGTATGATTGACTGGGAAATGGCAAGAGATTACACAGGCGAATATTACTGTGAAAAAATTGCAAACGATGTTATAGACGCAACAGATAAATGCCTCAAAAACGGATATAACCTTAAAGGACGCGACCCAGAGTGTATTAAAAACGTTATGGAAGGCTTTTTAGTTACAGGTCTTGGAATGGCGTATACAGGAAACTCACGTCCTGCATCAGGAAGTGAACACATTGTTGCTCATTCATGGGAATTATTTGACGTTGAAGAAGGAAAAGTTCCAAATCTTCACGGCCTTGAAGTTTGCGAAGCAACACTTTTAATCGGTATGATTTACAAACTTTTATATAAAGAATTCAACGACGAAAAAATGAAAAAACTTGTTGAAAAATACATTCCGTATTTTGATGCAGTTGAAAAATTCTGTAAAGATATGAAAATGCCATACGTTGTAAAAGACAGAGAAACAATTGTGAAAGGTCTTAAAAAAGCGCTTATCCTTCGCGACCGTTACACAGTTCTTTTCTATCTTAGAGATAACGGACTTTTCGACGAATACGTTGAAAAAAGCGCAGACATGCTTATGAAATTTATAAACGAATAAATTCAAAAAAGTAAAGTGCACAGTTTAAGAGCATGCGACTTAGGGATTTTTTAAAAAGGCTCCCTTGCCTAAAGGGAGCTGGATTTCCGTAAGGAAAGACTGAGGGATTGTTTCTGTAGCAATTTTAACATTTACAATCCCTCCACCACTAAAGTGGTCCCCCTCCCTTTAGGCAAGGGAGGCTTTACGGGACGTCGTTTCGCGCCGTCCCTACAATATTCAAACAATAAAATTACCGAGTGATTTACTTTCACTCGGTTTTATTTTATCCTTAAGACCAACGCACTTACTGTGCACTTTTTTTATATTCTGATGGTGATATGCCCGTTGATTTTTTAAACTCTCTGCTAAAGTGAGACATTTCAGCAAATCCTGATAATTGCAAGGCTTCGGTTACAGAATACATTTTTGATTTAAGTAGTTCCTTTGCTCTTGTAATTTTAAGATTATTTATGTACTTAACCGGAGAAATTCCGTAAAAACTTTTAAATATTCTTCTGAAATATTCAGGAGTTATATCGCACATATTTGAAAGTGTTTCAATACTTATAAGTTCTTTTGTATATCTTTCATGTATATATTCAAGCGCAGGTTTTATGATGTCCAGTTTTTCTTTAGGAAAGTATTCCGAAAAATATTCCTTTTGCATAGCATAAATAATATTATAAAGTTCGGCTTTGCATTTTATAATATAACCGTTCTTTTTATATGCCCACACTTTATTGGCTATGCGAAAATAATCTGTGATTTCATTGTGTTTTTTTATATTTATAACAAATGGTTCAAATATGGCATCCTCGTCAATATCAAAATTTATTGCATAGCAATCGCCAAGCACTTCTGATTTAACTGTGTAAGTTGAGTGCTTTGGAAGATAGATAATATCATTTTCTTTTACAGTAAGTTTTTTTTCGTCAGAAAAAATATACGTTTTTTTCCCTGATTTATTTATTGCAAGTCCGTGGCTTGGTCGGTTTTTATGGATTGCGTTTCCCGTGCCTGCAGCTACAAAACAAGCAAGAACAATCTTATTTATATTAAAATCATAATTCATAAATTCATCCACAAAAATCACCTCGATTACATTATATGATTTTGTTTTGAAATAGTCAAGTGTTTTGAATTATACATTTACAAAATTCCCGATTTATGATATAAAATGCATAAACTAATATTGAGGTGATTTTATGGAATACATCAAAAACAAAGACTACGATTATATAATGAACAAATATCATGACCAGACAAAAGAATTTGATCCTTATAACAGATTTATAAGACACGACGATATATTTTCTGATGAAACGGGTATGGACGCAGATAAAATCAAAGAAGAAATAATCTATCGCGACAAAGAAATAAAACATCTGCCCCATCCTATAAGAAAAGCAAAGGCATTTGAATTTATTTTGGAAAAAACAAAAATTTCTTGCGATAGTCACGACATTTTTCCTGCGATAAATATGATTGACCGTCCGCTCAACTCTACTCTTATAAAAGAATGGAAAAATGAAATTTTTGACAAAATCATCCCCCAAACTGAAGAAAAAAGACGTCGCTTTGAAAATGACGGAATTGTTGCTATGTGGCCCGACTATGACCATAGCGTGCCTTTTTGGGACAGAGTTTTTGAACTTGGTTTTTCAGGCATTTTAAATGAAAGTGAAAATATACGCCTTTCAAAAAAACTTACGTTTGAAGAAGACACCTTTTTTGAGGGAATTAAAATTACTTACACAGCAATTATAAATTTCATAGGCAGACTATATGACCTTGCCTCAAAAACAGAAGGCGCTAAAAAAATGGCTACAGCACTCAAAAACATAAAGAATAACCCACCAAAAACATTTTATGAAGCGCTTTTGACTAATTATATTTATTTTATGCTCAGTGAGCATATTGAAGGATTGCAGGTTCGCTCGCTTTCTAACTTTGACAGATTGTTTTATAAGTTTTACAAAGATGATATAAGCGGTGGTGTTACAGAAGAAGAAATCCGCACAGATCTTGCATATTTCTTTTTGCAGTTTACATCTATTGGAAACTACTGGAATCAACCTGTATTTTTAGGCGGATGCAAAGAAGATGAAACGACTGAAATAAACGAACTTTCATATTTGTTTTTGGATGTTTATGACAAAATGAATATCTACAACCCTAAAATACAGATAAAGGTAGCAGAGAGCACTCCTAAAGACTTTTTACTAAAAGCACTTGATATGATAAGACGTGGAAATAACTCTATTGTATTTGTTTCCGACAGCACCATAAGAAAGGCACTTATGCGTGAGGGTGCAACTAAAGACGAGGCACGTCTTTGCAATATAAAAGGATGCTATGAGTACTCTGTACAAAGCAGTATGAGTTGCGGAATGAATTATTTTAATCTTTTAAAACCGCTTGAACATGCGCTCCATGAGGGCTGTGACGGAGTAACAGGTAATTTTGCCATTAAAAAAAGTCCAAAGGTAAGCACATATGCTACATTTGAGGATTTTTATGAAGAATACAAAAAACAATTGTGTGCATCTGTAGATGCCACCATTGAAATAGTAAATACATTTGAAGATTATCTTGCTTATATAAACCCACAGTCAATGCTTTCGGCAACATATCCATCCTGTCTTGAAAAAGCAAAAGATGCACTTTGCGGTGGCGGAACTTTTAACAGCAGTGTTTGTGAGTTCGGCTTTCTTGCCGATTTCGCCGATTCAATGGCAATTATTAAAAAATATGTTTTTGACAAAAAAGAATTTACTTTAGAAGAACTTGTAAAAATGCTTGATGCAAACTTTGAAGGATACGAACTTATTCGTCAAAAACTAATTGCCGACCGTGATAAATATGGCAACAACAAAGAATTGCCCGACTTTTTTGCAACAGATATTACTGGCTTTTTATCAAAATATATCTGTGGCAGACCAAATGCAAAAAAACGCGGTGGCAAATGGACTGTTGGTTTTCATGTTGCAAGAATGTCGTATATACAAGGCAAAAAAACTCTATCATCTCCAAACGGAAGACTTCTTGGCGAGGAACTTTCCAAAAACATTTCATCTTCTATGGGTCAAAACCGCGAAGGTGCAACTGCCGCTATTTTATCAGCCACAAAAATCGATGCTACCGCATTTGCGTGTGATGCTGCTCTCGACCTTGGTCTTTTGCCGTCAGCAGTAAAAGATGATGATGGACTTAATGCGATGTACGGACTTCTTATGACATTTATAAAACGTGGCGGTCATGCAATGCACATAAATGTATTTGATGCCGATACGCTAAAAGATGCCCAAAAGCATCCTGAAAAATATCAGGATTTGCAAATTAGAGTATGCGGATGGAATGTGCTTTGGAACAATATCAATAAAGAAGAACAAGACGGATTTATCCGTCAGGCAGAAAGTCTGGTTTAATAATTATGCAAGTATTTGATAAAAAACGCTGTATAATTGGCGAAGGTCCAATTTGGAACGACAAAGAAAAACTTCTTTATTTTACAAATGCAATGGGAAGAGAAATATGTATGCTCAATATTTACACAAAAGAACTTAAGGTTCGCCCTGTAAAAACAGATGTTGCAGCCATTGCCTTTGATAAAAATAACCGTCTCATTGTATCCCGCCCCGATGGTGTTTTTATATTAAATGAGGACGATACTTTAGAAGAATTATACGACACCGCAAAGCACAACATTTTATATGCCAATGATATGAAAGTTGGTCCCGATGGCAGAATTTACGTAGGAACACAAAGCGGAAAACGAAAAGGTGTTTCTACCAAAACAGATGGCAAACTCTATTCTATTGACAAAGATGGAAATGTTAGAGTCTTATTAAATAATCTGATTTTGTCCAATGGTCTTGAATGGTCTGTTAATGAAAAAAGATTTTATCATACTGACAGCGATACCGGTATAATTAAAGAATATTATTTTGATAAAACAAACGGCAAAATATCTTTTACCGGCAGACAAGTAAAAGTGATCGGTGTTGATGGATTTACGATAGACAAAAATGATAATCTTTTAGTTGCATGCTGGGGATATGGGCACATCTGCAAAGTTGATACAAAAGCAATGCAGATTACCTCTTATATGCAGATTCCCGCAAAAATTCCTGCAAGTTGCAGTTTTGTTGGCGAAAAAATGGATTTACTTGCAATTACTACTGCAAGTTATAAAGCCGATTTAAGTAACGATGAAAATGCTGGATTCACATTTGTAGAGAAAATGAGTTTTGAAGGAAGGAGACCATATGTTTTTAATAAAAGCAAAAATATTTGAGATTAAACGCTTTGCCGTGCACGATGGCGATGGAATAAGGACAACTGTATTTTTTAAAGGATGTCCTCTTAAATGCGTTTGGTGTCATAATCCCGAAGGAATTGATTTTAAAAGTCAACTTGCTTATTATAAAGAAAAATGTATCGGCTGCGCACAATGTGTAAATGTTTGCACAAATAACGCTCATTATTTTGAAAACGGTCTTCACATTTATGACAGAGAAAAGTGCGTATATTGCGGAAAATGCCAAGATGTATGTCTTGGAAATTCTTTATATTTTTACGGAAAAGAAATGAGTGTAGACGAAATTTTTCCACTTCTTATGGAAGATAAAGAATTTTATGATAATTCAAACGGCGGTGTTACACTCTCCGGCGGAGAATGTCTTATGCAAATAGATTTTTGTGCTTCCCTTTTAAAAAAGCTTAAAGAAAACGGCATACATACGGCAGTAGATACGTGCGGATTTGTTTCAAAAGAAGCACTTGACAAAGTTATACCGTATACCGACATTTTTCTCTACGATATAAAAGCAATAGATGAAGATGTACATATAAAATGCACAGGTCAATCAAATAAAATTATACTTGAAAATTTAAAATATCTTGATGAATGTGGAAAGAAGATAGAAGTACGCATTCCGTATGTTCCGGATTTCAATGATGATCAAATCACAAAAATTGCAGATTTTTTAAGAAATTTAAAAAATATAGAGAAGGTAAAGGTATTACCGTACCATAATTATGCTAAATCAAAATATATAGCGCTGAATATGGAAAATACACTGCCGGATATGTTGCCGACAGAAGATGATATAAAAAAAGCCAAATCTTATTTTAAAATATAATATTGTATTCACAATAAAAAAATCCCCGAAGCAAAATTTTGTTTCGGGGTTAATTTTTTCTTAAATACACAAGTAACAAGCATCTTTTTATTCAACTTTAAATGTTTTACCAAATATGTGCCTGTATTTTGAAGGCGTAAGTCCTACATTAAGTTTAAATGTTTTAGAAAATGCCTGAACACTTCCAAGTCCGCACGTCTTTCCTATCTCGCCTATTTTCATATCGGTATTTTCAAGAAGTTCTCTTGCTTTTAAAAGGCGTATATCATTTAAAAATTTAAGCGGAGATAATCCAAAAGTTTCATTAAACAGATTTGTGCAGTGATTGTTCTTAACTTTTAAAATATCTGAGAACTCCCCTACACTTATCTTTCTTTCCATGTTTTCTTCAATAAAATCTTCAATAGTTTTAAGTGGCGTATCCCTTAAAATGCATCCGCCTTTTTCTATAAAATATGAAATCATTCTTATTAAATAACATTTGTCATTTATAACTTTTGAAACTTCAGGAAGGTTTTCAACGTTATAAAGTATACTTTCAAATAGTCTGGTAATAAGTTCGTCGTTGTCAACCTCTACAAATACAGGACAAATAACTGTATCAAAAAAGTTTTTCGAAAATACAGTTGCATCAAAATAAATCCAGTATGCCTCTACCCTCCCGTTCTTTTTAATTGTTATTGAATGTTTTTTATTTGCAGGAATTATAACAAGGCTGTCATCTGTTACTTTTTTAACTTCGCTGTCCTGAGTAACACTTATACTGCCTGATTTAAGATAAAATATTTTGTTGTACTCGCATATTTCATCCTTGCAGAAAATATCTTCTTTATTATTTAAAAATCCTGCACATATAAGTTTAATATTTAACGTATCAAAATACTTTTTTATGTCCATTTTTTACTCCAAATCACATAATTGTTTTAAAACCATATAAATTCTTTTTGCAAGTTTATCTTTTGTTTTAGGGTGAATTTCGTCTGTTTCACATACATCTTTTGAAATAACAGTTTTTACGTTTGAAAGTTTTTCTTCCACATCTTTTTGTGCCTTTTGAACAAGCAACCACCCATTTGTTAATCTGCTTTTACAATCTGCAATCTGAACAACTGCAAACGGCAGATTTTCGTTTGAAAAATCTTTGCGCCAAATCTTTATAAGTGTGCATAATTCATCAAGATAAACTTTTCCTTCTTCCTCACTTGTATCACTTTCCCCCTGATACCATATTACAGCAGATAAAGAAAACGGCATAACCTGAGAAAGTGCAAACGAGTATAAAGTCCCGTCTTTATTCCACGCGCTGTATTTTTCGTTTCTGTGGTCAATAAATTTTCCTTCAGGCGCAATATCAATGTCAATCTTTTTAAACGCACCACACGGCACCCAACTTTCAATTACTGACGCTCCCTGATAGCACACAATAACACCTATTGCAATATTCGTATTTTGGGCAAGGTTAATTGATGTAAGATACGCAAGAGCAGACAAATCGGCTACATTATTTTCATTGCAAACAACCCATCCGTCATCTGATGAAAATTTATCTTTGCCTTTTTCTATTCTGTCAGTAGAAAAAATACGGATTTTACTGTTTGAAGCATATTTTTCTTTCGGATAGTTTGTTTCTTTCATTTTAAATTCCATATTTGACTGACCTGCAAACAAAAACACTTCACCAATATAAATATTAGTAAGAGTAACAGTTTTATCTTCAAAAATAACTTCCATTATATGCGGTCCGCCGTACTCCATAGGAGGAAATTCTACCATCCAATTTTCACTATCTGAAGTTAAAGTTTTTTTGCATCCGCCAAATAGAATTTCAACTTTTCCTTTTCCACTACCATAAATTCTTATCGGTTTTCGTCTTGGGAAAACCATATTGGAAGTAAATATTTTGTTTAAATCCATTTTCATCACTCCAAAAATATAGCATCAACATCATATTATCATAAAACACAATTTTTTTCAACAATTTATTGCAATTTTTATTATGTTATTATATAATGTAATTACTTTCAAAAAGGAGATAAACTATGATTAAAATAATGTTTATATGCCACGGGAACATTTGTCGCAGTCCTATGGCAGAATTTGTGCTTAAAGATATGGTTAAGAAGAAAGGTCTTGAAAAAGATTTTTATATAGCATCAAGTGCCACAAGCCGCGAGGAAATAGGAAACGGAGTTCACTATGGCACAAGAAAAAAACTTAAAGAATTTGGAATTTCAACCGACGGGAAAGTTGCAGTTCAGCTTACAGAAGATGACTATGACAATTACGATTATTTAATTGGCATGGACTTTTACAACATAAGAAATATTTTCAGAATTGTTGGCGAAGATTATAAACACAAGGTATATAAACTGCTTGATTTTGCAGGCAGAGATGACGATATATCCGACCCCTGGTACACAGGAAATTTTGACAAGACATATTTAGACATTAAAGAAGGGTGCGAGGCGTTACTTAAAAAACTTGGTGTTTTTTAAAATAAAAAAGCTCTGTTGCAAATTGCAACAGAGCTTTTTAAATTAACTCTTAAATTAGTTTTTAAATAAGTTGTTAACTTTACCAATGCTATATCCTTTAGCAACAAGTTCCTGTTTTATAGGAGTTGTTGATGTACCACTTGTTGTGATTACATCTTCACTAATGAAAGAATTGATTTTTACTTCCGGTTTTATGTACTTTTCCATCATTATCCCCTCCTTAATTATTTCCAAGCCATTTTAGAGCTTCATTTACGCTAAATGTTGTAACGTTGCCCCAAACTGTTGTATCACCTATTATCATAAATGGTTTTGCACATACGCCTGTTGCAAAGTGTTCTTGAGGAATATCTTCAACTACTACGCTGAATTTTCCTTCTGCTTCTTTTAGTGAATCGATATCTGTTACAGTAACTGTATCTTCTTTTGTGTTGTCGTCTGCTCTGTAAACCCAGATTCCGTATTTTGCTGCATCGTCAATACCTTCTGTGATTTCACTGCTGAATGCAATTGTACCGTTTTTGTTTTCACTATCAAATGCTTCTGCGTAGTAACCTGCGTCTGCTTCTGCATCTGCAACACAAGCGTCTACAATTTTGATAACTCTTACATTGTCAATTGTCAATCTTTCTGATGAAGCTTTACCATATTTTAAAGGTTCATCCAGTTCTTTACCAGTTGTTGCATCAGTGTATTTATCTCGAACACCATTTCCGTTTTTATCATCAAATGTTCCTAAAGACGAAGCGTCTGTAAGTTTGACACGGAATGCACAACTAATTTCAGCATTATCTAAATCCATACCTGTAACTGTAGCAGCAGGTGGAGCATAAACAAATTCATTAGTAAATATTGTTACTGGTGTATCTTTGTAAACCGTTGTAGTTTTTCTTCCCAAACCATTATTAAGTGCTGAATCATCTGTAGTGGTGTTTTTTAATCCGCACAAATAAATATCGATTGAATTTTTTTCTTTGTCATATGTATTGTCTAATGTGTATGTAACATCCATTGCAAGTTTGTAAGTTGCGCCATTTTCAAATACAGTGTTATCAAGATTTACTTTATATTTTGCATAATAACTTTGGTGATTTCCGGCTGCAACAAAATAAGAATTATCATCACTTGTCTTAACACCTGAAACTGAACTCGATGCCGCACCACCAACTGTCCATCTTCTGTTACCTTTGCGTTTTGCCGTTGCTGTTGTCTGTTTACTATTATACTCTGTCCAATCTCCATTTAATTCACCATAAACGCCACATCCCAAATTTCCGTCAGTGCTGTTATCTACACCGTCAAAAGTCTGCACAAATACAACTTTTTCTGCTTTTTGTGTTTCTGATGCAAATGCAGTTACACTAAAAAGTGATAAAACCATAGTTGCAATTACTAAGATGCTTAATAATTTTTTTGCCATTTTTCTTTCTCCTTTCGATTTTCAAAGTAACTAAAAGGTTTTTGTAGTATGTGCTCACATACTACAAAGGGGTACCCCTTTGTTACAATTTTTCGTGATAGATTATTTTACCATATTTTTGTATAAAAGTAAAGGGGAATTTTTCACAATAAAGTTAGCATTATGTTGTACATTTCATACAAACAAAAATTTTGTTGACATATTTTTTATTTGTGTTACAATATATATAACATATTTTTTTAACTTAGATAGAGGTGCGATATTTATAAGTAAGGCAATTTAAAGTTCAGGTACCATTGCCTAAAAGGAAATATCGCCGAAGCATATGCAAAATCCTGATAATTGTATATGCTGGGCCATTACAGAACATGTAACGGACTGTCACGAATGTGGAGAGCTATCATCTTAAAATTTTAATATGCATATATTAAATTTTTCGGCTGATTTGCTCAAGGCATGTCAGCCGTTTTTGTTATATAAAAAATTACAAAGGAGAGTTTATTTATGAACTGTTCAAGAAAAAGCATTTTTGCTTTTCTACTTTTAGTTGTTCTTACTGTAAGCGTTTTTGCTCCGTTTACTGCATTTGCAACTGAAGAAAAAGCAGAAGCACCAATAGGTCCAATGTCTGTAGAAGAAGAAAGACCGCTTGACCTTAAAAACGCAGAAGATGCAGATATTTTTATCGGCGAATATGCTGATCAGGTTGAAAACACACCTGAATTTACAAAAAATTTAAATACTGCATTAAACACAAAAAAACAGAGCGTACCTTTTTATGCAACATGGTATGCACTAATTCCACCGATTGTTGCAATTATACTTGCACTTATAACAAAAGAAGTATATTCTTCCTTGTTCTTAGGAATCCTTTCGGGTGCACTTCTTTATGCAAACTTTAATTTTACCGGAACAATCGATCATCTTTTCCAGGATGGATTTATAGCATCTGTTGCTGATTCTTATAACATTGGTATTATCATATTCCTTGTTATACTTGGTGCTATCGTATCACTTATGAACAAATCAGGTGGTAGCGCAGCATTTGGAAGATGGGCTTCAAAACACATTAAATCAAGAGTTGGCGCACAACTTGCTACAATTGCTCTTGGTGTTTTAATCTTTGTTGATGACTACTTTAACTGTTTGACAGTTGGTTCTGTTATGCGTCCTGTAACAGATAAACACAACATTTCGCGTTCAAAACTTTCATACCTTATCGATGCTACTGCAGCACCAATTTGTATTATAGCCCCTATTTCATCATGGGCAGCAGCAGTTGCAGGATTTGTTTCAGAAGAACAAATCAGCGGCTTCGGACTATTTATAAGAGCAATCCCTTATAACTTCTATGCACTTTTAACAATTCTTATGATGGTTATGATTGCGCTTATGAAATTTGACTACGGCCCAATGAAAAAACACGAAGAAAATGCTAAAAACGGAGATATCTTCTCTGAAACCGGAAGAGAATTTATAGAAGAAGTACAAGAAAAACAGGGAAATCAAAAAGGTAAAGTTCTTGACCTTATTCTTCCTGTAGTTGTTCTTATTGTTTCATGTATATTAGGTCTTATCTACTCAGGCGGATTCTTTACAGCAGGCGAAGAAGGCTTTAACAACTTTATGGTTGCATTCTCTCAAGCAGATGCTTCTGTTGGTCTTGTTTACGGTTCATTTGCAGGACTTATATTCTCTGTAATATATTTCCTAATAAGACGTACACTTACATTTAAAGACTGCATGGATTCTATCCCTGAAGGATTTAAAGCAATGGTTCCTGCAATACTTATTTTAACTTGTGCTTGGACACTTAAAACAATGACAGATTCACTTGGCGCAAAAGTATATATTGCTGAATTTGTAAGACTTTATGCTACAGCATTTATTCCGCTTCTACCTGCAATTGTATTCCTTATCGCTGTTGGACTTTCGTTCTCAACAGGTACATCTTGGGGAACATTTGGTATTTTAATTCCAATCGTACTTGCAGTATTTGGCGGCTCAATCGAAAACGAAATCAGTGTTATTGCAATTTCTGCTGCTATGGCAGGTGCGGTTTGCGGCGACCACTGCTCACCTATTTCAGATACAACAATTATGGCATCAGCAGGCGGACAGTGTAATCACATAAATCACGTTTCAACTCAGCTTCCTTATGCAATTACAGTTGCAATAGTTTCTTGTGTTTCATATATTATCGCAGGATACATTCAAAATGTTTGGATTTGCTTACCAATCGCACTAATTCTTATGGCTGCAACAATATTTGGTATTAAACTTGTTACAGAAAGAAAAAAAGCATAACTAAATAAAATTTAAGCCGGATGAAAAATTCATCCGGCTTTTTCATTTTTTTGAATAAAAACTGTTGACTTTTTTTAGTTTTTGGTATATCATATCAAAAGTACTTAATTTGCGGCAGTGCTGGAATAGGCAGACAGGCACGTTTGAGGGGCGTGTGTCTTCGACGTATGGGTTCAAGTCCCATTTGCCGCACCAATTTTTAAAAATAATAAACCTTTTAAAAACGTTATAAATGCGTGTTTAAAAGGTTTTTTATTTTTTGTAAAATTTTCATTTGTTTTAAAAAAATAATCAAAGTGGGTTAAAAAGTGGGTTATTTACATTCCCGTTGAAACTATCACATGCAATAGATGTGGTCAAGCACTAAAATGGGATAATATTAAATGGAAATAAAAAAGAGAGCATTTACTCTCTTTTTAATGTGTTTTTTCGTAACAATCACTTTGACAACCATATTTTATGTTGTTCGATTTTAATAACGTAAATTTTTTTATGTTTTGAGCAACCAAAATTGGATCCTCTCTTTTTACATTTGTTCCTACAGGAATTCCAAGTTGCATAAAACCTTCTAAAAATTTATCCATTTTCTCTTCCTCCCTATATATTCATTACCATAGTATTTCCAAGATTACTTTCTACAATTTTTATTGCATGTGAATTAGAAAAAGTATGCATATATGAATGATGTATCGTTAGAATACAATCTTGCAAATCTAAACATTCATCTATTTTTCGATTATCTAATCCCTCTAATGATACAATCTTAATTCCTAAGTTTTCACACTCAGTGCGCGAAATATGCCTTGCATGATTTTTTGTATTTGTATGATCGCTAAGTTCATTTACTATGCGAGAAACCACATCGGTTTTATTTTGTTCGCCATTAAACATATTATTCATCAACCAATCTTGTACAATATCATTAGACCATTTTATTGCCTTATGACAATCGCCCAAAAAACTCGGATGATATTTTGATATTATCGTTTGCCATATTGGAATAGAAGCAGGGTTAGTTTGCGCATCTTTTACAGCATTTTCAAATTCTTCAATTATTCCTGCACATGACATTCCACCAAATTGCGGGTCAATCGGACCAATATTCGACTGTTTTCCCATTATAATTTCTTTGCACGATAAAGCAATCATAGTACCAGCAGACATCGCTATTTGAGGTATAATAGCTCGTATATTATTTCCAAAAATTTGTTTTAGATAATCAACAATCGACTGCGTCGCTGCAATATCGCCACCAGGAGTATGAAGCAACAAATCTAATCCTTTACTCTTATCGAGTTTATAAACTGCTTGCATGAAAGCATTTTTGTCATTATCATCAATACCTGCTCCGGCATTACCTGGCTTTTGCAAAAATCCAGAATAATATGATATAACATTTCTGCCCGTATATTTAGTAAGCGTTTGCAAATATTTTTTTCTAACAGAATCAAGCGGATTCTGCACTACCGTTCCTTGTATCTCTTGCAACACTTCGCTCCAACTTGGCATAATGGCAACTCCTTTGTGTACTATTGATGTCTCATATATACATTATATCATAAAAAAATTTTTTTGCAATATTTCTTTAAAATTTCTTAAAAATTTTTTAAACATCTGCAAAATTATAACATTTCTCTTTTAAAATTCCCCAAAACCTTTTAAAATGTTTTAAAATTGCGTTTAAATTTTTAAACTACCTTTTTAAACAAACCCTTCCCCATTCATCCTATCACATAAAATTCGGAAAATTCGGCAACTTTTTATTAGATAAAAAAATAAAGGGAAACATTAAGTTTCCCACATTTTATGCCGTAGCATTATTTTCCATATACGCATTAACTTTTTCTTCAATTTTGGCATCGGTAAATGCATCTACATCAAACACTTTTTGCCAATACTTTGCATTCGCATCACTTGGCTCTAATCCTACTGATGTTTCCTTTGCTATCCAAGATGTTCCGCTATGGAACACTAAATCAAGCATTTCGTATTCGGTTTCTACATTCCAATTGCCTTTTGGCATAATTAAAATTCTTCCTGCACTTGCCATTTAAAAATTCCCCCTTTTAACCTTCGTAAATTATCCATTGTCCATCTACAACACCCGGAGCATATGCGTTTCCGTCTACTGTAGATATATATAATTTTTCCTGATACCAAACAATGTCTCCTTTGGCATATGTATCGTGTGCGCCTGTAGGTTGACTCCATTCATCATAACCATTTACAACACCAATTGCTTTGTATAATGAAGGAGAGTTGCTTGGATGCCAATCTGATTGAGATATATGGTCTGTAACTACTGTGTATAGTTGTGGGTCTCCAACACCATTGACACCTTCTGTAAATCTATCTCCAACCTTATATGATTTTCCAACCTCATATTTAGGATAAACTGTGGCAACTTCCATCGCCTGTTCATCGGTCAATGAAGATATGAAAAACTGAATTGCTCGTCTTAACTGTTCCAATGCTTGTAATTGTTTCGCTTTATTACTCATTATTCAACACCTCCAGTTAACGCGTTTAATATATCTGATACCGTGATTTCTTCCGCTCCGTCGTAAAGAGTTCTATAAATATAAGGAGTTTCGGCATTAGCAATAATACCATTAAGATTAAATCTATGATGACCGTCATCTGAGTCTGCGCTTTCCCGGACTATCAAACTTTTTATATATACCGTTATAATATCGCCTTTATTGACCGTTAAAAGTAAATTTTCGTTAATTGTTTGTGTACTACTAGTATTTGTAAAAGTCGAGCTATCATAAGTTTTAACGGCCGTACCGTTTACTCGAATTTGACAAGAAACTAACGAGAAATAACTTTCTTTTTGGCTCTCGAGCGAGTACGATAAATAAATCTGTCCCGAATTTTTCATATAAATTTTTTCGGATTCTTCTTCTCGATATGTACCGTTTAAATTGGCAGAATCATTACCGATATTCCCCGTAAAGCAAAAAGAAACGGCTTCAGGCGATATATACGTTAAATTATCATCTACATTCCAAGCAAAATACTCCGGTACGCCTATGTTTTCGGGAGTGATTTCTAAATTTGCTCTTGCTTCCTCTTTTGTAGTTGCCCCCGTACCGCCTTTTTCAATAGGTCTTACACTATTTATTTTTCCTTCATGGCTTTGAGTTAATTTTTTAAGTTCTTCAATATATTTGCCATGTTCTGTAGCCATTTTCTGCAAATCTGCCAATACAATGTTATTTGCTTTCAGCCAATCGGAAACAACTCTTCCAATTTCATCATTGAATGTATAAGATTGACCTTCTGTTTCAAGTTCGCCTGTTTCCATATTTACTTTGAATTTAAACGAAGGACTTACATACTCAACATTCCCTGTTTCAAAGTCAACTTTAAATGCAGTATACACACCATGAAGTCTTACTTCTTCCAAAATCTTTTCGCTATTTTCCATTATATCCTTCGCATTAAGCGCTTCGCTTTTTGATACATTGGAATAATACTTTGAGTTGTCTGTGTCTTCTCCTGCTCTTACTCCTGTGCCACCTTTAGCAAACGATTCTGCAAGAACAGAATTTCCCTCGTGAAATAGTTTTTTCAAAAGGTCCGTTTCGTATGTTGTTCCGTCTGCGTAATATGCTTTAAATATACAATCGGATGTAAGTTCCATACGAAGAAATCTCTCGTCATACACAGTTTTTGCCTTTGCTGCGGCATCTTCAAGTGCAGTAAATGTTGTAGTCTGTTCTACACTCTCATCATCTGCGCCACTTTTGGTTACCTCAACGGCAAATTCAGGCGCACAAAGTACTCTCTTTGCTCCGTCAGGACTTGCTTCGATTATTTTAAGTTGCATTTTTGTGATGCCTTCTTCAACAATAGGAAGCACATCATATATAACTTTATTGTCCTTGATTGTACAACTGTTTATGCTTGGCTCTTCTGCTCCCGGAGTTGTAACATACATCATTGCTACAATTCGTTCTAACGGAAAGTCAATCGCATCTCCACTTGCCATAAGACTTATTTCAATTACTCTTGACATATTATCTGCCGTTTGAAATCCCTGTAACATAAACTGAACACCATTTTTATGTACATCAAGTGTTTTTCTGTATTTTATAAGTTCCATTTCTCATCCCCCTTTAATTAAATTATAAAGAATTGTGTTAGGGTATTTCTACCCCAACACAACTCTCCTTTGGTTAGTCTAAAAAGTCTTCAAACATTTCGTACATTGCTCTTAAATCTCTATTCAAGTTGTATATACCAACTCCTGTACTATCTGATGCAGCTTTTTCAATGTATTTTAATAGTTTTTCTACACTACCTTTTCCTACGGCCAGTTTGCTTATTTCTTTTAATGCTTTTGCCGTTTCTTCCATCCAATCTCCTTCTAATCTTGAGCCACTAAATCCCGAAATGGCTGAAATCATAAGATTGATATAAGGAAGTTTATTTATAAAACTTACGTTATTAGCAAAGTTGCCAATTAATAGTTTTGCGTAGTATTCTTCATCCTTATCATCTTCATCATAATCTCGGAATGCATCAAACATTGTAGCTATTGCAGATTGAACAATGCCCCCTACAACATAGGCAGTAATTGCTTTTCGTGTATACTTCTTGTTCTTTTCATGTGCTACTTTTTTGCCCATGCTTCGTTCATCAAGTTTGTTTGTAACAAATACATCTGTTATTAAGTTGAAGGATAGGGCATTTTCGGATGCGAAAGATGTAAGCATCTTATCCCAAGCAGAGCCACGCATCATTTGACTTCTTGTAAGTTGTGAGTCAACAACTTGAGTACGGTATATTACTTCTCTTAAGCGAAGACCGATTTCTTTAAAGAATTCATCACTACCTACTTTTAAATCTTTTCGTGTTTCTCTTACTTCAAGTTCACAGGCATTCCAAAGGTAACCCAATGTTACTTTATCTGCAGTTTCAGCACCCTTTAATGAGAAATCAATAATCTTTTCTCTTACTGATGTAACGTGTTTGATTTTATCGGTTAAAGGTTTTGTTATGTCTGTGTCATAATAACCTAAAGATTTAAACAGAGCCATTCCACAATGTTCTTGAGATTTTGCAATCTTCGGTTTGTGGAATAGTGCTTTTAACAGATATTTGTTATCCATTACTGCACCTGCTCTCATATAAGATGTAAACTGTAATAGAACAACTCTTAAATTGTTAGCAACTTTGGCTATCTTTGCATTTCTAAAGAATTTAAGACCTAAATTATCTCTTGTGATGTCTTTTGTAGTGCCATTAACATCCTTCATAAATTTGTTAAGATAACCCCATGCAAAATCTCCGAATGTATCTTTTACCGATGTTTTTACACTAAATTCATTGCCATATTCATCTGTTACTTTACAGTTCATCCATTTGTACATATCAAGTACAGGAAGAGCCATTGCATTGTACTGTATCATAGAAGACATATGGTTTGCGAAAACATCAAATACATCTCCAACTTCAATACTCTGTTTAGCAAATTCGTTACGAGAATGTGTAAAAGACATATTAAGTAATGCAATTAAAGGATTTCCTTGCACTCCCGGAGCATCTCCTTTTTCCGGTACTGCACCATCCGAAACTTTGATAGGGAAGTAGTTTTCAATACCAAATGATTTTATTCCCCATCTAGCCATTGAAATTTCGTTACCTAACTCTGCACCTCTTGTAGCCATAAAATCTTGAAGTTTGTCTGCAACCTCTTTTGCATTGCCTACCACTCCTTTATCATTGAGCTTTCCAATAATTATATCAAGGTCTGCTTTTGTAAGTCTGATGTTGTTACGAATAGCTTCTGTTTTATCCGTTTCAACAATGGTAATACCACCACCTTCTCCATTTTCATCTCCATGAAGAATGTGTCTTAAAGCATCTTCTTGTTTAGTAACACAATACAATGACATAATTTGTGGAACGTTCATTGAGAATTTTTTTACTTCTCCACTTGGTTGAGTAACTTCAAACTCAAAGAATGTTTTACTCCATTTTTTGTATTCTTTGTCAGTATACAAAGATTCAGTAAAGTCAATAATCTCTTTGGCTAAAAAAGCTATCTTGTCTTGTGCATCCATAAATGCTTTAAATATTTTCTGTGCGCCTTCGCCCAAATGTTTAAATGCATAATACGGATTAAGATTATTCCAAAATGTTTCGGTTTTGAGTTTATCAAAATGTTTCTTGTTGTCTTTGTATACCTTCTTGCGACTCTTTAGTTCTTGTGTTGTTTGTATACCGAGAGATTCTACCCCTGCATTGTGTTGTGCAACATGGAATTTATTTACTCTGTTAACAGTACTCTTAACAATTTTTATTATTTCATCAAGTCTTTTCAAATCTTCTGCAGACATCTTATTAAGAATAAATTCATTATCTTTAATGTTTTTCATAATTCTATCTACAGATTCTACCAATGCGCTTGTCTTTTTGTCTATTTCACTTGCATACATATCGTCAAGTGTTTCCTTGATGCCTGTTGTTTGTTCAAGTATTTCCTTGTTAAGATTTTTTAGAGCATTAGCCAATCTCTCATCTTTTTGAGTAGATACACCATTTTCAAGAAGTCTTTTTGAAGAGAAGTTAATTGCCTGAAGAAGTTCAATAACGGTATCTTTCATAACTTCAGGAATATGCTTATCTTTTGAATTTTTCACAAGCATATCATTTAAAGAAAGAGCATTCGCAGTAATTCTTTGAATGTATGTCTTTCTCTGTGCATTTTCCTTGTACTTATCAAGTCTTTCCTTGCCATGTTCTTTTGCAAGAGCAATTTGCTCTTCTTTACGTTCACGAAGTTTTTTGTAGAGTTCCTTCTGTCTTTCAATCTGCGCATTTTTCTCGGCAATTTTTGATTCGTACTTTCTCTGTTGTTCTCCGAGCTTTCCACCATAATAAATGTCATCTGCAATTTTTTGGTCTTGAAGTCTTGCTGCATAATCTGTACGGATTTCGTTCATATTTCTACGATGCTCGGCATTAAGTAGTTTTATTCTCTTGTCATACTTATCTGCCGTAGTTGTAATGTTAGAAATATTCCAATACTGATTATACACTTCATTTGCCAACCATCTTGTGCGCTCTGCCATATCATATTCCATTATTGTTTCGGACGCATCTTGTAATGTGCCTATGATGTCATAAAGTTCGCCCGGCATATCTGTATCGGTAATATCAGCATCGAATATGTCAGGATATTCACTTGCCCATTCTTGCCATTGTCTTTCAAGAGAAATAGCATCATCAGTAATAACAACCCTACCAAAGAAGTTTCTGTTCCAATTCTTGCCAAATATGTACCCTGCTTCCTTCTTCTGTGCTTCTGATAACGATATTCTTTGGTTTTTAATTTCTCTTAAAATATGTTTTGAATAGTCATCAATAACTTTTTCAGGTGTAGCTTCTTTAAGCATTGCATCGGCTATATGGTAACTTTTTTCGTACACTTCTTCCCAAGTAAGATTTTCTGCCTGATTGATAAAGGTGTAAAGTTCCTTGAGTTTTTTAGCAAGTGTTACCTTGTCGATGTTACTTCTCGATATATTGCGAAGATGCCCTGCTGCTTTTAGGATATGGCTATCGTTTAACACCTTTCCGTTTGTAACCTTTTTCTCAATTGCAAGTCTTTCCTTGAGTCTTTCAACCTCTGCTTTAAATTTCTCGTGTTCCTTCTTAATGCGGTCAGTTTCGCCCATTGTATCATAAATGGACTCCTCTTTTTCGGAGAAGAACTCTGTTTCTTCTAAACTTCCAATTTGCTTATTCGTGCCGTTTCGTTCATCACTTCTATCGGAGTTGCTTTTAGCTTTCCATTTACTATTTTTGTCTTTATCCAATCGTTGAATAAATTTACTTTGTTCTCTGTGTTCAATTGCAACACTATCAGCACTTTGTCCTCTTCCTTGAGTTGTATCTCTCTGTCGATTGCGTTTATCATAGATAGTAGCCAATTCCTCGACGGATTCTGTTTTCCTATTTTTTGCATTTGCTTCTAACTCCCTTCGAATATTTCGATAGTCATCATAGTTTATTCGACCTATTATAATATACTTCAACTCGGTATTATCGAATTTTTCAATAATATAACTTCCGTTTTTATAAAACGCAATAGCTTGTGCTCCTGTTTCTACACTTTCTTTATGCGCCCACCTTGTTGCGTGTTGATTTGCATCACTATGGCTTATATTATAAGGTGGAAATACCTTCATACTTACTTTGGTAATTTTCACTTTGGAAATAGCTTCATTGAAAAGTGTATCAAACTCATCATCGAATTCAATATTACCCTTTATTTCCATTTTATCACTTTTTGTGGAATTATTCAACACATCTTCATCTGCGGAATGTTTATCACTATATAATATTGATACACCATTTTTCTCAAGTTCGTTTCTCAAAGAAGGTGTTACAACATTGTACGGAACACTAACATTTTCGCCTTCAAGTGTTTTCGCTATGATAGAAGCAACTTCATAATCAGGCACAATTCTTGTAGGTTTAAACCATCTAGAAAGATAAACTCTTCTTGATTTTTCGCCTTTCAATTTTGATGCGACAGGCCCACTATGCCATTTTGTTTCCCCAACAGAATCCTTTGCATATTCAGCTTTATAACCACTTGATAATTCGCTAATAGGAATTTCTCCTTCAACTGTAACAAGGTTTGCTCTTTTGTAAGCACTTGAAAATTGGTCATTTAAAGGAGATGCCGATGTGTGTATATACGGATTATATGCTGCATTTATACTACTTCCATTCGCTTTATCTAATTTAAATTTACCTTCCTTTATGAGTTCGGGATGTTCTGTGGCTTGTTCCCAAGTTCCAATTTCACTTGAATATACTAATTCCTTCTTGCCATTTGCACCTTTGATTCGTGCAGCCATTGGTGGATAAAGTTTTCCGTCAATCACTTGCATTGCTCTGTAAACTTTCAAGGTTTCTTGATTGTTTAGAAAATCAAGTGTTTCTTCATCTGTAACCTTCTCACTATAAACAGTATTGTCATCATTTATTTCTTTTTCAGAAAACATTTCCTTGACATTTTTGTCAGAATTGAGTATACTATTATTAGAAGCATTCTTGCTATAATCGCCATCGATTAGTGATGTCGATTCACTGGCTTGAGTGC
>SVJH01000014.1 GCA_015069095.1 Oscillospiraceae bacterium | reverse complement strand
GGTGTAGAATTAAAAGCAAAATGGGTTGCAAATTCATATACAGTAACATTTGATGCAAACGGCGGTACACCAGTACCTGCTCCACAGACAGTTACATATGGCGAAAAAGCAGAGTGCCCAAATCCTCCAACAAAATCTGGCTTTACATTTGGCGGATGGACATTAAACGGAATCGCATATGACTTTAATGCACCGGTTGAAGGCGACATTACACTTGTTGCAGTATGGAATAATATTCCTGCAAATAATGCACAGTATACAGTTAAATACTATAAACAGAAAACAGATTTAACAGGTTATGAAGAAGTTGTAGCAGACAGATTTACCGGAACAGATGAAATTGGAAAACTTGTTACAGCAGTTGAAAAAACATACGAAGGATTTATATTTAATGCTACTTTAAGTACACAGTCCGGTAATGTTTTAAGCGATAATTCATTAGTACTTGAAATGTACTACGATATCGAAACAGTAAATGTAACATTTATCGATAACGGTTGGGAAGTAAAAACCGAAGAAGTTGCAAAAGGCTACGCTCTTATTGAAGGAAAAATGCCAACAGATGCAGAAGCATCATACTCAACAGTAGGATTTGTCAAAGATACAGCAATTTCAAGTCTTTACCAGGTTCCATACGAACATGTTATTAACTTTAAATGGTGGTATAACAAAGGTACAGATTCAAACCCTGACTGGCAGTTGTTTATTCCTGAAATCAAAGATGGCGAAGGAAATGTAATTCAAGTAGGAACAAAAGTAACAAAAGATACTGATGTTTATCTTGCATCACAGGAATTTGCTTTAAGAGGTTACTTAAATAAATACGACAGACAGTTCCCATTTGCAACATACTACGAAAATGACACAAGATTTTTAGACACACTAAAAGATATAATCTATAAAGGCGGACCGCTAAACGCAGTAAAAACTGTAGGTCTTGATGATGAAGGTCTTGAAAAACTTAGAAAATTCAAAGTAATTGATGATGACAACAACGTTTTAATGCAGAGTTTCTTACTTAGATATTCAATGGTAATTGATGATATGGCAAAATTCGTAAGAGATGCAGCAGAAGATATGTTCAAAACATCTTCAAAACTAAATTCATCACTTCCAGAATTTATTGCATTAGAACTTAACGGTACACATCTTGAAAAAGCAAAACTTGATGAAATGCTTATTGGACTTATACATTATGTAGGCATTGATACAGTAAAACAAGAACTTGAAAACAGTGGTATTACTGTAAATGCTACAATTACAGAAGAAGAGTTGTTAGCAGTAGTATACGCAAACTCATCTAACCAGACAATGCTTGAAGCAATTTCAGTTCACTTTACAGATTATCTTTCAACTCATAACGATTACCGTAAGTATGTAGTTGACCAGATTATTGATAAACAGTACGGCGAAACATTCAAAACACTTGTTCATCAGCTTGAAAACGATGAAAGATTTGATGTAACAGCTGATACATCATTTATCATAGACGGTCTTTTGAACAAACTAAAATCATTTGATTATGATACAATGAAAGCAAAACTTCCTGAAAAATTTGAAAAAATATTCTTAATTTATCCTGAAGAAAAAGTTATCGAAATTTACGGTGGCGCATTTGACAGAGTAAAACAGGAAGCAGAAGATGCACTTTATGATCTTGAAAATGGTATTGCTACAGAAATTGATTGTGCAACAGGCGTTGAATTTATAGCAAATCCGGTTGTTGATGTATACATTCCGCTTTATGATAATTTGACAGACCTATTGGAAGATAAAGCAGGTTCAAAATATTATTATAACGAAAATGTATATCTAAAAGAACTTATCAAACTATTTGAAGTTTCAAACTGGTTCGACCAAAGTTCAACTTCAGAAACAGGATATAAACTACGAACAACAGATGATTACTATCAGAATATAGTAAAAGCATCAATTCTTGGTGATGATGCATTTGTTTGGTACCATGACAATCTTGATATGGATAAAGTAAACAAACTTGCAGACAACTATCAGGAACTTGTTCTAAAATATGTAAACATTGCAGTTGATATGGTTGAAGCATATATTGAAGATGGAGAATTACCTGATAAGGTTGACAAAGACGTTGTAAGAAAACTTGAAGCAAAAGTATTAGAACTTCTTGACTCAAAATTCCCTGGTCTTTTAGACAAGGCTATTAACTGGTATAAAGGAAGTCAATTTAACAAAGACTATACCGGCGAAGATTATGATAAAGTTAAAAAAGCAGTTAATTATATAATCAATAATGCAAATATTACAACAAACGAAGTGTTTGACGATATTTTAGCCGAAAAATTTGAAGACAAGGAAATTGCAACAGATAAATACAGACAAGAATTTAGAAATAACTGGATTCAGGTTGAACGTACATTATTTAAATAATAAGAACCTCACGAAAATCTAAAAGCCAAAGGCTTAAGATTTTTAGAGAACCTTGTTGTTTCCACAATAACTTTTAAGGATAGGCAGAATGAAAATTCTGCCTATTCTAAACAAAAAAACAACTTGAGGAGGAAAAATGAAATGAAAAAAATAATTACAGCAATTTGTATAATCATTATGCTTTCATTTGCTACTGTAAGTGCTGCGGGCGTTACGTTTACCGATGTAGACAGAGCAACGCCTATGGGAAGTGCAATATACAAACTTGCCGATAAAGGGATAGTAATTGGCTATGGCGACAACACCTTCAGACCTGACGGATATGTTACAAGAGCAGAACTTGTAAAAATGGTTAATTTGGTTTTTAACTATACCGAGAGCGATGCAACAAACTTTAATGACGTTAAAGATACAGACTGGTTTTATCCGTATACTTTAATTGCTAAAAAAGCAGGATATATCGCAGGTTATGAAGATGGAAGTTTTAGAGGAAACAATAATCTTACAAGACAGGAAACTTGTGTTATTATTACAAGAGTCGGCGGACTTTATGAACTTCCGTTTATGCAGAACATTAACGATGAAGTGGCAGAATGGGCACTTCCATATGTAAGAAAAGTTCTTGCAAACAGATTTATGTCGCTTGAAGAAGGAAATACTTTCAGAGCAACAGAAAATATTACAAGAGGCGAACTTGCTCAGGTACTTGCAAGTTTTGTAATTGATACTCCTGTAATTACACCAACACCATCAACACCAACAAGTCCTTCTGGTCCAAGTGGTAATGGAAATAATTCATCTAATGATAAAGACGACGATAAAGTAACACCTGGCGATAACGCTAATGATAATAACACCGGCAACGAAAACACCGGCAACGAAAACACCGGCAACGAAAATACCGGCAACGAAAATACCGGCAATGAAAACACCGGTAATGAAAACACCGGTAATGAAAACACTGGCAATGAAAACACTGGCAATGAAAACACCGGCAATGAAAACACTGGCAACGAAAACACCGGTAATGAAAACACCGGTAACGAAAATACAGGCAATGAAAATACTGGTAACGAAAACACTGGCAATGAAAACACCGGTAACGAAAATACTGGCAACGAAAACACTGGTAACGAAGAAGATGAGGAACCTGTATTAGATATTAAAAAACAAGCGGCTGTACTTGGAAAAATAGATGATATGCTTTTGTATATCAGACGTACAAGATTTGAATCAGAGTATGAAGTGCCAATCATAAACATTATAAGATCAACACTTAACAGTGTTAAAGCAGATGCAGACAGAAATGTTATAATTTATGCAGACGATTATGTAAAAACAACGTATGCAACAGATATTGCAAAAGCAAAAGCACTTTACGATGCACTTGATCCTACAAGAAAAAGTGATTTTGAATCAAGACTTTTGTCAAACTTCCCACTTGAAACTGTAGATGAACTTTTGTATATATTCTTTGACAAACGACTTGAAGATTTTGTGTAAAATAAAAAAACAAGGTATCAAACGGTACCTTGTTTTCTTTTTGATTTAATAATCTTTTGAGCACATTCAAACTGCGATTTTGAAATGATTTTGAAATTGTCTTTTTTATGTACAAAAAAATCATCTGTATTTGTTCTTTTGGAAGATAAAAAGTTGCTAACAGTAGTTTTATTGTTAATTAAAATTCCCGTATAAATGGGGTTTTTAAGTATTCGCTCAATGCTTTTTCCGTTCCACTTTTTTCTCTTTTTGGTCGGGATTTTTTTATCGTTTAAGAAAGTTGCAATTTTTTGCATTCCAAATTTGTTTTTTGTGTAAAGATTAAATATAAGTTTAACAGTTTTTGCTTCGCTCTCATTTATTTTAAGGTTGAAAGTACCTTCTTTGTCATAACCAAATATGACATTTGGTGTTCTTCCTTCTTTAGCACTTTGTTTTTTTCCGAAAATCACTCTTTTTGATAAGTTTTCAGATTCCTGCTGGGCAAGAGCAGCGTAAATTGTGAGTATAAATTCAGATTCACCAAGAACAGTTTTGTTGTTTGATAAAAAAAGAACATCAACGCTGTTTTCTTTTAATGTTCTTATTCCTTTTAAAAAGTCAAGAGTGTTTCTTGCAAAACGTGAAACATCTTTAGTAACAACAATATCAAACATATTCTTTTTTGAGTCTTCCAAAAGGCGTATAAATTCTTCTCTTTTTTTCATATGTGTTCCGCTTATTCCTTCATCTGCATAGATTTTTACAAGATTAAAGTTGTTTGATTTTGCAAAATCCTCAAAAAAATCACGTTGATTTTTAAGTGAAGAAATTTGTGATTCTCCTTTTGTAGACACTCTGCAGTATGCGGCAATCCTTTTAATATAATCACATCCTTTTTTAAAAATATATTTAATTTAAAGATTTTTATGACACAAACAGAAGTTGTTGACCCAATTGCTCTTGGTGTAAAAGTAATTGAGCCAAGAGAAAACTGCTCATGTTGCTGCTGTGATTGCGATATAAACTCTGTTCCTGCGCCAATCTGTTCAATATTTGACGAACAGTTTGTAGATTCAGATGACGACAGAAAAGTATTTGTTTCACTTGGAATTTTCACAATTACACGCTTAGAACGTGATGTAAAACTTCTAATTCCTGTAATTGATTTCTGCGTTCCTGAATGTGAATGTGCTACAACAACAGATAACAATCCTTGCGATTTGTTTGAGAAAATAAAATTCCCTGTAGAAGAATTTTTCCCACCTGAAAAATGTAATTTTGACGAGATAAATTATAATAACGGTTGTTGCCGTTAAACAAAACAAAACCCGAGCAATTTCGCTCGGGTATTGTTATTTTCGTTACCTTTTTAAAAAAATTAAAAATTTGTTAACACTTTTATATAAAAGTATGTTATAATATATATAATTGTAATATAATGGTGTATGTTTGCGCCTTGTATAAAATAATGAAAGGGTAAAAGTAATTATGATTGAAATAAAAAATCTTACAAAATGTTACGGACCTAAAAAAGCCGTAGATAACATATCCTTTACTGTAGAAAAGGGCGAAATTGTTGGATTTTTAGGACCTAACGGTGCCGGAAAATCTACAACAATGAACGTTATTACAGGATATATTTCGCTAAATGGCGGAAGCGTAAGTGTTAACGGATTTGATATTGAAAAGAATCCAAAGGAATGTAAAAAACAAATAGGGTATCTTCCTGAACATCCACCGCTTTATATGGATATGACGGTTTTAGAGTATCTTGAATTTGTTTATGAACTTAAAGGTGTTAAAGAAAACAAAAGAAAACACATTGATTCTGTTTTAAATCTTGTAAAAATTGAAAATGTAAAGAATAGAGTTATAAAAAATCTTTCAAAAGGGTACAAACAAAGGGTAGGTATTGCACAGGCACTTATAGGCAATCCTCCAATTCTTATTTTAGATGAACCGACAGTTGGTCTTGACCCTAACCAGATTATTGAAATAAGAAATGTTATAAGAGAACTTGGGAAAGACAGAACTGTTATTTTAAGTTCACATATTCTTGCGGAAATCAGCACAATCTGCGAAAAGATTATCATCATAAATGAAGGTAAACTTATGGCGGTTGGTACAAAAGATGAACTTTCAAGTACGCTTTCAAAACAAAATAAACTTGATATAAGAGTTGTTGGCGACAAAAAAGAAATTGAATTTGTTTTAAAAGGTGTAGAAGGCGTTAAAGAAGTTGAACTTATATCTCAAAGAGAAAAAGATTCTTTTGATTTTTCTGTTATACCTGAAACGGATGTTGACATAAGAAAAGAAGTGTTTTATGCACTTTCAAAAAACAATATGCCAATCATCATGGAAAAATCTTCACTTCTTACACTTGAAGAAGTGTTCATAGAACTTACAAAAGAAGGCGCAAAACCTGTAATCAATCAAAAAGGAGGAAATAAATAATGCTTGCAATTTACAAAAGAGAATTAAAATCATATTTTTACACTCCTTTAGGCTATGTATTTGTTGCGTTTTTTATGCTTGTTGCCGGTTGGATATTTTCTCAGGAAAATTTAATGCGTGCTGACGGCGAACTAAGACGTCTTTTTGTGAATTTAATACTTATAATGGTAGTTTTAATTCCAATACTTACAATGCGACTTATGGCTGAAGAAAAAAATACAAAAACCGATCAGCTTCTTTTAACATCGCCCATAAGCGTTGTTTCAATAGTAGTTGGAAAAATACTTTCGGCTTTTACAGTGCTTTTTATTACACTTGTAGTATCACTTATATTCCCTTTTATAATTTCAAAATATACCGAACCTGCATGGGGTGAAATATTTGGTATGTATATAGGATTTTTCCTAATGGGAATTTCGTTTATATCAATCGGTGTATTTATTTCGTCGCTTACAGAAAATCAAGTAATTTCTGCAACAATAACATTTGTTATACTTTTTGCACTTTACATTGTTTATTCTGTATCGGCATACATTAAGGACCCTGCTTTTGAAGTAGTACTTAAATATATTTCAATTGCTACAAGATTCAACGATTTTTCAAAAGGAATTATTAACATTGAATCTGTTGTATATTACCTTTCAATAGTTGTACTGTTTGGATTTTTAACAGTAAACCAGATTGAAAAAAGACGCTGGACAAAATAGTATAAGGAGGAAAACATTATGAATTTCAGATTAAACAAACAAATATTATCAATAGTAATGGTCCTTCTTATAATAGTGGCTACTATTGGTGTGAACTTCATTTTTGGAGTTTTAGACTCAAAAGTTAATTTAAACATTGACCTTACAAAAGAAAAAATACTTGAATTTTCAGATCTTACAAAACAAACAATTAAAAATCTTGATACCGAAATTCGTATAAAATCGCTTATTCCAAAGGGAAGTTACGATGATTACGGTATTTTTGATTCCATCGATCTTCTTTTAAAAAGATACGATACAGCATCGGACAAAATTTCTTACGAAGTTGTAGATATCCAGAAAGACCCTACTGTATTTCAGAAATATAAAGATAAAAACGGCAACAATGCACCTGAGTATTCAGTTATTTTTGAATCGGATAAGGGATATGAAATTGTAGATACAACAAATATTTTTGAAGAACTTCCTGATTTTGAAGACCCAACGTCGCAAATTGCTTTGTTTGGCGGCGAACAGATGTTTACTACTGCACTCGAAATAGCATCAGGCGGTGTAAAACCTGTGATTTATGTAGTAGAAGGCCATGGCGAATATGCTATGCAATTTAATGTTGAAGATAAAGTGGGAAGTGCGGGATTTATTGATTACATTTTAGAAGGACAACCGTTTGAAGTAAAATCATTAGATTTAAGTAAAGATGATGTTCCAAAAGATGCAAGTGTAGTAATGATTTTATCGCCTCAGACAGACTATAGCAGCAGTGAAATTTCTCGTCTTGATGCATATTTGTCAAAAGGCGGAAAAGCCATTGTAGTGGCATCAGATTTTGATATGTACGGAAAAAATGAAAACCTTGAAAATTACTACAAAGAATATGGTGTAAGTTTTTATGACGGTATTATTATAGACAGTGATGAAAATAATCAGCACTTGTTTGAAGGTTCATATTATATGATGCCTGATATTGAAGAAACAGATATAACATATTCAATAGTTAAAAAAGAAGGAAAAATAATTGTACAAACTGCAAGAGGTATTGATATTGAATCTAAAAAGAATGTTACATCAAAACCGCTTCTTTTAACTTCATCTAATACAGCAATTTACAGCGGCGGAAGTATAGAAGACGTAAATTCATTTGTTGATATCGGCAAAACACCGCTTGCATCACTTGTTACAAAAACAAATGCGGATGCAACTCAAACAAACATTTTGTTTTTAAGCGGTTCGGAATTTTTAAATCCACTTATTCTTGGACAGACAACATATTCAAACTATGATTTTATGGTTAATGCGGCTAAATACCTTACACCTTCATCATCTGAACTTGCAATTGTACCAAAAGATGTAACACCTTCTATTATGTCAATAGATGTTGCAGAAGCAAAAACTTATACTTGGATAGTAGTTATTGTAATTCCTGCGATAATACTTTTAATTGGATTGTTTGTATTTATCAGGAGGAAAAACAAATGATTTCAAAAAAAGGGTTAATTATTTTAATCTCGGTTATACTTGTAATTGCAATTGGTGGATATTTCGTTATTATGTATAATCCTGATAAAGTAGAAAAAAAGAACGAAATTCCTAAAATGCCAACTGTAGAAGTATATGAAAAAGATGTAAATACTCTTAAAGAGATAAATATTAAACTTCCAAATGAAGAATATACACTTTCGTTTGAAAATGGTGTATTTGTAAATAAGTCTGACACAAAACTTGATACGCTTCTTATTTCGCAAATGGCATCTGATATTTCGGTTATGACTGCAAGAGAAGTAATTGAAGAAAATGCAACCGATCTTGATAAGTACAGTTTTTCTAATCCGAAATCTGTTGTAACCGCGGTTTTTGAAGATGAAACAAAAGTTATAAAAATAGGCGAACAAACAAGCGGAAATGCATATTTTATGCATATTGAAGGTCAAAATACAGTATATGCAATATACTCTACAAAAGGCGATATGTTTGTTAAAACATTTGATGAGCTTAAAGATTTTAACGTTTTAACAGTTTCAGATACATCACTTCTGAAAGCGGAAATAAAAGATGGCGAAAAGCAAGTTTCTTTTGATAAAAGAGATAACAGATGGTATGTAACACCTCCAAACAGACAGGTAAATGAAACTGTACTTGGCGAAAAAGTGTTTTCATACATCGGTTACATTAAAGCGGATGAGTTTATAACAGATGAAGATTTAGAAAAATATGGTCTGAAAACTCCTCAAAAAAGCATCCGTTTAAAAGACGGAAAAGGAATAGACCAGACGTTTTATTTCGGTAACGAAGAAGAAGGATACGTTTATGTAAAACTTTCTGATTCAAAAGAAATTTTCAAAGCAGACAGTGTTGTACTTGAATTATTTAATGTAGTTCCGACTGATTTTGTCGATACGTTTGTAATAGATCCGCTTCCAAACATTAAAAATGTTAAAAAGATAACGCTTGTAACATCAGATAAAAACCTTAGCATTTCAAGGACAGAAAGCGGCGGTAAAGTTTCATTTTCACTAAATGGTAATTCAATTAGCGAAGATAAATATAAAGAGTTATACACAAGCGTAATTTCTTCATCAGTAACAGAATTTAAAAATATAGCATACGAAAATAAACCTTATTGTAAAATAAGTTTTGAATTTAACGATTCAAGCAAAAAAACATACGAATATGCACTTGTTTCAGACAGACAACTTGCAGTGTATGAAAATCAAAAAAGCATAGGGTACGTTTCAAAACAAACAATTGATACAATAATAAATTCACTAAAATAAAAATAACCTGGGCATTTAATGCTCGGGTTATTTTTTTGTTTTTCTCATTCTTTTTTCTGCAAATTTTTCAAGTAACAGAATGTATAATATAACAAAAAGGATGCGAAAGACATAGTCATATACATAGACGTTTTATTTTTTGTGAATTTTGTTATAAACATATTCTTACTTTACATAACTTCAGTTTTATCAAAAGAAAAACTAAAAACTTCGCGTTGTATTTTATCGTCGCTTGTTGCAGGTATTTACTCGGTAATTTCACTTTTTGAAAGCTTTTTGTTTTCTTTTTTGCTAAAGGCGGTTTTTTCGATTATCATTGTCGGTATTGCTTTTAAAAATAAAAATTTTATCGTTTGCATAAAACGGACACTTACATTTACATTTGTTACTTTTTTAGTAGGCGGAATTACAATTGCGTTTGTTTTTTCTTTAAAAAATGTAGGTATGTTCTTTTTAAACGGCGTTTTTTATTTTGATGTACCTATTTATCTTATTTTAGGTTCAACATTAGTTTCTTACTTTTTTGTAAATCTTTTTTTAAAGGTAAGTGATGCCAATAAAAAGATGAAGTATGTAAATGTAAAAATAGAATTAAACGGAAAAAGCGTAAATATAATATCGCTAAAAGATACGGGAAATCTTTTAAAAGACCCATGCACAAATCAAAGCGTGATAATTTGCGAACTTGATGCAATAAAAACAATTTTGGATAAAGAAACATACGATTTTATGAAAGACAAAAAAGGCGTTCCAAACCTTAATTTGCGCTATATTCCATTTTCGTCGCTTGGATGCGAAAGCGGAGTAATAATAGGATTTAAACCTGATAAAGTAATTGTTGAGAATGCAGAAAAAACTGATGTGATAATTGGCGTGTATAATAAAAAACTTTCAATAAAACATAACTACACGGGACTTGTTGGAGAATAATAGGAGGCAAAAATGTTATCGTACATAAAACTTATACTTGAAAAATTGTTAAATGATGAAGTTCACTATATCGGCGGAAGTATATCACTTCCGCCACCTCTTTCAAAAAAAGAGGAAGAGGAACTTATTTCAAAACTTAAAACGGACGATAAAAATGTAAAACCTATTTTAATAGAAAGAAATCTCAGACTTGTAGTTTACATAGCAAAAAAATTTGAAAATACTCCCGTAGGAGTGGAAGATTTAATATCAATTGGCACAATAGGTCTTATAAAAGCGATAAATACATTTAATCCTGAAAAAAATATAAAACTTGCAACTTATGCTTCAAGATGCATTGAAAATGAAATACTTATGTATCTTAGAAAAAACAGTAATCACAGAATAGAAGTTTCAATAGACGAACCGCTTAATGTTGACTGGGACGGCAACGAACTCCTTCTTGGCGATATACTCGGCACAGAGGGCGATCTTATATATCAAAGCATAGAAAGTGAGGTGGATAAAGAACTTTTGAAACTTGCACTAAATAAACTTTCAGGAAGAGAAAAAACAATAATGGAGTTAAGATTTGGTGTAAGTGGAAAAAGTGCCAAAACGCAAAAAGAGGTTGCATCTATGCTTGGAATATCGCAATCTTACATTTCAAGACTTGAAAAACGAATAATAGGGAGGCTGAAAAAAGAAATATCAAAAATGATTTAAAGCGATGCATTATGCATCGCTTTACTTTTTTTGAAAAATGTGGTATTATATCCTTATATTTTTTGAGAGGATATGAATTTATGATAAATCTTTATTTGTCCTTCAGTGTTATTTTCCCTATAATGGTTTATTTGGCACTTGGATATATACTTAAATGTGCAAAAGTAATAGATGCACCCTCTATAAGAAAAATGAACGGCGCAATTTTTAAAATGTTTTTGCCGATACTGCTTTTCTTAAATGTTTACAATGCAGATGTATCAACTGCGGTAAATACAAAACTTATAGTTTTTGCAATATCAAGTATTGTTATTATGTTTGCAGTTTTGATGATTGTTATTCCGAAAATCGAAAAAGACCACAAAAAAATAAGCGTTATGATTCAGGGGATTTTCAGAAGTAACTTTGTTATATTCGGACTTCCTGTTGTTATATCGCTTTACGGAGCAGAAAATGTTGGAGTTACGGCAGTTTTAATTGCTTTTGTTACACCTGTATTTAATGCGCTTGCAGTTGTAATACTTGAAATTTATTCAGGTAATCAGGTAAGTTTTAAAAAGATACTTAAAGGGATTATAAAAAATCCGCTTATTATATCATCGGCAATTGCACTTGTTTTTCTTGCGTTTGGGTGGCGTCTGCCATCTTTAATTGAAAAAACAATGACAGATATTTCAAAAGTAGCAACACCGCTTTCTTTAACACTTCTTGGCGGAACATTTACTTTTTCATCAATAAAAGGGTACATAAAACAAATTATAATAGGTGTATCCGGCAAACTTATAATAAGTCCTTTGATATTTCTTACATGCGCGATTTTATTAGGTTTTAGGAACGTTGAACTTGCATCGCTTGTTGCACTTTATGCATCGCCTGTTGCAGTATCTTCCTATGTTATGTCGCAACAAATGGGAGGCGATGAAACACTTGCATCACACTACATAGTTTTTGGCTCAATATGTTCTATCGTAACTGTATTTTTATTTGTATTTGTACTTAAGCAATTTGCATTTATATGATGTATAAGGAGAAGAAAATGAATATTAAAAAAACTAATTATCTTGTTAAAATTTTTACACTTATTTTAAGCATTTGTATTTGTTTTTGCTTTTCTGCATGTAATAATGATGACGACTATGAAACTTATGAAAAAGAAGAAAAACAAGTTGAAAAATCGTCCGAAAAGAAAGAAAAAAATGCTGAAAAACAAGCGGAAAAAGATGAAGATGTAAACATTGTTGTATTTGAAGCGGACACACAAGAAAGTGTTACAGACAAGGAACTTGAAAGTGTGCAGTCGCTTATGAGAACACGCCTTGATTTTATGGGATATTACGATGCTAAAGTTACGCTTAATAATAAACAGATAGAAGTAACTGTACCAAAAGATATTGTTACACAATCGATAATAGATATTTTAATTACAAAGGCAAATGTTGAATTTAAAGATAAAGACGACAATGTTATTATCGATTCAAATGATGTATGTGATGCTCTGCCGCAACTTGATCACTTGTCAGAGTATAACGATGCAAGTTATTATATTTCTTTAACATTAACCGATGAAGGTAGAAAGAAATTTGCAGATGCAACTGAAAAAATCAGTCAGTATGAAAATGGCGAAAACTACATTTCTATTTGTATTGACGGACAGGTGGTTTCTGTACCGAGTGTTTTAGAGAGAATTGATAGTTCACAGTGCCATATAACAGGTGGTTTTGATTATATCAGTGCAAGAAATCTTTCAGCACAGATTAAATCGGGTGCACTTCCTTTTGATTTGAAAGTAATTGAAGTTAAGTAAATGAGTTTTAATTGCTGTAAACACTTGAATTATATTTATTAAAAACACAAAAATATATTGACTAAAATGAGTTTTCAAGGTATAATAGACAATGTATGGTTATAAAAGGAGGCAAAAAAATGAGTTCAAGTAATTTTAAATCAAAGAATTCAAAATCAAAAAGCATTATAAGATTTAGTATTGCATTTTTGATTATTTGCATTTGTGCATATATTGCTACTTGCGGTTTGACAATCGGCAGATATGAAATTACAAATGTAATGGACGAAGAAACAGGTATTAAAAAAGGTATGGATTTAGCCGGCGGTGCTATGATTCTGTTTGAAGCAGATACACAGAAAAATGTTTCAGAAGCAGAACTTAAAAGTGCTCAGGCTGTTATAAGAACACGTCTTGATTCACAAGGGTACTATGATGCAGTTGCAACAACTCAGGGCGACAGACGAGTTAGAGTAGAAATCCCTGCTGTTATGGATACTCAGTCTGCAGTTGATCTTTTAGGCTCAACAGCAAAACTTGAGTTCAAAGACAAAGACGGTAATATTGTTATTGAAGGTAAAGATGTAGCAGATGCACAGTCAGTATACGGACAGATGAACGATGCAGGTGCGCAGGGCTACTATGTTGCTTTAAAACTTACAGGCGAAGGCAAAACTAAATTCGCAGAAGCAACAGACAGAATAAGAACATATACAAACGGCGATAACTACATCGCGATTTATCTTGACGGAGAAGAAATTTCAAGACCGTCTGTAACAGAAAAAATCGACAGCACAGACTGTCAGATTACAGGTAACTTTGAAGCGGAAGATGCAAACAATCTTGCAAGCCAGATTAAATCGGGTAACCTTCCATTTGCTTTAAAAGTTGTAGAAAGCAGAACAATCGGTGCTCAGCTTGGTGAAGAAGCACTTTCTAAAAGCTTACTTGCAGGTCTTATCGGTTTGATTTTAGTTATAATCTTTATGATTGCACTATACAGACTATGCGGTGTTGTAGCATCTGTTGCACTTGTTGCTTATGTTACAATCGTTGCAAGTATTCTTGGAATTTTCTCAATAACACTTACACTTCCTGGTATCGCAGGTATTATACTTACAATCGGTACAGCAGTTGACGCCAACGTTATTATCTTTGAAAGAATCAAAGATGAATTAAGACTTGGTAAAACACTTCGCGCATCGGTTGACTCAGGCTTTAAAAGAGCATTTACATCTATCATTGATGCTAACATAACAACACTTATTGCTGCAGTAGTTCTTTATTTCTTTGGAACAGGTAGCATTAAAGGTTTTGCAGTTACATTATTTATCGGTACAGTAGTAAGTATGTTTACTGCAATTGTTATCACTAAATTCTTATTAAAACAAGTAATTGGATTTGCAAGCAAAAATCCAAAATTATACAGTGCGTAAGGAGGGGCAAAGAAATGTTTAATTATGTACAAAAAAGAAATATATCTTTTATAATATCAATTGCCATTATTCTTGCCGGAATTATCGCATATGCTATTTTTGGTGGATTTAATGCAGATATTGACTTTACTGGCGGTTACACAATGACAGTAGAAGTTGCAACAACTAAAACAATGCAAAAAGTAGATGCTGTAGAACCTCAACAAGAGGTAACACCTGAAGCACCTTCCCAAAACGCTGAAGCAGAAGCACCTGTTGAAAATGCAGAAAATACAGAAAACGCTCAAACAACAGAAAGTGCTGAAAATGCACAGGCTCAAACACAGGAAGCAGCACCTAATGAAGAACAGACTGCAACAGTTGGATTTAATAAATCTGAAATTATTACAGGCGAAGATATAACAAAAGTAAAAGATTCATTCGTATGTAACGAAGATGCAGTTGCAGCACTTGTTGCTAAAAATGTAAAAACAATAGATAAAGCAAATGTTGTTAAAACAGACACAGGATTTATTGTTAAATTCAGACAGACAGATGATGCTTCTATAGCAGAAGTTAAAAAAGTATTAGCGAATGAATACGGTCAGATTAAAATCATATCAGAAGATAAAGTTAGTGCAACAGTAGGTTCTGAACTTTGGGGCAACGCTTCAAAAGCACTTATTATTGCTGCAGTGCTTATGCTTTTATACATCACAATAAGATTTGAATTTTTATCAGGTGTATCAGCAGTAGTTGCACTTATCCATGACCTTCTTGTTATGATGAGTGTATACCTAATTTTCCGTCTTCCGATAAATACATCTTTTGTTGCTGCGATGCTTACAATTTTAGGTTATTCTATCAACGCAACAATCGTTATTTTCGACAGAATCAGAGAAAATGCTAAACTTGAAAAAAGTGCAAGTTTTGATGATGTTACAAACAAAAGTATTTCTCAAACATTAACAAGAGCAATCAACACAAGTATAACGACACTTATTACAATAGTAATGGTTTATATTCTTGGTGTTAAATCTGTTAAAGAGTTTGCTCTTCCAATTATAATCGGTATCGTTTGCGGTACTTATTCTTCAATCTTTATTGCAGGTCCTGTTTGGGCTATGTTTAAAGGTATGAAAAACAAAAAAGAAAGAAGATAATTACAAACAATAAAAAAGGTCAAGTTCAATTGAACTTGACCTTTTTTTATTTTATTTTTAAAGTTTTTCAAGACAAATTTTGTCATCTTTTAAAACTACTTGTGCACTGTCGCCGTTTGCAATAGTGTTAGATAACATTTCGTCAGAGAGCATATCTTCAACCTTTGATTGTATTGCTCTGCGAAGCGGTCTTGCACCGTATAAAATATCAAAACCTTCTTTTGAAATGTAAGATACAACTTCATCAGAAAAACTTATGTTAATTCCAAGATTTTTCATTCTTTGTTTAAGTGAATCAAGCATAAGAAGTGTTATATCTTTGATGTTATCCTCTGAAAGTTGATGGAAGACAATTATTTCATCAACTCTGTTGATAAATTCAGGACGGAAAAGTTTTTTAACTTCGCCCATTACATCTTCTTTAATTTTTTCATAAGATTTTCCTTCGTCATGTGTTTCGATGGCGCTAAATCCCAATGTGTTTGTTTTATCTTCGTTTGTGATAAGACGTGCGCCGATATTTGATGTCATAATAATAATTGTGTTTTTAAAATCGACTTTTCTGCCTTGCGAATCTGTTAAAATTCCGTCATCGAGAATTTGCAAAAGAATGTTAAATACATCAGGATGCGCCTTTTCAATTTCATCAAAAAGGATAACAGAATAAGGTTTTCTGCGTACTTTTTCAGTAAGTTGTCCGCCTTCGTCGTATCCTACAAATCCAGGAGGCGAGCCTATAAGTTTTGATACATTGTGTTTATCCATATATTCACTCATATCAATTCTTATAATAGAATTTTCATCGCCAAATACTGCCTCGGCAAGTGCCTTTGAAAGTTCGGTTTTACCAACGCCGGTAGGTCCTAAGAATATAAATGAACCTGTAGGACGTTTTGGGTCTTTAAGTCCTGTTCTTCCACGTCTTATTGCTTTAGATACGCATGAAACTGCTTCGTTTTGACCAATAACACGTTTGTGCAGTATTTCTTCCATATTTTTAAGTTTTTCCTGATCCTCATGTGCAAGTTTTTTTACAGGAATATTTGTCCACTGAGTGATAACATCACAAATTTCGTCTTCTCCAACGGTTTTGTATTCGCCATTTGCTTTTTCTTTCCAGTTATTTGTTATTTTTTCAAGTTCTTTTTTCTTTTTCTCTTCTTCGTCGCGAATACGTGCCGCTTCTTCAAAGTTTTCGAGTTTTATTGCTTCTTCTTTTTCAGATTTTATCGTTTTAAGTTCATCTTCAAGCTCCTTAACCTGAGGTGGCATTGTAAAAGTTTTCATCCTTATTTTAGATGCTGCCTCGTCAATTAAGTCAATGGCTTTGTCCGGTAAAAATCTGTCAGTTATATATCTTGCAGAAAGTTTTGCCGCACTTGTTAGTGCTTCGTCTGAAATTTTAACCTTGTGATGTGCTTCGTATTTATCACGTATACCCTTTAAAATTTCGATAGTTTCCTCAACAGTAGGTTCTCCTACAATAATTGGCTGAAAACGTCTTTCAAGTGCGCTGTCTTTTTCGATGTTCTTTCTGTATTCATTCAGCGTTGTAGCACCGATTATCTGAAGTTCGCCACGTGCAAGAAGCGGTTTTAAAATGTTTGCTGCATCCATTGCGCCTTCTGCTGCCCCTGCGCCGACAATAGTATGAACTTCGTCAATAAACAGAATGATATTTTTGTTCTTTTTAACATCATCAAGTGCTTTTTTAATTCTTTCTTCAAATTCGCCACGGTACTTTGTACCTGCAATCATAGATGATAAATCAAGCGAGAAAATTGTTTTGTCTTTTAAAGTTTCAGGAACATTTCCGTTTGTAATAAGATATGCAAGGCCTTCTGCAACTGCAGTTTTACCAACTCCTGGTTCGCCTATTAAACAAGGATTGTTTTTTGTTCTTCTTGAAAGTATCTGGATAACTCTTTCAATTTCTTTATCCCTTCCGATTATAGGGTCAATCTTTCCTTCTTTTGCAAGGAGTGTAAGGTCAGAGCCAAATCCCTCAAGGCTTTTTACTATTGCAGAATCTTTTTTTGCATTTTTTTCTTTTGGCGAAGATGATGAAAACATAAATGCTATTGCTTTTTGCACGTCAAATCCAAGTTCAAATAAGATTTTTGCTGCAATTCCGTCGCCTTCTTTAATGATTGCAAGTAAAATGTGTTCGCATCCGATAAGCGGAGAGCCGGTTCTTCTTGATTCAGCAAAACTAAGTTCTAAAATAGTTTTACTTCTTGGCGTCATCGGTATATTTTGATTTGATGTTTCATCACTAATGCCTTGCGGTGCAATTATATCAACAATTTTTTCAAATGTAATACCCTGCTCGGCAAGTGCTTCGTATGCTTTTGATGAGCCTTCTTTTAAAATTCCAAGGAGTATATCTTCTGTACCAACATATGTGTGAGAAAGTTTTATGGCTGTTTCATGTGCAAAAGATAAGGCGCATCTTGCCTTTTCGTTAAATCTTGATTCCATAATTTATTCCTCCTTACCTTCTAAGATACTGTTTACAATCTGTGCTCTTTTAATATCACGCATATGTGCGTCAAGTTCTTCTTTTTCTATACACATAATGTGAGCAGGACGCGTTTCGATTAAAAGAGTATTTATAAGTTTTGAATCAATGCCTTCAATTATATTTTCAGATATTCCGAGTCTTACAAAAGAAAGTGCATCTAAAAGTTCTTTAGAACTTATAATCTTTGCATATTTCATAACGGCGTATGAACGCATAATTTTATCTTCAATAACAATTCTGTTTTCTTTAAACAGTTTGTTTCGAAGTTCTCTTTCCTGTAAGATGATATTGTCGATAGCATCTTTCAATTTTTTTATGATTTCGCTCTCGTCAACACCTAAAGTTATCTGATTTGAAATTTGGAAAACGTGTCCTTGCGATTTTGAGCCTTCTCCGTAGATGCCTCGCACTGCAATGCCAAGTTTTCCTATTACAGAAAATATTTTATCTGAAAGACCGCTCATGCAAAGTGCAGGAATGTGTACCATATAAGAAACTCTTATTCCTGTGCCAAGATTAGTTAAGCAACTTGTTAAATATCCATAGTTTTCATCGAAAGCATATTCTAAATTCTCGCTTAAATAATCATCAACTTTATTTATTAAATCAAATGCTTTATCTGTTTCGTATCCTGCGTAAATACACTGAATTCTAAGATGGTCTTCTTCATTTACCATAATTCCGACTTTGTTATCTTCGCTAAGGAAAAATGCCTGATTTTCGCTTCCCGAAAGCATTGCACTGCTTATTTGATGTTCTTCAAGCAGAGATTGTCTTTCAATTCCCGAAAGTGATGCAAGGTCTATTTTATTTAATTTGTAGTTGAAATTTTCTACTGCATTTTGTGTTTTTTCGATAACTTTTTTTGCATCTTCACTTTTTAATTTAGACGGGAAGGGAATATTTTTTATGTTGCGGGCAAGTCTGATTCTTGTGCTTAAAACTATATCGTCAAGATACCCTGATTCTTTATACCATTTGTTCATTTTGCATCTTCCTTTCTATAGATTTTCTTCTTCTTTTTTAATTTCATCTCTAAACTTTGCGGCGTCTTCGTATCTTTCGTCAAGAATAGCCTTTTTAAGATTTTCTTTAAGGTCGTTAATTTTTTTCTTTTTAAGAAATTCTGCGCTGTTTTCGCCTGCTATTTTACCTTTATGCTCACGTCCCGGCTGGATTGACGGAAGAATTTCATCAATAGTTGATTTGAAATGTTTGTAGCAGTCTTCGCATCCAAGTCTTCCTGTCTTTTTAAATGTAGCATGGTCGGTGCCACAAGAAGGGCATATAATTTTTGCGTGAGAACTTGTAATTCCTAAAAAGTCGTTAAGTGCGCTGCCAAAGTCAAAAGTTTCGTGAAATGATGTCATATATCCCATTTCAGATGCACATTCTGCGCAAAGATTAAGTTCGGTTTTCTGACCGTTTATTATTTTTTTATAGTGAAATGTTGCAATGTTTTTGTTACAGTTATTACATAGCATAATTATCATCCTCCTACATAAGATTTATAAGAATATTTTTAAAGATATTTGCCCTTAAGGCATTTTTTGAAGTTACGCCTGAAACGATTGAAAGTGCTTTGTCGCTTAGTGCACTTGCAATAATGTTTGCAGCCTCAAGACTTATGACGTTATCGTTTGCCATATTTGAAAGTATAGCAACAACAGAAGGGTAGTCGATTGAAGGACCAATTGAATTTATAATGTGCATATGAAAATTGCTTTTTGGAACTTCAACTCTTGAAATTTTAATGTACCCTCCGCCACCACGTCTGCTCTCTACAATATAACCTCTTTCGGTTGTGAATCTTGTAGAAATAACGTAGTTGATTTGAGAAGGTACGCATCCGAGAAAGGATGCAAGTTCATTTCTTTTAAGTTCGACAATTTTTTCCTCATCAAGTTTTTCGCATATAAAGTTTTCTATTAAATCGCTAATGTTCATTTTTTAATCATCTTCTTTCTAAAATCAAATTTGACTTTGACTTTCTTTGACCTTTACAAGCACATTATAATACGTCTTTATTTTTTTGTCAAGAGTTTTTTTCAAAACTTGACATTTTTTTCATTTAGTGTTAGAATTTTTTTGTTGTAAAACAATAACACAATAAAAGGAGATTTAACCAATGAAAAATTTTAAAAAAGTATTATCACTTGTTTTAGCATTAGCACTTGTGCTTACAGCATTTGTTGCATGTGGCAAAAAAGAAGATAAAAAAGGCAAAGATGACTCTGATGCAGAAAAAGCAGTACAGAAAGTAGCGGAAGAATATTTTGACTGTATAAAAGAAATGGATTTCGACGCTGCAGCAGAACTTTGTACAGAAGAATTTGCTAAAGAAAAACCTCAGGGCGACATAAGAGATATGTTTAAAGTAAGTGAATTTAAATCTGTAATAGGCAATGCAGCAAAATATATAGATGACGATGAAGCAGAAAAAATGCTTGGAAGAATTATAGAAGCGATAGAAGATAAAACTAAAAATGCTGAATTTGACATTAAAGAAGTAGAAGTAGACGAAGATACTGCAACAATAACATATGAAGTTGAAGCATTTGATATGGAATCTATTGATATGGATGAAATTGTTGAAGAAGTAAAGGGCAATTATGCTGACGAGCTTGATACTGATTACGTAATTAAAGAGTTCTTAAATGAAAGAAATGTTGATATGACAGTTGAAGAATTTAATGAACTTTCAAAAACAAATCAAGATGCATTAGACGATTTTAACGGTTGGTTTGAAGACTATATGTCAGAAGTCATTCCTGAAATGTTTGATGATTTGACAAGTGAAATGAAAGCAGCAATCGGAAAATGCAAAAATAAAGTAGAAACAAAAACTATGGAATTAGAACTTGCTGATGATGAGTGGAAAATTGCTGAAATAAAATAATTTTTTTAGAAAAAGAGAGAGTACCAGATCGGTACTCTTTTTTGCTATTGTAAGTCTTTTTGTATACTTTTTCTTCAGAAAAAGTATGATTTTTATTCAAATAAAACAAATTTTTTCATTTGAGTTTACAAATTCAAAAACATATGTTATTATGATGTAGTTTATTTTAAGAAAAATATATGGAGGCAAATATGATTAAGAAATTTGCAAGCGATTTAAGAAGCGAATTTAAAGGCTACAATGGTCAGAAATTTTCAAAAGACCTCATGGCAGGTATAACTGTTGCAGCAGTTGCACTTCCACTTGCATTGGCATTCGGTGTAAGTTCAGGTGCAGATGCAACAGCAGGGCTTATTACTGCGATTTTTGCAGGTATTATAATTGGTATTCTATCAGGTGCATCATACCAGATTTCAGGCCCTACTGGTGCTATGAGTGCAATACTTATTTCAGTAAGTGCAAAATACGGAATAGGCGGCGTTCTTACTGCAGGATTTATATCAGGCGCGATGCTTCTTGTTTTGGCGGTTTTAAGAACAGGTAAACTTGTTTCTTACATACCTTCGCCTGTAATAACAGGATTCACATCAGGTATTGCCGTAATTATTGCACTTGGTCAGATTGATAACTTCTTCGGTACTGTATCTGAAGGCGAAGGCGCAATAGCAAAACTTATTTCTTATGGCACACTTGGATTTAATCCTAATATGACAGCCGTACTTTTTGGACTTTTAGTTGTTGCAATAATGATTTTCTATCCAAAAAAATGGTCTAATTATGTACCGTCATCGCTTGCGTCAATCATAGTTGTTCTTATTATAAATATGTGTATGTTCAAAACTCCTGTTGTGGCAGAAGTAGGCTCTATTCCAAGAAGTCTTATTGCTCCAAAAAACTTATTAGTAATGGGAATAGATTTTTCAAATATTAAAGAACTTGTTGTTCCTGCATTTTCTATTGCGGCACTTGGTATGATAGAAAGTCTTCTTTGCGGTGCAAGTGCAGGAAAAATGAAAGGCGAAAAAATTGATGCAACAAGAGAACTTGTAGCACAAGGCGTTGGTAATATGGTAATTCCGCTTTTTGGCGGTGTTCCTGCTACTGCTGCTATTGCAAGAACAAGCGTTGCAATTAAAGCCGGCGGACACACAAGAATGGTAAGTGTAATCCACTCAGTCGTTCTTATTGCCGCAATGTTTGTTTTATCAGGCGTGATGTCAAGAATTCCGCTTTCAGCACTTGCAGGTGTACTTATGGTTACTGCATGGAGAATGAACGAATGGGAAGATATTAAAGATATTTTCGGAAGAAAACTTACTCCAAGCATACTTCAGTTTTTAGCAACAATGATTGCAACAGTAATTTTTGATTTAACAATAGCAATTTTAGTCGGAATTGTTGTAGCAATGGTAATTTTCATCTTAAAAAGCAGTAATCTTGCAATTACATCAAGCGATGTTGATGAATCAAGACTTGACGGAATATCAAATCAGTCAAAAACAAAAGTTATGTATCTTGCAGGACCTATGTTTTTTGCTACTCAGGATAAACTTAAAAATGCAGTAAATGAACTTGAAGGATACAAATATCTTATACTTTCAATGAGGGGTGTGCCTTCTGTTGATGACAGTGCAGTTGGCGAACTTGTTGAAGTATTTGAAAGTTTAAATAATAAGCAGATAAACGTATTCTTTACAGGTCTTAACGACAATGTAAAAAACACTCTTGAAAAATCAGGTTTCTTTGAAAAAGTAAGTGAAAAAAATGTTTTTTGGGATGCTGTTGGTGCAATGAAACATATAGAAAAAATATCATAAAATTAAACATAAAATAGCGCAATTTTTTAAATCGGGCACAACATATTGAGGTGCCCGATTTTTTCTTTGAAAGTTATTAAAAAAATTCTTGACTTTTAAATAAAAATATAGTAAAATACTACCGTATGTATACACGGGGGGATATGTCGTGGATAAATTAGTCGATGATAATCTGGTAGTCGGACTTAGACAATCGGTAAAACAAATCGAAAAAAATAACGTATCAAAAGCAATCGTTGCAAAAGATACAGACAGTTACATTCTTGAACCGTTTAAACTTCTTTGTGAAGATAAAAACATTGAAATCACTTATGTTGAAACTAAAAAAGAACTCGGTAAAATGTGTAAATTAGATGTTGATGCTGCTATTGCGGTTTACAAGAAAAACTAAATTTGTTATTAAACGCTTATGCGGTTAATATATTTTCTACATTATATATAGGAGGTGAAATGAATTGCCAACATTTAACCAGTTAGTAAGAAAAGGCAGAGAAACTTCTGTAAAGAAATCTACTGCTCCTGCTCTTCAGTTTGGATTTAACTCACTTAAAAAACGTCCTACAGATCAGAGTGCTCCTCAGAAAAGAGGCGTTTGCACAACAGTTAAAACCATGACACCTAAAAAGCCTAACTCTGCTCTTAGAAAAATGGCCAGAATTAAGCTTACAAACGGTATTGAAGTATCAGCTTACATCCCTGGCATCGGCCACAACCTTCAGGAACATAGCGTTGTTCTTATCAGAGGTGGTAGGGTAAAAGACCTTCCTGGTGTTAGATATCACGTAATCCGTGGTGCACTTGACGCTTCAGGTGTTGCTAACAGAAACCAGTCTAGATCTAAATACGGTGCAAAAAAACAAAAACAAGCTAAATAAGTTATTTCCGCGCTAAAATAGTGGACGCTTGAAGCGGAATTTTTATATATATTATTTTTATGATATAGATTTTCTGTGAAAAGCGCTTAACGAACAGTTTGTTCGAGTACCTATGAATTTATGAATAATTATGAAGGAGGGAAGGATAGTGCCAAGAAAAGGTTATATCGCTAAAAGAGAAGTTTTGCCAGATCCTTTATACAACAGCAAAGTTGTTACAAAACTAATTAACAACGTTATGCTTGATGGTAAAAAAGGTGTAGCGCAGAACATCGTTTACGGGGCATTTGAAATCATCAACGAAAAAACAGGAAAAGACGCAGTTGAAGTATTTACAACAGCTCTTGAAAATATCGCTCCTGTTTTAGAAGTTAAAGCAAGACGTGTAGGTGGTGCAACTTACCAGGTTCCAATTGAAGTTAGAGCTGATAGAAGACAGACTTTAGGTCTTAGATGGCTTACACTTTATTCTCGTCAGAGAAACGAAAGAACTATGCGTGAAAGACTTGCTGCTGAAATTATGGATGCTGCAAATAACATGGGTGCTGCTGTTAAAAAACGTGAAGATACACACAAAATGGCAGAAGCAAACAAAGCATTCTCACATTACCGTTGGTAATAAATGCGCATAAATTTTGAATAAAAGGGCAGTATATACTGCAACGGAATACTAAAATTTTACTGGAAGGAGAAAAACCATGCCTAGACAATATTCTTTGGAAAATACAAGAAACATTGGTATTATGGCTCATATTGATGCCGGTAAAACAACAACAACCGAAAGAATACTTTACTACACAGGCCGTATTCACAAAATGGGTGAAACTCATGACGGTGCTGGTACAATGGACTGGATGGCTCAGGAACAAGAACGTGGTATCACAATTACATCTGCTGCTACTACATGTTTTTGGAAACCAAAAGTTGGTCCATACAAAGATATTGCTCACAGAATTAACATAATCGACACACCAGGGCACGTTGACTTTACAGTTGAAGTTCAGCGTTCACTTCGTGTACTTGACGGTTCTGTTACTGTTATGTGTGCAAAAGGCGGTGTTGAACCTCAGTCTGAAACAGTTTGGAGACAGGCTGACGATTACAATGTACCAAGAATGATTTATGTTAATAAAATGGATATCATGGGCGCTGACTTCTACAATGTAGAAAGCATGGTACATGAAAGACTTCATGCAAACGGCGTTCCAATTCAGCTTCCTATAGGTGCCGAAGATTCTTTCAAAGGAATCGTTGACCTTATGACAATGAAAGCTGAAGTATATTACGATGAAATGGGAACACAATACGGCGAAGAAGAAATTCCTGCCGATATGGTTGAAAAAGCAGAAGAATACAGAGCAAAAATGGTTGAAGCTATCGCTGAAACAGATGAAGAACTTATGGAAAAATATTTCGAAGATCCAGATTCTATTACAGTTGAAGAACTTAAAAAAGCTCTAAGAAAAGCTACAATCAATAACGATATCGTTCCAATGCTTTGTGGTACATCTTACAGAAACAAAGGTGTACAGCTTTTACTTGACGCTATCATCGAATATATGCCTGCTCCAACTGACGTTCCAAACATTAAAGGTGTTGTACCTGGAACAGAAGAAGAACAGGAAAGACCATCTTCTGATGATGAACCTTTTGCTGCTTTAGCATTTAAAATTGCAACTGACCCATTTGTTGGTAAACTTTGCTTCTTTAGAGTTTACTCAGGTACAGTAGATGCAGGTTCTTATGTATTAAATGCTTGCAAAGGTAATAAAGAAAGATTGGGTAGAATCCTACAGATGCACTCTAACCACAGAGAAGATATCGATACTGTTTATTCAGGTGATATCGCTGCAACTGTTGGTCTTAAGAATACAACAACAGGTGATACACTTTGTGATGAAAAACATCCTATTATTCTTGAATCTATGGAATTCCCAGAACCTGTTATCAGGGTTGCTATTGAACCTAAAACAAAAGCAGGTCAGGAAAAAATGGGTATTGCACTTTCTAAACTTGCAGAAGAAGACCCAACATTTAAAACATACACAGATGAAGAAACAGGACAGACAATCATCGCAGGTATGGGTGAACTTCACCTTGAAATTATCGTTGACAGACTTCTTAGAGAATTCAAAGTAGAAGCTAACGTTGGTAAACCACAGGTTTCTTACAGAGAAGCATTCAGAAGAGAAGTAGATCAGGAATACAAATATGCACGTCAGTCTGGTGGTAAAGGTCAGTACGGACATGTTAAAATTAAAGTTGAACCTATCGAAGAAGGTAAAGGTTACGAATTTGTTAACAACATCGTTGGTGGTGCTATTCCTAAAGAATACATTCCAGCGGTAGATGCAGGTATTCAGGGCGCTATGCTTAACGGTGTACTTGCAGGTTACAACGTTGTTGACGTAAGAGTTACACTTTACGACGGTTCTTACCATGAAGTTGACTCATCTGAAATGGCATTTAAGATTGCAGGTTCTATTGCATTTAAAGAAGCAATGAAAAAATCAGATCCTGTTATCAAAGAACCTATCATGCTTGTAAACGTTATCGTTCCTGACGAATACTTAGGTTTCGTTATCGGTGACTTAAGTTCACGTCGTGGTCTTGTAAAAAGCCAGGAAGTAAGAAGTGGCGGTGTTACTCAGGTAACAGCAGACGTTCCACTATCTGAAATGTTTGGTTATGCAACAGATCTTAGATCTGGTACACAGGGTCGTGGACAGTATTCTATGGAACCTTCTCACTACTCAGAAGTTCCTAAGAATATTCAGGAAGGTATCGTAAATGCAAGAACAAAAGAAAATTAATTAAATTTATAGTTGATTTTTCTTATAAAAAATTGTAAAATATAATTATGAACGTTTATTTGATTCATAAAGGAGGAAATTAAAAATGGCAAAAGAAAAATTTGAAAGAACCAAACCGCACGTTAATATAGGAACAATCGGTCACGTTGACCATGGTAAAACTTCTTTAACAGCGGCTATTACAAAAGTATTGGCACTTAAAGGCCAGGCTCAGTACGAAGCTTACGATATGATCGATAAAGCTCCAGAAGAAAGAGAAAGAGGTATCACAATCTCTACAGCTCACGTTGAATATGAAACAGACGCAAGACACTACGCTCACGTTGACTGCCCAGGACATGCTGACTATGTTAAAAACATGATCACAGGTGCTGCTCAGATGGACGGTGCTATCCTTGTTGTATCTGCTGCTGACGGCCCAATGCCTCAGACAAAAGAACACATCCTTCTTTCAAGACAGGTTGGTGTTCCTTACATCGTAGTATTCTTAAACAAAGCTGACCAGGTTGACGACCCAGAACTACTTGAATTAGTAGAAATGGAAGTTAGAGATCTTCTATCAGAATATGAATTCCCTGGCGACGATACACCTATCGTTACAGGTTCTGCTCTTCAGGCTCTTGAATGTGATTCAAATGACATTAACGCTCCTGAATATGCTCCAATCCTTGCTCTTATGGATGAAGTTGATGCTTACATTCCATCTCCAGAAAGAGGTAAAGACCTTCCTTTCTTAATGCCAGTCGAAGACGTATTCTCTATCACAGGTCGTGGTACAGTTGCTACTGGTAGAGTTGAAAGAGGTACACTTAAAGTTTCTGAAGAAGTTGAAATCGTTGGTCTTGCTGACGAATCAAGAAAAGTTGTTGTAACAGGTATCGAAATGTTCAGAAAACTTCTTGATCAGGCTGAAGCTGGTGACAACATCGGTGCACTTCTTAGAGGTGTTCAGAGAAACGAAATCGAAAGAGGTCAGGTACTTGCAAAACCAGGTACAATCACACCTCACACATCTTTCAAAGGCGAAGTTTACGTTCTAACAAAAGAAGAAGGTGGAAGACATACTCCATTCTTCAACAACTACAGACCTCAGTTCTATTTCAGAACAACTGACGTTACTGGTGTTGTTAAACTTCCAGAAGGTATCGAAATGTGTATGCCTGGTGATAACGTTTCAATCGAAGTTGAACTTATCACACCTATCGCTATTGAAGAAGGTCTAAGATTCGCTATCCGTGAAGGCGGAAGAACAGTTGGTTCAGGCGTTGTTTCTTCAATCAACAAATAATTAAAGTCCTTTTAGGATTTAAAAAACCCATTGCATAAGCAATGGGTTTTTTGTTTGTATTTATCTATGCTTTTTCCTGTAATTTTCAGGCGATAAACCAACAAACTTTTTAAAAATTCTGCTAAAATAAAGAGGGTCGTCAAATCCGCATTTTTGCGATACTTCATTTATTTTTAAATCAGAATCAATAAGAAGAGCACGGCTTTTATCAATGAGCAATTTAAGTCTGTAATTTGAAGGCGAAAGACCATATTCGTTTTTAAATAGTTTAATAAAATGACCATGACTTAAATTGCAAAGAGATGCATATTCAGTTATCTTTGTACCGTTAGGCTTGTCGTTTTCCATTTTTGAAATTACATTTGAAAACTTATTTGATAAATCAGGTGTTAATTTTTTGGGTATATCACCAATAAGTGAAAGAGTAAGTCCCGTGATTTTTATGTTATATAAATTATCATTTTTTTGCATTACGTCAATTATTTCACGACATCTTATTGAGAATTCGTCAAAATCATCTATTTTATAAATACCGGACTTTAAGTTTAGCGATGTCATAATATCTTTAGATTTTGTGCCGGTAAAATGTATCCAGCAATAAGATGTGCTATGCGAAATATCGCTGTAATAACATTGTTTTACTTTGGGTTCAAATATAATTAAAGAGCCTTTTTCGGCTTTTTTAAGTCCCGAATTTGTTTCTACAAATAAATTTCCTTCTGTTACATATATAATTTGATAATCATTTCGTCCATTTGGTCTGTTGACGTTAATTTTATGTGTAATATTTTTATAAATACCGCAATTGTTAACATAAAAAAACTCTTGAGTAGGCTTGTCTGTATGGCTTTCCCCACGTCCGTAACTTATATACATAAAAAACACCTCCTATAAATTATTCTACATTTTATGAGCAATTTTGTCAACTTTAAAATTAAAATAATCCATGTTTACAAAAATTACAAATTTTACTAAAAAACTCTTGACAAATAAAAAAACATATGTTAAAATGTTTACAGTTAGCGAAGGCTAACTATATTTTAGCATATGGGTTAGTTTAAACTAATTGCCATATGTAAAAGTAAGGTGATTATTTATGAATTTAAACTTGGCTGAAGAAGGCAAAGAATATATCATTAAAAAAATTGAAACAGACGACGAAGAGTTAAATTCATTTTTATTTTCTTTAGGATGCTACAGCGGAGAGCCTATTACTGTAATTTCGCATTTAAAAGGTGGCTGCGTGGTTTCTATAAAAGACGGAAGATATAATATCGATAATGAACTTGCTAAAGCAATTATTGTTGTTTAAAACAGGATTGCTTTGATTTTTACTAATGAGTTAAACACGACTAACTATATTGCAGATTATGAGGAGGAGTAAAAATGCGTATTGCGTTGGCGGGTAATCCCAATAGCGGAAAAACAACTATGTATAATGCACTTACCGGCAGAAATGAAAAAGTCGGAAACTGGGCAGGTGTTACTGTAGATACAAAACAACATCCAATAAAGAAAGGTTTTGCAAACGGAGAAACAAATCTTTTGGCTGTTGACCTTCCGGGTGCTTATTCAATGTCGCCATTTACATCAGAAGAAAGTATTACAAGTACATATGTTAAAAATGAAAATCTTGATGCTATTATCAACATAGTTGATGCAACAAATCTTAGCAGAAGTTTGTTTTTTACAACTCAACTTATGGAACTTGGTGTTCCCGTTGTTGTTGCACTTAACAAAACCGATATAAATGTAAAAAAAGAAACAAAAATCGATATAAAATCTCTTGAAAAAGAATTAGGATGTCCTGTAATTGAAACTGTTTCTACATCAAAAAAGGGACTTAAAGAAGTTGTAAAAGCAGCAGTTAGTTTAAAAGGTAAAGGACAAAAAGCTCCTTATACAGAGGGGGATATCGACCTTACAAGCAAACAGGCTGTTGAAGATGCAGACAGGAAACGTTTTGATTTTGTCAACTCGATTGTTTCAAAAGTTGAAAATCGTAAAGTATTTACAAAAGATAAAAACAAACAGGATAAAATTGACGCTATTCTTACAAATAAATGGCTTGGTATTCCTATTTTTGCAGTTATAATGTTTTTAGTTTTTCAGATTTCTCAGGCTTGGCTTGGTCCTTGGATTGCAGATGGATATGAATTTGAAAACGGAACAGTAATACCAGGACTTGTTACACTTATCGAAATGTTTGGTGAGTGGGTAGGTGTGATGTTAGAAGGCGCAAATCCTCTTTTAACAGCACTACTTGTTGATGGTATCATCGGCGGTGTTGGCGCCGTTGTTGGATTTTTACCACTTGTTATGGTAATGTACTTTTTAATCGCACTACTTGAAGATTGCGGATATATGTCTCGTGTATCAGTAGTTCTTGACCCAATATTTAAAAAAGTTGGTCTTAGTGGTAAATCTGTAATTCCTTTTGTAATCGGAACTGGTTGTGCAATTCCTGGTGTTATGGCATGCCGTACAATAAGAGATGAAAGAGAACGAAGAGCAACTGCAATGCTTGCGCCGTTTATGCCATGTGGTGCTAAACTTCCTGTAATTGCGCTTTTTGCAGGAGCATTTTTCGAAGATGCGTCATGGGTTGGAACACTTATGTATTTTGCAGGAATAATTATCATTTTCTTTGGAGCTCTTCTTATTAACAGAATAACAGGAAACAGCAAGAAAAAATCTTACTTTATTATAGAACTTCCGGAGTACAAAATGCCAAGTTTAAAAAGAGCTTTCGGCTCAATGTGTGCTCGTGGATGGTCATATGTAGTAAAAGCTGCAACAATTATTCTTCTTTGTAACACGGCAGTGCAAATTATGCAGACATTTACCTGGAACTTTACAGTAGCAGAGGCTGCTGATGCATCAATACTTGCATCTATTGCACATCCTTTTGCATATGTGCTTATTCCTATTGTCGGAGTTTTATCATGGCAACTTGCGGCAGCGGCAGTTACTGGTTTTATAGCAAAAGAAAACGTAGTAGGAACACTTGCAGTTTGTTTTGTAGGACTTGAAAATCTTATCGACGTTGAAGAATTTGCACTTATGGAAGGCGCAGGAGCAGAGGTAGGAGCTGTATTTGCAATTACTAAAGTTGCAGCACTTGCATACCTTATGTTTAACCTATTTACACCACCTTGTTTTGCTGCAATCGGTGCGATGCGTGCTGAAATGAAAAGTGCAAAGTGGCTTTGGGGCGGAATTGGACTTCAGTTTGCAGTAGGTTATGTTGTAAGTTTTCTTGTATTCCAGATTGGTACAGTTATTACTACAGGAACAGTTGGCAAAGGATTTGTACCAGGGCTTATTGTAACACTTGTAATTGCATCTATTATAACTTATTTGTGTGTTAAACCTAAAGCAAATATAAAAAAAGAAAAAACTTTAAAAGCGTAAATAACGTCATAAAAAAGGAGGCGTTTTTATGATCGAAAATGCAATAATAATTTTAATTATATCAGTTATAATAATATCTTCGATAATATATTTGTATAAGGCAAAAAAAAGAGGACAAAAATGCGTGGGATGTCCTTATTCAAAAACGTGCTCTTCAAATTGTTGTAATTCAAAAAAATAAGTATAATGAGTGGTATTTTACAAAAAATACCGCTCATTTTTTTACATTTGACTTTATTTTGTTTATATGATAAAATGATTTTATAATACAAAATGGAGAAAGTTTATGAAAATAAAAGAATCTGCAGAAAATTATCTTGAAACGATACTTATAATTAAAAATAAAAAAGGTCTTGTAAGAAGTATTGATGTTGCAAATGAACTTTCTGTTACAAAACCGAGCGTAAGTGTAGCGATGAAAAAGTTTCGCGAGGATGGATATATTACAGTTGATAAAGAAGGGTATATCCTGCTTACTGATAAAGGTTATGAAATTGCAAACAGAATGTACGAAAGGCATCTTATTATAGCAAAAACTCTTATGGCTCTTGGTGTGAGCGAAAGTATTGCTTATGAAGATAGTTGCAAAATTGAACATCATATAAGTGATGAAAGTTTTGACAGAATAAAAGAATTTTTACTAAAAAAGGAGAATGAAAAATGAAATTGTTTAAAAATGTGTTAGTTTTTTGTCTTGTATTTATGTGCGTATTTTCAACATACGCATTTGCACAAGATGAAATAAGTGTCGTTGTAAACGATAAAAAAGTTGAATTTGACGTTCCGCCTCAGATTATCGAAGGCAGAACAATGATTCCTATGAGAAAAACATTTGAAGCGCTTGGTGCAGATGTTGAATGGATAGGCGATATGAACCTTGTGCTTGCAACATACAGTTCAAAAATACTTGCTATGGAAATTGGAAAAGACAGTTTTAAAGTTACAGATGTGCTTGAAGGCAAATCTGAATTTTATAACCTTGATGTAAAAGCAACTATTGTAGACGGAAGAACACTTATTCCTGTAAGAGCAGTTGCAGAAAGTTTTGGGTTTAAAGTGGACTGGAATGGCGATACAAGAACAGTTACAATTACAAAATAATACAAAAAAAGGACTGAACAAATTTGTTCAGTCCTTTTTAGTTAAATCCTAAAAGAAAAATTGCACCGATAATTAAAAGAAGTGATTTATCTTCGCAACCGTCATTTAAAAACATAAAAATTATTGCGATTAAAATAATGTCATCAAGTTTAAAGTTTTTTAAAAAATTATCGCCAAAAAGCGAAAACCCTTTTGTTTCATTTAGGCATTTTTCTTCGCAACATTTGTCAATTTCGTGGCAGTTTTCTTTATCACAACACTCATTTTTTTCTTCGTTTTTTCTATGCGGTTTTGGAACAAGCATACATCCGTTTGAGTAATCATCGTAAAATGTTTTTGTCAAACGCAACACCCCATTTAGATATCTTTAAAAAATCCCGAAATTTTTGTCATCTGTATCATTTTTATTGCTTTGTCTATTTGGTTCGTCCTTGAAGGATTCATATAAGGCTTAAGTGCATAAAGTAGGTTTATTTTAGGGTCGGGTTCATTTAACTTTCTTGTCATCTGAGATATTTTTTCTGCCATTTCAATTTCGTTTCCTTGTGGCGTGTTATTTGAAAACATTTTTGAAATTTCGCTCATGGCATCTTTGTTTTCTAATAGTTGGCTTACTTTATCCATTATGTTTTCTCCCATATTTTCACCCCTATTTCAAAAAACTGTTTAATTTGTTTAAAATATTAGGATTGTTTTTTATCATACTTAAAAGTTCGGCATCAGACATACTTTTAAGTTTATTTGAAACGAACGAAAGCCCCATAGAATCAAGTTTTTTTGTTATTTCAGTTTTGTCGGTGTTGTTTATAAGATTTACAAGTTCATCCTCGGTTGTACTTTTTTTAAGTGAGTTGTTTTTTAGTATATCGTTTAGTGCGTTTTTAAGTTTTATTTCTTCATTTTTATCCATTTTAAAAACCTCCTATACATTATAATATGCTTGTAAAGTAAAAATGTTAATAATTAAAAGCCTAAAACACTTGAAATTATAATAAAAATATGTTATCATTTGGTATTATATAGTTTAGATTTCCACAAAAAGAAAGGAATGAAATATATGCGCAATGTTTTTGATGTGCTAAAAGAAAGAGGGCTTATTGCTCAGACTACTCACGAAGAGGAAATAAGAGAACTTTTAGGGAAGGAAAAAGTTACTTTTTATATAGGATTTGACCCTACAGCAGACAGTTTGCATGTTGGGCACTTTTTGCAGATGGTTGTTATGAAACATATGCAGGATCACGGACACAGACCGATAGCTCTTGTTGGTGGCGGTACTGCTATGGTTGGCGACCCTTCAGGAAGAACAGATATGCGTCAGATGATGACAACAGACACAATAAATCATAACTGCGAATGCTTTAAAAAACAACTTTCAACACTTGTTGATTTTAACGACGGCAAAGCAATTATGGTAAATAACGGCGACTGGCTTTTAAATCTTAATTATGTCGATTTTTTGCGTGATATAGGTGCTTGTTTTTCTGTTAACAAAATGCTTACAGCAGAATGTTTTAAACAAAGACTTGAAAAAGGTCTTTCATTCTTGGAATTTAACTATATGCTTATGCAGAGTTATGACTTTTTGATGCTAAACAGGGAATACGACTGTAAAATTGAACTTGGCGGAGACGACCAGTGGTCAAATATCCTTGGCGGTATTGAACTTTGCAGAAGAAAAGACCAGAAACAAGTTTATGGTATGACATTTACTCTTCTTACAACAAGTGAAGGTAAAAAAATGGGCAAAACTCAAAAAGGCGCATTGTGGCTTGACCCTAACAAAACAACTCCACACGAATTTTATCAGTACTGGAGAAATGTTGACGATGCTGACGTTATTAAATGCTTAAAACTTATAACATTTGTTCCAATGGAAGAAATAAATGAATTAGCAAAACTTGAAGGCAAAGAAATTAACGAAGCAAAAAAAGTTTTGGCGTATGAAGTAACAAAACTTGTTCACGGCAAAGAAGAAGCCGACAAAGCAAGAGAAACTGCAGAAGCAGTATTTGGTAAAGGCGCAGTAAGCGAAAATATGCCTACAACTGAAATTGGTGCAGCAGAGTTTGGCGATGGTATGGCTATTTTAGATGTTATGATGGCTGCAAAACTTATCCCATCAAAAGGCGAAGGCAGACGTCTTGTTCAGCAGGGCGGCGTAAGTGTGGACGACGCAAAAATAAGTGATATTAACTTTATGATTACAAAAGATATGTTTGAAAAAGGCGAAGTAATTATCAAAAAAGGTAAAAAAGTATATCACAGAGTAATACTTAAATAATGGAAAAATTACAAAAACTTGAATTAAAAATCATAAACGGTGCATATAATAAAAAGGCAGACGGCATATATGTTGGCGATATTTTAAGTTATGCACTTGTTAAACTTAAAAAAAGTAATGTATGGGTAACGAGCCAAATTAACGAAAATGTAGTTGCTATTGCATATAAAAAAGAGGCTTCGTGTGTAATTTTAACAGATGGATTATGTTTAAATGATGAGGCGATATCTCTTGCAAAAGAGCATGACATAAATGTGTTTTCGTCGGATAAAAGTATGTATGACACAATAGTTGACCTGTACAAAACTTTCGGAGGAAAAAATGAGTGATTATATAGTAAGAGCCGTTACAAAAGACGGCTCTGTAAGAGCTTTTTGTGCAATAACAAAAGATTTGTGTAATACTGCACAGAAAATGCATAAAACATCGCCTGTTGCAACAGCGGCACTTGGACGTCTTTTAACAGCAGCATCAATGATGGGCTCTATGCTTAAAAGTGAAGATGAACTTATTACACTTCAGATGGTAGGAAACGGACCGCTTGGGAAAGTTCTTGCAGTTTCTGATTATACATCGCGTGTAAAAGGTTATGTTGATAATCCCGCACTTGATATTCCAAAAAATGAAAAAGGTAAACTTGATGTCGGAGGCGCAATAGGAAAAGACGGGCATCTTGTTGTAATACGTGATCTTGGACTTAAAGAACCATATATCGGAAAAACTCCGCTTGTATCAGGCGAAATAGGCGATGATTTAACATCATATTTTGCAGTTTCAGAGCAGGTTCCTTCGGTTGTAGGTCTTGGTGTACTTGTAGATGTTGATTATTCTGTTAAAGAAGCCGGCGGATTTATACTTCAGGTTATGCCGGAGGCGACAGATGACGATATAACAAAACTTGAAGAAAACATAAAATATGTAAATTCAGTTACAGATATGTTCTTAGACGGTCTTATGCCTGAACATATTTTAGAAGTTTTACTTCGTGGATTTGAATTTGAAATTACAGAAACAAAAGATACATCATATTATTGTAATTGTACAAGAGAAAAAGTAGAAAAAGTGCTTATTTCAGTCGGAGAAACCGAACTTGAAGATATAATTGAAAAAGATAAAAAAGCACAGTTAACATGTCATTTTTGCGATAAAATTTATGATTTTACAGAGGAAGATTTAAAAGATTTACTTGCAAAAATAAAAAAAGATTAAAAAAATTAAATTTTTTTCAAAAAAAGTATTGACAAATCACTTTTAATCAAGTATAATGATTTACGTTGCTCGATGTTGCGGACTAAATGCAAAGCATTTAAAAAGCACTTCGAGTTTAATATAAAAGTGTATGGGCGGTTAGCTCAGCTGGGAGAGCATCTGCCTTACAAGCAGAGGGTCACAGGTTCGAGCCCTGTACCGCCCACCATAACTTTTATATACGGCCCGGTAGTTCAGTTGGTTAGAATGCCAGCCTGTCACGCTGGAGGTCGAGGGTTCGAGCCCCTTCCGGGTCGCCACTTTATTTTTATAAAGGGTATTGTAAATATTTAGTTTGCCTCTGTAGCTCAGTAGGTAGAGCAGGGGACTGAAAATCCCCGTGTCGGTGGTTCGATTCCGCCCGGAGGCACCATTTGCAATACAAAATATTTTATGCGGGAGTGGCTCAGTGGTAGAGCGTCACCTTGCCAAGGTGAACGTCGCGAGTTCGAATCTCGTCTTCCGCTCCATTTACAAAAGACGTATTTTAAAATGCGTCTTTTGATATATAAGGCGCCATAGCCAAGTGGTAAGGCAGAGGTCTGCAACACCTTTATCACCAGTTCAAATCTGGTTGGCGCCTCCAGAAAAATAGCGATATTTGCCTAATTTAAAGGCTTATATCGCTTTTTTTGTTTTTTAGTATAATTTTCAATTTGTATTATTTTTCTATGTTTTTTATATAAAAATGGTTTCCAAATTGGTTTCCAAAAATGAAAGGAAATTTATATGGAAAACAAGCGAAAAAATAATGGTGAAGGTTCAATATTTCAGGTATCTGATAACAAGTGGATAGCTAAAATAAGTCTTGGAACTCGAAAAGATGGAAAACCAAATATTAAACAATTTTCAGGAAAAACAGAAGCAGTTGTAAAAAACAAGTTGAAGGAATTTAAAAAGAGTAGCGATTATAAGTTAAAGCATATGCCTAGTAACGATACTGTGAAAAGTTATTTTACTATGTGGCTTAAAGAATTTCAATATAATAAGTTGAAACCTTTAAGCTATGATAGACTTGAAAGTACTGTAAATAATCATATAATTCCTAATTTGGGTAATATAAAGATTGATAAGGTTACACGCGAGCAAATTCAAGTTTTAATAAACGAATTACATCATAAAGGGTTATCATACTCTAGTATTAAAAAAGTCTATGTAGCTTTAAATTCGTGTTATAAACATGCCATGATTGATGATGTTGTATTAAAAAATCCTTGCCTTGGTATAGTGCTTCCATCACAAACAGAAACAACAAAGCAAATTACAGCTTTTACTGATAATGAAGTTGAACAAATAAAGTTAGAACTTGTTCGTACTAAAGCTAATGGCGATATGTATTATACTTTTGGTTATGCATTTTTGCTAATTCTTAATACAGGTTTGAGAATGGGAGAAGCATTGTCTTTGCTTTATGCAAATTCAATTAAAGTTATTGTAGATAAAGAAAAGTTGTTTTTGGATGTTTACCCAATAATTAAAAACGACAGAACACTTGTTCCTATGCGCGCAATATTTGAAAAGCTTGGCGCAACTGTAGATTGGGATGATAAAACAAAAACGGTAATAGCAACAAAAGATGGTGTGGAAATTAAATTAACAATAGATAAAGATACTGCAATGATAAATGGATTAGAAACAAAACTTGATACTCCTGCTACTATTGAAAATTCAAGAACAATGGTTCCTGTAAGATTTATTTCAGAAGCTCTTGGCAAAACAGTAGAGTGGGATGGTGAAAACAGATATGTAATTGTAAAGTAAAATAAAAGTGAAAAAGAAATGAAAAAATATTATTTTTTATTCTTACGATATGTATGTTTGTTTCAACCAAATCAATGGCAAGGTGCATGTTTAAGAGATTAGTAAAGAAGATGATATTACAGCATCAGGCATAACAAGTAATCCTCTTACAGCACTTACAAAAACAAGCTTTACAAATTTTGATGCTTATGTTTCTTGTAAAGACAAAGTTAGTAAATATTTTTTAATCAGGCTTTTTCTAATTGCGAAACATTATAGAGTAAAGGCACTCATACGAGTGCCTTTTGTTATACAAAAAATCAAGCAATTTGTTTGTTTTTAAAATTTTTTAGTTAATTTAAAACAACCTTATTTTTATGAGTTCTTCTTCAATAATTTTATCTTTATGATTATATATAATTTGCGGTAATAACCAAATTATGGTATAATTAACTATTATTCATTAAATACTTACATATTCTTATGCCCTATTTGTAATTCTGAACGAACCACGTCTTTTCCTGAATATGCGATTATGTACTATCTTGAAAAGTATGGTTTAGATGTAGTGCATTTGTATAGAGATAAAGGCTATGAATTAGATATTTATATTCCGTCTAAAAAGATTGCTATTGAATATGATGGTGGTTTTTGGCATGGAAATAAAGCAAAAAAAGATTTAGAAAAAAATCAAAAGTGTGTAAAAGATGGGATAGAACTATATAGAATAAGAGAAGGTTTACAATCGTTGCACGGGAGTTCTATAGACTATATTGTTCAAGAAAAACAGAAAGATTTACCCCAAATACTTAAAGAAGTTTTAAGCAAGATAATCGGAACTGATGTTGATGTTGATTTAGAAAGAGATACCATTCCTATAGAGAATTTGAGAAAATACACAGAAAAAGAAAAATCTATTTTGATTTCTAATCCAAAGGTGGCTGCTGAATGGAATTATGAAAAAAATGGAAATTTGAAACCGGAGCACGTTACCTCTAATAGTAATAAAAAAGTATGGTGGAAGTGTAGCAAAGGTCACGAGTGGCAGGCAACAATAGACAATAGAAATAACGGAAATGGATGTCCTTATTGCTCAGGTCGATATGCGGTTAAAGGCGAAAATGATTTACAAACGGTAAATCCAACTTTGGCAATAGAATGGAACTATGAAAAAAACAACAAATTAGAACCAATCGATGTGACGCCTAATAGTTCTCAGAAAGTATGGTGGAAATGCGACAAAGGACACGAGTGGCAGGCAACGATAAATCATAGAAATAATGGAAGCGGATGTCCATATTGTGCAAGTCGGAGAGTCTTAAAAGGCTTTAACGACTTACAAACAGTTAATCCAACTTTATCGAGAGAATGGAATTATGAAAAAAATAAAGGACTAACTCCTATGGACGTAATGCCTAACAGTAATAAAAAAGTATGGTGGAAGTGTGATAAAGGACACGAATGGCAAGCAATAATAGCAAGTAGAAATGGTGGGCGTAGCTGTCCGTACTGCTCGGGTCGAAAAAAGCAATAATACATAAGAAATACAAAGTGACCCCCACGATTTTCAAATGACCCCACGATATAGTGGCGAAAAGACAAATTTAGTTATTGTATCAAAATATGCATTTTTACCCAAAAAAAAACGACAATTTTCATATCCGAAAGTTGTCGTTTTTTTGTACTTTTATCTTTTATCTTTTCTCTATTCACTATTCTCTAAAAATTGTCGTTTCCATATATGAGATAAAAGAAAATAGAAAAGGTGTTTTGCTTATGCAAAGTTTATTTTTATATACCATTTAACCCATTCGAATTATTGCAAAAACGACTTGTTTTAACGAGTCGTTTTTTATTTACTTAAGACATTGACTTGTTTTTTCAATTTTGATATAATCAACGTACAATTTTAAACTATCGAAAAATTTTTGGAGGCAGTTTATGGAAAGTAAAAAAATATTGATTCTTGGCGCAACGGGCGCGATGGCGGTGTACTTAATACCGCAATTATTAGAAAAAGGATACAAAGTTGTCGGAGTAAGTTTAGACGATGTAAAATCTGACAATGAAAACCTTACATACATAAAAGCCGATGCAAAAGATTTAACATTTTTAACAGAGCAACTTTCACTCTCTTATGATGCTGTAGTAGACTTTATGATATATAATTCTGTAGAACTGTTTGAAAAATACTATAAACTGTTTTTAGAAAATACAAAGCATTATTTATTCTTTTCATCTTACAGAATTTATGCAGATGATTCTCCACTTAGTGAAACATCAAAAAGGCTTTTAGATGTTGAAAAACCTGATGATTTTGTAACTGAATTTGAATATTCCATATACAAAGCGGAGCAAGAAGATTTGCTAAATAATTCTCCGTACAAAAATTACACTATTGTCCGTCCTGCTATAACTTACTCAAAAAAAAGATTTCAACTTACAATTTTGGAAGCAGGCGTTGTGGTTCATCGCATGCTTAGCGGAAAAACAGTTGTTCTTCCAAAAAGTGCAATGAAAAAGCAAGCAACAATGACATGGGCAGGCGATGTGGCAAAAATGCTTTCGGGTATTTTGTTTAACCCAAAGGCGTTTGGGCAAACATACAATGTATCTACCTCGGAACATATGACGTGGGAAGAAGTAGCAAAAATTTATCAAAAAATCGGAAATCTTAAGTACATAACTATTGACGATGAGGCGTTTCTTGAAATTGTTTCATCAGAAAGTGCAAGGCAACAACTTTTTTATGACAGATGCTTTGACAGAATAGTTGACAACAGCAAAATTCTTTCACTTTGCAATATGAAAAAAGAAGATTTGATGCCTCTTGAAGAAGGATTAAAACTTGAACTTAAAAATGCTACACTTGAAAATACGTACTATAATAAGCCGATTAACGAACGTATGGATAAATATCTTGAAAACCATTTGAAAAAATAATTATAGACGAAAAAGCACTTCGAAAGGAGTGCTTTTTTGATGGAAAAAATCTTTCGATTTTATTTAACTTTCGCAGTTTGATAAATGCTTAATGAAAAATTGTTAATCCACATACTTTAATTGACAAATCTTTATATTTATTATATAATAAATATAACTATGATTATTATGGGATGACTTTGTAAATTTTACGATTGAGGGATGATAAAAATGATAAAACCATTTGAAAAAAAAGTTTGGTTATCTACACCTACAATGCATGGCGAAGAACTTGAATACATAAAAAGTGCATATGAAACAAACTGGATGAGCACAGTTGGTGAGAACATTAACGAAGTTGAAAGAATAACTTGTGAATATGTAGGATGCAAATGCGCTGTCGGACTATCGGCAGGAACAGCCGCACTTCATATGGCTGTCAAACTTGCCGGTGTAAAAAGAGGCGACAAGGTTTTTTGCTCGGATATAACTTTTGCGGCTACTGTAAATCCTGTTGTGTATGAAGGCGGAATTCCAGTTTTTATAGATAGCGAGAAAGATACATGGAATATGGATCCAAAAGCGCTTGAAAAAGCATTTGAAATATATCCCGATGTAAAAGTTGTTGTTGTGGCAAATCTTTACGGTGTTCCTGCAAAACTTGATGAAATAAGAAAGATATGCGATGAGCATAACGCTATTATGATTGAAGATGCTGCCGAATCACTTGGCGCAATGTACAAGGGAAAACAAACAGGTACATTTGGCGATTACAATATTATATCATTCAACGGTAATAAAATTATAACAGGTTCATCAGGCGGAATGCTTATGACAGATGATGTAGAAAAAGCAAACAGAGTAAGAAAATGGTCAACACAGTCAAGAGAAGATGCTCCTTGGTATCAGCATGAAGAAGTTGGATACAACTACCGTATGAGTAATGTTATTGCCGGTGTTGTAAGAGGTCAATTTAAATATCTTGATGAGCATATTGCACAGAAAAAAGCAATTTACGAAAGATACAAAGAAGGATTTAAAGACCTTCCTGTATCGATGAATCCGTTTATTGAAGATACAATGAATCCAAACTACTGGCTTTCATGTATGATAATTGATAAAGATGCAATGTGCAAACAGGTAAGAGGAGAAAATAAGGCTTTATACATAAAAGAAGAAGGAAAAAGTTGTCCTACCCAGATACTTGAAGAACTTACAAAACACAATGCAGAAGGAAGACCTGTGTGGAAACCGATGCATATGCAACCAATATTCAGAATGAATCCGTTTGTTACGGTAAACGGCGATGGAAGATGCCAGACAAACGCATACATATCAAATGAAAATGTGCTCGATGTTGGCGTTGATATATTTGAAAGAGGACTTTGTCTTCCAAGTGATAACAAAATGACCAAAGAAGAACAGGATATAATAATCGAAATTATAAAAAATTGTTTTCGGGGGTAAAGAATGTACGCAAAATTTTTTAAACGTTTAGTTGATATTTTATGTGCATTACTGGCAATAGTTGTTTTTAGTTGGCTGTACATTATAGTTGCAATTTTGGTAAGAGTAAAACTTGGAAGTCCTGTTATTTTCAAACAACCTCGTCCGGGGCTTAACGGGAAGATATTTACTCTTTATAAATTCAGGACTATGACTGATGAAAAAGACGAAGACGGCAATTTGTTACCTGATGAAATAAGGCTTACGAAATTCGGAAAACTTTTAAGAGCTACAAGTTTAGACGAACTTCCTGAAGCGTTTAATATTTTAAAAGGCGATATGAGCGTTATAGGGCCAAGACCTCAACTTGTCAGAGATATGACATTTTTTACAGATGAGCAGATGAAAAGGCAATCTGTTCGTCCGGGGCTTTCAGGTCTTGCTCAGGTTAAAGGAAGAAACGGAATTACCTGGGAAGAAAAAATAGATTATGACCTTGAGTACATAAAAAAAATTACATTCTTTGGCGATGTGAAAATTATTTTCCAGACTGTGTGGTCAGCATTTGTAAAGCAAGACGGCGTAAGTCAGGAAGGTATGGATACTGCTGAAGATTTAGGAGATTATCTATTAAGAATTGGAAAAGTTGATAAGGAAACTTACGACAAAAAACAGGAAGAAGCAAAAAAATTACTTAATGTGTAAATTATAAGTGAGGATAATATGAAAAAAATATTTTTCAAAAAATCAAATCTTTTTTTCGCAAATGGATGAGTGCAAAAATTATTCCGCATATGGTTTTAAACGGTTGGAGGATATTCTTTTATCGTTTGTGCGGATATAATATCGGCAAAAATGTATTTATCGGAATGAGATGCTATCTTGATGATTTAGAGCCTCATATGTTTACAGTTGAAGATGATTGCATTATTTCATATGGCGTATTTTTTGCCTGTCACGGAAGAAATCAGAAGCATACACCGATTACAATAAAAAAAGGTGCATATATAGGAATGAGAGCAAATGTAATTTCAGTAAAAAATGGTGTAACAATTGGCGAAAATGCTGTTGTTGGCGCTTGTACACTTGTTAATAAAGATATTCCTGACGGCGCAACTGCAGTTGGAATTCCGTGTAGAATAATAAAAACAAAAGAGGATTAAGTTTATGAACGAATTAGTATCGATAGTAATGCCTTCGTATAATACAGGTAAATTTATAAGCGAAACTATAAACAGTGTTTTAAAACAGACATATACAAACTGGGAACTTATAGTTGTGGATGACTGCTCAAAAGACAATACAGATGAAGTTGTAAAAGAATTCTTAAACGATGAAAGAATAAAATACATAAAAAATGAAAAAAATTCAGGCGCTGCCGTTTCAAGAAATCGTGCAATAAAAGAAGCCAAAGGCAGATGGATTGCATTTTTAGACAGTGATGATTTGTGGACTGAAGATAAACTTGAAAAACAAATTAAGTTTATGGAAGATAATAATTATCATTTTTCATATACGAATTATGAAGAAATAAAAGAGGACTCAACTCCGTTAAATATAAAAGTAACAGGCCCTAAAAAAATTACAAAGGCTGGGATGTTTAACTATTGCTGGCCGGGATGTCTTACAATTATGTATGATGCTAAGCACGTTGGACTAATACAGATTGCAGATCTTAAAAAGAATAACGATTATGCTATGTGGCTTAAAGTTATAAAAAAAGCAAATTGTTATCTTTTGGACGAAAACCTTGCAAAATACCGCATCCGTTCAGGTTCAATTTCGCGTCATAGCAAAGGAAAACTTATAAAACATCATTATTTACTTTATAAAATTGGCGAAGAAAAGAATGCTTTTGTTAGCAGCGTTCTTACAGTTAGAAATTTATTTTTTGGTGTTTATAAAAAATTAAGATACGTAAAGAAATAGTTGGTGAAATGATGAAAAAAATTGGTATAAGTGCTCCGTTTGATTTTAAAGGAATGTATCACGGAGGTCAATGCGTAAAGGCAAGAGAAGTTTATAGCGCTTTTTGTGATAAATACGAAAAAGAAAATGTTGAAATACTTGAAACATATCACGATAAAAATTACATAAAACTTCTTTTTAAAAGTTTTTTAATGATTAAAAACTGTGAAAGAGTTGCTATGCTCCCTGCACATAACGGTGTAAAAATTTTTGCTCCGCTTTATGCTTTTTTAAACAAAATTTTTAAGAGAAAACTTTATTATTTTGTTGTAGGCGGTTGGCTCCCTGAATATATAGAAGAAAACAAATTCTTAAAAAAACCGCTTAAAAAGTTTGATGCAATTTTTGTTGAAACAAACATAATGAAAGAAAAACTTGAAAATCAGGGATTTGAAAATGTTTTTTATTTTCCTAACTTCAGACAGATGGAAATTCTAAAAGAAGATGAACTTGTATATTCAAATAGTGAGCCTTTTAAACTTTGCACATTTTCAAGAATAATAAAAGAAAAAGGCATAGAAGATGCTATAAAATCTGTAACAGAAACTAATGAAAAAATAGGAAAAGATGCATTTAACCTTGATATTTATGGTGTTGTTGACGACGATTACAAAGAAGAATTTGAAAATATTTTAAAAAACTCGCCATCATACATAGAGTATAAAGGTTGTGTAAAACCGGAAAATGCAACTTGTGTTTTAAAAGATTATTTTGCACTTCTTTTTCCAACATATTACAATGGGGAAGGACTTGCCGGAACACTGATAGATGCTTTTGCATCAGGAGTTCCTGTAATTGCGACTAATTGGCGTTATAACAGCGAAATTGTAAAAGACGGGTTTACCGGAATTGTGTACAATTATGAAGATAAAAAACTTTTAAATAAGGCGCTATATGATGCATATTTAAATGTAGACAAGTTTAATCTTATGAAATTTAATTGCATTATGGAAGCAGAAAAATATACAAAACAGACAGCACTTAAAATTTTAGAAAAGTATCTTTGATTACGAAGGGGATAAGCGATAATGAGTAAAAAAATATGGCAGGTTTTATATATAATTTTTGCGAAACACTTACCTGTATCACGCCGCATGAAATTAGCAAAAAAATTTCGTTGTTTTTTTGCAAGAAGAATTTGTAAATATGTTGGAAAGGACGTAAATATCGAAAAAGGTGCACATTTTGGTCCGGATATATCTATTGATGATTATTCAGGAATTGGAGTTAACTGCGAGTTTTATACATCTGGAAATGAAATAATTATAGGAAAATATGTTATGGTTGGTCCTGAAGTTGTTATTTATACCAGTATGCATAAATCTGACGATATAAATACGCCTATGATGTTTCAAGGATATACAAAAAAATTGCCTGTGAAAATAGGTAATGATGTGTGGATTGGACAAAGAGCAATAATAATGCCCGGTGTTGAAATTGGGGACGGTGCAATAATAGGGACAAATGCCGTTGTAACAAAAGATGTACCTCCATATGCTATTGTAGGCGGTATACCTGCAAAAGTAATTAAAATGAGAAATGCAACTGATAATAAGGAGTGATTTTATGAACTCAAAATTTAAATTAACAATTGCAGTCATAACAATGAACAGAGCAAAGCAATTATTGGAAGCTTTAGAAAGTTGTGTATTGAGTAAACTTCCTGAAGATACAGAGTTTGTTATTGTTGATAATGCGTCAACTGATGATACAAAAAAGGTTGCAGAGCAGTTTTCATCAAAAATCAGTAATGTCAGATATGAATATTTACATGAAAATCTTGGAGTCGGCGGAGGACGTTCGTACGCATTTGAAATGGCTCAGGGAGAATATGTATACTTTTTAGATGATGACGCTGTTATTTCAGATGAAAGTAAAGATACATTTTTTACAGATACGTTAAACTATTTGGACAAAAACAAAAATGTCGCATCGCTAACTACAAGAATATACGATGAAATGTTGATTTATAACAGAGAAGTTGATGTTTCTGAGAAAACTAAAATTGACGGATTGCCAATTGTTTTTAAATACTTAGGTGGGTCGCATTTTTTAAGGCGTTCTTGTTTTGAAACGCCATTGTATTTTGATATAAAATATGGAAGTGAAGAATACGCACCTTCAATTAGAGTTCAGGATAATGGATATTTTCATGTTTATGATAATCACGTTGTTATTATACATAAACCAAAAGTAAACAAGTGGGTTGACGGCACACAAGAAAAAGAAAATATACTTTGCTGTTCAACTGCTAATATATATGCTACAAAAAGAGTGTTGTATCCAAAAATATTTGCACTGGTTCTATATATGGGTTTTTATAGAAGATGTCTGAAAAATTTAAAACAGTATCCAGGTGCAAAAAAACGGACTTTAAAAATGGCAAAAGATGTAATAAAGAATAATAATGCTAAAAGGATATCATTTAAAACTGTTATAAAATTACTGAAAGAATTCGGAATAACAGTATTATAAAACTAAGAGGAATAAAAATTGCGATTAAATTATTTGAGTATTTTGGAATTTTTAATTTTTTAGAATAAATGGGTGAAAGTATGAAGATTTTATTTGTTATTTCGTGTTTAAGTTATGGCGGAGCTGAAAAAAACTTAATGCTTGTTGCAAATCATTTTAATGAGATTGGACATTCAGTTGCCATATGCAATTTTAATGAACGCGAAACTATGCAACAAGTAAATGAAAATATAAAATACTATGAAAATACAGAGGTTTACGAAAAAAAAGGCAAATTTGCATGGGTCGGACTTAGAAAAATGCAATATGATTTTTTGAAATCTACTTGCAAAGATTTTAAGCCTGATGTTATAATTTCTTTTCTTGGCATACCGAATTTTTTGTCAGTAATATGTGGCAAATCGCTTAAAACGCCAGTTATAATATCAGAACGTGCAGATCCTTATCGCTCTACTTCTAAACTTGATAAGATAATGCATTTTATGTTCAACAAGGCAGATGGAGCGGTTTTTCAATCATATGGTGCACAAGAGTTTTATTCTGAAAAATTACAGAAAAAAAGTAAGGTTATACCTAATCCTGTTTTGAATGTGAATACTGACTATATGTATGATGCAAAAAATGCAGATAAAACAATAGCTTTTGCAGGCAGATTTGAAACTGCTCAAAAAAGGCAGGACATAATGATTAAATCTATGAAAAAAGTTTTGGACAAATATCCTGATTATAAACTGATTTTTTATGGAGACGGACAAAATGAAGAAGATATAAAAAATCTTGCAAAAGAAACGGGTATTGATAAAAACGTTGTATTTGCAGGTGTGTCTGATAATCTTACTCGTGATATATCAAAATCTGAAATATATGTTCTTACATCAGATTATGAAGGTATTCCAAATACATTGATAGAGGCGATGACTATTGGCATGCCATGTGTATCTACTGACTGTTCTCCTGGCGGTGCAAGAATGCTTATTGATTCAGGGGTAAACGGTACACTTGTTCCTTGCGGCGATGTAGATGCTATTGCGAAAGCGATAATTTACTATATTGAAAATAAAGATATAGCAGCAGAGCACGGAAAAAAAGCAATAAGTCTAAAAGATAAATACTGTTATGACGTTATAATGAAAAAATGGGAAGAATATGTGCTTAAATTCAAAAAGAATTGATTTAATGCTTAAATGTAAGGGGTGTTTTGATGGAAAACAGTTCTTCTAAAAAAATTGAATATAAAATAGGATTATTTTTAATTTTCCTATATATATTTGTATCTTATGTTGCGGTAGATATACTTATTCCTACAAAAGTTACTTCTGTGTTTTTATATGCTTTTTTAGCATGGGGAGTGCTTGTAGTTTTAATGAAATGTATGAATGAGCCTTTGCCGACGTACACGTTATGGTATGCTACCTTTATGACAATTTCATTTTTGACAATGGGATATTCAAAAGAATTCAACATATTATCTGGTGAATTTTACCTTATGATAATATCATTTTTATTAACTTTTTTGTTTCAGATTTTTATAAGAGATGAAAAAGATTTTAAGAGGTTATGTTGGTTTTATGCAGTGTCATCGCTTTCACTTGTACTTATGTTGCAGTTTACAGGAAACTTAGTCGGAGATGCAAGTAATCGTCTTGGGCAAGACTTAATGGGAAATGCAAATAATTTTGCTATGTTAATAATGATTGCTGTTTTTTATGAATTATGGTTATTTGTGCATGGAACAAAAACATTATATGCAAAAATTATTTTAGTTACTATGATTGTGTATAATATGTACGCATTGGGTCTTTCTGCCGGACGTAAATTTATACTTATGCCATTTGTATTTTTATATGTATTGTTATTGTGTAAAACAAATAAAAAAGGAAAACAAAATATAATTATATATACACTCGTTTTCGTTTTGATTGTTGTTGGTGCTTATAATATTATGATGACAAACGAAGTGCTATACGAAGCTGTTGGTGTCAGAATGGAAAGTTTTATTGAAGGCCAGCAAGATGAAAGTAAACTTGATAATTCGTCAAAAATCCGTGATGTTATGAGAAGTGACGCCATTGAGCAGTGGTGGGAAAGACCGTTTTTGGGTTATGGATTCGACAGTTATAAATTCCGTGCTAAAAATGTTGTCGGCGAGACGTTTTATTCACATTGTAATTATACAGAAATGCTCTATAACGGCGGAATAGTAATGTTTATAGCATACTATTGGATTTATGCAATAGTTTTAAAAGAATATAAGAAACGGAAAAGTAAAAGCGGTAAGTTTTGTGCATTTGCGCTTGCAAGTGCAATATCGTTTTTCATTTTTGACTATGGTGCTGTATCGTACAGTATTGCACAACTTCAGATTGTACTTTGTCTTGCATTAAAGACAATGTCATTTGAAACTAACGATGATATACAGGAGGAAGAATTAAATAATGAGCAAATTGAAAACAATGTTTAATTTAATGAAAAAAAAGGACAACCAAAAACTTAAAATTGCATTTATGCATAATTTTTCAAGATCAAAGATATCGCGTCTTGTGCCTGATAAAAAGTATATTGGTATGTGGTATAAGGCGGTATTCGGAAGAAAAATAGATTTAAAAAATCCTAAGACATACAATGAAAAACTGCAATGGCTTAAAATTTATAACAGAAATCCTGAGTATACAAAACTTGTAGACAAGCAGGAAGTAAAAAAACATATTGCAGATAAGATAGGCGAAAAATACGTTATTCCTACTTTGGCTGTGTGGGATAGCGTTGACGATATAAATATTGATTCTTTGCCGGAGCAGTTTGTGTTAAAATGTACTCATGATTCGGGAAGTATATACATTTGTACAGACAAAACAAAGTTTGATTTGAAAGCGGTAAAAGAAGGATTAAGAAAAAAACTAAAATATAATATGTACTGGTGGGGCAGAGAATGGCCTTATAAAAACGTAAAACCACGTATTATTGCAGAAAAATATATGGTTGATGAATCAGGCACGGAACTTAAAGACTATAAGTTTTTCTGCTTTGGCGGAAAAGCAAAATATCTTTTTGTTGCAACTGACAGATACAATCCTGATGAAGAAACAAAATTTGATTTTTTTGATTTAGAGTTTAATCATTTGCCATTTACAAACGGGCATCCTAATGCAAACAGAAAAATAGAAAAACCTAAAGGGTTTGATAAAATGGTGGAATTAGCAGAAATTCTGTCTGAAAATATGCCTCATGCAAGGGTAGATTTTTATGATATAAATGGGGAAGTTTATTTTGGAGAAATTACCTTTTCCCACTGGAATGGTTTAGTACCATTTGAACCAGAAGAATGGGATTATAAATTGGGTAAACTAATAAATTTATCAGGTGAAAGTATTGTTAAGGAGTAATTATAATGGATTTGGTAACTTGTGCGATTACAACGCATAAAAGAATTCCGGAAATAGTGGAACGTGCTTTAAAAAGTATATTAAATCAGACATACAAAAATATAGAGGTGTTTGTAGTAGACGATAGTCCTTCTGACTGGGAACACAGAAAAGATGTGCAACTTATGGTAGAAAGTTACGCTTTACAAAACGTAACATATATACCGCACGAAAAATGCATGGGTGCGTGCGTTGCCAGAAATACAGCATTGGAAAAATCCAATGGTAAATATATAGGATTTTTAGATGACGATGATGAGTGGAAACCTACAAAAATTGAGAAAATGATCAAAGCTTTTACAAATGATGATATAGCTTTAGTGTATTGTAACAGCGAAGTCATTGATGAAATTACAGGTAAAAAAACTCTTCATAATCCTAAAGTTTTTACAGGAAAAGTGTTTGATACTCTTATATTTGAAAACTATATTGGTTCTACATCGTTTCCTGTTTTAAGAACATCGTATTTAAAAGAAATAGGCGGGTTTGACCCGCTTATGCAATCTGGTCAGGACTACGATGTGTGGCTGAGATTAGCTGAAAAGTATGATGTTGGATATGTTGATGAACCTTTGTGTACGTACTACTTTCATGAAGGAGAACAAATAACTAAAAATCCGTTGAAAAAAGTTAATGGATTGGAAAGAATAATAGAAAAGAATATGGCTTATTTGTCGAACCATTCAAGTGTGTATAGTGTAAGACTATTCGGATTATTACCGTACAGTATAAAAGCAAAGCAGTACAAAAAATCATTTGGTTTGTGGTTTAAGGCAACAATAAAATCTCCGCTAAAACTTAAAACCAGTTTGTATTATATGTGGATTATGGTTAAAACACTGCTTGTTGAGTTGAAGAATATGAAAAAAAGTAAAATGGAGGAGAAACAATAATGGATATTGCTGTTAGCGTTGTATGTAATGCTTACAATCAGGAAACCTATATCAGAGATGCTTTGGAAGGATTTGTTATGCAAAAAACAAATTTCAAATTTGAGGTTTTGGTTCATGATGATGCATCTACTGATAAAACAGCTGACATCATACGTGAATATGAAGCAAAGTATCCAGATTTAATAAAACCTATATATCAGACAGAAAATCAATATTCAAAAGGTACAGGGGAAGTATCAAAACTTCAGTATGAAAGGGCAAAAGGAAAGTACATTGCTATTTGCGAAGGCGATGATTATTGGACAGATCCTATGAAACTTCAAAAACAGTATGATGCGCTTGAAGCACATCCGGAAGTCGATATATGTACACATAAAGCGGAAACTGTAAAGGCCGATACAAAAGAACACATAGAATACCTTGAACCTGCTGATAAAGATACAGTTATACCTGTAGGACAAGTTATAAAAGGTGGTGGTGGTTATGTTGCCACAAATTCAATAATGTATCGCAGTGATATAAATTTAAATATGCCGGAATTCAGAAAAATCAGAAAGTATGATTATTCTTTACAGATACACGGAAGTTTACGCGGGGGTATGTTGTATTTAAATGAGTGTATGTCTGTGTATCGAGTTATGGCAAAAAATTCGTGGACAGTATCCGTTTCAGAGAATAATGAAAAATTTGTTAAGTATATAGACTTGCTTATAAAGTCACTTGAAATGTTAAATAAGGAAACAGATTATAAATATGACAAAATAATAAGTGATCTTATAATAAAACATGAGTTAAGAAAACTCAGAAGGTTAAAAGAATATAAACAAATGAAACAAAAGAAATACAGGCATTTATTGTCATTTAAAGAAAGAACTTATATAAATGTATGTATTTGGTTTCCTTTTATTATAAAAATTCGTGATAAGTTAAAACATTACTGATGGAGGAATAATAATCGTGGACAATAAAAACGTATTTTCGAATATGCTATGGCGTTTTTTTGAACGTTGTGGAGCTCAGGGTGTAACACTTGTAGTATCTGTAATTCTTGCCAGACTTTTAGATCCGTCAGTTTACGGAACAGTAGCGCTTGTTACTGTTTTTACAACATTTTTGCAAGTATTTGTTGACAGCGGTCTTGGGAATGCATTGATACAAAAAAAAGATGCTGATGATGTTGATTTTTCAACAGTATTCTTCTTTAATATTTTTATGTGTACAGTTTTGTACATTTGTATGTATTTTGCTGCTCCGCTTATTGCATCATTTTACAATATGCCTGAACTTGTGCCTATAGTAAGAGTTGTAAGTTTGATGCTTGTTATTTCAGGTGTTAAAAATGTTCAGCAGGCGTATGTTTCAAAACATATGATGTTTAAAAAGTTTTTTTACTCAACAATAGGCGGAACAATATTTGCAGCAATTGTTGGTATAGCGATGGCGTACTTAGGATTTGGAGTGTGGGCATTAGTTGCACAGATGCTTGTTAATCTTGCAACAGGAACTGTAATTTTGTGGATAACTATAAAATGGCGACCAAAATTTGTGTTTTCGTTTAAAAGACTAAAAGGTCTGTTTTCTTATGGATGGAAACTTTTGGTGTCTGCTCTTTTAGAAACTGGATACAACGATTTAAGACAGCTTATTATTGGAAAGTTTTATTCAAGAAGTGATTTGGCATTTTTTGATAAAGGAAAACATTTTCCTTCGCTAATTGTTACAAATGTAAATTCATCTATTGACAGTGTCCTTTTTCCTGTTATGTCATCAAGTCAGGATGACAAAGACAAAGTAAGGGCAATGACGAGACGCGCAATAAAAACAAGTACATATATTATGTTTCCGCTTATGATTGGTCTGGCAGTGTGTTCTAAGTCTATTGTTACTATTCTATTAACTGAAAAATGGCTCCCTTGTGTGCCGTTTATGATTGTGTACTGTATTACATATGCTTTTTATCCTATTCATACTGCAAACTTAAATGCGATAAAAGCAATGGGAAGAAGCGATATGTTTTTAAAACTTGAAATTATTAAAAAAACAATTGGAATTCTTTTTGTTTTAGTAACAATGCGCCACAGTGTAATGGCAATGGCATACAGTTTGATTGTAACTACTTTTACAAGTCAGATTATTAATGCATGGCCAAATAAAAAACTTTTAAACTATTCATATATTGACCAGATTAAGGATATGCTTCCTGCAATGCTAATTTCGGCAGTAATGGGGATAATTGTAATTTTAGTACAGTTTCTTAATATAAATGTAATTTTTATACTGGTAATCCAGGTTACATTAGGAGGAGTTATATACATCGGACTTTCAAAGGTATTTCATCTTGAAAGTTTTGAGTATTTGTTAGATTTTGTGAAAAAGTTAGTGAAGAAAAAATGATTAAAAAACTTGATGAAAAATATTTAGAAAAACTAAACAATTTTTTAAATGAAATAGATAATGATTTTCCAATTCCGTTAAGTGAAAAAGTTAATCTTTTTGAGTTCTCAAAAAAGGTACTAAGCCTTGGAATAGTTTTAGCGGAATTTGATGGTGATACAATCTGCGGTGCAATATTATTTTATGCAAATGATAAAGAAACAAAAACATCGTATGTGTCAGTTTTAGGTGTTTTAAAATCACACAGAAAAAAAGGAATTGCTAAAAGACTATTAAGTGAATGTATTAAAACTTTAAAGGAAATGGATTTTAAAACGGTAAGTCTTTATACGCATAAAACAAATTTTAGTGCAATTGCACTTTATGAGAAAAATGGATTTAAAAAAGAAACAGATTTAAAAAGGCCTGATGATTGGTTACTTAAACTTAAAATATAAGGGAGAATTTAAAAATGAATGTGCTTTTAACGTCTGTGGGCAGACGTGCTTATATGGTAAAGTATTTTAAAGAAGTACTTGGAGATAACGGACAAGTTCATGTTTGTAATTCCGATGATAAAACAGTTGCATTTAAATATGCAGATAATGCTGTGTTATCTCCTCTTATATATGACGATGGCTACATAGACTTTTTACTTGATTATTGTAAAAATAATAAAATAGATGTTTTAATATCGCTTTTTGATATTGACCTTCTTGTTCTTTCAAAAAATAAGCAGGAATTTGAAAAAATTGGTACAAAGGTTATTGTATCAGATGAAAAAGTTATAGAAATATGTAATGATAAGTGGAAAACTTATTTATTCTTAAAAGAACACGGATTCAACGTACCTAAAACTTACAAATCGTTACAAAATGCAATCTTGGCACTTGATAGCGGACAACTTAAGTATCCTATCATAATAAAACCACGTTTTGGATGCGGTTCAATAGGTATGTCAATAGCCGAAGATGAAATGGCGCTTCTTTATTATTACAGACGCAATAGCAGAGTAATTAGCCGTTCTTATTTGAAATATGAATCATCGTCTGTTGATTTAGATGAACAGATTTTGTATCAGGAATGTCTGGACGGTCAGGAGTACGGTGTAGATATTATAAACGATTTAAATGGTAATTTTCAAAATTCAATTATCAAGAAAAAAATAGCGATGCGTGCGGGAGAAACAGACATAGCACATATTGCTAAAAATGATATTATATTTGATGAAACAAAGAAACTTGCACAAAAAATGAAACATATTGCTAATATGGATTGTGATGTGTTTTTAGTGGATGGCAAGCCTTACATATTGGAAATGAATGCACGTTTTGGCGGAGGTTATCCGTTTAGTCATCTTGCAGGATGTAATTTGCCCTTGGCAATAGTTAACTGGGCTGAAAATATGCCTGTTGAAAAAGAGATTCTTGAAACAAAAAAAGATATTATGGCTTATAAAGAGTTATTTATTGTACAAGCATAATATAAAACAAAAAAGAACGAAGGTAAAAATATGAAAATAAATGTAACACGTTCTTCAATGCCTTCATTTGAAGAATACATAGAAGAAATAAAGCCACTTTGGGATTCGAGATGGCTTACAAATATGGGAGCAAAGCACAACGAACTTGAAGAAAGCCTTTGCAATTATCTTTTGTGCAAAAATGTTTCGCTTTTTACAAACGGACATCTTGCACTTGAAGCTGTAATTGCATCGCTTAATTTAACAGGTGAAGTTATTACAACTCCGTTTACTTTTGCATCTACAACACAGGCAATTGTAAGAAATGGTTTAACACCTGTATTTTGTGATATAAATCCTGAAGATTACACGATGGATGCATCCAAAATCGAGAGCCTTATTACAGAAAAAACGTCGGCTATAATTCCTGTTCATGTATACGGAAACGTATGTGATGTTGAAAAAATAGAGAAAATTGCAAAAAAGCATAATTTAAAAGTCATTTATGATGCTGCCCATACTTTTGGTGTTAAAGTGGGTAATAAAGGCATTGGCTCTTTTGGTGATGCATCGATGTTCAGTTTCCATGCGACGAAAGTATTTAATACAATAGAAGGCGGATGTGTAACATATAGTGATGATACTCTTACACAAAAACTTCAGATACAAAAGAATTTTGGTATGAAAGACAGTGAAAATTACACTGAAATTGCTGGTAATTCAAAAATGAATGAGTTTCAGGCAGCAATGGGACTTTGTAATTTAAGACACGTAGATAAAGAAATTGAAAAACGTAAAAAAGCTGTTCAAAGATATATGGAAAGACTAAATGGCATAAAAGGCATTACAGCATGGAAAGAGCAGAAAGGTGTTACACATAATTATGCATATTTTCCTGTAATGTTCGATAAAGATGTTTTTGGTGCTTCAAGAGATGAAATAGCACAAAAACTTTCAGAAAACGGAATATTTGCAAGAAAATATTTTTATCCGTTAACAAATGAATTTGAATGTTATAAAGGAAAATTTACATTGCAAAGTACACCGATTGCTAAAAAGGCGGCAAGTGAGGTTTTAACACTTCCATTGTATGCCGACTTAACAAGTGAAGATGTAGATTTAATTTGTGATATAATATTAAATGTGTGAGGTGGAAAAATGAAAGGTATAATTTTAGCAGGTGGAAAAGGAACGAGACTTTATCCAATGACGAAAACGGTATCAAAACAGCTTTTGCCGATTTATGATAAACCGCTTATATACTATCCGCTTTCAACACTTCTTTTAGCATCTATCCGTGATATTTTAATAATTTCAACACCTGAAGATACACCAATGTATGAAAAACTTCTCGGAAATGGTGAAAGACTGGGACTTAATATTTCATATAAAGTGCAAGAAAGCCCAAGAGGTCTTGCAGACGCTTTTATTCTTGGCGAAGAATTTATTGGCGACGACAGTGTTTGTTTAGTACTTGGTGATAATGTATTTTACGGACAAAACTTTACAAGAACACTAAGAAACGCAATTGAAAATAACAAAGGTGCTACAATTTTTGGATATCCTGTAAGCGACCCAAGAGCATTTGGTGTTGTTGAATTTGACGAAAACCACAACGTAGTTTCTATTGAAGAAAAACCGGAAAATCCAAAATCAAAATATGCAGTACCGGGACTTTATTTTTACGATAATAATGTTGTTGAAATTGCCAAAAATATTAAACCGTCAGCACGCGGCGAAATAGAAATTACTGCTGTAAATAATGAATATTTAAAACGCGGCAAACTTAAAGTTCAACTTTTCAATCGTGGTATGGCATGGCTTGACACGGGCTCTCCTCAAGGCATGCTTCAGGCAAGTCAGTTTGTTCAGACAGTTCAGACTGTTCAGGGAATGTACATATCATGTATTGAAGAAATTGCATGGCGTCGCGGATTTATTGACGATGCAAAACTTAAATCAATTGGCAATGAACTTAAAATGACAGATTACGGTAAGTATTTATTATCACTTTTGGAGGAATAAAAATGAAGATACTTGTAACAGGCGGTGCGGGATTTATAGGCTCAAATTTTGTTTATTATATGCTTGACAAACACCCAAATTACGATATTGTTTGTCTTGATGCTTTAACTTATGCCGGAAATTTAAAAACACTCGATGGCGCACTTAAAAATCCTAAATTCAAGTTTGTAAAAGGCGATATTGCCGACAGAGAATTAGTGTTTGACTTATTTGAAAAGGAAGAATTTGACATTGTTGTTAACTTTGCTGCAGAAAGCCATGTTGACCGTTCAATAGAAGATCCTGGAATATTCCTTAAAACAAATATTCTTGGTACACAAACACTTATGGATGCATCAAGAAAATACAACGTTAAAAGATACCATCAGGTATCAACAGATGAAGTTTATGGCGATTTACCGCTTGACAGACCTGATTTATTCTTTACAGAAGAAACACCGATACACACTTCAAGTCCGTACAGTGCAAGTAAGGCGAGTGCCGACCTTTTAGTTCAGGCGTACCACAGAACTTTTGGACTTCCAATTACTATTTCAAGATGTTCAAATAATTACGGACCTTATCATTTTCCGGAAAAACTTATTCCGCTTATGATTGCAAATGCACTAAATAACAAAAAACTTCCTGTCTATGGCGAAGGACTAAATGTTCGCGACTGGCTTTATGTTGAAGACCACTGCAAAGCAATTGATATGATTATTCACGATGGAAAAGTTGGCGAAGTGTACAATATCGGCGGTCATAACGAAAAAACAAATATATACATTGTAAGAAAAATTCTTGAACTTTTAGGAAAAAGTGAAGATTTAATTACATATGTTACAGACCGAAAAGGCCACGACCTTCGTTATGCTATTGATCCTACAAAGATCAAAAATGACTTAGGTTGGGAGCCGGATACAATGTTTGATGACGGAATTGTAAAGACAGTTAACTGGTATCTTGAAAATAAATCATGGTGGGAAGAAATAATCTCTGGCGAGTATCAGGATTATTATGAAAAAATGTATTCAAATAGATAAAATAAAATTTACAAAATAGGTACCCTTTTGTAAATTTTA